>NZ_JALMEY010000050.1:0-476 GCF_023100615.1 Pseudomonas sp. MWU12-3103b
TACGACTACGACGCCTTCGGCAACCTGATCCGCGAACGCCGTGGCCGCGACCAGCAACTCGTCACCGAATACCGCTACGACTGCCAGCACCGCCTGATCGGCCTGACCCGCGCCGACGGCCAAACCGCGACCTACCAATACGACGCCTTCGGCCGGCGCATCCGCAAAACCGTCGACGGCATCAGCACCGAGTTCTTCTGGCAAGGCGACCACCTCGTCGCCGAGAGCAGCAAAACCCACCACCGCAGCTACGTCTACGAACCCGGCACCTTCCGCCCGCTGGCCCTGCTCGACGGCAAAGGCCCGAAAAAGGCCTGCCCGTTCTACTACCAACTCGACCACCTCGGCACCCCGCAGGAACTCACCGACTACAGCGGCGAAATCGTCTGGTCGGCGCAATACGACGCCTACGGCAAGGTGTCGGCGATCACCCTCGCGGGCGAGGACTACCTGGACCAGCCGCTGCGCTTTCAGGG
>NZ_JALMEY010000051.1:0-394 GCF_023100615.1 Pseudomonas sp. MWU12-3103b
TGACGGTCAGGTCACCCATTACTACTACGACACGCGCGGGCAGTTGCTGTCGATCCGCTATCCGGACAGCAGCCGGCACAAGTTGTCGTGGAACGACCTCGGGCAACTGATCGAGGAAACCCTGCCCGACGGTGGTGTGCGGCGCTTTTCCTACGACGCGCTGGGGCGACGGACGACCACTTGCAACGAGCACGGCGCGATCACCCGCCAGCAGTGGGATGCGGTTGGCCGACTAATTCAGACGACCTTTCCTACGGGCGCTACCCGTGCCTACAGCTACGGCGCCTACGGCCAGGTCACTGCCGAGCGCGACGAACTCGGGCACATCACCCGCTACGAGTATGACGACGACCTGCACCTGGTCTCGCGCAAGATCAACCCCGACGGCACGCGG
>NZ_JALMEY010000052.1:0-394 GCF_023100615.1 Pseudomonas sp. MWU12-3103b
TCGCGTGCCGTCGGGATTGATCTTGCGCGAGACGAGGTGCAGGTCGTCGTCATACTCGTAGCGGGTGATGTGGCCGAGTTCGTCGCGCTCGGCAGTGACCTGGCCGTAGGCGCCATAGCTGTAAGCACGGGTAGCGCCCGTAGGAAAGGTCGTCTGAATTAGTCGGCCAACAGCGTCCCACTGCTGGCGGGTGATCGCGCCGTGCTCGTCGCAAGTGGTCGTCCGTCGCCCCAGCGGGTCGTAGGAAAAGCGCCGCACACCACCGTCGGGCAGGGTTTCCTCGATCAGTTGCCCGAGGTCGTTCCACGACAACTTGTGCCTGCTGCTGTCCGGGTAGCGGATCGACAGCAACTGCCCGCGCGTGTCGTAGTAGTAATGGGTGACCTGACCGTCG
>NZ_JALMEY010000053.1:0-364 GCF_023100615.1 Pseudomonas sp. MWU12-3103b
CTTGCCGTCGCGGATGACGACGTAGGACACCTTCACATCTTTGTTCAGGTTGAACGCGACCACACTATTTGGAATCGCAAACTCCCGGTTGCTGCCCAGCGGCCGAGGAACAGAGGTGTGCGAACCGCCTGCGGGCGTACCCTGTGCGCCAGTCCAGGTGGCGATGATTTCGTCAGTTGGCAACAACGCGCTGTTGTCCGGCACCACGATGGTCAAGGTGTCTCTGACCAGCAGCGGGTTGAGTGCGCTGTCGCCGTTGTTCTCCTTGATCGAAGGGGCGAGCAGTTCCAGCGCGACACCCACGGTGAACACCAATGGATTCGAAAGGCTGGTCTCATCTGTGGCATTCCGCCAGAGCTGGTAG
>NZ_JALMEY010000054.1:0-303 GCF_023100615.1 Pseudomonas sp. MWU12-3103b
ATGGAAGTGAATGCCTTCCTCTTCGCACAGACGCTGGATGAAATGCAGGTCGGACTCGTCGTACTGCACGCAGTAATCGCGCTGCGGGTACTCGGCGTTGAGCTGGAAGCTGTACGCGTCGGCGAGGATGCCGCGATCTTCAAGGACCTGGGCGATGATTTTCGGCACCGTGAGGTTCTGGAAAATCTGCTGGTCATGGTTGTGCCGCAGATAGGCCAGTTGCGGCATCAGGCTGATGCTGTAGCGGGTCAGGGTCTTGCCGGAATCGCCTTGCTCGATGCGGTACACCAGGCCATGAATCTT
>NZ_JALMEY010000055.1:0-303 GCF_023100615.1 Pseudomonas sp. MWU12-3103b
GTGGAAGTGGATGCCTTCCTCTTCGCACAGGCGCTGGATGAAATGCAGGTCGGACTCGTCGTACTGCACGCAGTAATCGCGTTGCGGGTACTCGGCGTTGAGCTGGAAGCTGTAGGCGTCGGCGAGGATGCCGCGATCTTCCAGCACTTGGGCGATGATCTTCGGCACCGTGAGGTTCTGGAAAATCTGCTGGTCATGGTTGTGCCGCAAATAGGCCAGTTGCGGCACCAGGCTGATGCTGTAACGAGTCAGCGTCTTGCCGGAATCGCCTTGCTCGATGCGGTACACCAGGCCGTGGATCTG
>NZ_JALMEY010000006.1:0-295511 GCF_023100615.1 Pseudomonas sp. MWU12-3103b
TCTTTCAACTCCTTCCAGACCTCGATGAACTGAAGCAAGTCGCTGTCGAAAACTGCGTAACTCGTTGAATCTCAAGGAGTTTTCCGTTTCGACTGCGCCGGAAGTGGGGCGAATTATAGACCTCCTGAATCTGCCGTCAACCGCTTTTTTCACATTTCTGTCATATCGGTCAAAAAAACCCGAAAACACGAAGGCCGACCTTTAGAGGTCGGCCTTCGTCATGCCCTGCTACTTACAAGCTAGGGAAAGCGAACTGCGAAGCCTCATGGCTCGCACGCTGCGGCCAGCGCTGGGTGATGGCCTTGCGACGGGTATAGAAGCGCACACCATCCGGGCCATAGGCATGCAGGTCGCCGAACAGCGAGCGCTTCCAGCCGCCGAAGCTGTGGTAAGCCACAGGAACCGGCAGCGGTACGTTGACGCCGACCATGCCGACTTCAATTTCGTCGCAGAACAGACGCGCCGCTTCACCATCACGAGTGAAGATGCAGGTGCCGTTGCCGTATTCGTGATCGTTGATCAGCTTCATCGCCTCTTCCAGGCTGTTGACCCGAACCACGCACAACACCGGCCCGAAGATCTCTTCCTTATAGATGCGCATTTCAGGGCTAACGTTGTCGAACAGGCAGCCGCCGAGGAAGAAGCCCTCTTCGTTACCCGGAATGCTCAAGCCGCGACCATCGACGACCAAGGTCGCACCCGCGGCCACACCGTCATCGACATAGCCGCTGACCTTGTCCCGCGCCTGACCGGTCACCAGTGGCCCCATGTCCAGACCACACGAAGTGCCGGCACCGATTTTCAGCGCCTTGATCTGTGGAACCAGTTTCGCCACCAGCGCATCCGCTACCTGATCGCCGACACACACTGCGACCGAAATCGCCATGCAGCGCTCACCGCAAGAACCGTAGGCCGCGCCCATCAGCGCGCTGACCGCGTTGTCCAGATCCGCATCCGGCATCAGCACCGCATGGTTCTTCGCGCCGCCCAGTGCCTGAACGCGTTTGCCGCGCTTGGTACCTTCGGCATAGATGTATTCGGCAATCGGCGTCGAACCAACAAAGCTCAGCGCTTTGACTTCCGGCGCTTCAATCAGCGCGTCCACTGCAGTCTTGTCGCCATGCACCACGCTCAGCACGCCTTTCGGCAGACCGGCTTCGATCAGCAATTGAGCAATCAGCAGCGTCGAGCTTGGGTCACGCTCGGACGGTTTGAGGATAAAGCAGTTGCCGCAGACGATCGCCAGCGGGTACATCCACAGTGGGACCATCGCCGGGAAGTTGAATGGCGTGATGCCGGCCACCACACCCAGCGGCTGAAAGTCCGACCAGGCATCGATGTTCGGGCCGACGTTGCGGCTGTACTCGCCCTTGAGGATTTCCGGGGCGGCGCAGGCGAACTCGACGTTCTCGATACCGCGCTTCAGTTCACCGGCGGCGTCTTCGAGGGTCTTGCCGTGTTCTTCGCTGATCAATTGCGAGATGCGTGCTTCGTTCTGCTCCAGCAGTTGCTTGAAGCGGAACATCACCTGGGCACGCTTGGCCGGAGGAGTGTTGCGCCATGCCGGGAACGCAGCTTTGGCGGCGTCGATTGCATGTTGAATGGTTTCGCGGGTGGCCAGCGGCAGCTTGTGGATCGCCTGACCGGTGGACGGGTTGAACACATCAACCGCGCGACCGTTCTCGGTCACCAGTTCGCCATTGATCAAATGCGGGATAACGCTCATCGAAAACTCCTGAATTCTTGTGTACAGACGCCCACATGGGGCGCCTGTTATTCGCAGGTATATATAGAGGGAAAAATCAGTCGAGCTTGTTCAGCACTTCGCCAACCGCATCGAACAGACGATCGAGGTCTTGCGGCTTGCTGTTGAAGGTTGGGCCGAACTGCAGCGTGTCGCCGCCGAAGCGTACGTAGAACCCGGCTTTCCACAGGGCCATACCGGCTTCGAACGGACGCACGATGGCGTCGCCGTCACGGGCCGCGATCTGGATCGCACCGGCCAGGCCGTAGTTACGGATGTCGATGACGTTCTTCGAACCTTTCAGACCGTGCAGGGCATTTTCGAAATGCGGTGCAACCTCGGCCACGCTCTGCACGAGGTTTTCCTTTTGCAGCAGGTCGAGTGCCGCCAGGCCAGCGGCGCACGCCACCGGGTGGGCCGAGTAGGTGTAGCCGTGGGGGAATTCCACCGCGTATTCCGGAGTCGGCTGATTCATGAAGGTCTGGTAGATCTCGGAGCTGGCAATCACCGCGCCCATCGGAATCGCGCCGTTGGTCACTTGCTTGGCGATGCACATCAGATCCGGGGTCACGCCAAAGCTTTCGGCGCCGAACATCGAACCGGTGCGGCCGAAGCCGGTAATCACTTCGTCGAATACCAGCAGGATGTTGTGCTGATCACAGATCTCGCGCAGACGCTTCAGGTAACCCTGAGGCGGAACCAGCACACCAGCGGAACCGGCCATCGGCTCAACGAAGACCGCCGCGATGTTCGACGCGTCGTGCAGTTCGATCAACTTCAGCAGCTCATCGGCCAGAGCGATACCGCCCTGCTCCGGCATGCCACGGGAGAATGCGTTGCTGGTCAGCAGCGTGTGCGGCAGGTGATCGACATCCATCATCGCCTGACCGAACAGCTTGCGGTTGCCGTTGACGCCGCCGAGGCTGGTGCCGGCGATGTTCACACCGTGATAACCACGGGCACGGCCGATCATTTTGGTCTTGGTCGACTGACCTTTCAGACGCCAGTAGGCACGAACCATCTTCACCGCAGTGTCGGCGCACTCGGAACCGGAGTCGGTGAAGAACACGTGGTTCAGGTTGCCCGGGGTCAGCTCAGTGATCTTTTCCGCCAACTGGAACGACAGCGGATGGCCGTACTGGAAGCCTGGCGAGTAATCGAGGGTGCCCAGTTGTTTGGATACCGCTTCCTGGATTTCCTTGCGGGTGTGCCCAGCGCCGCAGGTCCACAGACCGGACAGCGAATCGTAGATCTTGCGGCCCTTGTCATCGAACAGCCAGCTGCCTTCGGCACCCACGATCAGACGCGGGTCGCGCTGGAAGTTGCGGTTGGCGGTGTACGGCATCCAATGCGCGTCCAGCTTCAGTTGGCTGGCCAGTGGCGACGGCGCGTTTTCAGGCATGTTCATCGGGCAAAACCTCGCAGGGCATAAGCATCAGGGAGATAAAAAGCGTTGTTGCAGCTAAATTGCCACGCGGATAAAGTCGGTGAAATCCAACTTTTCTAACCTTCAGTTAGAATCCTGCTAAACAATGAGAACAACAGCATGAGCAGTCGCCGCCCCGATCCGCTGGCCCAGGTCAGTGATTTTGATATTCGCCTGCTGCGGATTTTCCGCAGCGTGGTGGAGTGCGGCGGCTTCTCGGCGGCGGAAACCGTGCTTGGCATCGGTCGCTCGGCGATCAGCCAGCAGATGAGCGATCTCGAACAGCGCCTCGGCCTGCGTTTGTGCCAACGCGGCCGCGCCGGGTTCTCGCTGACTGAAGAGGGCCGCGAGGTTTATCAGTCAGCGCTGCAACTGTTAAGTGCGCTGGAAAGTTTCCGCACCGAGGTCAATGGCCTGCACCAGCACCTGCGTGGCGAACTGATCATTGGCCTGACCGACAACCTCGTCACCCTGCCCCACATGCGCATCACCCATGCCCTCGCCCAACTGAAGGAGCGCGGGCCGGACGTGCAGATCCAGATCCGCATGATCGCACCCAATGAAGTCGAACAAGGCGTACTCGACGGTCGCCTGCATGTCGGCGTGGTGCCGCAGGCCAGCGCACTGTCGGGGCTGGAATATCAGCCGTTGTACAGCGAACGCTCGCTGCTTTATTGCGCGGTCGGCCACCCGCTGTTCTATGTCGATGACAAGCAACTGGATGACGAACGTCTTAATAGTCAGGACGCGATTGCCCCGACCTTTCGTTTGCCGGCGGAGATTCAGGCGCATTACCAGGCGCTCAATTGCACCGCCAGTGCGTCCGACCGTGAGGGCATGGCGTTTCTGATTTTGACCGGGCGTTACATCGGTTATCTGCCGGATCATTACGCCAGCCTGTGGGTGCAGCAAGGTCGCTTGCGTGCGCTGAAATCGACGACACGTTTTTATGATTTGAGTCTGGCATCGGTCACGCGCAAGGGGCGGCGCCCTCATTTGGTGCTGGAAAGTTTTCTGGAGAGTCTGGCGGCGACGCGTTGAAAAATCCTGCAAGGCCCGACAGATCAGGTTTTCAACCACAGAATCACTGAATAACCTGAGCAAGTGGACAGTTTTTTGCAAAGCAGGATCAACCCCGATCCTTCAACAAGAAGCCTTAAGCCATGCAGCCAGATTCTGAACCGTCCAGCGACCTGATCTACGGCCTCGACGACCGCCCAAAACCACCCGCCGCAATCCTCGCCGCCCTGCAACACGTGCTCGCCAGTTTCGTCGGCATCATCACCCCACCGCTGGTGATCGGCTCGGCCCTCGGCCTGACCGCACACTTGCCGTACCTGATCAGCATGGCGCTGATGGTGTCCGGGGTCGGCACCTTTATTCAGGCGCGGCGGCCGTTCGGCATCGGCGCCGGGATGATCTGTTTGCAGGGCACCAGTTTTGCCTTTCTCGGCGCGGTGCTGTCGGCCGGGTTTCTGGTCAAGCAGCGTGGCGGCAGCCCGGAAGACATTCTGGCGATGATCTTCGGCGTGTGCTTTTTCGGCGCCGTGGTGCAGATCGTCCTCAGCCGTTTCATCGGTCAATTACGCCGGGTTGTTACGCCGCTGGTGACCGGGATTGTTATTACTCTGATCGGCGTCAGTCTGATCAAGGTCGGCATCACCGATCTGGGCGGTGGATTCAATGCGCCGGACTTCGGGGCGCCGGGCAATCTGGCGCTGGGGGTGTTCGTGTTGCTGACGATCATCCTGCTCAATCGCTCGAACACGCCGTGGGTGCGGCTGTCGGCCATCATTATCGGACTGCTGCTCGGCAGTCTGGCCGCGTGGTTCAGCGGGAAACTGGTTCCGCAGGCATTGCCTGACTTGCCGCTGGTCAGTCTTCCTGCACCCTTCAAGTTCGGTTTCAGCTTTGACTGGACAGCTTTCCTGCCGGTCGCGCTGATTTATCTGATCAGCACCATCGAAACCGTCGGCGACCTCACCGCCAATTGCATGCTTGCCCGCCAGCCGATCAGCGGCCCCTCTTATATAAGTCGTTTGCGTGGTGGCGTGCTCGGTGACGGCGTGAGCTGCATGATCGCCGCCACCTTCAGCGCCTTCCCCAACACCACGTTTGCGCAGAACAACGGCGTGATCCAGTTGACCGGCGTGGCCAGCCGCTATGTCGGGCTGTACATCGGCGCGATCCTGTTTTGTCTCGGCCTGTTCCCCATGATCGGCGCGGTGCTGCAGCAGATCCCCAAACCGGTGCTCGGCGGCGCCACGCTAGTGATGTTCGGCAGCGTAGCAGCGGCCGGGGTGCGGATCCTCGCGCAGTCGCCGCTGGACCGACGCTGCATGCTGATCATCGCCACCTCGCTCGGCGTCGGCCTGGGCATTGCCGCGCAACCGAACCTTCTGCACCTGTTGCCGAAACTGGTGCAAAACCTGTTCGATTCGGCGATCACCAGCGGTGGCCTGACCGCGATCATCCTGTGCCTGTTGCTGCCGGAGGCGAAAACTACCCGCGTCGAATCCGCCGCAGCGCTGAACAAGATCGAACAGGCGTAACGGTTTTATTGCATCAGCACTTGTCGGATGCCTGTGGGTGCGTTATCAACGCAACTGGTTGCACCCACAGACAAACCGGAAGTGCCTATGACCTTTGAAGTCCCTGCTCACGGCGGCAAACCCGCCAGCCGCATTCGTCAGAAGAACGAAGAGACCATCCTCAAAGCCGCCGAAGACGAGTTCGCCCGTCACGGTTACAAAGGCACCAGCATGAACACCATCGCGCAGAATGCCGGGTTGCCCAAGGCGAACCTGCATTACTACTTCACCAACAAGCTTGGGTTGTACGTGGCGGTGCTGAGCAACATCATCGAGCTGTGGGACAGCACCTTCAACACCCTGACCGCCGAGGATGATCCGGCCGAAGCGCTGACCCGCTACATTCGCGCCAAGATGGAATTCTCCCGCCGCCAACCGCAAGCCTCGCGGATCTTTGCGATGGAAGTGATCAGCGGTGGCGAATGCCTGACCGAGTATTTCAACCAGGATTACCGCGCCTGGTTCCAGGGCCGCGCAGCCGTGTTCCAGGCCTGGATCGATGCCGGCAAGATGGACCCGGTGGATCCGGTGCACCTGATTTTCCTGCTGTGGGGCAGCACCCAGCATTACGCCGACTTCGCCACGCAGATCTGCCGCGTCAGCGGTCGCAGCAAGCTGACCAAGCAGGACATGGAAGACGCCGGCAACAACCTGATCCGCATCATTCTCAAAGGCTGCGGCCTCACCCCGACTATTTAAGACGTTTATGCCTTTCACCCTCAGCGGTTTTTGCGAGTACCGCGAAGAGATTCGCAAAAGCCGCTTCATCACCGTCGCCGCGCCGATCGGCAGCCCCGCCGACGCGCAGGCGTTCTTCGAACAACACAGCGACTTGAATGCCTCGCACAACTGCTGGGCGTGGAAACTCGGTGCGCAATACCGCAGCAACGACGACGGCGAACCCGGCGGCACCGCCGGACGGCCGATTCTGGCGGCCATCGAAGCGCAGGATTGCGATCAGGTCGCGGTGCTGGTGATCCGCTGGTATGGCGGCATTCAACTGGGCACCGGCGGTTTGGCCCGAGCCTATGGCGGCGGCGCGAACAAGTGCCTGCAAGCGGCGGCAAAAGTCGAGTTGATCAGCCGTGTGCCGCTTAGTTGTGCCTGCGGCTTTGCCGAGTTGGCGTTGGTGAAGCTGCGGGTGGCGGATCTGGCTGGCTTGGTAGTGGAAGAAAACTTCACTGCCAATGGTGTTGAGTTGCAGTTGGCAGTGGGTGAGGCGCAGATCGAGTTGTTGCAAACGCAACTGGCGGATCTCAGCCGTGGTCGGATAGTGCTGCAGCGTTAGAAGAGCAAAAGATCGCAGCCTTCGGCAGCTCCTGCACAGGACTTAGTGTTTCCCAGTAAGAGCCGCCGAAGGCTGCGATCTTTTAGGGCATCGACGGATTTCTTTATTCCAGCAACTTGCCCACATCTGCTGTGCACCCGACTGTGGATAACCTGAGCACATATGGCTGTAACCCTTCTGTCACGTGGCTTTGCGCGATTTGCTCACTTTTCGTCCACTGCGCATGAAAAAAGATAAATCCCACGTAAAAACAGATAGTTAGCGCTTTTTATCACCATTGGGAGATAGCATCCCAGCGCTTATGCCAAGGATTTCCAATTGCGCACAAATACTGTGGAACAACCTGTGGATAAGCCGTTCATGGCTGGCGCAGTCGCAGGTTCTGTATAGCTTCGACCCGGCTGCTCGTTTTTTAACCAGTTCGTCACGGTGCAAAAGTGGAGCCGGATCAACAGCTTTGCGCTGAATTGGTGCCGGCTCCTCCTGCGTTTTTCAGCGCGACGCTCTGCCGCCGGCACGCGGCAACAGTTACGGCGGGCGTTCCTGACTCAATGGCCAGGAAATTGCTTTATCCACAGGCACAACTCCAAGCCAGTCGAGCCTGTCATGCCAAGCCCAGATTCAACGCCGCGCCTGCAACTGCGCCAGATCAGCAAACGCTACCCCGGTTGCCTGGCCAATGACGCCATCGACCTGTGCATCGCGCCCGGGGAAATCCACGCGCTGCTCGGTGAGAACGGCGCGGGCAAAAGTACCTTGATGAAGATCATCTTCGGCGTGACCCAGGCCGATACGGGGGAAATGCTCTGGCAGGGTCAGCGAGTAAATATTCGCAACCCGGCGCAGGCCCGGCAGTTGGGGATCGGCATGGTGTTCCAGCATTTCTCGCTGTTCGAAACCCTCAGCGTCGCGCAGAACATTGCTCTGGCAATGGGCGCCGAGGCCGGTACGCCGAAACAGCTTGAGCCGAAAATTCGCGAAGTGTCGCGCCGCTACGGCATGGCGCTGGAGCCGGAGCGACTTGTCCACAGCCTGTCGATTGGCGAGCGGCAACGAGTGGAGATCATTCGCTGCCTGATGCAGGATATTCGCCTGCTGATCCTCGACGAGCCGACGTCGGTGCTGACGCCACAAGAGGCCGACGAACTGTTCATCACCCTGCGCCGCCTCGCCGCCGAGGGCTGCAGCATTCTGTTTATCAGCCACAAGCTCGCGGAAGTGCGCGCCCTGTGCCATAGCGCCACGGTTTTGCGCGGCGGGCGGGTCGCCGGGCATTGCCGGCCGGCCGAATGCTCGGATCAGCAATTGGCGCAGATGATGGTCGGCGAAGCGGCGGCGTTGATCGGCGAATATCCGAAGGTCAGTGGCGGCGCGGACTTTCTACAGGTCAACGGCTTGAGCTGGCACAACCCCGATCCCTTCGGCTGCTCGTTGAGCGACATCAACCTGCAAGTGCGCGGCGGCGAAATCGTCGGCATCGCCGGGGTCGCGGGCAATGGCCAGGATGAGTTGCTGGCGCTGCTCAGCGGTGAACAAACCCTGCCCCGCGACGGCGCGACAACAATTTGTTTCGCCGGGCAAGCGGTCGCCGATTTGCGTCCGGATGCGCGGCGCCAACTCGGTCTGGCGTTCGTCCCGGCAGAACGCCTGGGCCACGGCGCAGTGCCGGAACTGAGCCTTGCCGACAACGCCTTGCTCACGGCCTTTCAACAGGGGCTGGTGAGCAACGGTTTGATCGAGCGCAGTAAAGTCGAAGCCCTCGCCCAACAGATCATTCAGCGCTTCGGGGTGAAAACCCCGGGCACTCACGCGGCCGCGCGCAGCCTGTCCGGCGGCAATCTGCAGAAATTTATCCTCGGCCGGGAAATTCTCCAGCAACCGAAACTGCTGATCGCCGCGCACCCGACTTGGGGCGTCGACGTGGGCGCGGCGGCGACCATTCACCGCGCGCTGATTGCCCTGCGCGATGCCGGCGCGGCGATCCTGGTGATCTCCGAAGACCTCGACGAACTGTTCCAGATCAGCGACCGCCTCGGCGCCCTGTGCGCGGGGCGTCTGTCGCCGCTGCAGAACACCACCGACACCCTGCTGAGCGATGTCGGTGGCTGGATGGCCGGGCACATCAACCCCACGCATTCATCGGCCACGGCCTGACGGAGTTTTCCCAACATGCTGCTTTCCCTCGAACCCCGTGGCCAACAATCGCGCCTGATGTTGTGGTGCTCGCCGTTGCTGGCAGCACTGCTGACCCTCGGTTGCGGCTCGCTGTTGTTCATCGCTCTGGGACATGACCCGCTGCAAACCTTGCACACGTTGTTGATCGCACCGGTCAGCGATCTGTATGGCGTCTCCGAACTGCTGGTCAAGGCGCTGCCGATTCTGCTTTGCGCACTTGGTCTGGCGGTGGCTTATCAAGCGCGGATCTGGAACATCGGCGCCGAAGGTCAATTGCTCCTCGGCGCACTCGCTGGCAGCGCCTTGGCGGTGAACATCATCGACCTGCAAAGCCGTTGGGCACTGGTGCTGATTCTGCTCACCGGGACCTTCGCCGGGGCCGCTTGGGCCGGGCTGACGGCATGGCTGCGCACGCGCTTCAACGCCAACGAAATCCTCACCAGCATCATGCTCAATTACATCGCGCTGAACCTGTTGCTGTTCTGCGTGCACGGGCCGCTGAAGGATCCGGCCGGCTACAACTTTCCCGAGTCGGCGATGTTCGGCGACGCCAGTCGCCTGCCGCTGCTGACGGAGGATGGCCGGGTGCATGCCGGGGTGTATTTCGCTTTGCTCGCACTGGTTGCGGTCTGGGTGTTGTTGCAGAAAAGCTTTGTCGGTTTCCAGATCAAAGTGCTAGGTCTGGATAAACGTGCCGCAGGTTTTGTCGGCTTTCGCGAGAAGCGTCTGATCTGGCTCGCGCTGTTGATCAGCGGTGGTTTGGCCGGGCTCGCCGGGGTTTGCGAAGTGACCGGGCCGATCGGGCAATTGGTGCCGCAAGTCTCGCCGGGCTATGGCTATGCAGCAATCACCGTGGCGTTTCTCGGGCGGTTGAACCCGATCGGGATTCTGTTCTCAAGCCTGCTGATGGCGCTGCTGTACATCGGCGGTGAAAGCGCGCAAATGACCTTGAATCTGCCGCAAGCGATCACCCAACTGTTTCAGGGAATGATGCTGTTTTTCCTGCTGGCCTGCGACGTGCTGATTCTTTATCGGCCACGCCTGAAACTGCGCTGGACACGGCGCGCGTCGACCACCGCCGTAACCGCCGGAGCGCTGTGATGGATATCGATCTGTTGAGCAATATTTTCTACGCCATGGTGCGTTGCGGCACGCCGCTGTTGTTGGTGGCGCTGGGTGAGTTGATCTGCGAGAAGAGCGGCGTGCTCAACCTCGGGCAGGAAGGAATGATGCTGTTTGGCGCAGTGATCGGTTTTATCGTCGCCCTCAACAGCGGCAACCTGTGGCTCGGCGTGTTGCTGGCGATGCTCGCGGGGATGCTCTTGTCTTCGCTGTTTGCCCTGGTGGCGCTGGTGTTCAATGCCAATCAGGTGGCGACCGGGCTGGCGCTGACGATCTTCGGTGTGGGCCTGTCGACCTTTGTCGGCGCGGCGTGGGTCGGCAAGCCGTTGGCCGGATTCGAGCCGTTGGCGATTCCGTACTTGAGTGAGATTCCGCTGATCGGGCGCATGCTGTTTGCTCAGGACTTGCTGGTGTACCTGTCGTTCGCGCTGTTTGCGCTGGTGGCTTGGGTGATCATCAAAAGCCGTGTAGGGCTGATCATTCAGGCCGTTGGTGAGAACCCGGACGCGGCCAGTGCGATGGGCCTGCCGGTGCTGACCGTGCGCACGCTGGCGGTGCTGTTCGGCGGGGCGATGGCCGGGTTGGCCGGGGCGTATCTGTCGCTGGCTTACACGCCGATGTGGGCCGAGAACATGACCGCCGGACGCGGCTGGATTGCCCTGGCGCTGGTGGTGTTTGCCAGTTGGCGGGTGTGGCGCTTGTTGCTCGGGGCTTATCTGTTTGGCCTCGCCAGCATCCTGCATCTGGTGGCGCAGGGCTTGGGGCTGGCGATTCCGTCGAGTCTGCTGGCGATGCTGCCGTATGTGGCGACGATTGTGGTGTTGGTGCTGTTGTCACGGGATGCCGTTCGTACCCGGTTGTATGCGCCGGTGTCGTTGGGGCAGCCGTGGCAGGCCGGGCATTAGAGTGGTGATGCCACTGGCCTCATCGCTGGCAAGCCAGCTCCCACAGTGTCCATGTTGTGTACATGATTTGCGAACACCGCTGAGCGTCCTGGGAATTTGATAAGCAACCGCGCTAAAGCCTGGAGTATGCTCCGGGCTCAACAGCTCTTTTGAGACCCGGCTCGATGTGTTGCGACGAGTACTGCAACTACGGCTGGGTCAGGCGTGTCCATTGAATCCGTGAACCGTAATCTTCAAGGAACCGAGTCATGTCCCAGGCAAAAAACGCACTGATCATCGGCGCCTCCCGTGGCTTGGGCCTCGGGCTGGTGAAAACCCTGCTGGCCGACGGCTGGCAAGTGACCGCCACCGTGCGCAATCCGCAAAAGGCCGAGGCGCTGCAAGCGCTGGGCAAGGTGCGGATCGAGAAACTCGACATGGACGACCAGCAGGCGGTGATCGCCCTGAGCCAGCAGCTCAAGGGTGAAACCTTCGACCTGCTGTTCGTCAACGCCGGGGTCAAAGGCCCTGAAGTGCAAACCCCGGGTGGCGCGACACTGGCCGAAGTCGGCCAACTGTTTTTCACCAACGCCGTGGCGCCGATCAACCTGGCGCAACGCTTCGTCGGGCAGATCCGCGACGGCAGCGGCGTGCTGGCGTTCATGAGTTCCGGCCTGGGCAGCGTCACCGTACCCGACGCCCCGGAGCTGGCGCTGTACAAGGCGAGCAAGGCCGCGCTGAATTCGATGACCAACAGTTTTGTCACCCAGTTGAGCGAGCAGAAACTTACCGTGCTGTCGCTGCACCCGGGCTGGGTGAAGACGGATATGGGCGGTGAAGGCGCCGACCTGGATGTGGAGACCAGCACTCGCGGGCTGATTGATCAGGTGAATGCGTATACCGGCAAGGGCGGGCATCACTTCATCAACTACAAGGGTGAAACCATTCCCTGGTAAACACCACATCCCCCTGTGGGAGCGGGCTTGCTCGCGAAAGCGGTATGTCAGGTAACTGATCTATTGACTGACACGACGCTTTCGCGAGCAAGCCCGCTCCCACATGGGCAGTGTATGTTGGCGGTCGGGTTGGGCTTGCCCGATCCGGCGATTTGTTTGAAACTCCGCACCTCGTCCAACGCGGCGACCCTGGATCAGCAGACAGGGCAACACTGAGCTGGCAACCCTGAACCCAACTTTCAGAGGAGCCGGCCACAATGCCTGCGACCCGTACCTGGTTAAAAAATCCCCTCGCCATTTTCACGGCCAACGCGCTTGATGCCCGTGGCGGTCTGGTGCTGCAAGACGGCGTGATCGTCGAAGTGCTCGCTGCCGGTCAGCAACCGTCCGCGCCGTGCAACGAAGTGTTCGATGCCCGCGAGCATGTGATCCTGCCGGGCCTGATCAACACCCACCATCACTTCTATCAAACCCTGACTCGCGCCTGGGCGCCGGTGGTCAATCAGCCGCTGTTCCCGTGGCTGAAAACCCTGTACCCGGTGTGGGCACGGCTGACCCCGGAAAAACTCGCCCTCGCGACGAAAGTGGCTTTGGCTGAACTGCTGCTGTCAGGTTGCACCACCGCCGCCGACCACCATTACCTGTTCCCGGACGGTCTGGAAAACGCCATAGACGTGCAAGTCGAAACCGTGCGTGAACTGGGCATGCGCGCCATGCTCACACGCGGTTCGATGAGCCTCGGCGAGAAGGACGGCGGCCTGCCGCCGCAGCAGACCGTGCAGGAAGGTCAGGTGATTCTCGACGACAGCCAGCGCCTGATTCACGAGTACCACGAGCGCGGCGATGGTGCGCAGATCCAGATCGCTCTGGCGCCTTGCTCGCCCTTTTCGGTGACCCCGGAAATCATGTCGGCCAGCGCCGAACTGGCGAATAAACTCGACGTGCGCCTGCACACGCACTTGGCGGAAACCCTCGACGAAGAGGATTTCTGCCTGCAGCGTTTCGGCCTGCGCACCGTGGATTATCTGGACAGCGTCGGCTGGCTCGGCCCGCGCACCTGGCTGGCCCATGGCATCCACTTCAACCCGGATGAAATCGCTCGCCTCGGCCAGGCCGGCACCGGTATCTGCCATTGCCCGAGTTCGAACATGCGTCTGGCCTCCGGCATCTGCCCGAGCATCGATCTGACCGATGCCGGTGCGTTGTTCGGTCTGGGCGTGGACGGTTCGGCCTCCAACGACGCGTCGAACATGATCCTCGAAGCGCGGCAGGCGTTGTACATCCAGCGTCTGCGTTATGGTGCGGAAAAGATCACCCCGGAACGCGTGCTAGGCTGGGCAACCAAAGGCTCGGCGAGCCTGTTGGGGCGTACCGACATTGGCGAGCTGGCGGTGGGCAAGCAGGCGGATCTGGCGTTGTTCAAGCTCGATGAGCTGCGTTTCTCGGGCAGCCATGATCCGATTTCGGCGCTGCTGTTGTGCGGTGCCGATCGTGCGGATCGGGTGATGATTGGCGGCAAGTGGCGCGTCGTTGATGGCCAGGTTGAAGGGCTGGATCTGAAGGGCCTGATCGCCGATCACAGCCAGGCGGCTCGGCAGTTGATCGCCGGCACCTGATCCCAACACTAAACCCTGTGGGAGCGGGCTTGCTCGCGAAGGCGGTGTGTCATTCAGATTTAGCCTGCCTGACACACCGCTTTCGCGAGCAAGCCCGCTCCCACATTTGGATTTGTGTATGTCCTTAAAGGCCCAGCAGGGACAGCATGATAAACGTCGCAAACAGCACAAAGTGAGTCATGCCTTCGATGGCATTGGTCTCGCCGTCATTCAGGTTGATCGCACTGACAATCAGCGTGATGAAGATCATCACCGTCTGCACCGGGGTCATCGCCATTTGAAACGGCTGACCGGTGTACAGCGCCATCGCTTCCATCACCGGCACGGTGAGGATCACCGTCGACAGTGACGCGCCCATCGCAATGTTCACCACCGACTGCATGCGGTTGGCCAACGCGGCACGCAACGCCGTCAGAATCTCCGGCGCCGCGGAGATCGCTGCCACCAGAATCGCCGTGATCACCGGCGGTGCACCGGTACCTTCCAGGCCCAGATCGAGGGTCTTGGACATCACTTCGGCCAGTGCGCCGATCACCACCACGCCGAACACCAGAATGCCGATCGACCAGGTCAGGCTCAGCGGTTTCGGTTCATCTTCCACCGGCTCTTTCTTGCGGCGTTTATCCGGGTAGCTGTAGCTGAAAAAGTAACTGTGCGGCCCGACCTGCATGCGCAGGAACAGCGCGTAAAGCACCACCATCGCACCGATGGTGAACGCTGAATAAATCTTCCAGTTGGCCGCCGGAATAAACTCCGGCACCACCATCGATACGCCCATGGCGGTGAGGATCATCACGCTGTAGCTGCGTGCCGAATCATCGTTGTACGACTGCTCGCCGTGCTTGAGCCCGCCCATCAACGCGGCGAGGCCGAGGATGCCGTTGATGTCGAGCATCACCGCCGAATAGATCGTGTCCCGCACCAGCGTGGCGGACGCCTCGTTGCTCATCATGATCGCCAGGATCACCACTTCCACCAGCACCGCAGCGAGGGTCAGGATCATCGTGCCGTAGGGGTCGCCGACTTTTTCTGCGAGCAGTTCGGCATGATGGGCGACGCGCATCGAGGCGGCGACGATGAAGGCGATCAGCACCAGACCGCAGACCAGCGCGACGATCTGGCCGCTGTGGAGCATCCAGTGTTCCAGCGGATAAGCGATGCACGCGGCAATCACCGCCAGCAGCAGAAAGCTTTCTTGCTTGAGGATCGTGAGCATGGCGGGCCTTTTTGCCGAGAGATTCGAATGAGCTACTGACTGCGGCGCGGCGCTAACGTTTCGTTACACCTTAGCGCACCAACCGATTGCAGCGGGTTTCAGGCATGCACTTTTATCGTTCCTGCCGGCCTCTTCGCGAGCAAGCCCGCTCCCACAGGGAATCGCATTCCAATGTGGGAGCGGGCTTGCTCGCGAAGGCCGCACTTCGGTTTTGGATTGTTTGTTGTCCTGTTGGTCAGCAATTTGCATTGCCCCTGACCACACACAACAAAATGGAGCTCCAATTCATGCAAATACGTCCGCTGCACAAACTGCTGTGCGCCGCCATCGGTCTGGGGATCAGCCTGAGCGCCAGCGCTGCCGATCCGCTGAAGGTCGGTTTTGTCTACATCGGCCCGATCGGCGACCACGGCTGGACGTATCAGCATGAACAGGGGCGCAAGGCACTGGCGGAGAAATTCGGCGCGCAGATCAGCACCAATTACGTCGAGAACGTGGCCGAGGGCGCCGACGCCGAGCGGGTAATCCGCAACATGGCCAAGGACAACTACGACCTGATCTTCACCACCTCCTTCGGCTACATGAACCCGACGCTGAAAGTCGCCAAACAGTTTCCCAAGGTCACCTTCGAACACGCCACCGGCTACAAGCAGGACAAGAACCTCGGCACCTATCTGGCGCGCACCTACGAGGGTCGTTACGTCGGCGGCTTCCTCGCGGCGAAGATGACCAAGAGCAAGAAAGTCGGTTACGTCGCCTCGTTCCCGATTCCGGAAGTGATCCGCGATATCAACGCCATCCAGCTGGCGCTGAACAAGTACAACCCCGGCACCGAGATCAAAGTGGTGTGGGTCAACTCGTGGTTTGACCCGGGCAAGGAAGCCGACGCCGCCAACGCCCTGATCGATCAGGGTGTGGACGTAGTGTTCCAGCACACCGACAGCCCGGCGCCGATTCAGGCCGCCGAACGGCGTGGCGTGTACGCCGTGGGTTACGCCTCGGACATGGCGCACTTCGGCCCGAAAGCGGTGCTGACTTCGATCGTCAACGACTGGGCACCGCACTACATTCAGGCGACCCAGAGCGTGATCGACCACAGCTGGAAATCCCAGGACTACTGGGGCGGGCTGAAGGAAGGCACGGTTGAACTGCCGATCAGTGATCTGGTGCCGGCACCGGTGAAAGCCGAGGCCGAGCAGATCATCGCCGACATCAAGAGCGGTAAATTGCAACCGTTCACCGGGCCGATCAAGGATCAGGCCGGCGTGGAGAAAATCCCGGCAGGTGTGAGTGCGACGAATGCGGAACTGGCGTCGATGAACTATTACGTGGAAGGGATGAAGGCCGAGATGCCGAAGTAATTCCGGCCCCACCACCATTCCCCTGTGGGAGCGGGCTTGCTCGCGAAAGCGGTGTATCAGCCAACGCATGTATCGACTGACACGGCCCCTTCGCGAGCAAGCCCGCTCCCACATTTGGATCTTCAGTGTTCTCAAGGATTGTGTATGGATCAGCTCCCGATCATCGACATCAGCCCGCTCTATAACGACGACCAAAACGCCTGGCCCGCCGTCGCCGCGAAGATCGACCACGCCTGCCGCGAATGGGGCTTTTTCTACATCAAGGGCCACCCGATTTCCGCACAGCGCATCAACTCGCTGCTCGACCACGCCCAGCGTTTTTTTGCGCAACCGACCGAAGAAAAACTCAGGATCGACATCACCCAGACCCGCCACCATCGCGGCTACGGCGCCATCGCCACCGAACAGCTCGACCCGGACAAACCCAGCGACCTCAAGGAAACCTTCGACATGGGCCTGCACTTGCCGGCGGATCATCCCGAGGTGCTCGCGGAAAAACCGCTGCGCGGGCCGAATCGTCATCCGGCACAAGCAGGCTGGGAAGCGCTGATGGAGCAGCATTACCTCGACATGCAGGCGCTCGCGCAAACCCTGCTGCGGGCGATGACGATTGCGCTGGGGATCGAACGCGACTTCTTCGATTCGCGCTTCGTTGAGCCGGTCAGCGTACTGCGGATGATCCACTACCCACCACGCCACACCGCCAGCAGCGCCGAACAGCAAGGCGCCGGAGCGCACACCGATTACGGCTGCATCACCCTGCTCTACCAGGACAGCGCCGGCGGCCTGCAAGTGAAGAACATCAACGGTGAATGGATCGACGCGCCACCGATTGACGGCACCTTCGTGGTCAACCTCGGCGACATGATGGCGCGCTGGAGCAACGACCGTTATCGCTCGACGCCGCACCGGGTCATCAGCCCGCTGGGGGTGGATCGCTATTCAATGCCGTTCTTCGCCGAGCCGCACCCGGACACCCGCATCAAATGCCTTCCCGGTTGCCAGGACGCACAGCATCCGGCGAAATATCCGACCACCACCTGCGCCGAATTCCTGCTGTCGCGCTTCGCCGATACCTACGCCTATCGGCGCGAGCCGCAAGCGGTGTGATGGATCGCTTGGTCAGGTTTTGCCAATTGTTTCGGCGCGCATCTGTAGAATGGCCGCCATCTGCACCTGATGAGAAAAGAATATGTACGATTGGCTCAACGCCCTGCCCAAGGCCGAACTGCACCTGCATCTGGAAGGCTCGCTAGAGCCTGAGTTGCTGTTCGCCCTGGCCGAACGCAACAAGATCGCCCTGCCGTGGAGCGATGTCGAAACCCTGCGCAAGGCCTACGCCTTCAACAACCTGCAGGAATTCCTCGACCTGTATTACCAGGGCGCCGACGTGCTGCGCACCTCGCAGGACTTCTACGACCTGACCTGGGCCTACCTGCTGCGCTGCAAAGCGCAGAACGTGATTCACACCGAACCGTTCTTCGACCCGCAGACCCACACCGACCGGGGCATCCCGTTCGAAGTGGTGCTCAACGGCATCGCTGCGGCACTCAAGGATGGCGAACAGCAACTGGGCATCACCAGCGGTTTGATCCTGAGCTTCCTGCGTCATCTGAGCGAAGACGAAGCACAGAAAACCCTCGATCAGGCGCTGCCGTTCCGTGATGCGTTTGTCGCCGTCGGCCTCGACAGCTCGGAGATGGGTCACCCGCCAAGCAAGTTCCAGCGTGTGTTCGACCGTGCCCGCCACGAAGGCTTCCTGACTGTTGCCCACGCCGGTGAAGAAGGCCCGCCCGAGTACATCTGGGAAGCCATCGACCTGCTGAAAATCCAGCGCATCGACCATGGCGTACGCGCCATCGAAGACGAGCGCCTGATGCAGCGGATCATCGACGAGCAGATCCCGCTGACCGTGTGCCCGCTGTCGAACACCAAGCTCTGCGTGTTCGATCACATGTCGCAGCACAACATCCTCGACATGCTAGAGCGTGGGGTGAAGGTCACCGTCAACTCCGATGACCCGGCGTACTTCGGCGGCTACGTCACCGAGAACTTCCATGCGCTGCATGAACACCTGGGCATGACCCAGGATCAGGCCAAGCGCCTGGCGCAGAACAGCCTGGATGCGCGTCTGGTAAAACCGTAAGTACAAAGCAAATCCCCTGTGGGAGCGGGCTTGCTCGCGAAAGCGGTGTGTCAGTCGACATATTGGTTGAATGACACACCGCCTTCGCGAGCAAGCCCGCTCCCACAGGGTGCTGTGTTCAGCCAGCGATCTCTGCTTCAGTCAGCTCTTCCAGCGTCTTGCCCCGCGTCTCCATCCCGAACAGCCACACCACCCCCGCCGCAATCGCAAAGCACAGCGCGCCCAGCGCAAACACTCCGCCTTGCCCGGTAATCGGGAACACCAGCCCGGTCACCAGCGGCCCGAGCAACGAGCCGACACGGCCAATCGCCGAGGCAAAGCCCGAGCCTGTGGCCCGCGCCGAAGTCGGGTACAACTCCGGCGTGTAGGTGTAGAGCACCGCCCACATGCCGAACAGGAAAAACTGCATCAGCAGCCCCGAGCTGATCAGCAAGGCGACGTTGCCGCCGAACACCGCACTCTGCCCGTAGAGAAACGCCATCACTCCGCCGCCGAGCAACGTCACGATGCACACCGGTTTGCGCCCCCAGCGTTCCACCAGCCACGCCGCCATCAGAAACCCGGGAATCCCGCCCAGCGATATCAGCACGGTGTAATACACCGACTGGGTCACGGCGAAACCCGACTGTTGCAACAACGCACTGAGCCACGATGTCAGCCCGTAGAAACCGAGCAAAGCGAAAAACCACAGGCTCCAGATCATCGTGGTGCGCTGGCGATATTGCGGCGACCAGATCTGCTTGAGCGCCGAGAAGAAGTTGCCCGGCGGCGTCACTGTTCTTGGCAGGCGCACCGGCTCCGGCAGCGTCGCCCCCCCGAGCGACGTGCGCACGCGCGTCTCTATTGCGCTCAGGACCTTGTCCGCCGCCTCATGGCGTCCGGCTTGCTCCAGCCAGCGCGGTGATTCGGGGATAAAGAAACGGATCGCCAGCACAAACACCGCCGGCACCGCCAATACCAGGAAGATATCGCGCCAGCCAATCAGCGGCAGCAGAAAGTACGACAGCACCCCGGCGGCAACAAAACCCAGCGGCCAGAAACCGTCCATCAATGCAATGTAGCGCCCGCGCCGCTGCGCCGGGATCAACTCCGAAAGCATCGACTGTGCAATCGGAAACTCCATGCCCATGCCGATCCCCAGCAGGATCCGGAACAGCGTCAGGCTCTCGACCGTTTGCGCGGTCGAACACAGATAACTGGCCACGCCCCACAACACGATGCTCCACTGAAACACCGGTTTACGCCCGAAACGATCGGCGAGCATCCCCGATAACGACGCCCCCAGCACCATGCCGAAAAAACTCGAACTGGCGAGCAGGCCAGCCTGTGCACTGCTCAAGCCGAACTCGGTTTTGATCGAGCCGAGCAGGAACGTCATCATGGCCAGGTCCATGGAGTCGAAAAAGAACGCCAGGGCAATGATGATGAAAATGACCCGGTGATAACCGCTGAGCGGCAGCCGTTCCAGGCGTTCTGCCGCGCTGAAGTCTCGCGTATCCATGCCCATCCCCTCCGCAATGTGTGCGGATCGAGTGTGCGCGATAACGCCTCAGCGCTTTTTCTGGATACGACCTGTTCGCAGTCACAGGCGACGCCAGCGTCGAAGTGTCGGCCGGCGAACGCTCTATTACGCCAATTCCAGCTCGGTTTCCTTGGCGAACCGCTGGATTTCCCGCTGCCCGGCCGGGGTCACTTGCAAGGCTCGGGAGTCCTTGGGCAGCACCAGCCAGCCGGACTGCATGAACAGTTGCAGCACCGCCGCGCCGAGTGAACCGCCCAGGTGCGGGCGACGTTCACTCCAGTCCGGACAGGCGCACGCCACCTGAGCCTTGCGATGAGCGAGGGCCTGGATGAACACACCGCGGTTGGCCAGTTGCGTCGAGCCTTTGAGGGTCACCACGACCCGCTGCTCGATCTGTTCGAGCCAGCCGGCATCGAGCAGACGCTGATACAGATCGGCGGCCAGCGTGCCACCCAAATGATCATCGCAAAAGCGCGCACGCAGCAGTGAAGACGGCGCAGTCCGGGGATTGGCGCTCGGTGCCGAGCGTTTGAATACGTGAGGAATTTCCCGCGGTGCGCTGGCGATCGTGGCACTGGCCAGCGCTTCGATGGCCGCCGCGATCTCCGGGGCTGCCAGACGGAAAAAGCGCTTGCGCCCACGGACCTCGACTTTCAACAGGCCCCCGGCGGACAAACGCCCCAGATGCGCACTGGCCGAAGATGGCGACAACCCTGCCAGCAGCGCCAGCTCTTCGGTCTGGCGTGCCGAGCCATCCATCAACGCCCACATCATCGCACTGCGCTTGGGGTCGGCCAGCAGCGTGGCGATCTGGCTGATGCAAGGTGCATGTTCCATGTATTCACTCCCTGTTGAATCGTATCGTCTACTGCTCGAAGACATCTTGACCAGTAATGGGTCATCGGCCAAGACGGGTAAAACGCCATGAACCGGAGCAAGCCAGGCCGGTGCTGCGGCACCCGTCAATGGAGTGTCCGCGGCGTTTGTGCAGCGCTCGCCCGGCTCTGAAAAACCGGCCGGATTCAGTCCTGACCGGTTATCGGTGCAGGTTTGAGGCGGTCGCTAGTATAAGCGGGATGCACGCTGCTTCCTGCGCCGTGGCTGACACGAATGGTGATAGTTCCTGAGTGAAATTTCGCTAATTGCCTGCGACTAATGATCAACTTTCGGGAAATGGGGAAATTGACTACTCAATTCGGCGCATCGGCTGGCGAGCATTTCCCTCAAAAGGTTCACCGGCTTACTCAATTGTGCGCGATGGGCGCACAACAGATTCAGCGGAGCACGCTCACAGAGCAGCTCCGGCAGCAACACTTTGAGGCGCCCGGCGAGCACATCCGCGCCGACATCGAGCCACGATTTGTAGGCGATGCCCGCCCCCGCCACCGCCCACAACCGGACGACGTCGGCGTCATCACTGAAGCGATCGCCACTGACCGTCAGGCCGACTTCACGTTTGCCGTCATGAAAACTCCAATGGTCGTGCACGCGGCTGCCGAGCATGTACAGCAGGCAATTGTGCTGCGCCAGTTGTTCGAGCTGACGCGGTTCGCCGTGGCGCGCCAGGTACGCCGGCGATGCGCAGAGCACGCGGCGATTGTCCGGAGCGATGGGCAGGGCCACTAGGCTCGAATCCTCGGGTTCGCCATAGCGCAGGGCGATGTCCACCGGCTGGCGGAACAGGTCGGCGATCCGGTCACCGAGCAGCAGGCGCACGGTCAGCTTCGGATGCTCGCGCTGAAACTCGTCGAGCCACGGCAACAGCAGATTGCGCCCGAAATCCGAAGGCGCCGACAACTGCAGGATGCCGCTGACCTGATCCTGCGCGCTGGAGAGAAATCGCCGGCCTTCGTCCAGCGAACTCAACGCGGCCCGCGCGTATTCGAGGAAGCCTTCGCCCTCGGCGGTCAGACGCAGGCTGCGGGTCGAGCGCGCCAGCAAACGCACGCCCAGTTGCTGTTCGATGCGTTTGAGCGCGGCGCTGGCCACAGCGGCGGACATGTCCATCACCCGCGCCGCTGCCGACAGGCTGCCCAGATCCGCCGCGCGAACGAACAACTGTAAATCGTCGAAACGCAGCATTCTCAGCCTCGATTATCAAAAAAATATTGAAAGAGACTGCTCTTTTAGCCGGTTTTATCGCGCCGAGAAATAGCCAATGATGGGTTCAAGCAAATTTATCCCGCGACTGGAGCCGCACATGTCCCAAGCATTCACCGCCATCGCCACCCTGATCGCCAAACCCGGCCAGCAGGACACCCTCGAAAACGCCCTGCGCGAACTGGTTGAGCCGAGTCGCGCCGAAGAAGGCTGCAGCCAGTACGACCTGCATCGCGACCTGGCCGATCCGCTGACCTTTTATGTGATCGAACACTGGGCCAGCGAGGAAATCCTTTCGGCGCACAACGCCAGCGCGCATTTTCAGAACTTCCAGGCCGCCGCCGGCCACTGCATCGAACACTTCCAATTGAAACGCCTTGGCACCATCGCCTGAGCCCTTCTTCTATTACCGTTACGGAGCAAGTCATGAAAGCCATCGCCTATTACGCCTCCC
This sequence comes from Pseudomonas sp. MWU12-3103b, assembly GCF_023100615.1. Taxonomy (NCBI): domain Bacteria; kingdom Pseudomonadati; phylum Pseudomonadota; class Gammaproteobacteria; order Pseudomonadales; family Pseudomonadaceae; genus Pseudomonas; species Pseudomonas sp. MWU12-3103b. The sequence goes on from NZ_JALMEY010000006.1 coordinate 22,602, forward strand.
TGCCGATCAGCGACGTAAAATCCCTGCAAGACATCGAACTGCCGGAGCCGGTCGCCGGCCCGCGCGACCTGCTGGTGGAAGTCAAAGCCATCTCGGTCAACCCGGTCGACACCAAGGTGCGGCAGAACGTGGCGCCGGAAAACGGCGCAGCAAAAGTACTGGGCTGGGACGTCGCCGGTGTGGTCAAGGCCGTCGGCAGTGAAGTGACGCTGTTCAAGGCCGGCGACAAAGTGTTTTACGCCGGCTCCATCGCCCGTGCCGGTGGCAACAGCGAGCTGCACGTGGTCGATGAGCGCATTGTTGGCCACATGCCCAAATCCCTCGGCTTCGCCGAAGCTGCTGCACTGCCGCTGACCGCGATCACCGCGTGGGAACTGCTGTTCGAACGCCTGCAGATACGTGAGGGCAAGACCGATGAAGGTCAAAGCCTGCTGATCGTCGGCGCCGCTGGCGGCGTCGGTTCGATCCTCACCCAACTGGCCAGCCAGTTGACCGGCCTGAAGGTCATCGGCACCGCGTCCCGTGCACAGACTCGCGACTGGGTGACCGAGCTGGGTGCCGACCTGGTGATCGACCACAGCCAGCCGTTGAGCGAGGAACTGAAACGCGCCGGCATCGATCACGTGACCCACGTCGCCAGCCTGACCCAGACCGATCTGCACCTGGAGCAACTGGTCGAGGCGTTGGCCCCGCAAGGCAAACTCGCGCTGATCGACGATCCGAAGTCGCTGGACGTGAGCCAGCTCAAGCGCAAGAGCCTGTCGCTGCACTGGGAGTTCATGTACACCCGCTCGCTGTTCGAAACACCGGACATGATCGAGCAGCACAAGCTGCTCAACCGCGTGGCCGAGCTGATTGATGCGGGGACGTTGAAGACCACCGTCGGCGAGCATTTCGGCACGATCAACGCGGCGAACCTGCGCCGGGCGCATGAGCTGCTGGAAAGCGGCAAGGCCAAGGGCAAAATTGTTTTAGAAAGTTTCTGAAAACCCGGACGTCGTAATCAGCGCCAGCCCTTTCAAGGGCTGGCGCTATTTTTTGCCGTCAGTCAGATGCTTGATCGTTGTCACAAATCCGATCGTATTCAGGTCTACACTCGAAGCCTCTGCGATGCATCTTTTACACAAGGGAGGTCAGTAATGAAGATCCTGATAAAAGAAGTGGCAAAGTCCCAATGGCAGGTTCGCCTGGACCAGCACGCCGTGACCTTTCGCAGTGAAGCCGAGGCGCTCGCCTTCACCCGCACCCTCGAAGCGCGCCTGCACGCGCCCCATCGGATTCCCGACCCCGGACAGCAACGCGCCGTCGGCTGAGGCAGTCAGGCTTCGGCCTGTGCTTGCGCCAACGCCCGGGCATTCTGCAAATGCCGGGTGTACATCGCGACGCTCACCACCAGCAACCCGCACAGGCTGATGACCATGGCCATCGGCATGGCGCTGCCATCGTGCAGAACGCCCACCAGCGAAGCCGCGCCGGAAGCCACGCTGAACTGCAGGCAGCCCATCAGTGCCGACGCACTACCGGCACGCGCACCCTGGCCGTTCATTGCACACGCCGCTGCGTTGGGCAGGATGCAGCCGAGGCTGGCGATACACACGAACAACGGGATCAACAGGGGCCACAACGCTTCGGTGTGCAGCGAGCTGACCGCGAGCAAAGAAACCCCGGCCAGCAGATACACCCACACCGCCCGTGCCAGCAGAAACGCCGGACCGCGCTTGGCCAATAGCCGCGCATTGACCTGAGCCACCAGAATGAAACCCGCCGCATTGGTGCCGAACAGCCAGCCGAAATGCTCGGCCGGTACGCCGTAGAGCTTGATGAAGACGAACGGCGAACCGGCGATATAGGAAAACATCCCGGCGACCGCAATCCCACCGGTCAGGGCGTGTCCGAGAAACACCCGGTCGCCGAACAACCGGCCGTATTGGCGCAACGCACCGGACAATGGCTGGCGCGGCACATGGGCCGGCAGACTTTCCGGCAGCCCCAACGCCACAGCGAGGCCGGCCAGTGCGCTGAAGCCCGTCAGTGCGAGGAAGATCGACTGCCAGCCCGTGGTGTTGACCAGCAGACCGCCGAGCAACGGCGCGAGAATCGGCGCCAGCCCCATCACCAGCATCAGTTGCGAAAAGACTTTCGCCGAACCAACCGCATCGCACTTATCACTGACCACCGCCCGGGAAATCACCATCCCCGCGCAGCCGCCCAGCGCCTGAACGAAACGCGCACCGATCAGCCATTCCAGATTCGGTGCGTAGGCACAGGCCAGCGAGGCCAGGGTGAACAGGCCGACACCGACCAACAGCGGCAGGCGCCGCCCAAACCGGTCGGCCACCGGGCCATACAGCAACTGCCCGATCGACAGACCGGCGAAATAGGCCGCCAGGGTCAGTTGCACATGCTTTTCATCAGTGCCAAAGGCCAGCGCCATCGACGGGAACGCCGGCAAATAGAAGTCGATCGCCAGCGGACCGAAGGCGCTCAAGGCACCAAGAATCAGAATGGTACGGAAGTTCATCAGGCATCCAGGTTGGATAGAAGTCGGCAGCCCGACAGTCTAGCCGCGCTGAGACACCTTGAACATTCCGATAGCTCGCTAACTATTAGAAATCAGATGACCTACACCTGAAACCTGTGGCGAGGGAGCTTGCTCCCGCTGGACTGCGCAGCACGCCGAGTGTTTTTCAATTGAAAAAAAGGGCCGCTTCGCGACCCGGCGGGAGCAAGCTCCCTCGCCACTGGGGTCTATCGTTAACCGGCCAATTTCACCGGGTAGCCCTCTTCGCTGATCACCTCGATCACCTGCTCGGCACTCAGCGAACTCTCGACGCCGACTTCTTTGGCCGCCAGATCGACCCGTACGCTGGCCGCCGGATCCTTCGCCTGCACGGCGTTGGTGATGGCTTTGACACAGTGGCCGCAGGACATGCCTTGAACGTTGAACACTTGCATGGATGGACTCCTTTGAGTGAGGTTGCCCGCAGTGTCGAGCTTGCCACCATGGCAAGGTCAAGTTCTGCAGTAAACTGCCGGGCTGGCAATCGGCGTCGCGCTCAGCCAAGCTGCGTGCATCAATGACTCAAATTCAGGAGATTCAGCCATGCGCTGGTCAGCTTTCAGCCTGTTTGGCTTGCTCAGCCTCTTTGCCGCCCTGCCCCAGGCCAACGCGACCGGTGAGGACTACGCCGTTCTGATCATCTCGCGCGAGCGTCTGGAAGTGCCGACTCCCTGCGAGATTGGCGTGTACGTCAATGATCAACTCGCTGGGCGCCTGCTGCAGGAACAAACCACTTCGTTCAACCTGCCCCACGGGACGATTTCCATTCGTCTGAAACAGTTGCCTGGTCAGGTGCCGGGTTGCCAGGCAGGCATGCTGGCACCGCCCGCGCAGGAGATCTCGCTCAAGGCCGGCGATGTGCTCAAGTACCGGATCGCGGCAAATGCCAAAGGCTTGTACCTGCGACCTGCCGCCCTCGAATACTAGGTAAAACCAGACTGTGGGAGCGGGCTTGCTCGCGAATGCGGTGTGTCATGCAGCGATGATGTTGACTGACACACCGCATTCGCGAGCAAGCCCGCTCCCACACTGTTTTTGTAGTGAGTCAAATATTGGCGCTTGACCTTGCCCGCGTGGCAAGGTTGATCCTTGTAGGCATCTTCTACAGGGAGTAAGACCGATGTCCGATTCCATCACTTTCGATCTGCCGATTGCCGGCATGACCTGCGCCAGTTGCGCCGGGCGTGTCGAGCGGGCGTTGCGCAAAGTCAGCGGCGCCAGTGCCGTCAGCGTCAATCTCGCCACCGAACAGGCCCGCGTCCAGGCGCCTGGTGACAGCTTGCCGGCGTTGATGGAGGCGGTTGAACGCGCCGGTTACAGCGTGCCACAGCAGACGGTGGAGTTGAGCATCGACGGCATGACCTGCGCCTCGTGCGTCGGTCGCGTCGAGCGCGCCCTGAACAAAGTCCCCGGGGTGAAGAGCGTCAGCGTCAACCTCGCCAACGAACGCGCGCACCTCGAATGGCTCGGTCAGGTCGATATTCAGTCGCTGCTCGATGCTGTAAGCAAGGCCGGCTACTCGGCCAGCGTCTGGCAAGCCGAACATCCGGCCACCGATAACCAGCAACAGCGCCTGCAACATGAGCGCTGGGCGCTGATCTGCGCGATCGCCCTGGCCTTGCCGCTGGTGTTGCCAATGCTGCTGCAACCGTTCGGCATTCACTGGATGCTTCCGGCCTGGGCGCAATTCGCCCTCGCCACCCCGGTGCAATTCATTTTCGGTGCACGTTTCTACGTGGCCGCGTGGAAAGCCGTGCGCGCCGGCGCCGGTAACATGGACTTGCTGGTGGCCCTCGGCACCAGCGCCGGTTATGGCTTGAGCCTGTACGAATGGGCCACCGCCGCCGGGCGCATGCCGCATCTGTATTTCGAAGCCTCGGCGGTGGTGATCGCCCTGGTTCTCCTCGGCAAATACCTGGAAAGCCGCGCCAAACGCCAGACCGCCAGCGCCATCCGCGCCCTCGAAGCCTTGCGCCCGGAGCGGGCGATTCAAGTCATCGACGGTCGTGAACAGGACGTCGCGATCAGCGCCCTGCGTCTGAACGATCAGGTCTTGGTCAAACCCGGTGAACGTTTCCCGGTAGACGGCGAAGTACTTGAAGGCCAAAGCCACGCCGACGAAGCGCTGATCAGCGGCGAAAGCCTGCCAGTGCCAAAACAGCCGGGCGACAAGGTCACCGGTGGTGCGATCAACGGTGAAGGTCGCCTGCTGGTGCGCACCACCGCCCTCGGTGCGGAAAGTGTATTAGCGCGGATAATCCGTCTGGTCGAGGACGCTCAGGCGGCAAAAGCACCGATCCAGAAACTGGTGGATAAGGTCAGCCAGGTGTTCGTGCCCACCGTGTTGCTGATCGCCCTCGCCACCCTGATCGGCTGGTGGCTGTACGGCGCGCCCATGGAAACCGCATTGATCAATGCGGTCGCTGTGCTGGTGATTGCCTGTCCGTGTGCCCTCGGTCTCGCCACGCCGACGGCGATCATGGCCGGCACGGGTGTGGCTGCGCGTCACGGGATTCTGATCAAGGATGCCGAAGCGCTGGAACGTGCCCATGCAGTCGACAACGTGGTCTTCGACAAGACCGGCACGCTGACTTCCGGCACCCCGCGTATCGCCCATTTCAGTGCGCTGGATGGCGATGAAAATACTCTGCTGACACTGGCAGGCGCCCTGCAACGCGGCAGCGAGCATCCGCTGGCCAAAGCCGTGTTGGACGCGGCCGCCGAGCGTGACCTGAGCGTGCCGGATGTCAGCGACAGCCAGGCCCTGACCGGACGCGGTATCGCTGGCACGCTTGATGGTCGGCGCCTGGCGCTGGGCAATCGGCGCTTGCTGGAAGAAAGCGGCCTGAGCGCCGGCAATCTCGCCGAGTCTGCCAAGGTCTGGGAAAGTGAAGGCCGGACCTTGTCGTGGCTGATCGAGCAAAGCCCGGAACCGCAAGTGCTCGGACTGTTCGCCTTCGGCGACACGCTCAAGCCCGGCGCACTGCAAGCCGTGCAGCAACTGGCCGTCCGCGGTATTCACAGCCATCTGCTGACCGGCGACAACCGTGGCAGTGCGCGCGTGGTGGCCGAGGCGCTGGGCATTGAAAACGTTCATGCCGAAGTACTCCCCGCCGACAAAGCCGCGACCGTCGCCGAACTGAAGAAAACCGGCGTGGTGGCGATGGTCGGCGACGGCATCAACGACGCCCCGGCACTGGCGGCGGCCGACATTGGCATCGCCATGGGCGGCGGCACCGACGTAGCGATGCACGCCGCCGGCATCACTCTGATGCGCGGCGATCCACGGCTGGTGCCGGCAGCGCTGGAGATCAGCCGCAAGACTTACGCGAAGATCCGCCAGAACCTGTTCTGGGCCTTCGTCTACAACCTGATCGGCATTCCGCTGGCAGCGCTCGGCTTCCTCAATCCGGTGCTGGCCGGTGCGGCGATGGCGCTGTCGAGCGTCAGCGTGGTGAGCAATGCGCTACTGTTGAAAACCTGGAAACCGAAGGATCTGGAGGAGCACCGATGAACATCGGCCAAGCGGCCCGGCACAGTGGCCTGAGTGCAAAGATGATCCGCTATTACGAGTCGATCGGCCTGCTCAAGGCTGCCCATCGCACCGACAGCGGCTACCGGGTCTACAGCGACGATGACCTGCACACCCTGGCGTTCATCAAGCGTTCGCGGGATCTGGGATTTTCTCTGGAGGAAGTCGGCAAGCTGCTGACCCTGTGGCAGGATCGCCAGCGTGCCAGTGCCGATGTGAAAGCGCTGGCACGGCAGCACATCGACGAGCTGAACCGGAAGATCCGTGAACTCGGCGAGCTGCGCGACACCCTGCAGGATCTGGTCGAGCACTGTAATGGCGACCATCGCCCCGACTGTCCGATCCTCAAGGAGCTGGCGTCGGGCTGCTGCGCGCAACCCGCCCGCGCCTGAGCGCCAGCAGCTTCACGGTCAACAGCGTACCGAGCGGGATGCCGTGGAACAGCATGACCACGGTACCCGGTGTCCACCAGCCGTAAAACGGCGCGGCAACCAGCATGCCGACGCCGAACCCGGTCATTTGCAGCAAGGTCAGGAAACTGAAAATCGGCAGGCGCAAATGCTCCGGTTCACGCTGCAGACGCGACATCAGGCTGACTTCGGAGAAACCGTCCCCCAGCCCCGCCGGCAGCGAGAACAGCAGCAGGCCGTAAAGGCTGTGCTGCTGGAACATCAGGATGAAACCGCAGGACATCAACGCCACGCCGAAGAAATACCGTCGCTCCAGATCACGGTTATCCGTGCCTTTGAGGCGACTGGCAATCCGTGCGCCGAGCAGTTTGCCGCTGGCCCACACCGCCAGCATCAGGCCCAGCGTGGTGCTGGCCGAATCGGGTGTGAGCAATTTGGAGATGATCGGGAATCCGACGTTGTGCGCGGCACTGCCCAAGGTGTCGGCCATGGTCACGGCAAGCATCGCGGCGATCACCGGAGCGCTGCGCAGGCCTTGTTTCAGGGCTGACCATTCGCCGCGTTCGCTGGTCGATTGTTCGCTGACTTCTGCAGCGGCGAAGCGCAACGGTGCAATCAACAGCGCCGCCAGCACATAGGTCAGTGCGTTGAGCGCAAACACCGTTTCGAAACCAAATGCCGCCACCAGCAAGCCGGATACCAGGCTGCCGCCGACCATCGCTGCGGATGACGCCGAGGTGATCCAGGCATTGGTTTTCAGTAGCTGCGCCGGGTCGATCAGCCGTGGCAACTGGCTGTTGAGGCCGATGGCGAACATCGAATTGCCAAAACCCAGGCCGAAAGCGATCACCGGCAACAGCAACGCCTGCTGGCTCAGCGGCAGGATCAACAGCAGGCCAAGCAACGCCACGCGCAGCAGATCGAAAGCGATCAACGGCACCCGGCCACTCCAGCGCCGATAGAAGCGCGTACCGATCAGGCTGGCAAAAATCCCCCCGCCAACCCGACTGGCGAGGAACACCCCGACGCTCATCGCGCTGTTGCTCAGCAGGTAAACGTAAGTCGCCAGCGCGACCATGTTGAGGAAGGCGCCGAAGTCGGAGATCAGCCGGGCGGTGATGATGAGGCGGGCGTTCACATTCAATCCTTGAGTGTGCGAGGGCGGACAAGATTCCCACACACATTTCAAGAACACCACAAATCCCTGTGGGAGCGGGCTTGCCCGCGAAGGCAGTGTGTCAGCCAACAAGGATGGCGGCTGATACGGCCCCTTCGCGAGCAAGCCCGCTCCCACAGGGGGATCTGCGGTGGTTCTGGAAATGCGGCAGGCACAAAAAACCCGGCCGAAGCCGGGTTTCTGTTCAAGCGCTTACTGCATCCACGGTGGCGGCGGTGGTTCGTCGGACTTGCCCTTGGGCTCGTCATCCGCCGCACGGATCGCCTGCTTGCGCTCTTCGTCGAGCCGCGCCGCTTCAATCTCGCGCAATACACCGCCAACGTCGGCCAGATCTTCCGGATCGTCGAACTCACCGGTCAGCACGCTGTTGGGGTGCAAGGTGCCGGCTTCGTACAACGCCCACATTTCCTTCGCGTAGCGGGTCTGCTTCAGCTCCGGGGCAAAGCGCCCGAAGTACGACGCCATGTTGCCCACATCGCGCTCGAGCATGCTGAACGCGTGGTTGTTGCCGGCGGCATCCACCGCCTGCGGCAGGTCGATGATCACCGGGCCGGTCGGGGTCAGGAGCACGTTGAACTCCGAGAGGTCACCGTGCACCAGACCGGTACACAACATCAGCACGATCTGCGAGATCAGGAACGCGTGATATTCGCGGGCCTGATCCGGCTCCAGCACCACGTCGTTCAGACGCGGCGCGGCATCGCCATATTCGTCGGCCACCAGCTCCATCAGCAGCACGCCATCGAGAAAATCATACGGCTTGGGCACTCGCACGCCGGCACCGGCCAGACGGAACAGCGCCGCGACTTCGGCGTTCTGCCAGGCGTCCTCGGTCTCCTTGCGACCGAATTTCGAACCCTTGGCCATCGCCCGCGCCTGCCGGCTGTTACGCACCTTGCGGCCTTCCTGATACTCGGCTGCCTGGCGGAAACTGCGTTTGTTCGCCTCCTTGTAAACCTTCGCGCAACGTAACTGGTTACCGCAGCGCACCACATAAACAGCTGCTTCTTTACCACTCATGAGTGGGCGCAGCACTTCGTCGACCAGACCGTCTTCGATCAGGGGTTCAATGCGTTTTGGAGTCTTCATCAGCTTTTATTGTGGGTCCTTTATTACCAAACACGCGAATGTCACTCGTTATACGGCAATCCTCGCGCTACGGGGAGGGGTTGCCGACCTGTGAACCCTGTGGATGCACACACTGTGCCGAAATAATCGAGCTTTGCCGATCATAGCCGAGCCCACCTTACTTGTAGCTATCGGCCGTCAAGGGCATTTGCGACAGAATCTGACATTGGCATTCATTTCCCCTGTGGGAGCGGGCTTGCTCGCGAAAGCGGTCTGTCAGACACAATGACGGCGCCTGACACGGCCCCTTCGCGAGCAAGCCCGCTCCCACAGGGGATTGTGCTCAACGTTCGATGATCGCGGTGACACCCTGGCCGCCAGCGGCGCAGATCGAAATCAGCCCCCTACCCTTGCCCGCCGCATCCAGCAGTTTTGCCAGGTTGGCGACAATTCGCCCGCCGGTCGCGGCAAACGGATGCCCCGCCGCCAGCGAGCTGCCTTTCACATTCAGCCGGCTGCGGTCGATCGAACCCAGCGGTGCGTCCAGCCCCAAACGCGTCTTGCAGTATTCGGGGTCTTCCCAGGCCTTGAGCGTGCACAGCACCTGCGCGGCGAACGCTTCGTGAATTTCGTAGTAATCGAAGTCTTGCAGGGTCAACCCATTACGCGCCAGCAAGCGCGGAACCGCATACACCGGCGCCATCAACAGCCCTTCGGCACCGTTGACGAAATCCACCGCCGCCGCTTCGCCATCGCGCAGATAGGCGAGGATCGGCAAACCACGTTCTTTTGCCCATTCCTCGCTGCCCAGCAGCACCACTGAGGCGCCGTCGGTGAGTGGCGTGGAGTTGCCTGCCGTCAGCGTGCCCTTCGCGCTTTTTTCGAAAGCGGGTTTGAGCGTGGCGAGTTTTTCCAGGGTCAGGTCCGGGCGCAGGTTGTTGTCGCGGGTCAGGCCGAGGAAAGGCGTCATCAGATCGTTGTGCCAGCCTTCACTGTAGGACGCGGCGAGTTTGTGATGGCTTTCGAGGGCCAGTTGATCCTGCTCCTCACGGGGGATGTTCCAGGTCTGCGCCATCAGTTCGCAGTGCTGGCCCATCGACAGGCCGGTGCGCGGCTCGCCGTTACGCGGGAATTCCGGGATCAGGTGCCGCGGACGCAGTTGCAGAAAGGTTTTCAGCTTGTCGCCGGTGGTCTTGGCGCGGTTGGCCTGCAGAAGGATTTTGCGCAAGCCTTCGCTGACGCTGATCGGCGCGTCCGAGGTGGTGTCGACGCCACCGGCAATGCCGCAATCGATCTGGCCGAGGGCGATTTTGTTGGCCACCAGCAGCGCTGCCTCCAGCCCGGTGCCGCAGGCTTGCTGGATGTCATAGGCCGGGGTGGCCGGTGAGAGGCGCGAGCCGAGCACACATTCGCGGGTCAGATTCATATCCCGTGACAATTTAAGCACCGCACCGGCCACCACTTCGCCGATGCGCTGGCCGTGCAGGTTGTAGCGTTCGATCAGGCCTTCCAGGGCAGCAGTGAGCATCACCTGATTGCTGGCAGTGGCGTACGGCCCGTTGGAGCGGGCGAAAGGAATACGGTTACCACCGATGATGGCGACGCGGCGCAGCTGACTCATGAAAAGCTCCTTTTCCAAATGATCGAATTCACCTGAATCCTTTGTAGGAGTGAGCCTGTGGTGAGGGGATTCATCCCCGATGGGTCGCGCAGCGGCCCCCTCATTGCAATCGCTATACATTGCGACTGCTTCGCAGCCGATCGGGGATGAATCCCCTCGCCACAGGTCACTCCTACAAGGTTCAACGTTGTTTCTGAATTTGTGTTTGGCCACACAACCATCGGCGGCCAACTACTCTGCTGTTCTAGCGTAGGCCTTATTGCGTGGAGCGAACGATTGATTGCCGTTGGTAGTCCACACTTTGAACCCCAACTTTTGGAGAGCGTTCCATGTCTGACCGCTATATCGACTTCGCCAACTCATCCATCGGCCACCGTCTGGTCGGGGCTTTGGGCCTGCCGTCGCCGGTGCGGCTGGAACGCTGGCAGGCCGGACGCCTGCGGCCGGTGGACGGTGCGCTGCTGATCGGCGGTGGGCCGCTGGCCGAGCGGGTCAATGCGTTCGCCAACCGCCTGACCGATGCGATCTACAGCTACGGCACCGAACCGTCGCTGGCCACGGCGTGGATTCCCGGGCACGGGCCGAAACTCAAGGCCGTGGTGTTCGACGCCAGTGATCTGCAGCACACCGACCAGCTCAAACAGCTGCGCGAATTCTTCCAGCCGCTGATGAAAAACCTCGACAGCAGCGCGCACCTGGTGATCCTGGGCCGCGCCCCGGAAACCCTGCGCGATCCATTTGCGTCCAGTGCACAGCGAGCGCTCGAAGGCTTTTCGCGTTCGCTGGCCAAGGAGCTGCGCAGCGGCGGCACGCTGCAACTGATCTATGTCGGTGAGGGTGCCGAAGATCAGCTTGAGGGGCCGTTGCGGTTTTTCCTGTCACCGAAAAGTGCCTTTGTTTCCGGGCAGGTGATTCGCCTGAGCCCGTGCGCCACGCCGGTCACCGACTGGACCCGGCCATTGGCCGGACGCAAGGCGCTGGTCACCGGCGCGGCACGCGGGATCGGCGCCTCGATTGCCGAGACCCTCGCCCGCGATGGCGCCGAGGTGATTCTGCTCGACGTCCCCCCGGCCAAGACTGATCTGGAAGCCCTCGCCGCACGTCTTGGCGGCCGGGCGATCACCCTTGATATCTGCGCCGAAGATGCCGCCGCGCACCTGATCGAACAACTGCCGGACGGCCTCGACATTCTGGTGCACAACGCCGGGATCACCCGCGACAAGACCCTGGCCAACATGACCCCGGAATTCTGGGACGCGGTGCTGGCGGTCAACCTCAATGCCCCGCAAGTGCTGACCAAGGCGCTGCTCGACAGCGGCACCCTGCACGACAATGCGCGGGTGATTCTGCTGGCCTCGATCAGCGGCATCGCCGGCAATCGCGGGCAGACCAACTACGCCGCGAGCAAGGCCGGCCTGATCGGCCTGGCTCAGGCCTGGGCGCCGACGCTGCACGAGCGCGGCATCAGCATCAACGCTGTGGCCCCGGGCTTCATCGAAACCCAGATGACCGCGCACATCCCGTTCGGCCTGCGTGAGGCCGGACGGCGCATGAGTTCGCTGGGCCAGGGCGGCTTGCCGCAAGACGTCGCCGAAGCCGTCGCGTGGCTGGCGCAACCGGGCACCGGCGCATTTACCGGCCAGGCGCTGCGGGTCTGTGGCCAAAGTGTTCTGGGGGCATAGGCATGAGCATTGAATGGCACACCCTCGATCGTGAACCGAGCCTGCCCGGCCTGTACGCGCGGGCCGCGACACGGCGCAAGATCACCGGCACCCGACTGCCCGACAGCGGTTTGCGCTGCTGGGTCGATGTCGACCCGCAAAAACTGGCGGCCTATCGCAAGATCTGCGGCTTTACCGATGACGGCCTGCTGCCGCCAACTTATCCACACATCCTCGCGTTCGCCCTGCAGATGCAATTGCTCACGGCCAAGGAGTTTCCGTTCCCGTTGCTGGGGCTGATTCACCTGAGCAACCGCATTCGCGTGTTGCGGCCGATGGGCGGGATCAGTCGCGCGCAAGTCAGCGTCCGCGTGCATAACCTGCAGCCGCATCCCAAAGGCGCGACCTTCGAGGTGTTGACCAGCCTCGATGATCAACTCGGGCCGCTGTGGGAAGCCGAAAGCCAGATGCTCTGTCGCGGGGTGAAACTCGAGGGCGAACCTGTCGAGCAACACTGGGAACCGTCCCAGGTGTTGACGCAAGTCGCGCAATGGAAAGCCCCGGCCGACATCGGTCGGCAATACGCCAAAGTCTCGGGCGACTACAACCCGATTCACTTGAGCGCGGCCAGCGCCAAGCTGTTCGGTTTTCCCACGGCGATTGCTCACGGTCTGTGGAACAAGGCACGAACCCTCGCCGCGCTGGCTGATCATTTACCCAAGGCCAACCTTGAAATCGCCGTGCACTTTCGCAAACCGGTGCGCTTGCCCAGCGAGGTCTCATTGCTGGCGAGTGCGCCGGGATCCAGCGGCGAGTTGCGCCTGATCGGCAACGGCGATCTGGAACATATGGTCGGTCAGTGGCAACCGGTTGCCTGAGTATCCGCCCGGGCAAGCCTGTAAATTGTGTATATATCACTTAAGTTTTTCCGCGTTTGGCGCCGCACTCTGAAAAACTCCAGGCCTTGATTTTCAAGGCCTTTTTTTATGCGTCTATATCCTGGGTATTAGTCCTTAGGCACGGCGCGGCGCCTTATATATAAAGGCGTTAATACCAACTTGAGAATGGTGGAAAAGCACCGCGCGATCGAGATTGGCACCACGGACGAGGCATCACCGGCGACAGATCGGTGAGCCATCGAAAACGACGAATGTTGTTACAGGTGCAAGGAATCTCAATCATGAAAACTCAAGTGTGGTGCAAATCGGCAACAGCTCTGGCATTGATCCTCTCCCTTGGCCTCGCTGGCTGCAGCAGCGGCGGTGGCGGCCATCACAGCAGCTCCGGCAGCTCTTCGCCAGACAGCGCGACGTCGGGCACTGGCGGCACTGGTGGCACAGGCGGTAGCAGTGGCACTGGCGGTACTGGCGGCACCGATACCGCTGGCACAGGTGGTACCGGTGGCACTGGCGGTACCGGCACGACCAACCCGACCAATCCGACGAACCCGACCAATCCTACCAATCCGACAGACCCTACGGATCCAACCAATCCGACCAACCCGACTACCACCCCGCTGGTGACTACCACCCTGGTGCAGGATGTCGGCAACACCGTCGCAGGCGTCGGCAGTGGTGTCGGTCAGGTCGGCGACTCCTTGAGCACCGTTCCAGTAGTGGGCGGCGTGGTGCAAAGCGCAGTAAAAACCACAGGCAATGTGGTCACTACCCTGGGTGATGGCGTGGCCAACGGCATCGGCAAACTGGGCACCGTCGATAACGGACTGGGCGTCACGGCGTCCTCGGTCGGTGGCGTGGTTTCAGATGTCGGTACCGGCGTCTCGGATCTGAGCAGCAAACTGGCGACCGCCACCGGCAGCGTCCCGGTTGTCGGCGGCGTGGTGACCAAAGTGGCACCGGTGCTCGATGGCGTCGGTGAAAAAGTCACCATGCTCGGCGACACCCTGAGTCTGGCCACTACCACTGGCCCACTGGGCTCGGTGACTAAAAGTGTCGGCAACGGTTTGGTGCCAGTGATTGCCATGGTTGAAAGCACCACCGACAAAGTCGGCGATGCAACCGGCCTCGGCGCTCCGCTCAATGGTGTCCTCGGCCAGGTCGGCGGCGCCGTCAAAGGCCTGGGTGGTCAAGTCACCGGTGCTGGCAGTGGCAACGCGTTGACCAACACCGTCGGCGGCGCCTTGACCAATGTCGGCACCACTGTCGGCAAGGCCGGGGGGCTGGTGGATAACGGCACCAGCACCGGTGGCGGATTGGGCGGTGGTCTCGGCGGCGGTCTGGGCGGTACCGGCTTGCTGCAAACGGTTGGCGGCGCCGTGGTCAACGTCGGTGCCGGTCTGAACGCCGGCAGCACCAACGGCGTGGTCAGCGCCGGCGGCGTCACGGCTGGCGGACTGGGCAACACCATCGCTTCGCTCAACACCGTACTCGGCGGCTCGGGCACGCCGATCACCGCCACCACCTCGCCACTGGCCACCGTCGGCGCTACCGTCGGCGCAGGGCTGAACCCAGTCACCAGCGCCGTCACCGGTCTCACTCAACAGGTCGGTGCCACTACAGGTCTCGGTGCACCGGTCGCCGGTCTCACCGGCCAGGTCGGCGGAGCGGTCAGCACGATCGGCAACACCATTGCCGCCACCAACAACCCGGTCACCACCGCCGTGGGTGGTGTGGTCAGCAACGTCGGCGCCACCGTCGGTGCGGTCGGCGGACTGGTCAGCGGCGGCACCGCCACTGGAGGCACCGCAACCGGAGGTCTGGGCGGTGTACTCGGTGGTCTGACCGGCGCTCTTGGAGGCAACAAACGCTAAATTGCACCTGGCCGATTCGACGGCCGCACCTACAGCGCCTACGCTTGGTTGAGGGCGGAAGATTCCCACGAGTCTTCCGCTTTTTTCTTAGGAAAAATTCAGCCCAGCGCTGTGATCTGACCATGGAGTGTCCTATGCGCGTAATGGCATCCCTGCTGTTCCTCAGTCTCAGTTCCGCCGCCCTCGCCGACACCCTGCCCAGTTTTCTCAACAGCAACGAAACCACGCGTAACCTGCCCGTGCCGAACCTGCCGGCAGATGCTTATCGCCCCGCCGCCACGCCCCTGCAAGTACCCGACCCCGGCGCGGCCACGGCGCAGCCGCTGTTGATGGAGACCAAAATCAACCTGAAAACCGTGCAGATCGAAGGCGGCACGATCTACCCGCTCAACGAACTGGCCGAAGTCTACAAACCCCTGATCGGCCATCAGACCAGCCTCGCCGACCTGATCGAAGCCACACGCGACATCACCCGGCGCTACCAGAAGGACGGCTATCTGCTGTCCTACGCCTTCCTGCCGCAACAGCGTTTCGACGACGGCGTAGCCCGAGTGGTGCTGGTCGAAGGTTATGTGCGCGATGTGCAGGTGCAGGGCGATGTCGGCCGGGTCAAAGGCCTGCTCGACGAACTGGCAGCCAAAATCCAGGCCGAACGCCCGCTGACCCGCAAGACCTTCGAACGCTACACCACCCTGATGACCCGCATCCCCGGCGTGACCATCCAGGCGCAAGTCCCGCCGCCGGGCACCACCGACGGCGCAACGACGCTGGTGGCCCAGGCCAGCCGCAAAGCGTTCACCAGCACCATGAGCACCACCGAAGACAACCGCAACGGCACGCAGGCATTGCTGGGGGTCAGCAGTAACTCGCAGACCGCCATGGGCGAGCAGCTGACCCTGAGCGGGCTGTTTCCGCCGGGGGACGATCACGAACATTACTACCGTCTGGACTACAACCAGTTCCTCAATAGCGAAGGTACGCAACTGAGCCTGTTTGCCTCGCGCTACCGGGCCGATCCGGGCACCAATGTGCTCACCAGCGATGGCTTCGAACTCAAACCGCACAAGGAAGACGATCGTTACTCCATCGGTGTCAGCCACCCGTTCATTGCCGCCTCCAACGAGCTGCTTAACGCGGGAGCGCGGCTCTATGCAGTGGATGACAAAAACCGCTATGACGTGGTCGGCTATCCGCTCAGCATCGAAGAGCGCACTAACGTGCGTGCCCTCGCATTCGAAGGCGACTGGCGCAAGAGCGATGCCCGGCAACTGCGGATTCTCAGTGGTGGCGTGTATCAGGGTCTGGACAGCA
This sequence comes from Pseudomonas sp. MWU12-3103b, assembly GCF_023100615.1. Taxonomy (NCBI): domain Bacteria; kingdom Pseudomonadati; phylum Pseudomonadota; class Gammaproteobacteria; order Pseudomonadales; family Pseudomonadaceae; genus Pseudomonas; species Pseudomonas sp. MWU12-3103b. Next base: position 38,712 of record NZ_JALMEY010000006.1, read on the forward strand.
TGGGCGCGCATTCCAACAACCCGGCGCTGGACCTGAACTTCCTGCGCCTGCGCCTCTCCGGGGTGCAAAGCGACAAGTTCTTCGACAACTGGCAAGGCGTGCTGTCGGCCGCGCTGTACTGGAGTGATGACACCCTGCCTGACAGCGAACGCGCGGTGTTCGGCGGGCAGAATTTCGGCCGTGGCTACCCGGACGATCAGGCATCGGGCGACAAGGGCTGGGGTGCGGCTTACGAGATCAACTACAGTTTCAATCGCGACGGCAACTGGGTGCGCATCCTGCAGCCATACGTGGTGCTGGACCGTTCGAAAACCTGGTTCAACAAGCTGGCGGTGCAGCGCAATGACCTGTCATCGGCAGCAGTAGGTCTGCGTTTTGGCGATGCCAAGTACTACAACATTGCGTTGGAGGCCGCCAAGCCGATGTCCGATGAAGCGCTGGATACGTTCAATCGTCGGGCGCGTTACAGCATCAGTTTCAGCTATCAACTGTAGGGTGTCAGATCAATCAACTGAGCAGGCAGACCGCTTTCGCGAGCAGGCTCGCTCCCACATTGGAATGCACATCCCTGTGGGAGCGGACTTGCTCTCACATTGCAGCGCACATCCCTGTGGGAGCGGGCTTGCTCTCACATTGCAGCGCACATCCCTGTGGGAGCGGGCTTGCTCGCGAAAGCGGTGGATCAGTCAGCATTTTTGCCGACTGACACTACGCCTTCGCGAGCAAGCTCGCTCCCACAGGTTTTACGCGATGTGGATCAGAACGCGTAACGCACCTTCGCAGTGAAACTGTCGGAGTCGAAACCGCTGGAGGTCAGATAGTTGTAAGAGCCGCCGACGCTCCACGCGCCCATCCGGTAGTTGGCGCCCAGGCCCAGTTCATAGCTGTCACGCACCGGAGTTGTACCGCGGCTGACGGACGACTCGCCCCCCAGCACGAAGGCCGATGTGGTGCTGACCTTGTCACCGATGAAGTCATGCCAGGCCATCAGCTTCGCTTCCGGTTCCAGGCTGCCGCTGCCGACATCGAATGCCGCCGCCAGACGTGCACCGACGCCCATCTCACCGACTTCATAACGCTGACTGCCGACATTCAGCGACGCCGAGCTGCCCTTCTCGCGATACGCATCCATGCCGACATTGGCATAGCGCGCGCCGACCTGAGGCTCCAGCACCACATCAGGCATCAGCCGCAGGCTGTACCCGGCCAGTGCGCTCACGCCGAATACATCACTGTCGTAATCAGCCTTGGCCTGAGTGCCAGCGATATAACGTTTGGATTCGTTATCGTTCCAGCCGTACATCAACGACGAGTCGAAGAACCAGTTGTCATGCACCCAGTTGCTGTACAGCGTCAGCGCATGCCCGGTGACCTTGGTCTTGTTGCCGAGATCGGATTTCACATCGGTATCGAGGTAGCTGTAAGCCAGACCCAATGTGGTATCGGCATTCAACTGACCATCGGCACCGACCGCGATCCCGTGGCTGTCGGCGTCATAACCGGCGACACCACGGCGCTCGTCCTGATTGGCATCGCTGCTCAAGGCTTGCAGCCATACGCCTTTTTCCGGGGCGCCGGTGGCTGAGCGTGCGCGACTGGAGCGATCATTGATCACGCCCGAGACCAGCGTCTGACTGTTGGTCGCCGCGTGCAGTACACCACGGCTGACATCCGGGCTGAGGGTTTCACTCAGGCGCGCCAGTTCGGCATCGGTGCTCGCGTTGGCGAATGCCTGGAACACCGGATCCTGTTCATCGAGGCGTGCCAGCAGTCCTGGCACATGCCCGACCGCCGTCGCCGCGTTATCACTGCCGCCGACTGCCAGGGTGTTCTCGGCCAGCACCTCGCTCGACTTGGTCGTCACCACGCTGGTGATGTCGTTACCGACCACACCGAAACTCTTCACATCCAGCAGCGCGGAGGTCGAGGTCACGGTCAGGTTGTTGCCACCGACCAGATTCCCCGAGCTGATCAGGGTGTAACGCGTTCCACCGGGGCTCACGCGAAAATCACTGGAGCGCGCCAGCAGACGCAGCTGCGCGCCCGGGGCGATATCGGTGGTGCCGGTGACTTTCAGCACAGGCAGCGCCGGGTTGGTGTCATTGCCCAGGTACATCTCCAGCACCGAGTTCGACTCTTCCATATCGAAGTCGCCGATGAAGGTGGTGTGCGGCTTCATCAGGGTCAGCGTGCCCTCTTCGATGGTGACGTAGCCGGAGCGGATGGTCGAACCGTCGAAAGTCGCATCACCGTCGACCAGTACTCCAGACAGGCCGAGCAAGTCACCCTTCACCGCGCCGCCATAGAAATAAAAGTAGCTCGTGCCGTCATCGACCTGGATCGCCGCCTTGCCACCCTCGATCAACCCGTTCATTTGATAGATGCCGAAAGGCCGGGCGCCACTGGCCTGGCCACTGACATGCACACCGATGTCCTCGCCGGAGATGGTTCCGCCGTTCCACAGCGCGGTGGAATTGGCGCTCGCTGGAGCGCTGAACTTGACCCCCTCGAACACTACCGCCTCGGCATTGGCACCGGTCGCACGGATAGTCCCGGTGTTGTTGACCGACTGGCTCAGCGTCGCGCCATCGAGCAATACGCCCAATGCGTCGGTGCCGCTTGCGGTGATGGTGCCTCGGTTGCTGAGCCCGGTCATGTTGGTATGCACCAGCAACAGGCCACTGGCGGTCTGGCCGCTGACGTCGATGCTGCCACTGTTGACCAACGAATCGCCCAGCGTGCTGCCGAGATCGGAAATACCGCTGGAGGTGCCAGCGTCGGCCAGACCGTGAACTGAAATAGAGCCTTCGTTGAGCAGCGCGCCGGCGATTTTGGTCGGCACCACTCCAGCGGTCCCCAGACTGATCCCGGTGCCGAACCTGGCGCCGTCAATCCGGATATTGCCGGTGTTGCGCAGTTGATCCGCCGTCACCCCCGAGAGCTGTGCGCCGTAGGTCGTACTCACCTGGGAAACAGGAGCGATATTGCCGTTACCGCTCAGAGTGATCAGCCCCCAGTTCTGCAGGTTACTGGTCAGCGGGCCGCCACTCAGGTCGTGGTTCAGGCTCGCGCCGGCGGCGACAGCCATAGAGGTGTGCAAAGCGGCGGCGGCGGAGATGGAGAGCGCCAGGACAGAGCGGCGCAGGCATACGATAGTCACGCGAGATTCCCTTCCAAAACATGAGAAACAGTTTCAGCAGGGTTCATTACATGATTCAGGCATCCCTACCGTCCCACCAGGTCGTCCTGGTTCGGGCGCGGGGAATGTACACGAGCCATCATTTTGATACCACACAAAAGTCAAAGTGATGGCGTCAATTTTTCTGTTGATCGCGTCACGATCGAGACTCCGCCGGCCGGAATCGATGCTGCAGATTCCGCGCGGCCGATGATAAACGACGATGCAGGTTGATCTTAAGGCGTTCCCCCCCCCGATCCACTGTCGACCTTGCCACCCTGGTCCTGGTCGAAAAACACTGGAATATCGTGCTGGTAACTTTTCAACCAGCGTTGCATGGCCAGCTCACGCTCGGCTGGGGTGACGGTTTGCAGTGTCGGCGAGGGCACCTTGTTCCGGGCCTGCAACTGCAACCAGCCTTCGGTTTCCTGTTGCTGGGCCGAGGCCGGCCCCGCGTCGATGGCGTGACTGGCCAGTGGCAAGGCCAACAGGCTGAAGCAGACAATCGCGGCTTTCATCGCAGCTCTCCTTACTTGAGCATGGCCGTGACGGCGGCCGAAGCCGGGGCCTTCGCCGGCACCTTGAGTTTTTCCGCGCGGCTCTGGGCTTCGCTGAATTGCGCAGGACTGAGGCCCAGACGACTGACCAGTTCACCGGCACGGGTCCAGTCATCCTGGTACAGCAACAGCGTCACCAGATTCAGCGCGGCCAGTTGATCGCTTTGCTTGAGTTCCATAGCCGTCAGGAATTCGAAGCGCGCGTCTTCGATACGTAGTTGATTGAGGTAGACCACGCCCAGGTCATTGCGGATTTTTTCGTCGGTTGGCGCCAACCGTGCGGCACGTTGCAGATGAGCCTGGGCCTGGCCGTAATCGGCCTTGGCCGCGGCCAGTTGCCCCAGACCGTGCTCGGCCTCGGCCGCCAGACAGGTGCCGAGCAAACCACGATAAAGCGGCTCTGCCTCGCTGCGCCCAAGCAAACGGTAAACCCGGGCTTTGCGCAAGCGCACATCGGCGAGGTTGTCCGGCAGGCTCTGCAGGTTGGCAAGGCTGGCGTGCAGCTTGCCGTCATTGGCCATGTCGTCGGCGAGGTTCAGGGACAATTGCTGCTCCGAATTCAATTTGCCGCAACTGGCGTTGCTGCTCAGCGCCTCCCAAGGGGTCTGTCCGGTATTGGCACAGCCACCGAGTAACACAAGGCATGCACCTGCAATCATTGCTTTCATCACGATCCCTCTAAGCACCCAAGGCCTTGGCCAGGGCGGTGAAGCCCGGGCCAGCCAGGACAATCAACAACGCCGGGAAGAGAAACAGCATCATCACGACGGACATTTTGGCGGACATTTTCGATATGTATTCCTGCAGCCGGGTGAGGCGCCGGTCGTCAAGCAATTGCTTGAGCGACAGCAACGATTTCATCGCGCCGCCGCCCTGATAGAGCAATTGCTGAAGGATCACGCAGGTGTCGGTGAACTCGTCCACCGCCAGCAGCTGGGTGGCCTTGTTCAGTTCTTCACCCAGTTCGAGACCCGAGTCGACCCGCACCAGGACCAGACGCAGCTCTTGCGTCAGCACGGGCAACAGCGCCTGGGCCTCGTGGCTCAACACCCGTAACGCCTGCTCCACCGCCATGCCCGACTCAAAGAGAATGCGCAGCAGCGGCAGGAACGTGATGATCTCGCTCGCCAGTCGTTTCTGCCGACGTGCCACCGCCATTACCAGCAGGCGTTTGGGCAGCAGGTAGCCGACGCCGAGGGCAAACAATGGCGCAATCCACTGTTTTTCCACGTGGGGGAAGAACACCCCTTGCAGCAACAGCACCAAGGCGAGCATTAACAGCGGAGAGCCGATCTGGCAGGCGGCGAACAGCGAACGTTGCCGCGCACTGCGCCAGCCGAGGCGGTTGAGCAGCGTCTGGGTTTCATAGTCAATCTTTACGCTGTGCTGGCCGACCTTGCTTTCGCCGAGCACTTGCAGGAGGTTGCCAAAACGATTCTCGCGAATCATCTCGCCATCGAGCCGACGACTGATCTGCCGGCTGCGCCGACGCTGCTCCAACAGATTGGCGATCAACAGCACCGCGGCACCGAGCAAGAATAAAGCGCTGATTATCAGAGGCGTGGTCATAGGCTGCGCAACATCCGCCAAAGCAACAGGCTGCCGATCACCTGCATGCCGAACGCCGCAGCGAGCATGCGCTGCCCGGACGGGTCGTGCCACATGGCGACCAGATACACTGGATTGGACAGCAGGAAATAACCCGCCATGGTGATCGGCAACAGTCCCAGTACCCACGCGGTGAGCCGGGTTTCGCCGGTCATGGCACGCAATTGGCGTGAGGCCTGGTCACGTTCGCGGATCATCTTGATCAGGTTTTCCAGCAGCTCGCTGGCGTTGCCGCCGTAGCGATGATTAACCTTGAGGCCAAGGGCGAACAGGCGAAACTCATCCCGCTCGTAAAGCTCGGCCAGATCCGCCACCGCGTCAGGCAAACTGACCCCCAACTGCACGTTGCGCTGCACCCGACCCATGGCGTCTTTCAGAGGCGCTTCACTGGCCTCGATGCCACCGAGTACGGCATCTGCCAGGGTGCGTCCAGACTTGAGGCTGCGCACCGTGTGGTCGAGCAGTTGCGGCAATTGTTCGATCATGCGCCGCAATCGCCGTTGGTAACGCCAACTGATATACAGCCGCATGACTACCGGCGGCAACGCCATCAGTACCAGCAAACCCACCCACCCGGCGACGGCGAAGCCGATCAATGTTGCAAATGCCCACAACAGCAGCCACACGCCGAGTCGATCAGTCGGGCGCCCCAGACCGGCGCGCAAGAACGCACGCTCCAGGCCTGCCCAACGCGGTTCTTCGCCTGCCAGTTGCGGCTGCCCCTGACTCAGCCGCTCGAGCACGCGCTCCGAGCCACTCTGCCGCCAGCCGTTGTAAAACAGGCGCAACGACAGGCCGAGCAAAGCCAGGCAAATCACGATCAGCAATAGCGGCTTGAGCATGCCGTGCCCCTCAATGCGGATGCGCCGGGTCGCGGCGCAATTTGTCACCGGCCGGGTTCACCGCTTCACGCAGAAAACCGAAGCCGGTGCGACGGTCGAGGCGAAACAGCGTGTTGGTGACATAGACGTCGTCGCGCACACCGACCACTTCCACTACTTCGCTGACGCAGCGGCGGCCGTCGGGCATGCGAGTCAGCTGAATAATCACGTCGAGGGCGGCGCAGATCATCTGGCGCAGGGTACGCTCGGCGATCGTGCGGCCGGTAAGGCCCACCAGTGTCTCCAGGCGCAGCAGCGCATCCTGCGCATTGTTGGCGTGCACGGTGCTCATCGAGCCGTCGTGACCGGTGTTCATCGCGGTCAGCACATCGACCACTTCCACCCCACGAATCTCGCCAAGGATGATCCGGTCGGGACGCATCCGCAGGGCGTTGCGGATCAGGTCGCTGGCCTTGACTTCGCCGTGGCCCTCGGCATTCGGCGGGCGGGTTTCCAGCCGTACGACATGCGGGTGGCCAAGTTGCAACTCAGCGACGTCTTCGATGGTCACCAGACGTTCGTGGGGATTGATCAACTGACTGAGAATGTTCAGCAAGGTGGTTTTACCGGTGCCGGTACCGCCGCTGATGAGGATGTTGCAGCGCTTGCCTACCGCCTCTTCGATAAAGTCGAAAATCGCCTGGTCGATGGTTTGCATCGCCATCAGGTCGCTGCTCTTGAGCATGTCCTTGCGAAACTTTCGAATCGACAGGCACGGGCCGTCGAGGGCAATCGGTGGAATGATCGCGTTGACGCGGCTGCCATCGGGCAGCCGCGCATCGACCATCGGCGAGGACTCGTCGAGACGTCGCCCGAGCGGGGCGAGGATGCGTTGCATGACGCGCTCGACGTGATGTGCATCGATAAAACGCAGATCACTCATGTGCAACACACCGTCGCGCTCGATGAACACCCGGTACGGGCCGTTGACCAGAATTTCGGTCACCGCACTGTCGCGCAGCAGTACTTCGAGTGGGCCGAAACCGGTCAGCTCGTCGACGATTTCTTCAGCCAGTCGCTCCATTTCATATCGCGAAATCGCCAGGTGCAGGCGTGCGATGTATTCGGCCACCTTGTCGATGACAAACTGCGAAAGCACCTGCCGCGAACCTTCCAGCAGGTTTTTCCCGGACTCCTCGATGGCGTCGATGATGTAGCGGTGCAGCACCAGTTTGAGACCGTCGTGATCGGTATTACCGGTTGAGTGGCGTTGCTGCCCGCCAAACAGTTGCTCCCCGTTCATGAGGTGCCCCGCAGGCGGTTGAACCAGTTGATTTTGGGTTTCGCCAAGCCTTCGGAGCGTTTGGCCAGACGCTCGCCGAGAGTGCGCAGGCTTTGACTGAGGGCTTCGCGCGGGGCGAGTTCAAACAGCGTGACGCCCTGGTTTTTCGCGTTCAGGCGCAGCTCCGGACTACACGCCAGCACGGCGATCACCTCCAGGCCAAACGTCTTGCCGAGCGTGTCGGAGTCTGGCGCGACGTTGCGCAGATAACGGTCGACCAACAAGCGCCCGTGGTCGAGTTTCATGCCTTTTTCCCGCCACAGATTGAGCACCGTCAGGTTGCGCCGGCAATCGAGGACGTTCTGGTCGGTGTACCACAACAGCTTGTCGCAATGGCTGACGAAGGTGCGCAAGGCTTCGCTGTCCGGCTGACCGGTGAGGTTGACCACAATGTGCTGGAAGTGTTGACGCAACGCGCTGAGCAGCATGTACAACTCAGCGGCACTGGTGCGCTCGAGCGGCTCGTCGCCACTGGCATACGCCAGAATGCGCAGGCCCGCCTCGGCGCTGGTGAATGCGCTGTCGATCAGGGTCGCGTCAAGGCGCCGTAAGTGACGCAAGGCATCGCCGAAATGGAACGAACTCTCCAGCCCCAGCAACGCCAGACTATCACCGCGCGGCAAGCCAAGATCGAGCAACAGGGTTTGCTGACCGCTCTTCTGCACGACCAGCGCCATGTGGTTGGCGAGCAACGCACCGTCGGCGTTGCTTTGCACGCCGTAAAGCACGGTCAGGCCACCAAGCTGGGCATTCGGCGTCACCGCCGGCAGGCGTTTGCTCAGGCGTCGAACCAGCCCGGCAACCTCGCTGGAACGTGAACCATAGGCAACGAAATCCCGCGCACCAGCGCGCATCGCATTGAGCACCAGTTGATTATCCATGCCATCGCCCAGGGCCACGATGGCGAGCATCGGCTTGGCTTCCAGTACGCCTTCGATCAAGGCACTTTGCGCCACCAGATGGTCGCGATCGAGACCGACGAACACCAGGCTGGCGAAGGTCACATCGACCAACGCGAGCAATTCGTCAAGACTGCCGCCGCCGGCGCTGACCACTTGGCCCAGCGGCGCCAGTGCGCCCTGCAACCATTCAAGATCGGTGTCGTTGCGGGTGATGGCCAGGAAGGTCTGGCTGAGGCTCTGACTCATTGCGATAGCCCACTGCGTTTATCGAAGTTGCCATTTTCCAGGAAGTACAGGCGGTACCAGTTCGGGTCGTAATTACGCAGTTTTTCCCCCGGCAGCGACGGCAACGGTGCATTCGCGGCCAGCGGCTGTACCAGGTGCGGGGTGACGATCATCAGCAGCTCGCGCTCCTGGCGGTTGACCGAGGAGTTGCGGAAAAACGCACCGAGCACCGGGATATCGCCCAACCCGGGAAACTTGTTCACTTCGGAGGCATTGTTGGTGCTGATCAGGCCGCTGATGACAAAACTCTCGCCATCGGCCAGTGAAATGCTGGTATCGGTGCGGCGAATGGTGAACGCCGGCACCCTGGTGCCACCGATGGTAACGCCGTTGTTGTAGTCCAGCTCACTGACCTCCGGTGCGACCTTGAGGGCTATGCGATCGCGGCCGACGACGGTCGGGGTCAGTGTCAGGCGAATGCCGAATTCCTTGTATTCGATGGAATAGCTGTTGCTGTTGGCGCTGGGGACCGGGATCGGGATTTCACCGCCGGCCAGAAAGCTGGCGCTCTGTCCGCTCAGCGCCACCAGGCTCGGGCGGGCCAGAGTGTAGGCAAAACCGCTGCCCTCAAGCGCATTGACGATGCCGAGGAATTTACTGCTGCCGCCGCCCCAGACAATGTTGAACATGTCGTTGGCTAGCGGGATGCTCGGCACCGCGATGCGCGGGTCTAGATTACGCAACGGCACCACGCCTGGCGTGACGCCGGTGTTAGGCACCGTGCCCGGTGCGCCGAACAGGAAATTGTTCGAGCCCTTGCCGAAAATCTGCGTACCGGCCTCTTTCAATTTGGTACGGCTGACCTCGACGAAGCGGATGTCGGTCTGCACTTGCGACGGCAGTGTCGGATCTTCGCTGGCCGGCAATGCCACGGCTGTCATCGCCGCACTGGCCTTGCCCTGGACGAACACCATGCTTTGACGCGGTGCACTGGCGCAGGCACTCCAGATCATCAGGGTGGTTGCGCCGGGAGCGACACCGGTCACCAACACCCCTTGATCGCCGGTCACGCGCACGTCGGCGATTTTCGGGTCGCCCACCGCGACTCGGGTGATCGCCACCGGTGATTGCAGCGCCTGCTGCAAGCCCTCGCCGACTTCCAGCGTGGCCGGCAACTGGCCGAGTGCTGCGCAATTGCCAGTCGCGGCGACGGCACTGCCGCTGGCGGCAATACCCAGCAGCGGGGCCAGAAGCAAGCCGTTGAACAGGGGCGTAAAGCGTCTGCGCATGTAAAGGCGTCCTTGCTCGATTCAGGGAGTGGGTGGGGTGGTTTCGGCGCCGCGGATCACTTCGACGGTCGCTTTGCGCGGGGCCGGTGCACCGGCTACGGCCATGGGTCTGGGTGGCGTCGCCAGTGACAGCTGACTGAACTCCAGAAGTTCGCGACGCGGTGTATCAAGGCGCGTCGCAACATCGTTTTGGCCTGCCCAATACTTCGCCAATTGCTGCTCATCGGCACTGCGCACGGCCAGGCGCAACACACCAGCACCGGACGCCAGCATCAAGCGGCTGAGCATTGGCTCCGGCACCGCCAGCACCACACTGCGTGCGGCCATGCGTTGCTGTTCCTGCTTGAGGCGTTCGTCGTCGCTGCGGGCCGCGCCGGTTGGCTGGCCGTCGTTGGTCAGTCCTGTCTGGCTGCCGACCACCAGCACCCGGACCGCCGGGATTACCAGTTGCGCAGAAGGTTGTGGATTCACTTCGTCCTTGCGCAGAAACAGCAGCACGTCGACGTAATCGCCCGGCGCCAGTTGCCCGCCGACATTGATCACTTCATCAACGGCCACAGCCAGTGCACGCTCGCCGGGACGAATCATCCTCGACAGTTGACTGCCAGGTTCGAAGCTCTCGTCACTGAGCCAGGTGCCGGCACTCAACGGCCGCCACGGCGTGCGTCCGATGACCTGATCGACATTGCCGAGGCTACCGGCCGGTGCTGTTCGTACTTTCTCCACGGCGACATCGGCGGCAGTGATTTTCACGAAAGGGGCGATATCGCGTAGCAGCACGACGACTGGCTGGCGGCTCGGATCCTCCACCGCGGCGGGAGCGGCTGGCGCTGGTTCCACAGGAACGGCTACGGGGGTCGCGACCGGTTCAGCGGCGACAGGTTGCCGACCCAAAGTGAGTCCCCAATACCCGGCGATGATGGCCCCCACCAGAAACAATCCGGCCAGGCCCAAAGTGACGCGACTGTTCATGACGGCTCTCCCTTTCCCGCTGCGTGCTCTTCTTATGCAATGACCCGTACTTCCAACGAGATAACTTCGCAATCAGGCAGCTATGAACAAGTAACTATTTCGCTATTTGACGGTAGCGCAGGAAGAACAAAACGCCATTACGAAGGTTGAAATATCCAGCGAAAGTAGAGGGCTGATGCGCCAAAAGCGGTTTTGAAACGCGAAACAGTGCCTCACTACTTTGGTATTAATTCGTTCTTACAGTTGTTGGTCCTGAAAATGCCGACAATGCTGATGCTGGCACAGGGAAATCATGTTGCGAACGCGCAACACCTGGTGTGCTCAAGGAGAACTCTCATGTCGTATTCCCGGGTAGCCCGCAAAATCAAAGCTCAAGTGGCGTTCGTCAAAGGCCTGGCCAAAGACACCGAAGGAGCATCAGCCATCGAATACGCGCTGGTCGTGGGTCTGGTGGCGCTGGTGATAGCCGCCTTCGGTAACGGCATTGGTACTCGGGTTACCGCAATCCTGACGTCGATCCAGACTGCGTTGGGCGGATAACTTGTCAATGCGCCCATTGGGTTCTACCGTCAGAACTCAGTCCATTGCAGGTGTTGCCCATGAACTCTTCCGTACCTCCTCGCCAGCAGTTGCTTCTCGTCGACGATGAAGAGGATGCACTGCTGGAGTTGGCGGAGTTGCTGGAAGGCGAGGGCTTCACTTGCCACACCGCAACATCGGTAAAGCTTGCGCTGCACCATCTGACCCGCCATCCCGATATCGCCCTGGTGATCACCGATCTGCGCATGCCGGAAGAAAGCGGCATGTCGCTGATCAAGCGCCTGCGTGAACACACTTCGCGCCAGCACCTGCCGGTGATCGTCACCTCCGGGCATGCGGACATGGAGGACGTCAGCGATATGCTGCGCCTGCAGGTTCTCGATCTGTTTCGCAAGCCGATCTATCACGTGCGCCTGCTGGAAACCCTGGACAACCTGTTTCCCAAGGCCAAGACCAATATCGGTTGAAATCGAAAGGTTTGACCCGGGCGGATGTCCGGGACAAACAGAGGTCAGTGCGCGGTCACTCGCTGGCGTAATCCTGAAGTGCCTGGTGACAATGCGAGGGCCAACTGAGTGCGGTTATGCATGTGTGTCAAACGCAACACCTGCGAGACATACAGCTTGACCGTGTTCTCGGTGATTCCCAGTTCACAGGCGATCTGGTAGTTGGTCTGGCCTTTGCCGACCAGCCGCGCGACATCGAGCTGACGCGGTGACAGCTGATTGAAGATCGCCGGGATTTCCAGCCCGTCGCCTTCAGCCGATAGCTCATCGCTTCTCGGTGCCGGCGCGCGTCGCACCTTGTCGAGGTCTTGGTACAGGTCGTCGATCGACTCGGAGAGATACTGGAGCTTCTCGTTCAAGTGTCCCAGTTGCAGGGTTTTCTGCCGTTCCTGCAAGGCAGCTTCCTGACGTTGCAAACCCTCCAGCAGCTCGTCCATGTTGATCGGCTTCTGGTAGTAATCGGCGATTCCGGCACGCAATGCCTTGATCACATCCTGCTTGTCGGCGCGACCGGTGAGCATGATGGCCTCGAACACCCGGTGCTTGCCCGAAAGACGCTGCAGTTCCTGCACCAACTGGATACCGTCCATGTCCGGCATGTGCAGATCGCACAGCACCAGGCCGATGGCGGGGTTTTCGACAAATTGCTCGATGGCCTGCTTGCTGGATTCGCAAGGCACGCAACGGTAGCCGCTGCTTTCGAGAAATTCGCACAGTTCCTCGACAATCAGTGGCTGATCGTCGACCACGAGAACCTTCACAACGGACGTAAGCTTGTTCACTTGCAACTCCATGCTCAGGCCAAAAGGCTGACCGTTCCTGTACTCAGCGCAGGTGGCTGTATAACCGCTGATTTGAAAGTAGACCCACTTTCCTACTATGTACATAGCAGTAGTGGCAGCTGGCGACTAATGGATCCAAAGCAAAGCCAGTAGCGCTCCACTCAACACGAACGGTGCAAATGGCAGCTTTTTTGACTTTGATGGCTCCAGATATCGTAGACGTTGCCTAACCCCTTGACTCATATGCAGCCAGAGTTTTGGCGCAAGCAATAACCACATCAAACTGGCGAGTGCGGCGCCGATAAACGTGTAAAGCAACAGCTGACCGTCCGTCGCAAGACCAAAGGCTGTCATTAGTTTCACATCGCCGGCGCCCAATCGGCGCCATCGATAACCGGGCAACGTCAGCACCAGAGCGAGTAATGCGGCCCAACCGCCCTGAACCGCTTCAGCTCCAAGCCAGGTGTTGCCGGTGCCCAACAGATAGACCATTGCCAAGGCGCCGCCCCCCAGCGTGAGCACATTGGAGATATGCCGCTGTCGGGCATCCTGCGCCGCGCAAAGCGTCAGCCAGATCAGTAGGACAATGCTGTGCATGCGCTAAAAAACGTCCGTTTTGGCCGATTGATTCTATGCTGACATTACGTAGTGATTGTCAGGGTAGACGCACTCATGAAAACCAACCTCCCCCGCAAGCAAAAAGGCGCCGTGGCCATTGAGTTCGCCCTGGTGTTCGTGGTGTTTTTCGCGGTGTTTTACGGCTTGGTGAGCTACAGCCTGCCGCTGTTGTTGATGCAGTCATTCAACGAGTCCACCGCCGAGGCAGTGCGCCGCAGCGTGGCGCTGGATCCGGCCACCGCCAACTACTCGACTGCATTGACCAACCTCGCCCGCACCGAACTGACCCGGCAACTGGGATGGCTGCCTGGGGCACTGAACTTCAACGCCGCCACCGACAGCAGCATCACCTATGTCGGAGGGTTGCTGACGGTGAGCATCAATTACCCCACGTCCAAACTGAATCAGGCACTGCCGTTTCTGGTGCTGCCGGGAATCGGCCCGGTGCCGCGTCTGCCGGCGACATTGCGCGCCTCCTCGAGCCTGCAGTTTTGAGTGCGGGCCACACCTTGCTCGGCCGCCTGCTCAATCGACCGCCGGGCTTGCCTGACGGCCCGAATTCCCCTCTGGTGCAGAGCGTCGGCCTGCAGGTGTATCTGGACAATGACGGTCACGTCGAGCACCTGAGCGGCCCGGTACGCCATGCGCTGGTGCAGTTGACGGCCCGTCCGCTCACACACCTGACCGACTACCTTTTGCCTCAGAGCAGCCTTGTGGTTGAAGGTCGGCCGCAGGACTGGCAGGGGCAAATACTCGATCTGGACTTCTTCAGCCAGGCCGGCCCCCCGCTGCATTTACGCGGCTGGATCGAGCCCCGGAGTGAAGGCTGGCTGATGCACTTGCTCGACATCGGAGACCTGTTGAGCGAGCGGCGTCAGGCACACAGTCGTGAGCAGTGCCAACGGCTCGCGGGACAGATCCGCGATCAGTTGTGTCAGTGCAGCCTCGTGCGCCTTGCGGACGTACTCGGCGAACAATTGCAACGCGTCAGCCAGCACTTGCATATCCCGTGTCTGGCGGTGGCGTTGCTCGACGATCAGGAACAGGGCTGGCAGATCCATCAACACTACACCGCGCTCGACGCGCCGCAGTTGTGGCACCCGGGACAACGTCTGGGTACTGCGCTGGATAGCCTGAACAGCGCGGCGCCTCAACAACTGAATGCCAGCGAGCAGCCGCGACTGGGTAGCGTGGCTGGCCCCCATCCTGGCTTTGCCGTGCCCTACTGCGACGCTCGGGGTGTGGCGGCGTGGTTGCTCTGTGCCTGTTATGACGCCCGGCAACAGGCGCCAGACCTCAGCGATCGTGACTGGCAGTCATTGGCCACCGCCATCGCCGCACCCCTGCTGGAGCGCTTGCGTGAGCACCATCATCAGCAACAACTGGAACGCCTGGAGATCCTCCAGGCGCTGCTGGGCACCGGGTGGTGGGAAGTGTTTGACAGCGCCGAGGTGCAACTGGCCAAGGCACTGGCCAACAACCTCGGCCTGCCGGCAACACGCCTGTCGCTTCAGGACTGGTTTGCCCGTGTACACCCCGCCGACCGGGATGAACTGCGCAGTAACCTGCAATCCTTGCAAGATGAAGGCTCGCCGCTGGAGCTTTGCGTGCGCCTGCAACGCACCGAAGAGGCACCACCGATGTGGTATCGCGTACAGGGCCAGGCGCTGGGCATCGGTGCCGAACGCCGACTCGTGGGATTCATGCTGGACATCAGCGACATCAAGAATCAGCAGCAACAGGCCGCCGCCGCACACGCGCGGCTGGATAACCTGATCGCCAGTTCACCGGCGGTGATCTATGTGCAGCGCTACGTCGAAGGTGCGCTGCAACCGACCTTTTTCAGCGCCAGCCTGCAACCGCTGCTGGGCTGGAGTCTGGCCGACTGCGCCGACGGCGCACTGGTCGAGCATGTGCACCCCGACGACCGCTCCGTCTATTTCCAGCGCACCCGCCAATTGCTGCGCGAGGGCACGGTGAGCACGCGCTATCGGGTTCTCGACCAGCAAGGCCAGGCACATTGGTTGCTCGATGAAGCCAAACTGCTGCGCGACGATCTCGGTTTGCCGGTGGAAGCGGTGGGCCTGTGGCTGGATGTCACCGAGGCGACGCTCGCCGCTGAACAGGTCCGGGCCAGCGAAGAACGCTACCGGATTCTGGTGGAAGATTCGCCGGCGATGATCTGCCGCTATCGCCCGGACCTGACGCTGATCTTCGGCAACCGGCCCCTGGCGAAGTATCTGGAATGTGCACCGGAGGAGCTGACCGGGGTTAACCTCGGCAGCTGGATGTCCGACGAACAACGCGAAGCGTTCAACCAGCGCTTGGCGCAACTGACCCCGCAACTACCGGTGAGTACTGCCGAAATCAATCTGCGCCTGCCCGGCCGCGAACATGCGTGGTGGGTCTGGTCGGATCGCGGAGTGTTCGACGAGCATGGGCGACTGCTCGAAGTACAAGCAGTGGGACGCGACAACACGGAGGTGCGCCGCTCGCAGCAGCAGCTCACACAGAGCGCGAAAATGGCCACCCTCGGCGAAATGGCTACCGGTCTCGCGCACGAAATCAATCAACCTCTGAATGTGATGCGCATGGCCATCGTCAACGTGCTCAAGCGGCTGAGCAACGGCGATGTGCAGGTCGATTACCTGACCGACAAACTCAATCGAATCGACGCTCAGGTTCAGCGCGCCGCACGGGTGGTTGATCACATGCGAGTGTTCGGACGCCGCTCGGAAATCGAACAGCAACCGTTCAATCCCCTTGATGCCATCGAAGGCACATTGTCGTTGCTTTCGGAGGGCCTGCGCGGCAAAGGCGTGGAGTTGCGGGTCAAGGAGTCAGGCTTGCAGGTGCAGGTGCGCGGTTATGTCGATCAACTGGAGCAGGTACTGATCAATCTGATGGTCAACGCCCGCGATGCGCTGCTGAGCAAGCGCGAAGCCAATCGTGATTTCCAGCCATGGATCGCCGTGTCTGCTGAGAGCGACGAGCACGTGGTGCGGTTGTGGGTAGAGGACAACGGCGGCGGTATCGATCAACGCCTGCTGGAGCGGATTTTCGAGCCGTTTTTCACCACCAAACCGGTGGGTGTCGGCACCGGTCTGGGCCTGTCGGTGAGCTATGGCATCGTCGAAAACATGGGCGGACGCCTGAGTGTGCGCAACGGCGATGAAGGCGCACGATTCTGCATTGAGCTGCCGGTTGCAGTGATCGACTAGATCGCCAGCATCGGCTGTCCGGGCGGCTTGCAACTGAGGTTGGCGCCAACATCAACCTTGTTCAGAGTGATGCCGAGGTTGGCGAGCAAACCATCAAGGATCGGATCGAGCACCGGACTGAGCAGATTATCGATCACGACGCCCAGCGTGCTGTTCACCCCTGCCAGCACATCCGCGGTGGTGGTCAGCAAACCACCCAAAAGGCTGGAGCCCGTCGGCTTGTATGCCTGCACCTGAACGCCGGCCAATGTTCCCTTGAGGCTGTCGACCAGCCCTTGGGTGCCGAAGCTGTAGTACTGCGGCGGTGTCCTGATTTCCGGCGGCTGATTGTAGATGTGCGTGTTTTGTGTGGCGGCCACCGAGGTATCGACCTTGATCCCCAGGCCACCGCCGTAGAACGGTATGCGGCTGTTCGGATCACAGGTCGCCGAGCCAAGTCCCAACAGCGGAATGGTGCAGGTGATGACCCCGACATCGATCAGCGCCAGCGGCTGCACAGTGATGTCCGCCGAGGACGAAAAGGCATTGGCAGCATCGATCCTGCCGACTTTGAGCTTGACCAGCGATGAGTTGGTCTGGGTGGTCAAGGTCTTGGTCGCATCGCTGACGCAACTGTAATCAGTGACATGACTATCGGCGGCGGCCACATCCAGGGCGATGTCGATGGTCGAGGTCGGCAGTATTTTCAGGTCGGTGCGCTGGCAGGTTCCGCCCAATGTGCAGAACAACGAGTTCAAGGTACCGGCAATGTTCAAGTGCAACAGGTTGTTCAGGGTGTCGGTCAACCCGCCCACCAATGGCGTGCTGACAATCGCGTTGGCCAGGCCGGCGACACCGCTGAGCAACGGCAGATTCAGCGAGATCACCGTGCGCACTTGGGCGGTTCGCACATAGATCCGGTTGGCGCCCATGGGGTCGGCTTTTGCCAGTGCCGGGTTACCGAACGCCGACAATTGCGGCGGCTCGATGACCTTGACCTTGACCGAGCCATTGACCAGCCCCGGAATGTTCAGCGGCACGCTCGCCACCAACGCGTTCTGACTGTTGGCCAGTTGCACGAAGGCTTCCACCAACTGGAAAACTTGAAGATTGGCGTTGAGCGCCGAAGACGCGGCGCCGGTTTGCAGTTGCAGCAATTGCCCGAGCACCACCGAAGTACTGCCCACCACCGCTCGCAGCCCGACAAGGCCGTCGACCGCCACACTGGCGGTCTTGCCGCCCTGGGTCAGCACATTGATGGCGGTGTCGATCAGTTGTGTCAGCCGTATGTTCTGGCTGAGCAGTTGGGTGTAATTCCCGGCTTGAACGTTGACATCCAGCGCCAGCTGATTGAGGTAGCTCAGCACATTGATATTGGTGTTCACCAACCCCTGCCAGCCCGCCACACTGAGGTTGAGATTGCCGCCAAGCATCTGGCCTATCAACGCATTGAGGGCAGCCGACTTGCTGGCGTCGATGGTCAGCACGGTGGTGCCAATGGTCAGTTGGGCGATCGGCGGCAGTACCGCGTAAGTCCCGACTGCCGTGGCCGTAAGACGAGTGGTCGTGGACACGGCGCCCGGAGTGAACAGGCCGTAGAGGGCGGCGGCGACGCTGGTCGGTACCACGCGAGTGGCAACGACACTGATGGCTTGCTTTTGCGCAGCGTTCGCGCTGAACGCACGCAAATTGTTCGCCCCGGTCTGCACGGTGCCGCAGGTCACGTTCAACGTTGTGCCCTGCCCCACCGTGAAGCCGTTGCGTGCAGCGCTCGCTGTAGCATAAGTGGCAGCCGTTGTGCCCGTGAGGCAATCGCCCTGGCGCGACACCGCTTCCAGTGCCGCCACATCCACCACCCGCTGCAGGCGGCGCTGCTCCATGTACAAACGGCCGCTATCGACCACCAGCACCATGCACACCAGAGCCAGGCCCAGTGTCAGCGCCGCCATCAACCCGATCGCCCCGCGTTGCCGGGCCGGGCCGTTGAACTGCGTACGAGGCGACATGGCGCACTCCTTTGCCGGCGCGTTGCCGAGCGCTACCTCCGATGGTGGATTTGAGTGTAGACGGCGCTAGTGGCAACGCGCCATTTGGTGCTGCACAAAACCCTGCAGACCTCGTCTTCTCGCGAATGCGCTGTGTCATTCAACATGGATGTGGCTGACACGCCGTCTTCGCGAGCAAGCCCGCTCCCACAGGGAGATTTGTGGTGGGGCAAAAAATGGGAGCCTCTTGGGCTCCCTTTTTTTTACAGCGAACTAGCGCGGTGGATAGTTGGCCAATATCCGGCTGACGGTTTCGCGCACCGCGTTGCTGCGATCCTGCGGATTGGGCGTGCTGCTGAGCATCTGTTCATCGCTGCCACGCCAAACCAGTTTGCCGTCCTTGCCGTCGAGCAGGTCGATCTGGATCGTTGCCACCTTGTAGGTGATGTTGCGGGTTTCGTTGTACATCGGCGCGCCCCAATACCCGTTCCACGGGCCACCCCAACCGCCGCCGTAGTTGGTGGTCACTTGCTGCTGGCGATCCTCGACGATCAGGTAGGTCTGCACGCTCAGGTCGCCCTTGGCTCCCGCCGCGGCGGGACGCAAACCGCGCTGGTCGAGCTGATCGCTGACGGCCTGGCGGATGCGTTGCTCGGTCAGGTCGCTCTTGATCCGTGGATCATCCGGGCGATATTGCAGTGCCGGTTCTTTCCAGCTCCAGCTGCGATAGGCGGCGAAGTCGCGGCTGGCGTCGAAGTCATGGTTGACCTGATTGGCGGCGCAGGCACTGAGCAGCGCGGCCATGGCCAGTAAAGCGAGACGACGGAACATGGTTGTTCTCCGGTTGAAGGCCTGAATCTGCGAAGCGTTCTCACCTGAAGTCTAGCTCGGCGGATACGCCGACAGGGCTTTTTCCAGAGCCTCGCGAATGGCGTCGGTGCGCACCAGTTGGCTACCCTGATTGGCGGTTTCGGCGCTGGCGCTCCACACCGGTTGACCGGTGCCGGCGTCGAACAGATTGACCTGCACCACCACGACCTGCTCCTGATAGGTGCGAACAATCGGCACAGTGTTGTACATGCCGTAACCGCGCCCGTAGCGATCATAGCCGCCGTACCCACCGTAGTAGCCGTAGTCGTCCTGCACCTGCCGCAAGCGGGTTTCCAGACGCAGATTGGCGCTGACCAGCAAGTCGGCCGGACGGTTGTCGTGCAACGGACGCAACCCGCGTTGGTCCAGCGCGTTGCTGACGGCTTCAGCCACTTGCGCCGAATCGGCCCAGGCCGTGCCCGGCGGCAATTGCCCGTTGAGCCAGGCCCAACTGCGATAGCGCCCGTAATCACGCGGTGGCGCCGGGTAGGCGCTGCGATCGAAGGTGTTGGCCGCTTGCGGCGGCGCCGGCGGCAACGGCCGCGACTGCGCGACATACGGGTTGCTGCCTTGGCAGGCGGCCAACCCCAGACAGATCAGCAATAACCCGAGTTGAGCTTTCATGTGGTGCTCCGATCAGATCGGCCGGCAGATCCAGTGCAAGTAACGCCCAAGCCCGGCGAAGCTTGGGTGGCGACGGTGAGCGAGCTCCATCTCCAGTAAATCCACGAGTTCGGCGCGGGCCTGGAATTCCACCGGCATGTAGTCGTGGAAAACCCGGATCCCGCTCTGGGTTTCGACCTGCCACAACCCTTCGAGTTGCGTTGCCAGCTCCCGCGGATCAAGCGGCTGCTGCGGGGTCAGGCTCTGCTTTTCACCGGCCATGGTGTTTTTGCGCATTTTCTTGAAATGGCCCTTGAGCAGATTGCGATAAATCAGCGCATCACGGTTGTAGAACGCCAGCGACAGCCAGCCACCGGGTTTGGTCAACTGATGCAACACCGGCAGGATCGCGTGGGGCTCGGCCAGCCATTCGAGCACCGCGTGGCAGATCACCAGATCGTAGGGCTCGGTGAGCTGACCGAGCAGCTCCTGCCACGGCGCCTGAATGAACGTCGCGCTCTGCCCGGCTTCGGCGAAGCGCTGGCGGGCACCTTCGAGCATCGGTTCGGCCGGCTCGGTGAAGGTCACTTCATGGCCGCGTTCGGCCAGCCACAGCGACATGTGGCCCAGACCGCCGCCGATGTCCAGCACGCGCAGCGGTCGGTCCGGCAATGCATCGGCCAGGTCGGCCTGCAACACCGCAAGGCGAATCGCGCCTTTGGCGCCACCGTAGATTTTTTCGGCGAACCGGGTCGCCAACTGATCGAAATGCCGGTCGCTCATCAGCTGAACCGCCGTTCGCTGTCGGCGAGCTTGCTGCGCACCACTTCATTCATGTCCAGCCCCAACTCGCTGCACAGCAGCAACAGATACAGGACGATGTCGCCGACTTCCTGCCCGGCATGCGCCAGTTTGTCCGCCGGCAACTGGCGTGACTGGTCTTCGGTCAGCCACTGGAAAATCTCCACCAACTCGGACATCTCGACGCTGGCGGCCATGGCGAGGTTTTTCGGGCTGTGAAATTGCCGCCAGTCATTGCGGTCGCGAATGGCGTGCAGGCGTTCGGTCAGTTCAACAAGGTTCATCGGGCTCTCCTGAAGGCGTATAGCTTCGGGGGGATGTCGGCTGAACGCAAGCGGCCATGGCTCGCTCCCACACAGGATTGAGGCAAACCCTCTATAGTTGCAGGGAACTCGGCCACCCGCGCGGTGGCCCAAGGCTCAGCTCTTTCATCAGGATGCACACATGCAGGTAGAAAGCTTTTTCGAATGGCTCGGCCAGGCACTCGGTTCGATCATCCGTTTCATCGTCGATGGGCTCAGCGGCCTGTTCAACATTCTGAGCAACGCCGGCGGCAACTTTGTCGATGGTCTGGCGAAGACGCTGGGCATGGACACTTCGATCATCAGCATCCTCGCGCTGATCGTCGGTCTGATGCTGCTGTGGTCGGCGATTCGCGCGTTCATGAATGCGTCGATCATTGCCGGGATCATCTGGCTGCTGTTGGGGTTGTGGTTGTTGAGCTGGATTATTCACTGACACCCCCTCTTCCCCTGTGGGAGCGGGCTTGCTCGCGAAAGCGTCAAATCAGTAAAAGCTGTTTTGACTGACACACTGCCTTCGCGAGCAAGCTCGCTCCCACAATAGATCGCATGAATCGCTACAATCCTCGCTCCCCCAAGGAGCCTCCATGTCCAACCTGATTGCCGACTGGCGCGACAGCCCGACTCACCGCAAGGTCTGGGCGCTCGCCGCGCCGATGATTCTTTCCAATATTTCCGTGCCGCTGGTGGCGCTGGTTGACAGCACCGTCATCGGCCACCTGCCCCACGCCCATCAGTTGGGCGCAGTGGCGGTCGGCGCCAGCCTCTACACGTTTCTCGCCTGGGCCATGGGCTTTCTGCGCATGGGCACTACGGGGTTTGCCGCTCAGGCCGCCGGGCGCAGCGACGGCGCGGCGTTACGGCAGATTCTGTTGCAGGGTTTGCTGCTGGCGCTGGGATTGGCGATCGTGCTCGGCACTCTCGGCGTGCCGTTGAGCGGCGTGGCCCTGCACTTCATGCAGCCGTCGGCCGAACTCGATCAACTGACCCGTGAGTTCTTCCACACCCGGTTATTCGGGCTGCCGGCAGCGCTGGCCAGTTACGCCCTGGTCGGCTGGTTCCTCGGCACCCAGAACGCCCGGGCGCCGCTGGCGATTCTGCTGAGCACCAACCTGATCAACATCGCTCTCAATATGTGGTTCGTGATTGGCCTGGAATGGGGGGTGGTCGGTTCCGCCCGGGCCTCGGTGATAGCCGAGTGGAGCGGCGCCCTGCTCGGCCTGTGGCTGACCCGCGGCGCCTTGCGCGCCTATCCCGGGCACATCGCCTGGACGGCCTTGAAGGTGTGGCAGAGCTGGCGCCCGCTACTGGCGGTCAACCGCGACATTTTCATCCGCAGCCTGGCGCTGCAATCGGTATTTTTCCTGATCACCGTGCAAGGCGCGCGGCTCGGCGATGCCACGGTGGCGGCCAATGCTCTGCTGCTCAACGGTTTGCTGCTGACCGCGCATGCGCTGGACGGTCTGGCGCATGCGGTCGAAGCGTTGTGCGGACACGCCATCGGCGCCCGCGACCGGCTCGCCCTGCGCCGTTCGCTGGTGGTGGCCGGCGGCTGGTCGTTGCTGGCCAGCCTCGGTTTTGCCGCGCTGTTTCTGTTGGGCGGACACTTGTTCATCGAGATGCAGACCGACATCCAGAGCGTGCGCGATACCGCGTTCATCTATCTGCCGTATCTGGCGGTACTGCCGCTGATTGCGGTCTGGAGCTACTTGCTCGACGGCCTGTTCATCGGCGCCACTCGAGCCCGGGAGATGCGCAACGGCATGCTGCTGACCGTCGCCCTGCTGCTGCCGTTCGCCTGGGCATTACAGGGACTGGGCAATCATGGGCTGTGGATAACGTTCCTGCTGTTTATGGTCTTGCGCAGCCTGACCCTCGGCGCACTGGCCCTGTGGCTGCGGCGCAACGACGGCTGGTTCAGCGGTGCCGCTCACTGAGCCGGTGTGTGTTTGACGAACGCGACGACCTGATCGAGTACCGGCGCCAGACGCCGCAGCGGACGCGACAGGGTCGCCACCAGCGTCACATGACTGGGGCGCGAGTAGTAAAGATCCTGCACCGGTACACCCGCCTCGCGCAGTTTGCGCGCCAGGCCTGCGGTGTTGCGCGTCGGGTTGACCAGATTGTCCTTGGTCGCGGCGATCAGCAGTGCCGGAGGCTCGCCCTGCCTGACATGGTTGATCGGCTGCGATTGCGGCGGTGAGTCGGGCCAGAAGAACACCGGACGCACCTGCGGATTCTTGATGGGCAGAAAATCATACGGCCCGGCCAGGCCGATCCAGCCGCTGAGGTCTTTGGGCGTCATGCCCACCGCACCGAGCAGACCCGGATCCAGCGCCAGCATCGCCGCGTTGTAAGCGCCGGAACTGTGGCCCATCAGGTACAGGCGTTGCGGGTTGCCGGAGAACTCGCGGATATGCGCCCGGGTCCAGGCCACCGCCCGCGCCGAGTCTTCAAGAAACAACGGATAGCGCACCTGCGGGTAGAGCCGATAATCCGCCAGCACCGCGACAATTCCCCGCGACGCCAGCGCCTCGCCGACAAACGCGTAATCGCCACGATCACCGCTGTTCCAGCTACCGCCGTAGAAGAACACCACCACCGGCGCGTCCTCCAGCGGCTGGCGCGGCACGTAGACGTCGAGTTTCTGTCGCGGATCATCGCCATAGGCAATTCCGGCGGTTTTGTGGAACGTGCCGTCGGGGGTCAGCGCATTGAGCACCTTGACCGGGGAACATCCCGTCAGCACCAGCAGCAGAAACCCGCCGAGGACTGCGCCGAACCGCTGCCACAGAGGATTTGTCATGGATGTCGCACCTCAAGATTGATCGTTCTGCCACTGTCGCCGCACATGCTCGAGCCGTTCCTGCTGGCTCAGCCCGTCCGGCACGTCTGGCAATACCGCTCGGGGATGCTGCAAGCGTAGCCACAACCAGCCATCCAGCACCGTACGGTCGCTGAAACCCAGGCTCAGCCCCTCCTGCACATGGGAGGCCATGCGCGCATAGTCGGTTCCCATTGATTGGCACCAGCGCCAGATGTGTTGTTCCAGCAGGCAACTTTGCAAACGTTCGCGCTGACGATGGGTGAGGCTTTCGTCGATCCCCAGCGGCTCGACCGCCCACTGCGGGTTGCGCAGTTGCTGCCAGCCCTGACTACCGATGGCGAGGTCGGCCCAGGTGCCACCGAACCAGCGCAGCAGGCGGATCGGCCCGAGCCAGCGACTCAAGTCGGCGGCATCGCAGGCATCGAAGAAATAACTTGCCGTCTGGCGGTTGTAGTAACCGAGCAAGGCACGGTGATTGAGCCCGAACGAGACCGTCAGCATCCGGCGCAGGTGGCTCAGCATTACTGCCTGCGAGGTATCACTGGCGAACAACAACCCGCGCCAGGTCTGCGGATCATGCTGACACAGCGCCGCCAGTGCCGGGCAGTCATGCAGGTCGACCAGCAGCGGACCGTGCTCGCTTACCGCTTGAAACTCGGTGCCCTCGAACAGCCGCGTGCAACGTACGCTGGCGAACCCCTGGCGCAATGTCGCCAACGCCTGCTGCGCATCGGCGCCATCGAGCAACAGCCACTGTACCTGCGGGGCAAAGCCGACGCCGCTCAAGCGGCGCCGTCCTGATCCAGCGACGCGACCAATCGGCAACTGCAGATCGATGCCGTGCAGTGGTTGTAACTGCCGCCGCCGGGCATCAGACACAACAGCAACAGCGGTTCGGCAGACTTGAGCCATTGCGCCAGACCTGCGCTCGGCAGCACCTCCGGCAGCGCCGCTACTTCCTCGCAGTCCTCGATCACCATCGGTTCCTGCAGCACGCCGCTGATCACTGGCTGATCCGGATCGCCTTCATGAAAACTCACCACCACTTCAACGCCTTCACGCAACGATGTCAGTGAGGCGTCGCTCAACGCTGCTGCGAGCGGCAGCCAACAATGGCTGGCGGCAGCGCCTTCGCCCTGATAAAGCCAGTCGAACTGCACCGCCACCGGCCGCTGATCGTCGGGCTGCGGTTCATCGACCGTCACTACCCATGCACGTTGCAGACTGTGCATGCGCGGCCTGGCACAGGTGCTCGTCAATGTCGGCAGTTGCGCCTGGGCAGCGGCGACGATCCGGTTGCTGTAAGACGGCTCGCTGGCGGGATCAGCACGATGCTCGATCCGGCTCAGCAACCAGCGGCGGTTGCATTCGGCAAACGGATGCGCGGTCAACGCCAGCCACTGCGCGGCGCGCAAGGTCGGCAGATCGCTGTGGCCATAAGCTTTGCCGGCCTGCGCCGAACCCGCGTCCACATCGCTGGCGTCCACCTGCATCTGCCAGCGTCTTACCGCCGGGGTGCTCGCGCCATCGTCCACAGACGCCGCGCCGGCCACGGGAAAACGCCCTGGATCATCGACAAAGACCAGACAGTGTCCGTCCGGTCGGTGCTCGAAGTAGTAGTGGATCCGCGCCTGCGCACACAGCCGCTGCACGAACTGCAGGTCCGACTCACGGTACTGGGTGCAGAAAGTGTGCACCGGGTATTCGCACTGCAAATCAAAACGTCGTTGCGCACCAACGATCCCATGCTCCTTGAGCACCTGCGCGAGGATCTTCGGCACGCACTGGCTGCTGAAGATCCGCTGACTGAAACGCAGCGCCAGACAACTCAGCTTCGGTCCCAGTGTCACTCGACACAATCGGGCGCCCTGATCGTGCTCATGCTGAACGACACTCTGCAATTGCCCGCTCAGGCCATTGCGTCCGGGACCGAACTGCAGGAACGCCGAGCGGTAAAGCAGGCCGGCCAGATCCAGTTGCGGATCATTGATCAACAGATCGATATCAAAGGCGAAGGGTTCGCTGATGCCCTCACTTCCGGTAAAGGCCAGCACCTCGAAGGGCTCGGGCAGCCCCGTTACATCGAGACGAAACGACGGCTCGTTGACTGATTCGAACATGGGCGGATCTCTACAGGAGGGGCGGCCGGGGATTCTCGCCGAGAGCCATGGCCGAGTAGAGAGCTGAAGTACAACTTAGGAAATGACCTACGCGAAAAGCAGACCGGATCACTTCTCCGGCTGTGGCAGGCAATTATTTCGCAGGGGATTTGGGAAATGTCCCACCGGGTCATCCGAATTTTCCACAGCTTGAGGGAAAATTTCAGACAACCCGGTGCAACAGACCTGACTCAGGAAGACAGGTAGGAGGAGCGGGTCAGACCCAGACGCAAGGCATCGAGGAACTGCGTACGCTCGCTGGCACTGATGCGGGCACTGGCGCACTTGTCGCGGTAGTGGGTCATCAGTTCTTCCGGCGACAAGTGCACGTAACGCAACATGTCTTCGATGGTGTCGTGGGTCTCGATACCGGCGTGGTACACGCTGCCATCGGCGTTCTGGTAGATGTTCACCGAGTCGGTGTCACCGAACAGGTTGTGCATGTCGCCGAGGATCTCCTGATAGGCGCCGACCAGGAACACGCCCAGCAGATAGTCTTCACCTTCGTTCAGACCGTGCACCGGCAGGCTGGTCTCGATGCTCTGCTCGTCGACGTACTGGTTGATCTTGCCGTCGGAGTCGCAGGTCAGGTCTTGCAGCACGGCGCGACGCAGCGGCTCTTCATCCAGACGATGCAGCGGGATGATCGGCAGTACCTGATCGATCGCCCAGGTGTCCGGCAGGCTCTGGAACACCGAGAAGTTGCAGATGTACTTGTCGGCCAACTTGTCGTTGAGTTCGTCGAGCACCTGGCGGTGCGAACGCTGACGTGCCTTCAACGAGTTGTGCAGGCGACGGCACACAGCGAAGTAGCACTGCTCGGCCAGGGCCTTTTCCGCCAGGGTCAGTTTGCCGTCGGCGTACTGCGAAGCCACGTCGCTCATGTAGTGCGTGGCGCGCCAGTAAGTCTCGGTGACCATCTCGATATCGGTCGGGCCGAGCAGGTCCACCAGCCACTGCACGGTTTCCGGCAGGTTTTCCTTGTTTTCGATCAGCGGGATTTCGTCGTTGTGTTTCTCTACGTCGGTCACCTGCACCACCAGCATCGCGTGGTGCGCGGTCAGCGAGCGGCCGCTTTCGGAGAAGATGTGCGGATGCGGCAGGCTCTGCGCGTCGCAGAACTCCTTGAGCATGCCGACCACGACACCGGCGTAGTCGTCCATGTCGTAGTTGATCGAACTGGCGTTGCGCGAGTGAGTACCGTCGTAGTCGACACCCAGACCGCCGCCGACGTCGATGTGATCGACCGGCAGGCCAAGGTTGCGCAGCTCGCCGTAGTAACGGATCGCTTCCTTGAAACCGTGCTGGTAGTCAGCCAGGTTGGCAATCTGCGAACCCATGTGGAAGTGCAGCAGACGAATGCCCTGATCCAGGCCGGCAGCGCGGAAGCGCTCGACCACCGACAGCAGTTGCGCCGCCGACAGACCGAACTTGGATTTCTCGCCACCAGTGTCCGCCCACTTCGACGACGCCAGCGACGACAGGCGCACGCGCAGGCCGACCTGTGGCTTGACCTTGAGCGAGGCGGCTTCTTCGATCACCAGGCCGACTTCGGATTCTTTCTCGATGACGATGAACACATTGTGGCCGAGTTTCTGCCCCATCAGCGCCAGACGGATGAACTCGCGGTCCTTGTAACCGTTGCAGACGATGGTGCCGCCCTTCGGCGCCAGTGCCAGCACCGCCAGCAACTCAGGCTTGGAGCCGGCTTCCAGACCGATGGAAACGTTCTGGGTGGCGATGATGTTCTCGATCACCGCTTCTTGCTGGTTGACCTTGATCGGGTACAGCGCGGTGTACTTGCTCTGGTATTCCAGGCGCTCGATGTTCGAGTCGAAAGCACCGGTCAGTTGACGGACACGGTCTTGCAGGATGTCGGGGAAACGTACCAGCAACGGCAGGGACAAGCCGCTCTTGCGCAGTTGGTCGACTTGTTCGAACAGGTCGATGGGCGAGCTGCTCGGGCCGTTCGGACGAACTTCGACGCGACCGGCGTCATTGATCGCGAAATACCCGGCCCCCCAATGGCGAATCCCGTAAACACTGCGGCTGTCCGCAACTGTCCATTGGCTGCCATCGTCTTTACGTGTGCGTCGTACGGACATCGAAGTCCCCTATAAAGAAGTCATAGTGCGTCGCCTGATCGCAGGCCGGCGCAGTCTAAAGAATGAAAATGACGATTCGTCAGCGCGGCGGTAGACCGCGCTGACCGCGTGTAGTTTAGAAACCGGTATGAACAGGCTCTGTGAAAACCATGGAGACGACGCCAGCGCTGAGCATTTCAGAGCCGGATCAAGCCGCAGGTGGTTTTCACAGAGGCTGCTAGCCGCCGGACTTCTTCGCTTTGAAACCGTGTTTGATCAGCTCTGCCAAGAGTAGCTCGACATGATCGCCCTGGATTTCGATGATCCCGTCCTTCAACGCCCCACCGGTGCCGCAACGTTTCTTCAACGTTGTCGCCAGCTCCTTGAGGGCGTCTTCGGCCAGTGGCACGCCGGTAATGGTGGTCACCGTTTTGCCGCCACGGCCCTTGCTCTCGCGACGCACGCGGGCAATGCCGTCCCCGGCCGGTATAACGGTTTGTTTGCAGATACAGGCGTCCACCGGTTTACTGCATTCCGGGCAATGACGACCTGCGTCGGTGGAAAATACCAGGCCACCAAGGGCGGCGAAGGATGCGGCTTTTTTGGCCACCGGCAATCCTCTTGGGAGGACAAAGACTGATCGCGACCTTGGGCAAGGTCATCGACCGCGAAGCCCCACTCAGGCAGGGGCAGCGCTACTGCACCGTGCGCTTCAACAAAAGCAGGTCGGTGCAGCTTGAAAAGGTCGCGCAGTGTAACGGCAAAAAGCGCAATTGCTAAGAGCCAATCGGCGCCAATTTATGTGTTCTTTGCGACGCCGCTTTGTTGAGCCTTCAGATAGCGCTTCAACGCGGCCAGAGAGTCCGGGCAGTAAGGCTTTTGCTCGATTTCGCACATCACCTGTTCGACCGGAATAAAGCGTGCTTCCAGCACTTCTTCAGGCTGCAGTTTCAGCGGGCCGTCCCACACCGCGGAAAATGCCGAGCACCACAGGCGGTTGCCGGTATCCTCGAAGAAAAAATGATCGTGGGCGGTCAGCTCCACCCCACTCACGCCCAATTCCTCTTCCAGCTCGCGGGCCGCCGATTCGGCGTAGGTCTCATCGGCCTGCACCATGCCGCCGGCTGCCACATCCCAATAACCCGGATAGATCGCCTTGCTCAAGGTGCGCCGGTGTACGCAGAGCTCACCAGCGGAATTGAACAACATGATGTAGGTGCCGCGCCCGATCAGCCTGCGCTCACGCAGATCGGCCCGCACCAGGGCGCCGAGCAGGTTGTCCTGCTCGTCGACCCAGGCGATCTGTTCGGCATCGGAGGCGGCGCGGTGCGCCGCCTCTTTGGCGCTATCGACCATGACTCAGCCCTGATTGAGCAATTGACGCAGATCGATCACTGCAGCGTTGGCCCGGGAAATGTAGTTGGCCATGACCAGCGAGTGGTTGGCCAGCACGCCGAAGCCGCTGCCATTGAGGATCATCGGGCTCCAGACCGGCTCCTGCGATGCTTCCAGTTCACGGATGATCTGACGCACGCTGACCGTGGCGTTCTTTTTCGCCAGCACATCGGCAAAGTCCACTTCGATGGCGCGCAACAGGTGCGACAGCGCCCAGGCCTGACCACGCGCTTCATAGAACACATTGTCGATCTGCATCCACGGGGTTTCGACGACTTCCTCGTCAACCTGCGGTACTTCACCAACCGCCGGCACTTCGGTTTTTAGCGCGGTGTTGAGCTTGACCCGGCCGACACTGGCCGAAAGGCGTTGCGACAGCGAACCCAGACGGGTGCCGACATCGCCCAGCCAGTTGTTGAGGTTGTCGGCGCGGGCGTAGAACAAGGCGTTTTTCTGCGTTGGATCAGACAGACGCGCCTGGTAACGGCTCAGGGAGTTGATGCCTTCCTGGTATTCCGATTCGCTCGACGGCAGGATCCAGCTCTTGTTGTCGAAGTTGAAACGCGGTTCGGCCTTGGCCAGATCGGCATCTTCGGCCGACTGCGACTGCGAACGGGCGAAGTCTTTACGCAGGGCACGAGTCAGGTCACGCACCTGCACCAGCACGCCGTATTCCCAGCTTGGCGTGTTGTCCATCCACAGGCCAGGCGGAAAACGGTCGTTGGAAATGTAGCCGCCCGGTTTGTTCAGCAACGTACCGGCAACGGTCTTGAGAGTTTCGACCGTGGTGTAGCCGACGACCATCTGCTTGCCTTCTTTCTCGGCAGCCGCCTGGGCATTTTGCGCCACCGGAAACAGCGCCGGCTCCTGGCTCCAGTACCAGCCCAGGCCGATGGTCACCAGCAGATAAATGCCGATCAGCGTGGCCAGCGCGCGGCTGAACAACAGCCCGCCCACATAGCTGCGGGTGGCCGACTTCGGCTCAGCGGCACGTTCAGGCGCGCTGCCCGCGCGGTTCTTCCAGTCCAGCATGGCGATATCCTTTCAATCACTTGGGTTCAACGGTTCGACCACAACCATACAACAACGTGCCAAGGCCGGCACCCGCCATTGAAGAGAAGCAGAAAATCCACGGAACGCGCGACATCGCCCCGCGAACTCTCTAGGGGTTTCCCTGATGCACTATCACCAAAGACGCCCCGGAACAGGCAATTGCAGATCAGCGCCTGTCTACAGCGCAGCGTTGTGCACACAGGCGTTTTGACCCGTCGATCAGCGCCATACTCTCGTTTTACGGGAGGCTCACCGACGAACAGGTTCAATCCGATACCGCCCGGTCAGAAACTGAATTGTGCAGCACCGCAGATTATTGATGCACGACACTCATATAAGGGAAAAGAGGTGCTAGCATAGAGCCACCAGTCGATCTCAGCATGCGCCCTAACTAGTAGTCAGGATATGACCGAGCCAGAAGACCCCAGCCGTGAGCGCCTTAAGCACCACTTTGCCCAGCGGGTAATTCATCAGGCACGTCAGATTCTTGAGATATGGCAGCGCCTGCAACGCAGTGAGTGGTCCACCGCCGACCTCGCCGAACTGAGCGAGGCCAATCTGCGCCTGCTGCGTTTTGCCGAGCGCTTCGAGCAGCCCGAGCATACGCAACTCGCGCGTCATATCGGCCAGTCGCTGGAAGCGGTGGACGCCAATCGCGGACGCCTGAGCAGCGGCTTGATCACTGACCTCAATCGTTTGATGCAGCGTCTGTCGCGCACCGGTCTGCGCCACGGTGATCAACTCGACCAGACCTTCCTGCCGCCACTGCGCAAACCGATCTACGTCATGTTGCAGGATCACGACCGCGCCGAGCGGCTGGCCAAGCAGCTGGAGTTTTTCGGCCTGACCGCGCAGGCGCTGGACAGTGTCGCGGCGTTTCGCTCCTCGATGGTCGAGCGCTTGCCCGCCGCGATCGTCATGGACGTGGACTTCAGCGGCGCAGGCGTCGGCTTGCAGCTGGCTGCCGAAGCCCAGGTCGGCCTGGAAGAACCGCTGCCGCTGCTGTTTTTCAGCCTGCACGAAACCGACACCCCGACCCGCCTCGCCGCCGTGCGCGCCGGCGGCCAGGAATTCCTCACCGGCACCCTCGAAGCGTCGAGCCTGCTGGAGAAGATCGAAGTCCTGACCTGCGTCGCCCAGTACGAACCTTATAAAGTGCTGATCATCGACGACTCCCGCGCCCAGGCCTTGCACACCGAGCGCCTGCTCAACAGCGCCGGAATCGTCACGCGCACCCTGATCGAACCGATCCAGGCGATGGCCGAACTGGCGGACTTCCAGCCGGATCTGATCATCCTCGACATGTACATGCCGGCCTGCACAGGCACCGAACTGGCCAAGGTCATCCGCCACAACGACCGCTACGTCAGCGTGCCGATCATTTATCTTTCGGCCGAGGACGATCTGGATAAACAGCTCGACGCCATGAGCGAGGGCGGCGATGACTTCCTCACCAAACCGATCAAGCCTCGGCATCTGATTACGACTGTGCGCAACCGCGCCGCCCGCGCGCGCAATCTCAAGGCACGCATGGTCCGCGACAGCCTCACCGGCCTGTACAACCACACACACATCCTGCAATTGCTCGAAGACTGCTCGTTCCGCGCCCGTCGCGAGAACAAGCCGCTGAGCTTTGCCATGCTCGACATCGACCACTTCAAGCGAGTCAATGACAGTCACGGCCATCCGATGGGCGACCGAGTGATCAAGAGCCTGGCGCTGTTTCTCAAGCAACGCCTACGCAAGACCGACTTCATCGGCCGGTACGGTGGCGAAGAATTCGCCATCGTCATGCCCGACACGGATATAGAAGCGGCGCACAAAGTGCTCGACGAGATCCGCCAGCGCTTCGCCGAAATCCACTACCCGGCGCAACCGCACGATTTGTGGTGCACCTTCAGCGCCGGCGTGGTGGAAATGCACGAGGATTCCGACAGCCTGATGATGGCCAGCCAGGCCGACGAAGCGCTGTACCGCGCCAAAGGTGCCGGACGCAATCGAGTGCAGACCGCACGCGACTCAAAGCAAAGTGCCACCTTTTCATCGGAATCCACTGATTCGGTCATAACCCTGTAACAGAACCGCAATAAATTCAGGCGCTTACCATTTCTGCCGTTGGTAGCCGTCATGCGCCTGAAGTTGCTCACCAATCTCAACACTCTGCTGTTGGTCGCCGTCTGCGTGGCGCTCGGCGCGACGCTGTGGTGGTCGCAAAAAGCCTTGGAGCGTCCGTATCTGTTGATGGAGCGCTACCTCGGCCTGTCGCAGCAATTTCAGAATGACGTGGCGCGCAATGTCGAGGACTACCTCGCCAGCGGCGACGCCCTGCGCCTGAGCAGCGCCAGCCAGGCCATCGACGGCCTGCAGAAGGAGCTCGGCGAACTGCCGCCGGCACTGGCCGAGACCCTGCGCCCGAGTCTGTCGAGCCTCGAAGAGTTCAGCAAAACCGACCTGCTCGCCGCCGGCAAACTGGCCGGTGATCCGCAAGCACTGCTGCTGCAAGCCGAACGCGAACTGAGCGCCAGCCTCGATCAACTCAGCACGTACGCCAATGGCAACGCGTCTTACCTGACGCCGCTGCTGGTCGCTTCGCAGCACCTGGGCAAGCTGTCGCTGGCCCGCGACAAACTGGTCAGCAGCGGCCGCAGTGAATTGGCCGCCGACGTCGAGCGCGAAGTCGACAACATCCGCACCCAGGCTCAGGCCATCGACGCCCTGCCGCTGCTCGGCGTGGTCGCCAGGAACGAATCCGGCAGTGATGATTTCGCCGCGATGATGGGCATCGAAAGCACCGAAAAAGCCGCCGCCGAAGACGCCGGGGTCGGCCTAAAGCGCGAACTCAACAGCCTGCTCGGTCGCTACCCGGCGGAGCTGGCGCGCACCCGCGAGCAGATCCAGAAACGCACCGATCTGAGCACCGCCACCCACCTGAAAATCGCCGCCGTGCAACAGGCCATCGCCGGACTCGAGCCGGTGGTACGCGCCCAGCACGGGCAGATTCAGGGCGAAGTGCGCCTGATGCAGGGCGTGATGATCGGCCTGATTCTGCTGATCGCGCTGCTGATCGACACCCTGCAGCGGCGCCTCGCCCGCACCCTGACCAACCTCGCCCCGGCGCTGTCGACCTGGGCCGAGGGCGACTTCAGCAACGACATTCAGTTGGGCAAGACCAACCGCGAGCTGCACGACATCGAAGCTTCGCTAAATCGCTTGCGCGCCTATCTGGCGGATCTGGTCGGCACGATTCGCGGCAATGCCGAACAAGTCGCCGGCAGCAGCCGTACCCTCGCCGAACTGAGCAACGAGCTGCACAGCGGCGCCGAACATCAGGCCGGCGATACCGCGTTGATCCGCGACTCCCTCGGCGAACTGGAGGCGACCATTCAGCAAGTGGCCGGTGATGCGCGCCAGGCCGCGGACGCCAGTCGCCATGCCGGGCTGGCGGTCGAACATGGACAAACCGTGATCGGCCAGAGCCTCACCGGCCTGCATGCGCTGGTCGGCGAGGTGCAAGGCAACGCGCAGATGATCGAGCATCTGGCCGAAGAGTCGGCGACCATCGGCGGCGTGCTGACGGTGATCCGCTCGATCGCCGACCAGACCAACCTGCTGGCGCTGAATGCGGCGATCGAAGCGGCGCGGGCCGGGGAAATGGGCCGTGGTTTTGCGGTGGTGGCCGAGGAAGTGCGCTCACTGGCACAACGCACGGCGGGTGCCACGGCGGAAATCCAGACCCTGATCGCCGGCCTGCAAACTGCTGCCCGACAATCGGTCGAAGGCATGCGCGCGCAAGTCGAACACGCCGAAGCCACGGCCAGTCAGGCACAAGCGGCGGACGGCGCGCTGGACAAGATCGTTGGCGCGATCCAGACCATTTCCGACACGGCGATCCGCATCGCCGACATCACCGCCCAGCAGAGCGGCGCGGTCAGCGAGATTCGTGATCACAGCGAGCGGATCCATCAATTGGGCGGGGATAACCTGCTGCGCATCGGCGAAGGTCGCGAACAGGGCGAGAACCTGCTGGTATTGGGTGGGCAACTGCATACCGCCGTGCAAGCCTTCCGCGTCTGAAAAATCGCCTTCGCGAGCAAGCCCGCTCCCACATTGGAATGCGTACCCCTGTGGGAGCGGGCTTGCTCGCGAAGGCGGTATTCCTGTCCCCACAAATGACCGGATCAAATCACTCAGTCATAAATTTCGCGCAAACATCGGTCATCGTGCTGGCTATTGCAGAGAACTGGACAGTCACAAAGCCTTTGCGGCATAGTCGCCGG
This sequence comes from Pseudomonas sp. MWU12-3103b, assembly GCF_023100615.1. Classification (NCBI taxonomy): domain Bacteria; kingdom Pseudomonadati; phylum Pseudomonadota; class Gammaproteobacteria; order Pseudomonadales; family Pseudomonadaceae; genus Pseudomonas; species Pseudomonas sp. MWU12-3103b. Next base: position 73,608 of record NZ_JALMEY010000006.1, read on the forward strand.
GTTCTGACGACTGCTCATTCATAACAAGGAACATGCAGATGGCAACGCTACTGGTGCTGCACGGCCCCAACCTGAACCTGCTCGGCACCCGTGAACCCGGCACTTACGGTTCAACGACCCTGGCGCAGATCAATCAGGATCTGGAGCGCCGCGCCCGTGAAGCCGGCCATCATCTGCTGCACCTGCAAAGCAATGCCGAGTACGAATTGATCGACCGCATCCACGCCGCTCGCGGTGAGGGTGTCGATTTCATTCTGATCAATCCAGCAGCTTTTACGCACACAAGCGTCGCATTACGTGACGCGCTGCTGGGAGTGAGCATCCCATTCATCGAAGTGCATTTGTCCAACGTGCACAAGCGCGAACCTTTCCGCCATCACTCTTACTTCTCCGATGTAGCGGTAGGAGTGATCTGCGGCCTTGGCGCCAGCGGTTACCGACTGGCCCTGGAGGCCGCACTAGAACAGCTTGAAACACAGGCAACGACTTGAACCACAAGCGTTAAACGCCCCTGACCGACCCTTGGGAGTTGATGATTCATGGATATCCGTAAAGTTAAGAAACTGATCGAATTGCTGGAAGAGTCCGGCATCGACGAGCTCGAGATCAAGGAAGGCGAAGAGTCCGTACGCATCAGCCGTCACAGCAAGACCCCGGCTCAGCAGTACTACGCTCCGGCGCCGATGCAGGCTCCGGCCGCTGCACCTGCCGCCGCTGCCACTCCAGTGGCTGCTGCCGCTCCGGCTGCCGCTGCTGCTCCAGCACTGAACGGCACCGTGGCCCGCTCGCCAATGGTAGGCACCTTCTACCGTAAATCTTCGCCAACCTCGCCAGCCTTCGTTGAAGTCGGCCAGACCGTGAAGAAAGGCGACACCCTGTGCATCGTCGAAGCCATGAAGATGATGAACCACATCGAAGCTGAAACCAGCGGTGTGATCGAATCCATCCTCGTCGAAGACGGCCAGCCGGTTGAGTACGACCAACCGCTGTTCACCATCGTTTGAACTGCGGAGAGCCTTTGATGACTGCGAAGTTGGAAAAAGTTCTGATCGCTAACCGCGGTGAGATCGCCCTGCGGATTCTGCGTGCCTGCAAAGAGATGGGCATCAAGACCGTCGCCGTTTACTCCAAGGCCGACAAAGAGCTGATGCACCTGGGTCTGGCAGACGAGTCCGTCTGCATCGGCCCGGCTTCTGCCGCTCAGTCCTACCTGCACATCCCGGCCATCATCGCTGCCGCTGAAGTGACTGGCGCTACCGCCATCCACCCAGGCTACGGTTTCCTCGCGGAAAACGCCGATTTTGCCGAGCAGGTCGAGAATTCCGGCTTCGCCTTCATCGGCCCGAAAGCCGAAACCATTCGCCTGATGGGCGACAAGGTATCGGCCAAGCACGCGATGATCGAAGCAGGCGTGCCTACCGTTCCAGGTTCCGACGGCCCGCTGCCGGAAGACGAAGAAACGGCGCTGCGCATCGGTCGTGAAGTCGGCTACCCGGTGATCATCAAAGCCGCTGGCGGCGGCGGTGGTCGCGGCATGCGCGTGGTGCACAAGGAAGAAGACCTGATCGCCTCGGCGAAACTGACCCGCTCCGAAGCTGGCGCGGCGTTCGGCAACCCGATGGTCTATCTGGAAAAATTCCTGACCAACCCGCGTCACGTCGAAGTTCAGGTACTGTCCGACGGCCAGGGTCACGCCATCCATCTGGGCGACCGCGATTGCTCGCTGCAACGCCGTCACCAGAAGGTTCTCGAAGAAGCGCCGGCACCGGGCATCGACGAGCAGGCGCGTCAGGAAGTTCTGGCTCGCTGCGTCAAGGCGTGCATCGACATCGGCTACCGTGGCGCTGGTACCTTCGAGTTCCTGTACGAGAACGGTCGTTTCTACTTCATCGAAATGAACACCCGTGTTCAGGTGGAGCACCCGGTTTCGGAAATGGTCACCGGTATCGACATCGTCAAGGAGATGCTCAGCATCGCCGCTGGCAACAAGCTGTCGTTCACGCAGGATGACGTGGTGATCCGCGGTCACTCGCTGGAGTGCCGGATCAACGCTGAAGACCCGAAAACCTTCATGCCGAGCCCGGGCACGGTCAAGCATTTCCACGCCCCAGGCGGCAACGGCGTTCGCGTCGATTCGCACCTGTACAGCGGTTATGCAGTTCCGCCGAACTACGACTCGCTGATCGGCAAGCTGATCACTTACGGCGCCACCCGCGACGAAGCCATGGCGCGCATGCGTAATGCCCTGGACGAGATCGTGGTTGACGGGATCAAGACCAACATCCCGCTGCACCGTGATCTGACCCGCGACGAAGGCTTCTGCAAAGGGGGCGTGAACATTCACTACCTCGAGCACAAGCTGGCTGGCGAGAAGCACTAAGCTTCAAGTCCGCACAGACAAGGCCGCCTTCGGGCGGCTTTGTTGTTTCTGCAGATTACATAAACCCCTGTAGGAGTGAGCTTGCTCGCGAATGCGGTGTATCAGATACATTTATTTGTCTGGCACAGCGCCTTCGCGAGCAAGCCCGCTCCCACAGGGTGCAATGCAGCTCCCACAAACCCTGCGCGCTCGCGTAAACTTGCGCGCTTCTCGCTGGCCGCTAGGCTGCAATCATATTTTTTCAAAGGTGCCCGCCATGCCTTGGCTGCAAGTACGTCTCGCCATCAGCCCGGAACAAGCCGAAACCTACGAAGACGCTTTCCTTGAAGTCGGCGCCGTTTCGGTGACCTTCATGGACGCCGAAGATCAGCCGATCTTCGAGCCGGAACTCAACACCACCCCACTGTGGGCGCACACGCACCTGCTGGCCCTGTTTGAGGGCGGCACCGAGCCTGCGCCGGTGCTCGCGCATCTGGAACTGCTGACCGGCAGTCCGCTGCCCGAGCATCACAGCGAAGTCATCGAAGACCAAGACTGGGAACGCAGCTGGATGGACGGCTTCCAGCCAATGCGTTTCGGTCAGCGCCTGTGGATCGTGCCGAGCTGGCACGCCGCGCCCGAGCCTGACGCGGTCAATCTGTTGCTGGATCCGGGCCTGGCGTTCGGCACCGGCACCCACCCGACCACCGCCCTGTGCCTGGAATGGCTCGACGGTCAGGACCTGAAAGACTGCAACGTCCTGGACTTCGGCTGCGGCTCGGGAATTCTGGCGATCGCCGCCCTGCTGCTCGGCGCGAAAGAAGCCGTCGGCACCGACATCGACGTGCAGGCGCTGGAAGCCTCGCGCGACAACGCCGGGCGCAACAATATTGCCGACGAGCTGTTCCCGCTGTACCTGCCGGAAGATTTACCGCAGGTCAAAGCCGACGTGCTGGTGGCCAACATTCTGGCCGGCCCGCTGGTTTCCCTGGCGCCGCAGCTGTCCAGCCTGGTGAAAACCGGCGGTCGTCTGGCACTGTCAGGCATCCTCGCCGAACAAGGTGAAGAAGTCGCTGCCGCCTATGCGCAGGACTTTGATCTGGACCCGATCGCCAATCGCGATGGCTGGGTGCGTATCACCGGCCGTCGGCGCTAGAATGACCGCCTGCATAAACCGGATCGCCGCATGACCGACAGCTTCGTCACCCAGTGCCCGCATTGCCAAACCAGCTTCCGCGTCAGCCATGCTCAGTTGAGCGTGGCCCGCGGGGTGGTTCGCTGTGGCTCCTGCCTGCAAGTGTTCAACGCCGCCAAACAGCTGCTGGAACAACACGCCGGCAAGGAAGCGGTCACTCCGGTGGCGCCGTCCATTGTCCAGCCAGCACCGTCTCAGGCGGTGGTCAGCGAGCCGCCGCCAGTGGTCGAAGCACCCGTCAATGACGAACCGCTCGCGCCGCGCGCCATCAGCCAAAAGCAATGGAGCGCCAGCGAGCTGGACCTGGACAGCCTCGATCTGGACGAAGAACTCGCCCGCCTCGAACAACGGGAAATCCAGCCGACCACCGAATTCGGTCGTCAGCGCGAAGAGTCCCTGAGCGCCCGGCGCGACAGTCCTGAAGCCGATGAAACGGAGTGGCGCGACAGCCTGTTCAGCGCACGCGACGATGAACGTCTGCCCGAGCCCGAAGATGACGTCGAGCCAGATGCCGTCGAACCGGAACCGGTAAACACCGCGCGCACCGAGCCTTCCCTGTCGCTGGAGCCGGTGGATCTGGACGATGAACCGCCGATCCCGCAACTGCGCCTGCACGACCCGATCGATCCGAATGCCCGTCGTGAACGCCTGTCGGCCAACGTCGAGCCGGACGATGACGACTTGCCCTCGGTCGAACCGCTGCGCAAAAAACGTCAACGCGCCGAAGTGTTGCAGGACCTGACCGACGACCCGCTGCAACTGGACTGGCAGAAACGCCGTTCGCCCTGGGGCCGGCGTCTGCTCTGGGCTTTGCTGGTGCTGCTAGCTGCCGCCGGTCTGGCCGGCCAGTACATTGCCTATCACTTCGATGAACTGGCGCGGCAGGATCAGTACCGCCCATGGTTTCAGCAGTTCTGCCCGCAGATCGGTTGCACGGTGCCGTCCAAGGTCGACATCGGCAAAATCAAAAGCAGCAATCTGGTGGTGCGCAGCCATCCGGAATTCAGCGGGGCGCTGGTGGTGGATGCGATCATCTACAACCGCGCGACGTTCTCCCAGCCATTTCCGTTGCTGGAGCTACGCTTCGCTGACCTCAACGGTCATCTGATCGCCAGTCGTCGCTTCAAACCCGGCGAATACCTCAACGGCGACCTTGAGGGCATGGCGGAAATGCCGCCGCAGACGCCGATCCACATCGCGCTGGATATCCTTGATCCAGGCCCCAAAGCGGTGAATTACAGCCTGAGTTTCCACTCGCCCGAGTGAATCGCTTCATCGCTTCAGGTTTGACGGCAGTTTTCTGACTTCGCCCGCGCTTACCAAACCGCTGGTAATAACAGAATAACTGTTCAGATTTTGTTCAATTCAGCCTTTATCCAGTCATCGAGAGCGGGTATCATGCCAACCCTTTTTCGAACTCTCATGATCCGGCCCCACTTCAGGGAAGTCCTATGTCGGCGGTACGCATCGGCCCATATACATTGCAGAACGGTTTGATTCTCGCCCCGATGGCGGGCGTCACCGACCAGCCCTTTCGTCAGCTGTGCAAGCGTTTGGGCGCAGGGCTTGTAGTCTCGGAAATGGTCACCAGTGACATGAGCCTGTGGAATACCCGCAAGTCGCGCATGCGCATGATCCACGAAGGCGATCCCGAGCCACGCTCGGTGCAGATTGCCGGTGGCGATGCGCAGATGCTGGCGGACGCGGCACGGGCCAACGTCGAACTGGGCGCACAGATTATTGATATCAACATGGGTTGCCCGGCAAAGAAGGTCTGCAACAAGGCCGCCGGCTCCGCGTTATTGAAAGACGAAGCACTGGTGACCGAGATCCTGCAGGCCGTCGTCGCTGCAGTGGATGTGCCGGTGACCCTGAAGATCCGCACCGGATGGGATCGCGACAACAAGAACGGCCTGACTGTGGCGAAGATCGCCGAGCAGGCCGGGATCACCGCGCTGGCCGTGCATGGCCGCACGCGCGCCGATCTGTACACCGGCGAAGCCGAGTACGACACGATTGCCGCGATCAAGCAGGCGGTGTCGATCCCGGTGTTTGCCAATGGCGATATCGATTCGCCGGAAAAGGCCCGTTACGTGCTTGACGCGACCGGTGCCGATGGCCTGCTGATAGGCCGGGCTGCCCAGGGGCGGCCATGGATTTTTCGCGAGATCGAACACTTCCTGCGTACCGGCGAGAAATTGCCGGCGCCGGAGCTGAGCGAAGTGGAACGCATCCTGCTGGAGCATCTGGCCGCACTTCACGCCTTCTATGGGGATGTGATGGGCGTCCGTATTGCCCGCAAGCATGTGGGCTGGTATCTCGCAACCTTGCCGGGCGCCAGGGAGTTTCGCGCCCACTTCAATCGTTTGGATGGTACGGAAACACAATGCGCCAACGTTCGGGAGTTCTTCGCCGAGCGTTACAAGAGCCTGACAGGGGACGAAGAAGGGGTGGCCGCATGACGATGATGACCGAGACTTTAGTGAGTGGAACAGCACCCGTGAGCGACAACGTGAATTTGAAACAGCACCTCAATACCCCGAGCGAAGAAGGTCAGACCCTTCGCGGGAGTGTCGAGAAGGCGCTGCACAATTATTTCGCCCACCTTGAGGGCGCGTCCGTCACGGATGTGTACAACCTGGTGCTCTCCGAAGTCGAGGCTCCCCTGCTCGAAAGCGTGATGAACTACGTCAAGGGCAACCAGACCAAGGCCAGCGAGCTGCTCGGACTCAACCGCGGCACGCTGCGCAAGAAACTCAAGCAGTACGATCTGCTGTAAGCATTCAATCAAACCAGAAAGGCGCCCGCGTAAAACCGGTCGCCTTTTTTGCTGACTTCCTTTGCTTTTGATGGAAATTGAGATGACCGACCAGACTACCCGCCTGCCGATCCGCCGCGCCTTGATCAGCGTTTCCGACAAGACCGGGATCCTCGAATTCGCCAAGGAGCTTGAAGCCCTCGGCGTCGAGATCCTCTCCACCGGCGGAACGTTCAAGCTGCTGCGCGACAACGGTGTTGCCGCAGTGGAAGTCGCGGATTACACCGGTTTCGCGGAAATGATGGACGGTCGGGTGAAAACCCTGCACCCGAAAATCCACGGCGGAATCCTCGGTCGTCGCGGTATCGACGACGCGATCATGAACGAGCACGGCATCAAGCCGATCGACCTGGTTGCAGTCAACCTGTACCCGTTCGAAGCCACCATCAACAAGCCAGGCTGTGACCTGCCGACCGCTATCGAGAACATCGACATCGGCGGCCCGACCATGGTTCGTTCGGCAGCGAAAAACCATAAAGACGTGGCGATCGTGGTGAATGCCAGCGATTACGCCAACGTTCTGCAAAACCTCAAGGCCGGCGGCCTGACCTACGCTCAGCGTTTCGACCTGATGCTCAAGGCGTTCGAACACACCGCCGCCTACGACGGCATGATCGCCAACTACATGGGCACCGTGAATCAGGCTGCCGACGTACTGAGCACCGAAGGTCGCAGCGAATTCCCGCGCACCTTCAACAGCCAGTTCATCAAGGCCCAGGAAATGCGCTACGGCGAGAACCCGCACCAGAGCGCGGCGTTCTACGTGGAAGCCAAGCCTGCCGAAGTCGGTATCGCCACCGCGACCCAACTGCAAGGCAAAGAGCTGTCGTACAACAACGTGGCCGACACCGACGCCGCGCTGGAATGCGTGAAGAGCTTCGTCAAGCCGGCCTGCGTGATCGTCAAGCACGCCAACCCGTGCGGCGTGGCGGTGAGCCCGGATGCAGAAGGCGGTATCCGTCAGGCCTACGAACTGGCCTACGCCACCGACACCGAGTCGGCCTTCGGCGGCATCATCGCCTTCAACCGTGAACTGGATGCCGAGACCGCCAAGGCGATCGTCGAGCGTCAGTTCGTGGAAGTGATCATCGCGCCAAGCGTCAGCGCAGAAGCTCGCGCCATCGTCGCCGCCAAAGCCAACGTGCGTCTGCTGGCCTGTGGCGAGTGGTCGGCGGATCGCGTTCCGGCCTGGGACTACAAGCGCGTCAACGGTGGCCTGCTGGTGCAGAGCCGCGATATCGGCATGATCGGCGCCGACGACCTGAAAGTGGTGACCAAGCGCGCACCGACCGAACAGGAAATCCACGACCTGATCTTCGCCTGGAAAGTCGCCAAGTACGTCAAGTCCAACGCCATCGTCTACGCCAAGAACCGTCAGACCATCGGTGTCGGCGCCGGCCAGATGAGCCGCGTAAACTCCGCGCGTATCGCCGCGATCAAGGCTGAGCACGCCGGTCTGCAAGTGGCGGGTTCGGTGATGGCATCGGATGCGTTCTTCCCGTTCCGCGACGGTCTGGACAACGCGGCCAAGGTTGGCATCACTGCAGTGATCCAGCCGGGCGGCTCGATGCGTGACGCTGAAGTGATAGCTGCAGCCGACGAGGCTGGCATCGCCATGGTCTTTACGGGCATGCGCCACTTCCGTCACTGATACAACTCGATCCAAATGTGGGAGCGGGCTTGCTCGCGAATGCAATCTGTCAGCAACAGCCGTTTTGCCTGACACACCGCTTTCGCGAGCAAGCCCGCTCCCACATAAAGCGCTCCAGCAGCGCCTGACAGATTTTTGAGGTTTTTGAAATGAATGTTTTGATCATTGGCAGCGGTGGCCGTGAACACGCCCTGGCCTGGAAAGTGGCTCAGGATCCGCGCGTGCAGAAGGTTTTCGTCGCGCCGGGCAACGCCGGAACCGCGATTGAAGCCAAGTGCGAAAACGTCGCCATCGACGTGCTGGCCCTTGAGCAACTGGCCGATTTTGCCGAGAAAAACGTTTCCCTGACCATCGTCGGCCCGGAAGTGCCGCTGGTGGCAGGCGTGGTCGATCTGTTCCGCTCCCGTGGCCTGGACTGCTTCGGCCCGACCGCCGGCGCTGCACAGCTGGAAGGCTCGAAAGCCTTCACCAAGGATTTCCTCGCGCGCCACAAGATCCCGACCGCCGACTACCAGAACTTCACCGAGATCAAGCCGGCCCTGGCTTACCTGCGTGAAAAAGGCGCACCGATCGTGATCAAGGCCGATGGCCTGGCCGCCGGTAAAGGCGTAATCGTTGCCATGACCCTGGCCGAAGCCGAAGACGCCGTGCGCGACATGCTCGCCGGCAACGCCTTCGGTGATGCCGGTTCGCGCGTGGTGATCGAAGAATTCCTCGACGGCGAAGAAGCCTCGTTCATCGTCATGGTCGACGGCAAGAACGTGCTGCCGATGGCCACCAGCCAGGACCACAAACGTGTTGGCGACGGCGACAGCGGCCCGAACACCGGCGGCATGGGTGCCTACTCCCCTGCCCCGGTGGTCACCGCCGACGTGCACCAGCGCGTGATGGATCAGGTGATCTGGCCGACCGTGCGCGGCATGGCCGAAGAAGGCAACGTCTACACCGGTTTCCTGTACGCCGGTCTGATGATCGACAAGGCCGGCAACCCGAAAGTCATCGAATTCAACTGCCGCTTCGGTGACCCGGAAACCCAACCGGTGATGCTGCGTCTGCAGTCGAGCCTGGTGCTGCTGGTCGAAGCCGCTCTGGCGCAAGCGCTGGACAAGGTTGAAGCACAGTGGGATCCACGTCCGAGCGTTGGCATCGTGCTGGCCGCCGGCGGCTACCCGGGCGACTACGCCAAGGGCGCGGTGATCAACGGTCTGGACACAGCCGCAGGCCTGGAAGGCAAAGTCTTCCACGCCGGTACGGCGCTGAAGGATGGCAACGTGGTGACGGCCGGTGGTCGCGTACTCTGCGCCACCGCCATGGGCGCCAGTGTCAGCGAAGCGCAGCAGCAAGCCTACAAGCTGGCCGCTGCCATCGACTGGGAAGGCTGCTTCTACCGCAAGGACATTGGCTACCGCGCCATTGCCCGTGAACGTGGCGAAACCCAGGAATAAGCTGTCCTTCACGTCCGGCGCGGGATGCAGTCCCTCGCCGGGCTGTTCCGCCGCCGCGCATCGTTATATTCTGGCATCAACCTACGAAGGGATTTCGCCGTGCGCTGGCTCAGGATTGCCATAAGTTTCACCGTCACGTTGCTGACCTTGCTCTGCATGCTTCCGGCTCTGGCCGCGCAAGGCAGTGGCTGGTCGGTATTGCTTGACGATCAGGGTAATCTGCAACTGAGCGACATCCGCTCGGCGCGCTACACCAATCAATTCAGTCCCATCGAACTTGATCGCCTCACGGCGGCCGAGCCCGATGGTGCACTCTGGCTGCGCTTCAAACTGGCGCCGGGCAAGCACGAGCAGGTGCTGCGGATCTTCGCTCCCGACCTGTCCAACCTCAGCCTCTACGTGCTGGACGGCGACAAACTGATCGAGCAACGCACTTCCGGCACCCATCAGCCGCAGGTCGAGCGGCCACTGCCGAGCAGCGACTTCCTGCTGCCGCTGCCGCAAAGCGACAAGTCCCTCGACGTTTATCTGCGGATGGTTTCCGACCATCAGCTGCGCCCGCACATCACCCTGCAATCGGCGGTGATGAGTGCCGCCAACCAGAACCAGACGCTGATCTTCGGTCTGCTGTTCGGCTGCCTCGGCATGTTGCTGCTGCACAATCTTGTGCGCTACGCCTACTCCCGCTCGCGCAGCAGCCTGTGGCTGGCGGTCTGCGAAGGACTGCTGGGCCTGAGTCTGTTGCTGTTGCTCAACCTCGCCGGCCCGTGGTTGCCGAACTGGCACGCGATCCAGACCCCGGGCGCCTATCTGGCGTTGCTGCTGACCGCCCCGGCCGGGCTGATGTTCGCCCTGCGCTTCTTCGCCCCGCTCGGCCCGCACCCGCTGAACAAACTGTTGCTGGGCGACATTCTGTTCATCGTGATCTGCAGCCTGCTGCTGTTATTCGTCAACACCCTGCCGCTGAACATCATGACCTACGCGCTGGTGGCGCTGGCCGGTCTGAGCATGTTGCTGGTCGGCTTCTATCACTGGCAAAAAGGTTATCGCCCGGCGCGGCTGTTCGTTGCCGGGATGGTGGTGTTCAACATCGGTACGCTGATTATTTTGCCAGCCCTGCTGGGGCTGACCCTGGTGGCGCCGCAAGGCCTGATCATGACCCTGATGGGTTTCATCTGCATCAGTGGCTTGCTGATGAGCATCGCCTTGGGTGAACGCCAGCGCAGCATCACCGAAAGCCGGTTCAGCATCAGCCGCGACCTGGCCGCGAGCAATGCCGAGATCAACGCCAAGGCCGAATTCCTCGCCAAGATCAGCCACGAAATCCGCACCCCGATGAACGGCGTGCTGGGCATGACCGAGCTGCTGCTGGGCACGCCACTGTCGGTCAAGCAACGCGATTACGTGCAAACCATCCACAGTGCCGGCAACGAACTGCTGACGTTGATCAACGAGATTCTCGACATTTCCAAGCTTGAATCCGGACAGATCGAACTGGACGATGTGCAGTTCGACCTCAACGCGCTGATCGACGACTGCCTGAGCATCTACCGGGCCAAGGCCGAACAGCAGAACGTCGAGCTGATCAGCTTCATCCAGCCGCAAGTGCCGCGCGTGATCAGCGGCGACCCGACCCGCTTGCGCCAGACCCTGCTGAGCCTGCTGGAAAACGCCCTGAAGAAAACCGACGAAGGCGAAGTGCTGATCGTCGTCGCCCTCGACGAGCGCAGCGTCAAACCGCGCCTGCGCATCGCCGTGCAGGACAGTGGTCAGCCAATGGAGGCGGAAGAGCGCGATGCGTTGCTGCACGCCGAACTGCACAGCAAACACTTCCTCTCGGCCAACCGTCTGGGTGGCAACCTCGGGCTGGTGATTGCGCGGCAACTGATCCGCCTGATGCACGGCGAGTTCGGGATCAAGAGCGGCACCAATCAGGGCAGCACCTTGTGGCTGACCCTGCCACTGGACCCGGATCGTCTGGAACACCCGACCTCCGACCTCGACGGCCCGTTGCAAGGTGCGCGCGTGCTGGTGGTGGACGACAACGATACCTGCCGCAAAGTGCTGGTGCAGCAATGCAGCGCCTGGGGTCTGAACGTCAGCGCCGTGCCATCGGGCAAGGAAGCGCTGGCGCTGCTGCGCACCAAGGCGCACCTGCGCGACTACTTCGATGTGGTGCTGCTGGACCAGAACATGCCCGGCATGACCGGCATGCAACTGGCGGCCAAGATCAAGGAAGACCCGAGCCTCAATCACGACATCCTGTTGATCATGCTCACCGGCATCAGTAACGCGCCGAGCAAGATCATCGCGCGCAACTCCGGGATCAAACGCATCCTCGCCAAACCGGTGGCCGGCTATACGCTCAAGACCACGCTGGCCGACGAGTTGAACCAGCGCAATAAAGGTCAGGTAGTGTTCCAGCCGCAAGTGGTCACTCCCGCGACGGCGGCCAAGGTGCCGAGCGATTTCCGCATTCTGGTCGCCGAAGACAACACGATTTCGACCAAAGTGATTCGCGGCATGCTCGGCAAACTCAACCTGCAACCGGACACCGCCAGCAACGGCGAAGAGGCCCTGCAGGCGATGAAGGCCCAGCGTTATGATCTGGTGCTGATGGACTGCGAAATGCCGATCCTCGATGGCTTCTCGGCGACCCAGCAGCTACGGGCGTGGGAGGTCAGCAATCAGCGTATACGCACGCCGATCGTCGCGCTGACCGCGCACATCCTCGCCGAACACAAGGAACGTGCGCGTCAGGCCGGGATGGATGGCCACATGGCCAAACCGGTGGAGCTGTCGCAACTGCGCGAGCTGATCGAACACTGGGTAGCCCAGCGCGATCAGCAGAACCGTACGGCGTCGACCTTTTAAGCAGGGGTACCACGCCAGTTCGAGCGTGACTCAATCGGCTGCGCCGTTCTCTTCGGCTGGAACGTCTTCAATCAGCCTCAACAACGCCACGTTAGCTTCAAGCCTGTCCTGGACTTTCAGGGCGATGGCTGCGCGAACCGGCCCATAGAGCGTTTCGGACAAATTGGCACTGGCAGAGCGTCTGCAAACACTGCCGCGAATATCCTCAGCCTGGAATAGCTCGGCCAAAGGGTTGTCAGCGAGAATCCGTGCAGTCGCAAATTCGATGTAGACGCTGCTCATCGACATCGGCGAGTGCGCCACGACCACCAACAGCCGTATGATTCTGGAAACATCTGACTGATCCGTCGATGCATCGCTGGCGCTTTTCTGCATGTAACCACGCAGCAGCTCTAGTGCCGGCTCGCTTGCGGAAAGTGCTGCCAGTCGACGCATGACTGCGTTCGCAACGCCACATTGCTCCACAGCACCCCCGAACTCAGGAGCGACCACCCAGTCAACGACTGACACGCTGTTACCCTGTGCGACGGACAGATCCAACCGTGCTCTGAAATGTCGCAGCCAGTATTTGTCCAGAAATTCCATGTAGACGTCATACCAGCCAATACCCGGATCTTTCTCAAGTTTCTTGTTGGCCGCCAGTTGCGCCAACAACAGAGAGTTTATTAAATCCTGATAGCGTTCCGGTTTGTCTGCCGGCGGAATCAGTACAACGGCACCCGCAACGATCAAAACGGAATATTTGCAATTCATATAATCGCCCCCCAAAAAAAGCAGTCGACCTTCGACTGCTTTTTTCGATTTATCAGATATCAATATCTTCAATCTGATCGATACCCACCAGCTTTTTCTTGATCGTCTCACGCACTGCGTTGGCGACGTCAGTGTTTTTGGCAAAGAAAGTTTGAGCTCGATACAAACTTACATTACGAACATCGACATCCACGAACATTACTTTGGTAGAGGTGTTCTTGCGCAGAAAACGCACCGTTCCCAGCGCCATGATTGCCTCACCGTCGAGTTCGACACACGCTCCGGTCGAGATGCCACCCACGCCGTGGTCCAGCAAATTTCGCTCATAAGCGGTCAACGCAGCAGTGTCCCGTTTTTGCAGGGCCGAGATTGCATCACCCGCGACCTTCAGCATCAGAACGCTGGTTGGTCCTGGCAGTGCAACATTAGCCAGCACGGAACCCAGAATCTCCAGTACCAGCTTGTCCATCCGCACACTCGTGCCTTCGATACTGAGGTCATTGTAGTACTGATCGACAGGCGTCCAGCCAGCGAGGGTCATCACCTCACGGAACCGCTTATACCAGTCTCGGCCCTGATGCTCTTCGGGGTATAGCTTGTTCGCTGCACGTGTGGCGAACAGAAGAGCGTTCTGGGCATCCGACTTGTTCTGATCCGAAAGTTTGCCAGAAAAACCCATTGTGACTTCGCCGACAACAGAGCCTTTCGACGGTGCCTCGATTTCGTCCCCTACAGCCAACAGGGCACGAGAGCGAATAACCGGCGCACCCACATCACAGGCTTCAATCGCGTTAATACAGGAAGAGATATAAAGTTCATTAACGATTTGACTATGCACAATAAAAGTCCTTATTAATTAGTAGGCAAGCCCTTCTTGAACTTGCCAGAAAACAATAAACAAACAAGCCCAGCACTACAAACTCAAATCTGTAACATCTTATCCAGCAAACAAGATACAACTAACAACACCACACAAAACAACTATCAAACAAAAAACGAAAAACCGACTGCCTCGCGCAGAATCTTCTGCACACACAAGCAACTAACCGACTGATAGACTCGCCGTCATCACTCTCCGGATGCGAGTCGCCCTCATGCTCCACGTGTTATTCAGCGTTTACCTGAAGATGCTGGTGCTCTACAGCCCGTTCTTCGTGTTGTCCTGCTTCATCAGCCTGACTCGTGGCTACTCGCGCAAGGAACAGCGGCGCCTGGCCTGGAAAGTGGCGATCGCCACGCTGATCTCCAGCGTCTTGCTTTATCTGTTCGGGCGGGTGATTTTCGATGTATTCGGGATCACTGCGGACGCATTCCGCATCGGTGCCGGCAGCGTGCTGTTCATTTCGGCGTTGGGCATGGCTCAGGGTAAGCCGGTCGTGCAGAGTGACAACGTGCAACAGGACGTGACGATCGTCCCGCTGACCATCCCGCTGACCGTCGGCCCGGGCACCATCGGTGCGCTGCTGGTGATGGGCGTCAGTCAGCCGCACTGGGACGACAAACTGACCGCGATCATGAGCATCACCCTGGCCAGTTTCACCGTAGGGGTGGTGCTGTATCTGTCCAATCACATCGAACGGGTGCTCGGCGATCAGGGCCTGCAGATCGTCAGCCGGCTGATGGGCCTTTTTGTCTGCGCACTGGCGGCGCAGATCATCTTTACCGGGATCAAGGGCTATCTGGTGTCCTGAACGAAAAAGGGCTGCGGAGGAAAATCTCCGCAGCCCGGTCTGATCTGCCAGCTCGCAATGGCTTACTGGTCGATGGACAGCCCGATCAGCGCGCCGAGTTCCAGCAGGGGTTCCGTGGCCATCGCACTCATCAGCTCCTCCAGGCTAACGGTCACCGAGATTTCGTCAGGTAACGCAATCCCGAATGTCACCTGCTGTTGCCGTGCCGCATCAAGGCTCGTGGCATTGCGCAAAATGATGCTGCTTCCCGAATCGGGATCCGTCAGCAGCAAATGGCCGTCGGACCTCGAGACCAGCCATCGCTGCATCGGCTCCAGTGTCAACGCCAGATGAATGCCTGCTTCCTCGGCGTCGACAATCAGGCAATCAAGCCGATCCCAAGTCTGTCGGGCCAGTGAAAGGTAATCTGCAGATTTCGCAAACTTGAGTACCAGTGTATCGACGCCATCCGGAATCGCTACAATCCTGCCCGATGAGCCAATACCGTCGATAACCAGCGTATCTGCAATCCGGCTGACCGCTTCCACAGTCATCCATATATCGATGGGTTCAATGCCTTCACTGGCATTGCTGAACAGTCGGCCCGTTACAGGGTCATGCAGCACCAGGGTCTGATCGTTCGCCACGCCCAGATATTGTGGCCATTCACGTCCTGACACCGAGACACTGAGCAGACGGCCGGCTGCGACGTCATACCAGCTGCAAAGATTATCGCTCCTGCCCGCAAAGAGGTAAGGACCGCTACGCTGACCGGCAAGCAGTCGCGCCAGCTTTTGCTCCCGCGCCTGACGAGACGCCAGGCCATTGAAGAATTCGACTTCCACACCGACGATACGCGGTGGCTCGCCATCGGCCAGGTCGAACAGCACGTGGTCATGCCGGCGGACGTGCAGGCCGGCTCCATGTGGCACGGCCCAGGCAAAAGTGTCCCGCGGCATGACTCGCTGCATCGGGGCCAGCAAGTGCGCCTGCAGCAGACGTGTCCCCGAACCGAATGCCGCCGCCAGGCTTTCAGGCGCCATGAAGGGCTGACGATAGATTCGTCCGGATGCCCAGTCCATCATCCACGCCGCTTTTTTATCTGGCGTCAGCCTCAACACGCGCATGGCTTTGCCCGCCGTGTCGGCAATCAGAAATTGCTGATCCAGATAGATGACATACAGCGATGTCTTGCCCGTTGCGTCGCGGATACCCCCGACTTCCACGCCATCGGCGGACTCGTTCTGAATGCTGGTCCCGACCGTTTCCCACCACTTGAACCCTTGCCCAGTGCGCTGCTGGCGGGCCGACAGCCATGCGTGATTGAGTCCCACCAGCCGCGTCTGGCCGTCGTCATTCATCTGGAACAGCATGCCTTCGTCAGTGAGGATGACGTATTGTCCGCCCTGGCGGTGCACATGCTGCACCTCAAGGTGCAAGACACTTTGTGCAAATATCTCGGGCATCTGATCCGCTGCGCCGATGTGCTGTCGATAAACAAGGCGATGGCCAAGATGATGAAACAACACTGTATCGCCGCTTGATTGAAGCGGATCAAGCAGCACCCAATCGAGAAAGTCAGGTGTACCTTCCGTATTGCGCAGCACAGGCCGAATGACGCGCTCATCTTCACTGCGCACCCAGGCTCGGGTGGCTTTACGCAAATTCTCGTCGAAGGTGTCGATCGTAATCATTGCGCCCAGTGTGAATTCCACTCTCTGGTCATCAAGTACCTCATGGTATGGGTAGTCGTGCCGTCGGAGGAAATCCGAAACATTGTCGCGTCCTTCGCGAATGATCCACGGATGGTCTGAATTCATATCGGAGATCGCAGTAAGGGCGAGGTAGTCTTCGCCGAGCAGGTAAGTCAGCTTGTAGAAGCTTTTCCACATGTCTTCAAAGCGCTGGACCACCTGCAGCAAACCCTCTGGCGTCGCCTGAATCGAAACAATGCAGGGGTTTTTTGATAAATGTATTTTCATCACCCGGTAAGTGCGTTTGATCTGCCCGGTGACCAGATCCGTACGCCAGATGATTCCCTGCGCCGGGCAGTAATAAAACATCTCCTCGCCGATCTTCGGGCCGATGCAGATCTGCGCCGCATACTGTGGGTCCAGTCCGCGCACCAAGTGCATGGCATCTTCGGTGTGGTCGTACCAGGCCGTGGTACGAACACCAGTCAGGGCATCGTGATAGTTGCGGATGACCGTCGGGCCATCGGCCAGACGATGAGCGCGGGCGAGTTCGCGCAAATGCTTGCGTGTGACCGGGCCGTCGGCATCGTTGAGCGCGTCGAGTTCAGCAAAGAGCAGCGCTCCCGTTGCCCAGCCAACCTGATAGAAGCCCTCCGCAAGTTGCAGGTAAACGACACTCCTGGCGGGCACCTGCACCCGCATCGAGCCCAACTGAAAAGTATCCTGTTCCAGCTTCACCGCCGCCGCACTCACCCATGGGGCACGCAATGACCACGTCATTGGATCATCGGAGGAAACCTGCAGCCGCAACGACTTGACGCCCTCGGTCAGGGTGATCGAGCAGTGCCCGCCAGTGGCATCGATGTCATAGCAAAGGTAACCGTGCACCTCCTGCGGCAATGGGGGGACGTGCAGAAAACGCTGATCAGGGCCAATCGCAACACTGACGCGGGTTTCCTCGTAGTTGGGCACCATTTTTTCCATGATGTACTCGGTCGGTGCCTGGTAAAAGCTGAACCAGAATTGCCGCTTGCCTGCCAGCTTGTATTTTTCCAGTGCCAAAGCCGTTTCCATGTTTTCTCTGAGCGTTGTCGCAAAAGGCAGACCTTCATGGACGAAGCCCAGGAAGCACTCCGGCACACTCGGCAGCACGACGCTTTCAACGCCCGGCGCCGTATCGAAGGAAATCGAGTCGCGAAGGTCGAGGGCCTCTCGAATGCTGAATGCCTTGCTGCGATCCCCGACGATCCTCGGCTTATGCAGAAAGGAGTAATCTTCCGCGGCGAAAATTTTGTGGCCGCCGAAGGTAATGAGCCCTTTACGCAAATCAAGCCCGGTATAGACCGCACAAGGATTGGCAATGTAGGTATCGCCTTGCACCGAATGGCTTTGCGGTCGATAGGCCGAATGCACATCATTCAGATACCGGCCGATCCGTCTTCCACGTTCTGCCCTGGCGCTGAACCCCTCGACCAGGGCGCCGATGCCCACCGCCAGCCCGCCCAGAATCACCCCGGCGCCGCCGAGGAAGGCCGCCGCCGTGCCCGCACCGGCAACACCGGCGCCCAAAGCGCCAACACCCAGCACCAGCCCAGCTGAATCGAAGGCCAGCTGCGTGGCATAGACCGCACGCTGGATATCGTTTTGTGCATTGACCAACAGATAAATGTCAAAGCCGATGCTGGCCAGCTGCAAAACGGTTCCGACACCCTCGTTCAAGACGTTGCCCAGTGCATTACTGACAATCGACGAGGTGGTTTTGGCCACCCGCAGTCCGTCGGTAAAGGCATGACGCACCAGATTCAGCAGTTGTACTGCGTCGACCACCAGCCCATGAGCCATCTGCGCGTAGGCCAGGTAACCGTGGATGCGCACTGCCGATGTCAACGCGGTCGACCCCATCCCGGACTCCGCGTTCTGCAACCCGAGCAGCAGGGCTTGAATGGCAAATCCGGCATTGAGCGTGTGCACCGCTCCGACATCCGTCGGATCGATCACTGGCGCCCCCGCGCGTCTGCCGGACAACGCTTCAAACGTATCGCTCAGGTAAGACTTGATCCCTTGCAGGCGCGTGTCATCGGTCTGCACTGTGCGTGTGCGCTGCGGATCACTGGCACTGACCATGGTGATTTCGCTGCGCCCTTGCGCAGTGCTCTTCAGGGAGTCGAACACCGGAACGAAGTCACGAGACAGTTGATGCTGGTCCTGTAACCGCAGGGTCGCGCTTTCGATCGTCCGCGCCCACTTGTGGCTGTCCACACTGCTCAGCGCCTGTCCCAGACGCGCGTTCTCTGACAGGGAACGCGCGCGCAAGGCGGCATGCTGACTCCAGGGTTCGACGGCACGCCCGCCACCCAGCGGATCACTGCTGAGCAAATGCTCAACGCTAATTTCCGAAGGCAACGATTTACCGGCAATGCTTGCGCCGTCGAGTTCGATGACCTCGAAAACGCTGGCAGCCCCCTGTTCCAGACCATAAAGCCGGGCAATCACTTCCTCCTGCATGAAGCGCTGGACGCCTTGTTGCAGATCCTCGATCCGGGCGAACGCATACAGCCCGAAGTTGGGATCGTAGAAGCGATAGGATGTCTCGCCTTGCGCTACAACCTTGCTCACCAGCATCGAATGATTGTCTGTGTTGAGCAACAGGCTGCCGGCAGCGGTTTTTGCTTCCAGCGTCTGCATCACAGTGGCCAGGTTCGCCGCCGGTCTCTTCTCGCCAAATCGCGCCATGGGTACCCCACGCAACTCGTCCAGCACCTTGAGCAGGGCATGGGCTTGCGGTGCGTCGGGAGTGAGATTGGCAATCGCCAGTTTGCCGATCAGCGCGCGCTCGGCCGAAGCGCCTTTCTCCAGTGCGGCGGCCATCACCAGCGCCAGTGGATAGCAGCGTCGGCCCGGATCCCCCGCACCGCGCAGCAGCAAATCCTGTGGCAATTGCCTGCCCGCGTAGGCGCCTGCCTGGACGAAGGTCTCACGTACCGCCTTGCCCCGAGAGAGGATCGACGCCCGGCGCTCATTCATGGCGGCGACTTCGACCCGACTCACGTACTCGCGCCATTGCCGTACGCTGATCGGTTCGGCAAATGCCTGCGCCTTCAACACTCTGGAGTTCTGCCCGAGCGATTCACGCTCCGATGCATTGACTCGTGCCTCGACCGGTGCAGGATCGCGACTGAGCAGTGTCTGTTCGATCACTTCGTAGCGCGCTATCAGGCCACGGTCTCGCGTATCTTCGGCAAAGGCGACGGTGGTTGCCCAGGCGTCTGCGAACCCGACCTGATCCAGTGTTGCGGCACCGAACAGGCCGCCGAACATCACCCGATGCAACGGGCTCAACTGCTCCAGCGGCAACTTGCCCGCCGCGATGCGCGCCAAGGCCTCGTTGAGATTACCCAGTGACTCGGCCCCCATGGACGTTGGAGCTTTGTCGACTGTCTGGTTCAGCACCTGCTGTCGAGCATCAAAATCGAGGCGGATGGGAACGTTGAACGTCACATCACCGGTCAAGCGGTCATTCATGGCGCGCACAAACGGCTCACCCAGATCATCCAGCAGTTGCTGCAGAACCGAGGTCAGCAACACGGACTTTCCTTCTATGACCGGCCAGCCCAGTTTGAACGTGAGGGTCCGCTCTTTGAGCAAATCGGACAGATTGCCGGCGTAGCGCGACTTGAGCTTGCCCGAGTTCCACTTCTCATGTTCTTTTGCCAGCCAGTCTTCGGGGGTATCCTTGACTGCCCAGCCGGAGATCATTTCTTCTTCGGTAAAGACGTTGAAGCCGTCGACCTGCTTCATATGATGGCGAATGTTGTTCAGCTGTTCACTCTGCAGTTCTCTTTCGACATAGCCGATTACACCGCCTTCAAGTGCGCCCGGACCGGTCATGTAGATGGTGCCCAAGGCGTCGAAACGAATCCCGTCCTGATAATACTGAGCTATGGCGCGTATGAGCTTCTCTGATGAATATTCACGCGATGTATTGGGCAAGCGCCCATCAGCCTGTGCTTCAGAGACGACCTTGATTGCAATATCATCGACTGACGACACATCTGCTGGCGTCACGCCTGCGAGTATCATGCGGCGCTCAACCTCATACAGGCAGTCATAAGCCACCCGGATGAAGTGCATGCTCGCATTGACCATCTTGCTGCCAGGATGAGCCAGAACATAGGCATTCATTTCCTTCGACGACGGATTGCCCCAGGCCGCGCCGCGCCCGATGGCATCCTGGGATAAAGACGTCGGCTGCGGCGAAGCGAAAATCTGCTCCACACCCGGCCTGCTCCGGGCAAATGCGCTCAGTGCCTCGAGATGCTCGGCGGGAATATGCCCGGTTCTGTCGACATAACGTTGCCGATCGCGCCCCGGCATCAAGGTATCGTCATGGTTGAGCAATAACTGCAGGACACCGATCTTCGCGTCTGTGCTGAAACCACTGATGTCCACGCCGCCCGGTCTCTCGATCAGCGGCGGCAAATAATCCATGTCGCTGTAACGCCCGCCCTCGAGAAACTCGGCCTGCAGTCGCACCACGTCACTGGCTGCAGCAAAGTTGCCGCGCATGGCGACTTCGCGCTGGTAGACGTCCGCCAGAAAGTGGCTGGCAAACTCCTGGCGAACATCGCGCAGGCGCAAGTCCTCACCCACCATGGCCTGATGCGAATCCAGACATTTCTGGCGGAAGGCTTCGAGCGTCGCACGGTCCTTGCCATAACCCCGCACCATCAGGTCGATCCGCGCCTCGTCTGCGCGTCCGGCCCAGCGTGGCTGATTCAGGTAGTCGAACATCTGCTGTTTGAGTACCCGTGCGCGGTCTTCGATCATTCTCGACAGTCCCGTCGGGGTTACCTTTTCGTCCTTTAATACCTTCATCGTGTCCGCACGGGCACTGTCGAGAATCACCCGGTTCATTTCAAAGGCCAGCAGCGCGTCACTGTCATACCAGAGATTGAATGCATATCCCTGCGACGCCAGTACCTTGCGCCAGATGTTCATGTAATCGCGCTGATTCGGCCCGACCTCACTGCCACCGACCCAGACAAAATGCATGATGCGCGGTATCGGTTTGCCAGCGGAGAGCATCTTCACAGTCGCACTCAAGCGGCGGTCGTAGTCGCCCAGTTTCAGGCGCAGTTTATTGACCTGAGCATCCGCGGCGTCCAGCAGTGGTGATTCAATCGCGTCCTTGAGCAACCTGATCGCTATCAGTTGCTCCGGAAGACTGGTGGCCGCAGCGGCCCCGTCGTAGTAGCGCAAAGGAGTCTCCCCCAGGCTACCGCTGACGGACTCAAGTTCTGTGCGCGCAATAAGATCGGCGAATACTCTGCCCATCGTGACTTCATCCATAGTGCTCAATGCAATTTCCTTTTTTTGGCCAAACGAACCCATCGCGACGACATGAACCGTCGCGACACGGAGAGAAAACAAACTTCAAAAAACCCAACGAAGACTTTCGTCAGGCCGGCACCGCTCCCAGCAACTGCGCCAGCGTTGTACTGCCGTCGGCATCATCGACTTCGACGATTTCCCGTAGCCTCTGCACCAGGCTCGATACCGGATAGGAACGCCCGCCCTCGAACCCGAGGAAGACGTCACCGCGCATCGCCGGATCCGCCGAGCACACATCCCGCAGGATCAGGCTGTGCTGGCGATCCGGGTCGACAATCAGCAAGTGCTCGTCGACAAACGACAGTTGCAGTGTTTGCGGTGCGTCCAGCGCCCAGACCAGCTTGCCGGGAATCGCCGGGACCTCGCCCAGCGGGTGACGGCAATCGACAATCACCGAGTCCAGCCGCAACCAGCAGGCCCTCGACAGGTGATACGTGACACCGCCCTGCCCCAGGCGCAACACCAGACAGCTCACGTCATCAGCGATCAGTGTCAACAGGTCTTCAACCTTGTTCTGGCCCTCGACCACCAACACCTCGGCGTCACGCCGCATGTATTCGAACGGGCCGATGCTCTGCTGACCGGGGTAGACGTGTACGCGGTGTGCCTGAAGTTCGTGCAACAGCACATGCCGATGGCGGGTGCCGAGCAATTCGCAATCGTCTGGCAGGTTCTGGCCCGCTACACGAATCAGTTGTGCATTCGCCACGTCGTACCATTGCAGGTTGCCCGCGCCAGACTCCACGGCGATGTAGGGCCCATGCTCGGCGGTCTCCAGCAATGCCTGCAGAGACTCCGGCAAATGTTCCGCGTGCTCGCTGGCCCAGTGATGATCGACGCCGATGATCCTTTCAGCTTCCTGATATCGCAGCTTGAGTGACACGCCGTTGACCGATGTCCCGTACAGACCGGAGCCGTCATTGCGCACGGCGCTGAACCGCCAGTCGTCCCACTCGGCCTGCGGTGCCGGCAGCATGTCGCTCGCCAGTAACTGGGCGCCGCTGCCGAATGCTGGCTCGAGTTGCCGGCTGTCGAAGAACCGCTGACTGCAGATTTCACCGCTGGCGACATCGAACAGCCAGACCGCCTGGTTGTCCGGAGTGACCCCGAGCAGGCGCATTTCCCGTTCGTGCCCCGGATCGCACAGCAGCAAGCGGTTATCCACATACCAGGCACACAGGCTGCGATCACCGGCGGCGTTGCGCAGACCCAGAATGGCGAAACTGTTGACCGGGTACTTCACCGCCAACGTTTCGAGTGCCTGCCACCACTGCGCGCGCCCCCTGAGCCAGCGCTCACTCAAGCCACCCAGATGCACTTCACCTTCTGCGGTCAGGTTGAAGAACAGACCGTCGTCGGTCAGGGCCAGATACCCGTCCTGCACCGGTACCACGTCATTCAACCCGTCGGGCTGCAGCCATTGATGCGTCCACTGCGCCGGCCAGCGCTCGCTGCCAGCGGACGCGCTGCGTTGCACCTTGCACAGCTTTTGCGCCAGCCGGTCGTAGATGAAAAACAGCTCGTGCTCCTCGTTGACCGGCAGAAGCAGCAGATCACCAAGCTGTTTGATCGAATCGACCCAGCCGCGGTCATGCCCGAAGGCAAACGGATGAATGCACAACAGGTCACGGCTGCGAATCCAGACCAGGTCACGTTTGCCCGGATCGAACGCCCAGCAGACCGACACGTAGGCGGCCGGTTGCCAGTCGACGGTACTGACGCCTGCGCGTTCGGGCACCGGCGATAACGTGAAATAGTGACCAAGCACTACCGACCAATCCGTCAAGGTCGGGTTGGCGAACACTCGCTGGCCCAGCTCACGGTCAATCTCTCGGGTAACTGCCACCAGTTGCAGTTGGCCCTCATGGATCAGGTAGTTGAATTGCGTGACTTGCCGATCGGTACCCAGCCATTGCTGTTCGATATGAATCACGCCCTGCGCATCGACTTCAATACGCCGAATGCTGCACTGCCCCTCCATGACAAGCAGACGGTAGCGGCACTTGAGCAAACCGCTGACGGCATCGACCTGCCAGATGTCGTAGTTGCGCACCTCATAGAAAAACGCAGAATCGTCGACCACCGCCGCCAGCAGCATTTCATCGGCCGCCAGTACCTCTTCACTGCGGATGTACAGAAAACGATCCTCGGCAGCGTCGTACCAGGCCGTGGTGTGACGCGGCTGGCTCTCGGGCTCGAAAGGAATCGGAAAGTGATGAACTGGCGTGTAAGGCAGCACCAGCCGATGCTCCCGGACCAGTGTCTGGTAATGCGTGAGGAGTGACTGTTCATTCTCCCCGGCTGGCGCGCTCTGCTCGATAATGTCCAGTCGTCCGTCGCTGCGGTTGACCTTGAACGATTGCCGCCCGGTCAGCTGGAGCATGACCTCATGCCGACCTCTGCCGCCGAACGTCACCTTCACGCCACCCACCGAAAGAACCCCGCCGACGTCGATCCGCACATCCCTCTCGGTGGCCCAGGCGGCTACCAGATTCCAGCGGCACTGCTGCAGGCTGGGGGACTGCAACTGGAGATTGACCCCGCGATTGAGGATCAGTGAACAGGCGCCGCCCGCACCTTCGATGCGGTACGACACCTTGTCGTGCCAGACCTGCGGCATCATTGGCACCGCCAGCGCACGCTCGTGGGCATCCAGCCGCACCTCGATCACGGTTGGCCGATACGACGGTGCGAGACGGTTGATGATGTAGTGCACGGGAAAGGAGTAGAACGAAAACAGAAACCGCCACTGGCCAGCCGCATCCTTCTTCTCCAGCTTGCGGGCGGTATCGAAGCCGGTGTCGTGACGCAGCGTCGAGAAAGGGAGCGCCTTGTATTCGTAACCGTAGTACGTGGTCGGCGTGCACGGCAGGACGACCAGTTGCGTGCTCGGCGGATCGAAGTGGATGTAGCCGGGAAGTCCCAGTTCACGCCGCAGATCGAGCGCTTGTTGATCATCCGGATTGAAATCCGGCACCCCGAAATGGTCGCGCAGCCGATACACCTTCGGACTGTCGAGCACCAGCATCGTGCGATTGAAGTCCAGGCTCTGGACGACCAGCGAAGGGTGAGCGACCCACGCCCCGAGTCCGTCGTCATAGCGATAACCGACACCCCGACAGGCCCGCTCCAGCTCATCGAAAAACAGCCCGACCTCCTGCGCCTGCTCAGCGATCCTGGCGAAGCCCTGGGCCAGGGCCGCCACACCCACGGCCAGTCCGCCCAGGATCACCCCGGCTCCACCGAGCACGGCGGCCGCTGTTGCCGCGCCCGCCGTGGCGGCCCCCAGACCACCGGCGGTCAACGCCAGACTGGCGGAGTCGAAGGCCAGTTGGGTGCCGAATTGCGCGCGCTCGATCTCGTTGTCTGCCGTCGCCAATTGATAGATGTCGAAACCGACATTGGCCAGCCCCAGCACCGCGCCCACGCCTTCGTTGGCGACATGTCCCAGCGCCTCGCCAACCACCGGCGCACAGGTGCGGGCGATGATCTTCTCTTCATTGAGCGCGGTTTTTACCAGACTGATCAGGCCAGCGACATCCGTGACATTGCCGTGCACCAACTGCGCGTAATTGACGTAAGCGTGCAAGCGCACGGCGGTGGTCAGGGTGCGGTCATCCCCCTCTCGACCACGCAGGACGTTCATCAGTGCCTGGATGGTGAAGCCGGTATTGAGCGTGTGTACGGCACCCGCCTCTACCATCTGTGGCGAGGCTCGGGTGCCCAGTGCCGAAAACTGCTCCGACAGATAATTTCTGATGCGCAGCAGACGATGATCGGTGCTCACCACCTGCACCACATGCTCGGCCTGCGTGGGATCGACCAGGTTGATCCGGTACTCGCCGGCAGGCGTCATCTCCAGGGTTTCGAACAACGGCACCAGCGGTTTTGCCGCAGCATGCAAGTGCTGTAGAGCGTCAGTCGCCTGGGCAATCTGCTGTCCCCACCAATGACTGTCCAGATCGCGCAGGCTGCGCCCCAGGTGCGGATTACTGACCAGCGAATGGCCGCGAGCACTGTTCAGGCGCCGACGGATCGGTCGCTGTGTATGCTCCGGCAGCACATTGTCGGATTCCAGCAATTGCCCGACGCGCAAACCGCCGGACAGATCCAGCGCCGCTATCTTTTGCCCCTGCAGCTCGATCAGATCAAATGTCGGGCGCGCGTCGTCGCCATAGGCCGCATAGTATTTCGCCATGCCCTGTTTCTGGAAAAGGTCGGTCAGTGCCAGTTGGAGCTGGTCTGGCTGGCCGAACTCGAACACGCCGAAATTGGGATCATAAAAGTGATAGGTGGCGTGCCCACCATTGAAGATTTTCGCCACCAGCATGGCGTGGTTATCCGAGTTGAGCATCAGCGTGCGCGAGCTGGCGAACGCCTCCAGCGTGGTTCCGAGCTGCTGCAGATCGACCCGCCCCAGCGGCTTGCCGATATCGTGCAACTGCACGCCGCGCAACTCCTCGAGCGCCTCCAGAAATACAATTGAATCGCGCTGCTGCGGCTCGACGGTGGCCAGGAAGAATCGCTCGCGCAAGCGTCGCGACGCCGCCACGCCGTGCTCCAGAGCAGCGCTCATGATCAGCGCCAGCGGGTAACAACGGCCACCGGGATCCCCTGGCCCCTGGAGCAACAGATCCTGCGGCACCAGTTTGACGTCACTGGCCTCGATTTGCCCCAGTACCTGACCCAGCCGCAGGATCACCTGCTCACGATGTTCGCGGGTGGCGATGGTCTGGATATGGGCAACATGACGGCCCCATTGAAACAGCGTGTGCGCCTGCGACAGCGCAGCTCGTTTCAACGTTAGCGCGCTGTCCGACGAGACCATCGGCTGGTCGACATGGCTGGCGAGACCGGCCATGAATTGCGGCGCCCGATGCTGATACAGATGGCGTTCAATGGCCGCATAACGCACCGATGCTCCTACCTCGGCAACGCTGTTGGCGAGGTTGTCGAGCTCGGGGGCAAGTTGCGTGAAGCTTGAGTTATCCAGTGAGCGTACGCCGAGCATCTGTCCCAACACTACCCTTTGCAAGGGACTGATCTGGAAGAACTGCAGCGAACCCTCGGCAATGCCGCTTAGCAACTCATCCAGCGCCAGCCCCTGAATCCGCGCATCACTGAGCGACGCCGGAGCTTGCAGAGTGACGGGTTGGGCCTTGATGGCCTGACGATCGTCGAACCCCAGACCCGGCCCTTCGGGAAAAACCAGCGGACCGTTATGACCTTGCCTCATCGCCGCCACAAACGGTGCACCGAGTCGGTCGATCATCCCTTGCAAGACCTCCGTCAATAACACCGGGCGTCCCTCGATGAGCGGCCAACCCTCTTCGAACACCACAGTCTGCTGTTTGAGCAGGGCAGCAACATCACCGCTGTAGCGGGCACTGAACTGTCCTTGCCGCCAACGCTGCTGTTCGTCGACAACCCATTGTTCATCATCGCTGGCGTTGTCTTTCCACGAGTGATCCTGCTCCTCCTCGGTCTTGTCGTTGATCATCCAGAGCGGCTCGATGGCAGTCTCGACGCGCACTGTTTCATCTTCGCGCGGGACGAAGTTGTGCTGTTCGTAATCGCGCATGCCAGCGCGCATCGCGGCCGGGCCAGTCAGAAAAATTGTCCATTCGCTCTGCGGGCGGATACCGTCTTCGAAATATCCGGCGACCGCCAGAATCAGTTCGTTCACCGTTGCGTGTTCGATCGAGGACAGAGCGGCAATAGAGCCGCAGTTTTGCTCGAACACCTCACGCGCAAGCGTCGACATGCCGTAAAAATCGCTCAGCGCAACACCGCGCTTGGCCGCCAGTCGAGCCGTCAGGTCGATGAAGTCATAATTGAAGCGAAACCGGTCGATCACGCTTTTGAGCATCGGCGATCGGGCATGGGCCATCAGGAAGGAATTGCTCAGCGAGCTCTGCACAGCAACTGCCCGTAAGTCCTGTGGGCGGACGAGCAGCTCGGCCGGCGCCTGGAACACTTCATTCAGCGCCGGTTTTTGTCGGGCAAACGTCTCAAGCGCGGCGCGGTGTTGCTCGGGAATGCTTGCCAGATAATCAGTGTACTGGTGGCGCAGCGCCTCGCGTGCAGGCATCCAGTGCCGATTGTGATCGAGCAGCAGTTGCAGAACGCCAACGCGTGACCGGGGATCAAACCCGCTGATGTCAACGCCTCCCAGAGTCTTGACCAGTGGCGGCAGATTATCGACATCGGCATATCCGCCGCCCTCTTCGTAAAGGACCTCGGCGCGCACCACATCGGAAGCAGCGGCCAGATTGCCGCGCAACCGGATTTCACGCTCGTAGATATCCTGTAATTGCAGCGGAGTATCCAGGGCGTTCAAGTCGCGCAACTGCAGGTCGTCTCCTGCGAGGTCCAGCAGACTGCGGCGGTTTTGCTCGATCAGCGCCTCCAGTTGCGCGGCGTCCTGCCCATAGGCACGGGCCAACAGATCGACGCGTGCTTCATCAGCTGAAAGTCCCCGCTCCAGTGCGGCATCGATATGCATGGACATCTGTTGTTTAAGGACGATGGCCCGTTCTTCGTACAGCGTGCCCAACTGGTCTTTGGAAATACTGTCGCTGCCATCTTGTTGCAGGGCGTCAGCCTTGGCCGCCTCGACGATCAGCCTGTTGGTTTGCCAGGCCAACAATGCGTCGCTGTCGTACCAGAGATGGAGGCTGTAACCTTGCCCGCTCAGCACCTGTTTCCAGAGGTTGAGATAGTCACGCTGTATCGCGCCCAGTCCTCCACCGAGCCAGACAAAGTGCAGATTCTTCGGCACCGCAGTCGGGGTGCTCTTCGCGTACGCCAGGCTGTTTTGCACACGGGTCTCGAAAGCCTGGATGCTGTAATAGATGCGCGACAACTGTGCAGGCTGGCTATCGGATTGCGAGTATTTATGTGGCGAACCGATCAACTGTCCGATCGACTGCTTGAGCAGTGCCAAAGGCTCGATCAGTCGTGGAGAATCGAGCAAGCCGATACAGGCAAAATAATAACGCCACACTGACTGATAGGATTCACTGCCCCTGTACGCCGACATGGCCTGTTCCAGATCCGCCTGCTTGAACAGTTTGATGAATTTGACAAACCCGCTGGCGTCTTGAGTTCTTCGGTCCTGCATGAAAGTTGCTCCTTTGCCCTGACCAATAACGAAAGTGCCCGCTGGCACTTGCATAGCGGCCAAACTAACTTCTGGCGAATCGGAGCTCAAACTTCAAAACTTTCAATACATGTCAAAATCAACAACTAAAAAACAACTGATAACGCATGTAACGGCAACAAGTTATTTCTACAATCAATATATAAATCAAACGCACCCGAGCAGAACGCGAAATTATCAAGGCTGCAATTTCAGGTCTGTCTATCAGTATTCAAGATAAGTCGAACAGAATGTAAGCAAAGAGAAAGCTCTCACACAGAAGCGGAGCAGATCGTACAGGTCGCGTTGAACAATATGACGCGGTCAGATCCGGAAACAATCTGTGCGGGAGATCGCGGTTGGCGAGGCAGCAAGCTCCCTCGCCAACGGCTCAGGACTGGGGCTTTTCGCCGTACCAGCGCGGCGTGTAGACCCACTCGCCACCTTCAGCCTTGGGGAAGGTGCAAGTCGTTGAAGAGCCAACCAGCACCATGGTGCGCATGTCCACCTGATCCGGGGTCAGTTGCCCCAGTGTCGTCACGCGCAGGGTTTGCCCCGGGCGACCGATGTCGCGCCCCAGCACCACCGGTGTTGCCGCGCTGCGATGCTGCGCGACGATTTCCAGCGCACGCCCCAATTGCCACGGGCGTGCCCGGGAAATCGGGTTGTAGAAGGCCAGCGCCAGATCGGCCTCGGCCGCCAGATCCAGACGTTTTTCAATGATCGACCACGGCTTGAGGTTGTCCGACAGCGACATCACGCAGAAATCATGCCCCAGCGGCGCCCCCGCTTGCGCAGCCGTGGCGAGCGAGGCGGACACCCCCGGCAGGATTTCCAGCTCGACGCTGTGCCATTTCGGGTCGGTCGACTCGTGCAACGCTTCGAGCACCGCCGCGGCCATGGCGAACACGCCGGGGTCGCCGGACGAGACCACGATTACCGAACGCCCCTCGGCCGCGAGCCGGAAGGCGTGGCGGGCGCGCTGCATTTCTTCGCGATTGTCGGTGCAGTGCTGCACCTGATCATCGCGAAACGGGCCGGCCATGCGCACATAGGTTTCGTAGCCGAGCACATCGGTGGCCCGCGCCAGTTCCGCCTTGACCGCAGGCACCATCAACTCGGCAGCGCCGGGGCCAAGGCCGATCACCGCCAGGCGCCCACGTTGACGACCGATCTGCGCGATGTCCAGCGGTTGCTCGGCGAGGGCAATCGCCAGACCGTTGGCACTGCTGATCGTGGCCTGTGGCAGTGCCTGACGAGCCAACTCGCCGAGGTCTTTCTGCGCCGCGACAAAGCGCAGCGGCACCCCCAGTTCGAGGGCGGCTTCACGCAGTCTGGCCGAGGCCATTTCAGTGTCAGCCGCCAGCAGACAGGCCAGCGACTGCTGCGCAACCCCGGCCTGCTGCAACGCGGCGCGCACGGCATGCGGCTGATCGTCTAGCTGCGCGCTCACGGCCACCGCCACACTGCGGGGATAGATCAGCAACTCGTTGGCGCTCGCGACACGTTCGGCGCTGCCGACATGAATCGAGCGCTGCGCCTGCGGGTCTTGCGGCAACTGCGCCTGATCCAGCCACGGCGCGGCGCCTTCGATACGCACGCTGTGCCCAGCCAGCAGATCGGAAACGAAACGCTTGCCCAGCTCCAGATCCGCCAGCGCATAACCGCTGGGTGGGTTGAGCAGGCAGGTGCCAAAACGCAATTCGCCACTGGTGGTGATCGCCGCGGCGACCTGCAATGCGGCAGCGATTTCCCGGGCCATGACATTCACTCCGCCGAGGCCACCGAGCAGCGGCACCACGGCGCTGCCGTCTTCAGCAACGGCGAGCACCGCCGGTTCAGCGCCCTTCTCCAGCAGCAACGGCGCCAGGGTGCGAATGACAATACCAGCCGCGCACAGGGCAATGATCGGCGTGTCTTGCTGATACAACTCACGCAGGGTCGCGCCGAATTCCTGATAGCTGCAGTCGGCGCCTTCGACGCGTCCGGCGAGGCCGTGGATCTGCGCTGTCGGATACAACTGCTGGATCCGCCGTGCGGTAGCGAGCGCGCCTTGTCCGAGGATGACAATGGCCGGTGTGAATGGCGTCATCAACCTTGCCACCGTTCGCCCGGGACGATGATCAGCGAGAAGTACGGCGAGGACATCGGCTCGACCTGATCCAGCGGCACGATTTTCTGATTGGCCATGGTCGCGCGTTCGACGTACAGCGCCCGCTCGGCCAGACCGAGTTCTTCGAGTACCGCACGGACCTTGGGAAAGTTGCGCCCCAGTTTCATGATCACCGCCGCATCGGCGTCGGCCAGACGGCGCTTCAGATCCTCATGCGGCAGCACGCCGGAGAGCACCGACAGGCTCTGGTTGCGATACACCAGCGGCGCGCCGAGCACCGAGGCGCCGCCGAGCATCGAGCACACGCCCGGCACCACTTCGGCGTCGTAGCGCGTGGACAACCGATCATGCAGATACATGTAGGAGCCGTAGAAGAACGGGTCGCCTTCACAGATCACCGCCACATCGCGCCCGGCGTCCAGATGTGCGGCCACAGTCTCGGCGGCTTCATCGTAGAAATCGCTGATCACTTGCTCGTAGGACAGCGGTGCCGGCAGCACTTCGGTGGTCACCGGGTACACCAGCGGCAACAGATTCTGCGCGTCCTGCAGGTGCGCTTCGATAATGCCGAACGCATTGCCTTTCTTGCCCTTGGCGACGAAGTACGCCACCACCGGCGATTCTCGGAGCAGGCGCAGGGCTTTGACGGTAATCAGTTCCGGATCACCGGGGCCCACACCGAGGCCGATCAAACGTCCTTTGGCCTGCATCATTCGATCTCCGTGGCGAGGGCATTGACTGCTGCGGCGGCCATGGCGCTGCCGCCGAGCCGGCCTTGCATGATCACGAACGGTACGCCGCGACTGTCAGCTGCCAGCGCCGCTTTCGATTCGGCAGCGCCGACGAAGCCCACCGGGAAGCCGAGGATCAGAGCCGGTTTCGGTGCGCCGGCGTCGAGCATTTCCAGCAGATAGAACAGCGCGGTCGGCGCGTTGCCGATCACCACTACGCTGCCTTCCAGATGCGGACGCCACAGTTCCAGCGCGGCCGCCGAGCGGGTGTTGCCCAGCTCACGGGCCAGCTGCGGCACGCTGTCGTCACGCAAAGTGCAGATCACCTCGTTGTTGGCTGGCAGACGGGCGCGGGTCACGCCCTCGGAGACCATCCGCGCGTCGCACAGGATCGGCGCACCGGCCGCCAGCGCATCGCGCCCGGCCTTGCCGGCACCTTCGGAAAATTGCAGACCATCGACCGCCTCGACCATGCCGCAGGCGTGGATCACTCGCACCGCGAGTTTTTCCAGATCGGCCGGGATGCGCGCCAGATTGGCCTCGCTGCGAATGATCGCGAAGGAGTTGCGATAGATCTCCTGACCGTCGCGGATGTAATCAAGCATCAAGGGGGCTCCGTGAGCGGGCGTCGAGCAGGATCGCGGCCGCTTCAATAGTAAGGTTGCGTGCGTGCAGCGTGCCGAAACCCGGCAGCGCTGCATCGCGAAAATAAAGGTCGTAATGACCGGGGCTGACCGCCAGCAATGTCGCCGGGGCGCAATGGGCCGCCGCACAAGAGCGCGGGCAACCGGACAGGTGCACGTGCTGCGCCTGTGGCAACAACGTCGCCAGCAGCCGCGCGTCGTGTTTGGTATCGGCCAGGCCTTTGCCGCAGCCGCTGGAGCCGGTGCAGGCAATCAGTCGGGACAAAGGCTCGCGGGTGTCGGTCAACCAGTGCAATTGACTCAGGTGTTGCAGGACTCGCCCCGCGTCGGCGGGCTTCACATTCGGCAGCAGCAGACTTTGCCAAGGGGTGAAACGCAGGCTGCCATCACCGAACTCGCGAGCCAGCCGGGCCACGCCCCGCAGCATGGCCGGATCGAGACGGCCGAGCGCCGGCACCGCACCGACATATACCCGGTCGTCAGCGTTTTGCGCGTGAACACCGATATGCAGCGCATCCGCCATCGGCGTCCGCTGTCGAGCAACGGCGGCTCTGATCGCCACGCGTTCGCGCAACTGTTCGAGAAACGCCAGCAGCGGCAGTTCATCGAGCAAATGGCGCATGCGCGTCTGCTCCGGTCGTGCCAGATCAAGGAACAACTCCAGCACCGCGACCACCAGCGCATGGCTGTTTTCCACGCTCACGGCACCGGCCGCACGATCAGCCGGGCAGCCGGCCAGACCGAACGCCAACAAAACTTCACCGTCACGTTCGAACGCCGACAGCCACAGATCATGCGGATGCTCGAGCATCGCCAACGCCTCACCGCCGTCCAGCTGCACGGCGAACTTGGCACTCAACTGGTGAAAGCGCGGATGCGTCTGCAATGTTGCCAGAATCTGTTCGGCCAAAGGCCGGGTATCGAATAGCAACTGCCGATCAATCCCGGCACTCGGGCTGAGCATAAGGTTGCGCACATCGTCGCCCGCTGCGGTTTGCGGCCCCAACCCGGCGGCCAGCAAACCGTCGATCAATGCCGCGGACTGCTCGCCGATGCCGCGAATCTGCAGATTGGCGCGGTTGGTCGCCTCGATCGCGCCACTGGCGAAACGCTCGGCGGCATCAGCCACCGCGTCGGCCTGATTGGCAGTGATCGAGCCGCCATTGAGCTTGATCCGGCAAATGCCGCCGTCCAGCGCCTGGACAATACGCAGCAACCCCGGACAAGCCGAGGGGCGCAGAGCGGTGGACATTGAGCGTTCGTTCAAGGGATGACCGGCTGACGGGCAGCGCTGTGGTGGGCGAAAGGTCGCCATTATGCCTGCTTTGCCCGAGCGCATGAAAATGCCTGCCGGTCGGAAACTGCGGCTTTTCAGAGTTCGACCTCCTCAAGGTCGGCCACGCTCTCGCGAATCGCCTGATCTACAACGTCCCGGTTTTTGTCGATGTCCCGGCGATTGATCACCATTCTTCTGGCGCGGATGTCCAGTTGCGACATCGGTTGATGGACCTGCCAGAACAGGTAGTTGGTACTCAATACCAACTTGAAAAAGCGGACATGGCTGAGCACCACCACCAACTCGCCGCTGGCATTCTTACTGACCGGCACAATATGCGAAGTGAAGGTTTTACCACTCAGAGCGGTAAACTTTTGCAGCAGTGCTGTATCTCTTTCCAGCGCTGCCAGCCCAGCTTCAACCTGCTCTAATTGACCGCGCGCGAGTAAGGGGGCTGTCAACCGCCGCCACGCCTCCTGCACACTTCCGGAAAACGCCTCCTGGACTAGCACCACCGGCTTCTCTTCCAGGTTCCAGCCACATGACCAAAGGCCCCCGGCAAAGTAATCGAACCACTCTGCAGGCTGCAGGCTGCTGTCACAACGGCTGTCCGCCGCGATCTGGGCGAGATAAATGCAGTTCCTCACAAATCTGTTATCGGCCTCTGCCCGTCCCTCCAGGCCGGTGAACAACATATTATTAACGGCAACTGCATTACTCTGACTTAAACCTGTAGCTGAATTGATATCCATATCGCTCCCTGCCAACTTGGCACGTATTAATTTTATAGTTTCATTGCGCCAGACTTATTAAAAAGAACTGACTTGAATCAAACTAACAAAAACGGAAGTTGAAAAAATCACTATTACTCGACATTAAGTTTCCGCGTTGCTCTCGACACGCCGCGACGACAGATCCGCGTCAGGTGCCGGCAGTCGCGTTATCATGCCGCCCGTGAAGATCTACTCAGGATTAAGGAACGGCATGACACCCTGGCTGACGGTTGTGGGAATCGGTGAAGACGGCTTCAAGGGCCTGGGCAAAAATGCCCGGCGCGCCCTGATGGGCGCCTCGCGGATCATCGGCGGCCAGCGGCAACTGGACTTGCTGCCGGTGTGCATTCGCGGCGAACGCGAATTGTGGCCGAGTCCGTTTTCCCTCGCGCCGGTACTGGAGCAGCGCGGCGAAGCGGTGTGCGTGTTGGCCAGTGGTGATCCGATGTTCTACGGCGTCGGCGCCAGCCTTGCGCGGCACGTGCCGAGTGTCGAGATGCTGATCCTGCCCGCGCCCTCTTCCTGTTCGCTGGCCGCCGCCCGGCTCGGCTGGCCGTTGCAGGATGTCGTGACACTGTCGCTGGTCGCACGGCCGCTGGCAGCACTCAATGCGCACCTGTTCAGCGGGGTGCGCCTGTTGTTGCTGAGCAATGACCGACAAAGTCCGGCGGCAGTCGCGGCGCTGCTGCGTGAGCGCGGTTTTGGTGGCAGTCGCCTGAGCGTTCTGGAGCACTTGGGCGGCGACGCCGAGCGGCGCATCGACGGTACTGCCAATGACTGGAATGAGCCAACGATTGCCGATCTGAATGTGATTGCCATCGAATGCCTGGCCGATGCGCTGGCACCGCGTCTGTCGCGTCTGGCCGGACTGCCCGACTCGGCATTCCAGCACGACGGCCAACTGACCAAACGCGATGTCCGCGCCATCACCCTCGCCCGCCTTGCGCCGATCCCCGGCGAACTGCTGTGGGATGTCGGTGGCGGATGCGGCTCGATCGGCATCGAATGGATGCGCGCGCACCCCAGCTGCCGCGCCATCGCCATCGAGGCGGACGCAGGCCGACAGGCCTTGATCGAACACAACCGCGACGCGCTGGGCGTACCCGGCCTGCAATTGGTGCGTGGCCGTGCGCCGCAGGCACTTGCCGGGCTGGAGCGACCCGACGCGATCTTCATCGGCGGCGGCGTGACCCGTGAAGGCGTGTTTGAAACCTGCTGGGATCAACTCAAGCCCGGTGGCCGACTGGTGGCCAACGCCGTGACCCTGCAAAGCGAAGTCACCCTGATGAACTGGCGCGAACGCCACGGCGGCGAACTGACCCGTATCCATGTCGCCCAGGCGCAACCGCTGGGCGAGTTCGACACTTGGCGTCAGGCGCTGCCGATCACCCTGCTGGACCTGGTCAAACCCTTCGATGCGTGACGAAACCGCCGAACAACCCGCCCCGCTGCGCAGCGGCCTGACCACCGGCAGCTGCGCCACCGCCACCAGCCTCGCCGCGGCACGCCTGCTGCTTGGCGGCACGTCGGCGGATGCAGTGCAGATCGTTTTGCCCAAAGGCAAGCAAGTGCAGATGCGCCTGGAGTTCTGCCGCTTGACCGCCGACGGCGCCGAGGCCGGGACGATCAAGGACGCGGGCGACGACCCGGACGTAACGCACGGTGCGCTGCTCTATTCGCAAGTGCGGCTGCTGGCCGAGCCGGGGATTCGCTTCATCGCGGGCGCAGGCGTCGGCACCGTGACCCGGCCGGGATTGGTGCTCGGCGTCGGTGAGCCGGCGATCAACCCGGTGCCGCGCAAGATGATCAGCGATCACCTGAGCCTGCTCGCCGCCGAAAGCGGTTATGGCGGCGGTTTCGAGATCACCGTCAATGTCGAGGGCGGCGAGGCGCTGGCGCTGAAAACCATGAACCCGCGGCTGGGCATTCTCGGTGGTTTGTCGATCCTCGGCACCAGCGGCATCGTCCGGCCGTTTTCCTGCGCGGCGTATATCGCCTCGATCCATCAGGGCATCGACGTGGCGAAAACCAACGGCTATCTGCACATCGCCGCGTGCACCGGCAACGCCAGCGAAGACACCATGCGCCGGGTCTACGACCTGCCGGAAATCGCCCTGATCGAAATGGGCGACTTTGTCGGCGCGGTGCTCAAGCATCTGCGCAAAGTGCCGGTGGATAAACTCAGCCTGTGCGGCGGCTTCGGCAAGATCAGCAAACTGGCGGCCGGGCACATGGATCTGCACTCGCGGCATTCGAGTATCGACCTGCCGCAACTGGCTGAATGGGCGGCGGCGATTGGCGCTGATCAGGCGTTGCAGCAGAGCATTCGTGAAGCGAACACCAGTCAGCAGGCCTTGGCGATGGCCAGCGCGGCGGGCATTGCCCTCGGCGATGAGGTCTGCCGCCACGCATTGAATTTCGCCCGCAGCGTGGTGCCGGCGCAGGTGCAGGTCGAGGTGTTTGCGATTGATCGCCAGGGCGGCATTGTCGGCCACGCCGGAGGTTTTGCATGAAACGCATTCTGTTGCTTGGCGGCGTCACCGAGGCGTTGGCCATCGCCCGTACGCTGGGGCCAGAACACATTTACAGTCTGGCCGGCGTGGGCCGGGTGCCGACCGACCTGACCTGCCAGGTGCGGGTCGGCGGCTACGGCGGGGCCGAAGGTCTGGCGCAATTCATTCGCGCTGAAGGCATCGATCTACTGCTCGACGCCACTCACCCCTACGCCGCACAAATCAGCCACAACGCCGCCATCGCCGCACAACTCGCCGGCATCCCCTGCTGGGCCTTGCGCCGCCCCGCGTGGCAGCCGCAACCGGGCGACGACTGGCGAGAAGTCAGCGACTGGGCCGAACTGATCGAAGCCCTCAAACCGTTCCGCCGCCCGCTGTTCACCCTCGGCCGCGAACCGCTGCAACACCTCGACGAAATCCCTGCCAACCAGTATTGGACCCTGCGCGCCCTCGACGCTTATCCCGGTAACGAACGCTGCGAAGTCATCGGCGCCCGTGGGCCGTTTCTGCTGGAGGATGAACGCGCACTGTTCGAACGCCGGCAGATCGATGTGCTGATCAGCAAGAACAGCGGCAGCACCGCGACCGAGCCGAAACTGGAAGTGGCGCGGGAGTTGCGAGTGCCGGTGATGGTGCTCAAGCGACCGGTGTTGCCGGGAGTTGATCGGAAGTTTGTGACGACGTCTGAAGTCCTCGCTGCCCTTGCCTCCTTCACTCGACTTTAACCAAGTGCAGACCTCGAGTACGCCTTCGCGGGCAAGCCCGCTCCCACAGTGGTCGGCGGCGACCGCATAGTTTATGTATGCCAGGGATCCTGTGGGAGCGGGCTTGCTCGCGAAGGCGTGCGACCTGACAGCTCGTATCCTGAACGTTAAAAAGCAGATCAAAAGATCGCAGCCTCGTTCCACTCGTCAGCTCCTACAGGATCGGCGGATGAGTCTGGCGTTGCGAATTTCCACCGCTACACTCTGTTTCAATTGATCTGCGACACCATACCGCACGACGCCTTTTTACTTATCGGCCCTGATCAGGCTAAATAGCCCGCGCCTGATCGCCCACCCAACGGATCTGTCCCATGAACCGACACCGGCTTGCATTTGCCTGGATCGCCTGCTTCGCAGTGCTGTTCAACATGCTCGCCATGCCGATGACCGGGGCGATGGCGCAGGCGGCCAATTCACCGGCCGAACAGTTGCTGTGGAGCAGTTTCTGCACCGGCAGCGGGACGAAGATGGTGGCGATCAACATCGGTACCTCGGAGCAGAAAGCCCCGTCCAACGACAGCCATTCCAACATGCAGCATTGCTGGTGCTGCTCGGGTTCAGCGCCGCTGGTGGCGTTGCCGGGCCATACGCCGCAGCTGTATTTCGCCCGCTACGAAAGCAATCGCAGCGTGGCGCCGCCCTCGTTGCAAACACCGACACCGCGCCAGCAATGGCCGAGCCTTAATCCCCGCGCCTCGCCTCTGGTTTGATTTGTTCTCGCAATTGACCTGCGTATCAAATCGTTCTGGAGAACTGCCATGTTGAACAAACTCTTCGTCATCGCTGCGCTGTTGCTGCCGGCGTGCTTCGCCCATGCCCACGAATACAAGGCCGGCGAGCTGGAAATCGCTCACCCGTGGTCGCAGGAGCTGCCGCCCAACGCGCCGACCGTCGCCGCTTATTTCGTGATCAGCAATCCCGGCAAGACAGACGACCGCCTGCTCAGCGTCGATTCGCCGATCACCGCCGAAGCGCAACTGCATGAGCATGTGATGCAGGGCGACCTGATGAAAATGCAGCAGGTGCCCGACGTGGTGATTCCGGCCGGCGGCAAGGTGACGTTCGCGCCGATGGCCTATCACGTGATGCTGCTCAACCCGAAAGACCGCAGCCTGCTCAGCGACGGCAAACGCTTCCCGCTGACCCTGCATTTCGAGAAGGCCGGTAACGTCACCGTCGAAGTCGCGGTGCAGAAGAAACCTCCGCAAGATACCCAGGCACACGATCACGCCCAGTAACCGATCCGGCTGACCACGCCCGTGCGCCCGCAACGCGCCGGGGCGTTCCGCCTGCATCGCCAGAGCCAGACTCTGACCCGCGGTAGCTGGATCGCCCTGTTCGCCATGTTGATGATCTTCATCGGCCCGCTGATTTCTCAGTCGATGCCGATGGATCAGCACGCCTCGACTTCCATGCCGATGAGCATGGACATGGCGATGGACATGCCGGGCATGGATCACGCCGCGCACGGCGCACAACCGACTGCCGAACACTGCCCGCCACAATCCTCGCACCACGCCCTGTGGGAAAAGTGCGGTTATTGCAGCCTGCTGTTCAATTGCCCGGCGCTGACCGGTGGCGGCACGTTCGCCACGTTCAGCATTGCCCACGTCAACACCTTCACCCCGCCCTCCCCGCGTCTGGGCCATGCCCGGCAGACCTTCTTCCCCGGCGCCCGCACCCGCGCCCCGCCCATCACGGCGTAAACACCGCACCTTTGATTGCACACGGTTGAGAAGACAGCTTCAGGCTGCCGGCCGTGTCGTTTACGACTGTTTGATGGAAATTGTCATGTCCAGGTTTTCTGCTGTTCCACGCTCGGGTTCTGCCCAGGCGTCTTTCGCGCTGAACGCATCGCGCATTGGTTTCTCGCACGCCACCGCCGTCCTTTGCGGCGTCCTGCTGTCGCCGCTGGTGCTGGCCGATGACCACGCCGGGCACAACGAAGAGCTCAGTCCGACGGTGATTACCGCGATCGCCCCCAGCTCGCCGTTGACCATCGTCACCAACCCCAAGGATCCGCGTCAGCCGGTGCCGGCCAGTGACGGCGGCGATTACCTGAAGACCATTCCCGGCTTCGCCCTGGTGCGCAATGGCGGCACCAACGGTGATCCGGTGCTGCGCGGGATGTTCGGTTCGCGGCTGAACATTCTCACCAACGGCAGCATGCTGCTCGGCGCCTGCCCGGGGCGGATGGACGCGCCGACCTCGTACATCTCGCCGGAAACCTACGACAAACTCACGGTGATCAAGGGCCCGCAAACCGTGCTCTGGGGACCGGGTGCATCGGCCGGTACGGTGCTGTTCGATCGTGAGCCGGAAAGCTTCGGCGAGCTCGGCACACGGGTGAATGCCAGCGTGCTGGCCGGCTCCAACGGACGCTTCGACAAGGTTGTCGACGCTGCTGCCGGCGGGCCTTTGGGCTATGTGCGAGTGATCGGCAACACCGCGCACTCCGACGACTATCGCGACGGCAACAACGACAGCGTGCCGTCGCGCTACGACAAGTGGAACGGTGACATCGCCGTCGGCTGGACCCCGGACGCCGACACCCTGATCGAACTGACGGCCGGCAAGGGCGACGGCGAAGCACGCTACGCCGGACGCGGCATGGACGGTTCGCAGTTCCTGCGCGAAAGCCTCGGCCTGCGCTTCGAAAAATCCAACATCACCGACGTGCTGGAGAAAGTTGAAGCACAGGTTTACTACAACTACGCCGACCACGTGATGGACAACTACACCCTGCGCACACCGTCCGGCACCGGGATGATGGCCGGGCCCATGGCGTCCAACGTCGACCGGCGCACACTCGGCGCGCGGATCAAGGCAACCTGGCGCTGGGCCGACATCCAGCTGATCACCGGCCTCGATGCGCAGACCAACGAGCACCGCCAGCGCAGCGGCATGGGCATCGACACCTACAAGGATCAGCCGTACACCAAGGACGCCGATTTCCATAACTACGGCGTGTTCAGCGAAATGACCTGGTACGCCGCCGACCGTGATCGGCTGATTACCGGCGCCCGGGTCGACCGTGCTTCGGCCAAGGATTACCGGCAGCGCATTGGTTCGGGAATGATGAGCCGGCCAAATCCGACCGCCGACGAGACCCGCGCCGACACCTTGCCAAGCGGCTTCGTGCGTTACGAGCATGACCTCGCTGACAGCCCGGCCACGCTGTACGCCGGCCTCGGTCACGCGCAGCGCTTCCCGGATTATTGGGAGCTGTTTTCACCGAAGTCCGGCCCGGCCGGTTCGCTGAATGCGTTCGACTCGATCAAACCGGAAAAGACCACCCAGTTCGACTTCGGCGTGAACTACAAGACCGCCGAACTCGAGGCCTGGGCCTCGGGCTACATCGGCGTAGTGCGCGACTACATCCTGTTCGACTACACGCCAACGATGATGGGCATGAGCACTTCGCGCGCGGAAAACATCGACGCACGGATCATGGGTGGCGAGCTCGGCGCCGCCTACAAACTCACCGATAACTGGAAAGCCGATGCCACTCTGGCTTACGCCTGGGGCAAGAACAGCAGCGACGGCAAAGCCCTGCCGCAAATGCCGCCGCTGGATGCGCGCTTCGGCCTGACCTACAGCGAAGACAACTGGAGCGCCGGGGCACTGTGGCGCGTGGTCGCGGCGCAACACCGCATCGACCAGAACAAGGGCAACGTGGTCGGCAAGGACTACGACAAGAGCGGCGGCTTTGGCGTGTTCTCGCTCAACGGTGCTTACCGGATCAACAAAAACTGGAAGGTCAGCACCGGCGTCGACAACCTGTTCGGCAAGGCTTACGCCGAGCACCTGAACCTGGCGGGTAACGCCGGTTTCGGCTACCCGGCCAACGACCCGCAAGCGATCAACGAGCCGGGGCGCACGCTCTGGACCAAGGTCGATATGAGTTTCTAACCGAGCGGCACGCCCTGCCCTTGTGGGAGCGGGCTTGCTCGCGAAGACGGCGGTACATCCAGCATGGGTGGCGCCTGACACGACGCTTTCGCGAGCAAGCCCGCTCCCACAGGAGTGCAGTGGTGAAACTCCCCATACAGAACAAAGAAAAGATCCAAGCCAAGCGGAGCAAACGTGATGCAAAAGCCCAAACCGAACTTCTACAACCTGGCCTGGCGCTGGCATTTCTATGCCGGCCTATTCGTCGCGCCGTTCATGGTAATGCTGGCCCTGACCGGCATCATCTACCTGTTCAAACCGCAACTCGACTCACTGATGTACAGCAGCCTGCTCAACGTCCCGGCCGCGCATCACACGGTGCCGGCCGATGAGCTGCTGCAACGGGTCAAGAGCGCTTATCCACAGGGTCAGATCACCCAGTACCTGCCGCCGGCCAACGCCGAGCGCAGCGCGCAGTTCGTGGTGAAAAACGCCGGCCATGAACTCAACGTATTCATCGATCCGTACCACGGCGACATCCTCGGCGAGCAGGATGCGAAGAAAAATCTGCAAGCCATCGCCCGCGCCATTCACGGCGAGTTGATGATCGGCACGGTGGGTGATCGTCTGATCGAACTCGCCGCCGGTTGGGGTGTGGTGCTGGTGGTATCGGGGGTCTTTCTGTGGTGGCCGCGCGGTCAGGCGGCGGGTATTCTGTGGCCACGCCTGAACAGTCGCGGTCGCGTATTGTGGCGTGATCTGCACGCGGTCACCGGGTTCTGGGGCGCGGCATTGCTGCTGGTGATGCTGCTCAGCGGCATGACCTGGACCGGCTTCTGGGGCAAGCAATATGCGCAGGTGTGGAACGTGTTCCCGGCGGCGATGTGGAACAACGTGCCGACCTCCGACGTCGAGGCCGGCAGCCTCAATAACGCCGCGCGCCAGACCGTGCCATGGGCAATGGAAAACACGCCGATGCCGATGTCCGGCGACCACGCCGAACACATGGCCCACGGCGGCATGCAACACGGTCCCGCCGCACCCGCGATCAGCCTGCAAGAGGTGCAGAACATCGCAATTGAACGCAAGGTCGAACCGGGCTACAGCATCACCCTGCCAACCACCGCGACCGGTGTGTTCACCATTGCCGTATTCGCCGACGACCCGCGCAACGACGCGACCCTGCATGTCGATCAGTACACCGGCAAGGTCCTCGCCGATGTGCGTTTCGAGCAGTACGGCGCAGTGGCGCGAGCCACGGAAATCGGCGTGATGCTGCATGAAGGCAAGATGTTCGGCACCGTCAACCAGATCGTCGTGCTGCTGATCTGCCTGATGATTCTGCTCAGCGCCGTCAGCGGCGTGGTGATCTGGTGGAAGCGGCGTCCGCAGGGCAAGTTCGGCGTACCGCCGCTGCGCCATGATCTGCCGAAATGGAAAACCGGCGTGGCGATCATGCTCGCTCTGGCCGTGATCTTTCCGCTGGTTGGCGCTTCGCTGGTGCTGGTCTGGCTGCTGGATCGGCTGCTGTTGTCGCGTCTGGGCCGCCAAGCTGAATCTGCCTCAACTTCAACGTGAAGCAGGCGAGATGCGCGTTTCAGACAGATCTTTAAACTGCCGGGGCTTAAACTCCGGCAGATTC
Organism: Pseudomonas sp. MWU12-3103b; assembly: GCF_023100615.1. Classification (NCBI taxonomy): domain Bacteria; kingdom Pseudomonadati; phylum Pseudomonadota; class Gammaproteobacteria; order Pseudomonadales; family Pseudomonadaceae; genus Pseudomonas; species Pseudomonas sp. MWU12-3103b. Next base: position 116,946 of record NZ_JALMEY010000006.1, read on the forward strand.
CTGTGGGAGCGGGCTTGCTCGCGAAGGCGCAGTGTCATGTAACGAACAGGGTGCCTGACACGCCCTCTTCGCGAGCAAGCCCGCTCCCACAATTGCCGCTCTGCCCGCCACCAAAAGTGGCGGGCTGTCTTTTGAAGAAGTGATTCACCGTCCCGATGAACAAGTACCTCTTGTCCAGTCTCTGCCTGCTTGCCCTGAACAACGCCAGCGCCGATGGCCAGCCGCTGACGCTGCCCACCGGCACCATCTCCGCGCCTGCGGTTGACGAAGAAAGTGTCAGCCTGACCACGCCGACCACCGCCGGCTCGCGCCTGAACCTGACGGCCATGGAAACTCCGGCCAGCGTCGAAAGCCTCAGCGGCGAGCAGGTTCGCGCCCGTGGCGATCGCAGCGTGCAGGACGCGGTGTCACGCAGCACCGGCATCAGCCGTACCGGCACCCCGGGCGATGGCGGCACCTCGTTGCAGGCACGCGGTTTTACCGGGCAGAGTTCGGTGATGCAGTTGTATGACGGTAACCGCATGTACACCGGTATGGGCACCGTAACTTTTCCGGTCGACACCTGGGCGGTGCAGCGCGTCGACGTGCTGCGCGGCCCGGCCTCGGTGCTGTACGGCGAAGGCGCGACCGGTGCGGTGGTCAACGTGATTCCGAAGAAGCCGTTCGAGGGCGAAATCGAAAACCACTTGCGCCTCGGCTACGGTTCCTACGACAGCCAGCAGCAGGCGTTCGACAGCGGCGGCTCGCTGAGCGACACCCTGAGCTATCGCCTCAATCTCAATCGTCTGCGCAGCAACGGCTGGATCGATCGCGGTGACTCATCAAGCGACTTCATCAGCGCGGCGCTGCGCTGGCAGGCCACCGACGATCTGGCGTTCACCCTCGCCCACGACTACGGCGACCAGCGTCCGCAGAACTACTTCGGCACGCCACTGATCAACGGCCGATTGCGCGACAGTCTGCGCAACAAGAACTACAACGTGCGTGACGATCAGCAGCACTACAACGATCAGTGGACGCGCCTGACCACCGATTGGCAGATCAACGACGCCGTCAGTGCCAGCAACGAGCTGTACTACCTCAAGGCCCAGCGCCGCTGGCAGAACGCCGAAAACTACAACTTCGACCGCGATAGCCAGCAACTCAGCCGCAGCGGCTACTTCGGCATTGGTCACCAGCAAGAGCAGGTCGGCGACCGCCAGACCTTCACCTTCAAACACTCGCTGTTCGGCCTCGACAGCCAAACCGTGACCGGCGTCGATTACAACCGCATCCGTTTCCAGCTCAACAGCAATTCGCCGTTCAACGATGTGCTGCCGAACGGTCAGGCGCTGGATCTGTATCACCCGCAACCGGGCTATTTCGAAAGCGCCAACCCTTACCGCGACCAGTTCGACAGCACCACCAAACAGATGTCAGTGTTTGCGGAAAACCGCACGCAATTGAGCGAGCGCTGGTCGCTGGTGACCGGCGTGCGCCGCGACTATGTGCATGTGGATCGCAACAACCTGATCGACGACAGCCAAAGCGACAAGACCCTGACCGGCAACAACTGGAAGGCCGGACTGGTGTTTGCCCTGACGCCGCAGACCTCGTTCTACGGTCAGGTCGCGACCAGCACCGACGGCATCGGCGGCCTGATATCCCTCAGTCCGAGCCAGCAGCAATACGACCTGTCGACCGCGCGCCAGACAGAAATCGGCCTGAAGCAGTTGTTCTGGGATCAGCGCGGCGAGTTCACCCTGGCGGCCTATCGCATCGTCAAAAAGAAACTGCTGACCGACGATCCGGGCAACCCGACGCTCAAGCAGCAAGTCGGCCAGCAATCGTCCAACGGCCTGGAAGCCAGCCTTGATCTGCAACTGCCGCACGCCTGGCAACTGCAGGCCAACGCGGCGATTGTGAAGGCCAGGTACGATGACTTCTCCGAAGTGGTCGATGGGCAAACCCTGTCGTACAACGGCAATCGCCCGGTGGATGTACCACGGCGCACCGCCAATCTGTGGCTGAACAAAAACCTCAGTGATGATCTGAAGGCCGGGGCCGGTGTGCGTTACGTCGATGCGCGTTACGCCGACATGGCCAACCGCAACGAGCTGCCGAGTTACACCGTGGTCGATGCGACGCTGTCGTGGCAAGCCCTGCGCAACACCACGCTCGGTCTGCAGCTGAACAATCTGTTTGACCGCCAGTACGCACAAAGCCAATACAATGAGGGCCAGCAGTGGATTCTCGGCGAGCCGAGATCGTTTTTCGTCACGGCGGATTACACCTTTTGATTCACCGGCCCCTTCGCGAGCAAGCTCGCTCCCACATTGAAACGCGATCAACTGTGGGAGCGGGCTTGCTCGCGAAGGCGTCATCAGCAACACCCGATATTTCAGAGTAAAAGCATGACCTCACTGACCCTCACCCACCTCGCCTGGACACCTCTGGGCCACGGCCACTGCCATCACCAGTTCCAGCTGCGTGACGCCTCGTTGCAGGTGGCCGCCGGTGAGTTCGTCGGGCTGATCGGTCCCAACGGCAGCGGCAAGACCAGCCTGCTGCGCTGCGCCTATCGCTTCAGTCAGCCGGAAAGCGGTGAGGTCAGACTCGATCACCACAACGTGTGGAAGCAATCCTCGCGCTGGAGCGCAAAACGCATCGCCGTGGTCTTGCAGGAGTTCCCCGATGCCTTTGGCCTGACCGTCGAAGAAGTGGTCGCCATGGGTCGCACGCCGCACAAAGGCCTGTTCGATGGCGACACGCTGGAAGATCGCAATCTGGCGACGCAAGCGCTCAAATCCGTCGGCCTCGACGGCTTCGAAGACCATGCGTTCGCCACCCTGTCCGGCGGTGAGAAGCAGCGGGTGATCCTTGCCCGCGCCCTGACCCAGCAACCGCAACTGCTGATCCTCGACGAGCCGACCAACCACCTCGACCCGCGTTATCAGCTCGAACTGCTGCAACTGGTCAAACGTCTGCAGATCGGCACCCTCGCCAGCATTCACGACCTGAACCTGGCCGCCGCGTTCTGTGACCGACTGTACGTGATCAATCACGGGCGGATCGTCGCCAGCGGCACGCCGCAACAGGTACTCACCACCGAGCTGCTGCGCGACGTGTTCGGCGTCGAGGCGTTGATCGATTCCCATCCCCTCCACGGCTACCCGCGAATCACCTGGATAACCCGACCATGACTGTGCGTTCCCTGCTTTGTGTCGCTCTTTTGTTGTGCAGTGCCCAGGCCTTCGCCGAAGCCACGAAATACCCGTTGACCATCCATAGCTGCAACCGCGAAGTGACCTTCAACGAAGCGCCGAAACACGCGGTCAGCCACGACATCAACATGACCCAGATGATGCTCGCCCTCGGCCTCAAATCGCGCATGGCCGGTTACAGCGGCGTCAGCGGCTGGAAGTCGGTGACGCCCGAGATGCAGTCGTTGCTCGACGGTTTGCCGGAGCTGGCTGCGAAATATCCATCGGTGGAAACCCTGCTCAACGCCAACGTCGATTTCTTTTTCGCCGGCTGGGATTACGGCATGCGCGTCGGTGGCGACCTCACGCCGCAGACCCTGCAACCGCTGGGCATCAACGTGTATGAGCTGACCGAATCCTGCGCCTTCGTGATGAAGCGTCCGGCGGCGACGCTGGACGACACCTACAACGACCTGCGCAATCTGGGGAAGATTTTCGACGTGCAGGATCGCGCCAACGCACTGATCGCCGACATGCAGAATCAGGTCGCCGAGATCCGCAAAGACCTGCCCGTCGACAAGCCGCGGGTGTTTCTCTACGACAGCGGCGAAGACCGCGCCATGACTTCCGGGCGTCTCGGCATGCCGCAGGCGCTGATTGATGCTGCAGGCGGGCGCAACATTCTCGACGACGTCGACGCGAGCTGGACGAGGGTCAACTGGGAGACCGTGGTCGAGCGCAATCCGCAGGTGATCGTGATCGTCGACTACAGCGAAATCACCGCTGAACAGAAGATCGAATTTCTGCTGAAGAACCCGGCGCTGCAATCGGTCGATGCGATCAAGAACCAGCGCTTCATCGTCATCCCTTACGTGCAGGCCACGCCGGGGATCGATAACGTGCTGGCGGTGGAAACCCTGGCCAAGGGGTTCCACGGCGAATGATCGACCGTCGCTACGCCTTGTTGCTGATCGCCCTCGGTGCCCTGTTGCTGGTGTCGTGCGTGGTCTCGCTCGGTTTTGGTCCGGCGCGGGTGCCGGTGGACGTGGTGTGGCGGATTCTGCTGCACAAGGCCTTCGGTCTCGGCGAGGTGAGCTGGAGCGCCGGGCAGGAACACATCGTCTGGCTGATCCGCGTGCCGCGCATGTTGCTCGGGGCGTTGGTCGGCGCCGGGCTGGCGTTGATCGGCGCGGTGCTGCAAGCGGTGACGCGCAATCCACTGGCCGATCCGCACCTGCTCGGCGTCACCTCCGGCGCGACACTCGGCGCCGTGATCGTGGTGCTGCACATCGGTGAAATCGTCGGCCTGCTGACCTTGCCGATTGCCGCATTCATCGGTGCGTTGCTGAGCATGTTTCTGGTGCTGGGCATTGCCAACCGTCAGGGTCGGCTCGACAGCGACCGGTTGCTGCTGTGCGGCGTGGCGGTGTCGTTCGTGATGATGGCAATCGCCAATCTGCTGCTGTTCATGGGCGACCATCGCGCCAGTTCGGCGGTGATGTTCTGGATGCTTGGCGGTCTTGGCCTGGCGCGTTGGGAGTTGCTGACGGTGCCGGCGCTGAGCGTGTTGCTCGGCCTCGGTTTGCTGCTGGGTATGGCCCGACCGTTGAACGCACTGATGGCCGGTGAACAGACCGCCGTCACCCTCGGCCTGAATGCCCGCGCGGTGCGCCTGCGGGTGTTTGTGATCGCGTCCTTGATGACCGGGGTGCTGGTGTCAATCAGTGGCTCGATCGGTTTTGTTGGGCTGATGGTGCCGCACATTGCCCGGCGTCTGGTCGGTGCCGAACACCGCCGATTGCTGCCGGCCTGCGTCCTGCTCGGCAGCCTGTTTCTGGTGTGGGTCGATGTTGCCGCGCGAACCCTGATCGCGCCGGAAGACCTGCCCATCGGCGTTGCCACCGCGGCTATCGGCGGTCTGTTCTTCATCGGCCTGATGCGCCGCCGCTGACACAACAAACATAAAAAACTGTGGGAGCGAGCCTGCTCGCGAAGAGGCCGTGCCAGCCAACTTCATTTTTGAATGACCCACCGCATTCGCGAGCAAGCCCGCTCCCACAGTGAATGGCACTGTTTGCGAAATCGGCGCCCTAATCTGGCGCACACGAATGCACCGTCACACGCGACTCGTTCCTTCATGGTGCACCCCACCCGCGCGCAACCGCTCTAAACCGACATTTTCCTGCCCGATCCCGACCGGGCACAGCCCTTGCAAAACACACCTTCAGTCGTCCGCATCTGCCAACCATAAAAAACTTTAACGTTCATGGAGATCGCACAATGAAGCGTCGCAGTTTGATCAAGGCTTTCACACTCACGGCATCCATTGCCGCGATGGGCATGACCTGGACTGTCCAGGCCGCCGAGACCATCAAGGTGGGGATTCTGCATTCGTTGTCCGGGACCATGGCGATCTCCGAAACGTCGCTCAAAGACATGGCGCTGATGACCATCGACGAGATCAACGCCAAGGGCGGCGTGAACGGCAAGATGCTCGAACCGGTGGTGGTCGACCCTGCGTCGAACTGGCCGCTGTTCGCCGAGAAGGGCCGGCAGTTGCTGACCCAGGACAAGGTCGCGGTGGTGTTCGGTTGCTGGACGTCGGTGTCACGTAAATCGGTGCTGCCGGTGTTCGAAGAACTCAACGGCCTGCTGTTCTACCCGGTGCAATACGAAGGCGAAGAGATGTCGCCGAACGTGTTCTACACCGGCGCCGCGCCGAACCAGCAAGCGATCCCCGCCGTTGAATACCTGATGAGCGAAGAAGGCGGCAGCGCCAAGCGCTTCTTCCTGCTCGGCACCGACTACGTCTACCCGCGCACCACCAACAAGATCCTGCGCTCGTTCCTTCATTCCAAAGGCGTGGCCGACAAGGACATCGAAGAGGTCTATACCCCGTTCGGTCATAGCGACTATCAAACCATCGTCGCCAACATCAAGAAATTCTCCGCCGGCGGCAAGACTGCTGTGATCTCCACGGTCAACGGCGACTCCAACGTGCCGTTCTACAAAGAGCTGGCCAATCAGGGCCTGAAGGCTACCGACGTACCGGTGGTGGCGTTCTCGGTGGGTGAAGAAGAGCTGCGCGGCATCGACACCAAACCGCTGGTGGGCAACCTCGCGGCGTGGAACTACTTCGAGTCCGTGGAGAACCCGGTGAACAAGAAGTTCGTCGCTGACTGGAAGGCCTACGCGAAGAAACACAACCTGCCGGGCGCCGACAAAGCGGTGACCAACGACCCGATGGAAGCCACTTACGTCGGCATCCACATGTGGGCGCAAGCGGTGGAGAAAGCCAAGTCCACCGACGTCGACAAGGTTCGCGAAGCACTGGCCGGCCAGACCTTCGCCGCGCCGTCCGGTTACACCCTGACCATGGACAAGACCAACCACCACCTGCACAAACCGGTGATGATCGGCGAGATCCAGAACGACGGTCAGTTCAACGTCGTGTGGCAGACCGAAGGCCCGATCCGCGCCCAGCCTTGGAGTCCGTTTATCGATGGCAACGACAAGAAGCCGGATTATGCGGTGAAGAGCAACTGAGCCATTGGGTGTCGGCCTCGCGCCTGGCGTGAGGCCGACTCGATCCCCCTGTGGGAACAATATTTTGTGGTGAGGGGATTCATCCCCGGTGGGTCGCGAAGCGACCCCAAATGCTACAGGCGCGATGTACCTGTGAATCGCGGCGACTGTTTTTGCGACTGCTTCGCAGCCGATCGGGGATGAATCCCCTCGCCACAAAGACTGTGCCCACCATTAGTCCGCGCAAGGCGACTCTTTATGCCGACTACCCTTTACCGCTTCATCCTCGCCATCGCACTGCTGTTGCCGATGACTGCCTTTGCCGGCGACGCCGAAGACTTCGTCGCCGCCAATCCCGTGCAGCAAGCCAAACTGCTGGAAGCCTGGGCCGCGCAGCCTGAGCCGGCGCGTGTCGAGCTGATCAACGCCCTGCAACAAGGCGAATTGACCCTCGACGGCCAGCCGAAAACCCTGCGCCTGAACAACCGCCTGCGGGGTCTGATCGACACCGCGTTGGCCAGCCACCAATTGCTCGCCGCCGACGCCAAAACCCGTCTGACTGCCGCGCAGCAATTGCAGAAAAGCGCGAAACCCGCGCAGCTGAAATTCCTCGACCAGCAGCTGGCTGGCGAAAAAGACGAGAACGTCCACGCCGCCCTGAGCCTGGCGCTGGCCAATCTGCAGCTGGTCGACAGCGATCCGGCGGTGCGTCTGGCCGCCGTGCGCCTGCTCGGCGAAACCGGCGATCCGCTGGCCCGCACCCGCCTCGAAGGCCTGCTCGAACCCGGCGTGGAAAGCGATGCCGGGGTGCGCACCGCCGCCGAAACCAGTCTGGCTCAGGTCAAGCGCAAACTGCTGATCGGCGAAGTGTTGGGTCAGGCGTTCAGCGGCATGTCCCTCGGCTCGATCCTGCTGCTCGCGGCCCTCGGGCTGGCGATCACCTTCGGCCTGCTCGGGGTGATCAACATGGCCCATGGCGAGATGCTGATGCTTGGCGCCTACTCGACCTACGTGGTGCAGCTGATGTTCCAGCGCTACGCCCCGCAAGCCATCGAGTTCTATCCGCTGATCGCACTGCCGGTGGCGTTCTTTGTCACGGCGGCGATCGGCATGGCGCTGGAACGCACGGTGATTCGTCATCTCTACGGCCGGCCGCTGGAAACCCTGCTCGCCACCTGGGGCATCAGCCTGATGCTGATTCAGTTGGTGCGCTTGCTGTTCGGCGCGCAGAACGTTGAAGTAGCGAACCCGGCGTGGCTGTCCGGCGGGATTCAGGTGCTGCCGAATCTGGTGCTGCCGTACAACCGCATCGTGATCATCGCTTTCGCTTTGTTCGTGGTGGTGCTGACCTGGCTGCTGCTGAACAAGACCCGCCTCGGCCTCAACGTCCGTGCGGTCACGCAGAACCGCAACATGGCTGCCTGCTGCGGCGTGCCCACCGGACGCGTCGACATGCTCGCCTTCGGCCTCGGCTCGGGCATCGCCGGCCTCGGTGGCGTGGCGCTGAGCCAGATCGGCAACGTCGGTCCGGATCTCGGCCAGAGCTACATCATCGACTCGTTCCTGGTGGTGGTGCTCGGTGGCGTCGGCCAACTCGCCGGCAGCGTGCTGGCTGCGTTCGGGCTGGGCATCGCCAACAAGATTCTCGAACCGCAGATCGGTGCGGTACTCGGCAAGATCCTGATCCTCGCGCTGATCATTCTGTTCATCCAGAAACGTCCGCAAGGCCTCTTCGCACTGAAAGGACGGGTGATCGACTGATGAACCAGCCTCTACTTGTCACGGCCACGCAAAAGGCCGGCCCGAAAGTCACCCTCGCCATCGGCGCGGTGATCCTCGCGCTGCTGATCGCTCTACCGTTGCTCTCGCTGTTGCCGGCGGACAGCGCGCTGCATGTCTCGGCCTACACCCTGACGCTGGTCGGCAAAATCCTCTGCTACGCCATCGTCGCTCTGGCGCTGGATCTGGTCTGGGGCTACGCCGGGCTGCTGTCGCTGGGTCACGGTCTGTTCTTCGCCCTCGGCGGTTATGCGATGGGCATGTACCTGATGCGTCAGGCCGCCGGGGATGGTTTGCCGGCGTTCATGACCTTTCTGTCGTGGACCGACCTGCCGTGGTACTGGAGCGGCACCAGCAGTTTTATCTGGTCGATGTGTCTGGTGGTGCTGGCACCGGGTCTGCTGGCGCTGGTGTTCGGCTTCTTCGCCTTCCGTTCGCGGATCAAGGGTGTGTATTTCTCGATCATGACCCAGGCCCTGACCTTCGCCGGGATGCTCCTGTTTTTTCGCAACGAGACCGGCTTCGGCGGCAACAACGGTTTCACCAATTTCCGCACGATTCTCGGTTTCGGCATCACTGAGCCGGGCACCCGCGCGGTGCTATTTCTGGCGACCGTACTGTTGCTGGTGGCGAGTCTGTTCATCGGCTGGCGTCTTGCACAGAGCAAGTTCGGCCGGGTGCTGACCGCGCTGCGCGATGCAGAAAACCGCCTGATGTTCTGCGGCTACGACCCGCGCGGTTTCAAACTGTTCGTCTGGGTCTTGAGCGCGGTGCTGTGCGGTCTGGCCGGGGCCCTGTACGTGCCGCAGGTCGGCATCATCAACCCCAGCGAAATGTCGCCGACCAACTCGATCGAGGCGGCGGTATGGGTCGCCCTCGGCGGTCGCGGCACGCTGATCGGGCCGTTGCTCGGTGCCGGTGTGGTCAACGGCATGAAGAGCTGGTTCACCGTGGCTTTCCCCGAATACTGGCTGTTCTTCCTCGGCGCGCTGTTCATCGTCGTGACGTTGTATCTGCCCAAAGGCGTGATCGGCCTGCTGAAGAAACGAGGTGAACAATGAGAGTCACTGCGAGTGCTGAATTCATGCTCGAACCGGCGTTTTTCCCCGTGGAACCGAACAAGGACGAAGGCACCAGCCGTGACTCGATCGGCCTCGGCCAACGCGTCGGCCCGGGCCTCGACACCCGCCACGGCACGATCCTGACCCTGGAAGACATCAGCGTCAGCTTCGACGGCTTTCGCGCGCTGAACAATCTGAACCTGTACATCGGTGTCGGCGAACTGCGCTGCATCATCGGCCCCAACGGCGCGGGCAAGACCACGCTGATGGACGTGATCACCGGCAAGACCCGCCCCAGTCACGGCAAAGCCTGGTTCGGCGAAACCCTCGATCTGACGCAGATGAGCGAAGTACAGATTGCCCAGGCCGGCATCGGTCGCAAGTTCCAGAAACCCACAGTGTTCGAAGCGCTGAGCGTGTTCGAGAACCTGGAACTGGCGCAGAAAACCGACAAGTCGGTGTGGGCCAGTCTGCGGGCGAAGTTGAGCGGCGAGCAGAAAGACCGGATCAGCGAAGTGCTGGAGACCATCCGCCTGACCACCTCGGTCAATCGCCCGGCGGGCTTGCTGTCACACGGCCAGAAGCAGTTTCTGGAGATCGGCATGTTGCTGATGCAAGACCCGCAACTGCTGCTGCTCGACGAGCCGGTGGCGGGCATGACCGATGCCGAAACCGAATTCACCGCCGAGCTGTTCAAGTCGCTGGCCGGCAAGCATTCGCTGATGGTGGTGGAGCACGACATGGGCTTCGTCGGCTCGATTGCCGACCATGTGACGGTGCTGCATCAGGGCAGCGTGCTGGCGGAAGGGTCGCTGGAGCAGGTGCAGGAAAACGAGCGGGTGATCGAGGTCTACCTCGGCCGCTGAGCTGCAAACACCTTTCCAATGTGGGAGCGGGCTTGCTCGCGAATGCGGTGTGCCATTCAAGTTGATGGCGACTGATCCACCGCATTCGCGAGCAAGCCCGCTCCCACAGGGGGATTTGAGGAGATTTTGAACATGCTGCAAGTCGACAAGCTGCACCAGTACTACGGCGGTAGCCACATCCTCCGTGGCCTCTCATTCGACGTAAAAGTCGGCGAAGTCACCTGCCTGCTCGGGCGCAACGGCGTGGGCAAGACCACCCTGCTCAAATGCCTGATGGGCCTGTTGCCGGCCAAGGAAGGCGCGGTGAACTGGGAAGGCAAAGCGATCACCACGCTCAAGCCGCACCAGCGGGTACACGCCGGCATCGCCTACGTGCCACAGGGCCGGGAAATCTTCGGCCGGCTCACAGTGGAAGAAAATCTGCTGATGGGCCTGTCACGGTTTCCCGGCAGTGAAGCGAAAGAAGTACCAAGTTTCATCTACGAATTGTTCCCGGTGCTGCTACAAATGAAGCAGCGCCGCGGCGGTGACCTGTCCGGCGGTCAGCAACAGCAGCTGGCTATCGGTCGCGCCCTGGCCAGTCGTCCGCGATTGCTGATCCTCGACGAGCCCACCGAAGGCATCCAGCCCTCGGTGATCAAGGAGATCGGCGCGGTGATCAAAAAGCTCGCGGCGCGTGGCGACATGGCGATTTTGCTGGTCGAGCAGTTCTACGATTTCGCTGCTGAGCTGGCCGATCAATACCTGGTGATGTCCCGGGGTGAGATCGTGCAGCAGGGTCGCGGTGAAAATATGGAGGCCGAGGGTGTACGAGGTCTGGTAACAATTTAATCTGTAGCTTCCTAACGATAATTACAAACCATGAACTTACCGCTTCCCACTGCCCTGTTTACCCCGAGCTGGCACGCCGAGCTGGAACTGGCCTACGCCCGCTTCGGCGACTGCACGCGCCCGGTTCAACGCCGGCATCTCGGCCCGCTACGCGTGCAAAAGCACCTGTATGCCGAAGGCCCCGAGGTCTGCCAGCACATCATCGTCCACCCGCCCGGCGGGATCGCCGGCGGAGATCGGCTGAACATCAGCGCCCGCGTCGAAGCAGACGCCTGGGCGCAGATCACCAGCCCCGGCGCGGCCAAGTGGTATCGCGCAGCGGGGCCGGCCTATCAGCAGCTCGATCTGAAAATCGCGGCCGGTGCGACGCTGGAATGGCTGCCGCAGGAAACCATCGTCTACAGCGCCGCCCAGGCCGAACTCACCACCTCGATCGAGCTTGAGGGCGATGCGCGGCTGTTCTACTGGGACGTGGTGGCGCTGGGCCGACCGGCCAGTGGCGAGCGCTTCGACCTCGGACACTTTCAGGCGCATCTGGATATCCGCCGTGACGGGCGATTGCTCTGGCACGAGCGTCAACGCATCACCGGCAATGACGGCTTGCTCGATTCGCCGATCGGTCTGGATGGCAATCCGGTGTTTGCGACGCTGCTGGTGACCGGTGAAATCGATGCCGAGCTGCTGGAGCGGTGTCGTTCGCTGGGCCATGAGGTGCGCGGTGATCTGACTCAGTTGCCGGGGCTGTTGGTGGCCCGTTGCCTGGCGAGCGAGGCACTGCTGGCCCGCGCCTGGCTGATCGACCTGTGGCGCCTGCTGCGCCCGGCCCTGCTCGGCCGCGAAGCGGTATCACCGAGAATCTGGAGCACTTGAAAAGCCACCCTCACCCCCGCCCTCTCCCGGAGGGAGAAGGAGCCTGACCAGGTTGTCTGGAAGGAAATTTGCATTCTCGAAAAATATTGACTGACTGGAGCGGCCTCGACAAACGACCGAGATCAGTCCCCTCTCCCTCCGGGAGAGGGCTAGGGTGAGGGATGGCTCTAACTGGCCCCCACGCCCGCAAGAACCTCACAAAACTGCCCTGATGGATACCCGCAATGGACCTGACCCCACGCGAAAAAGACAAGCTGTTGATCTTCACCGCCGGCCTCGTCGCCGAACGCCGACTGGCCCGTGGCGTGAAGCTCAACTACCCGGAAGCCATGGCCTATATCTCCGCCGCCCTGCTCGAAGGCGCCCGTGATGGCCAGACCGTGGCCGAGCTGATGCACTTCGGCACCACCCTGCTGAGCCGTGAACAGGTGATGGAAGGCATCCCGGAAATGATCCCGGAGATCCAGGTCGAAGCGACATTTCCCGACGGCACCAAACTGGTCACCGTCCACCAACCGATCGTCTGAGGCCGCGCCATGACCTACACCATTCGCGATGCCCTGCACGCCGATCTGCCGGCGATCCGCGACATCTACAACGACGCGGTGCTCAACACCACGGCGATCTGGAACGAATCGGCGGTCGACCTCGGCAACCGCCAGGCGTGGTTCAGCGCCCGTCAGGCCCTGGCCTACCCGATTCTGGTGATCGTCGACGCCGACAACGTTGTGCTCGGCTACGCTTCCTTTGGCGACTGGCGGCCGTTCGACGGTTTCCGCCATACCGTCGAACACTCGGTCTATGTCCGTAGCGACCAGCGCGGCAATGGCCTTGGCCCGCAATTGATGAGCGTGCTGATCGAGCGGGCCAAAGCCTGCGACAAGCATGTGATGGTCGCCGCCATCGAAAGTGGCAATGCCGCTTCCATTCGTCTGCATGAACGCGCCGGTTTCAGCATCACCGGACAGATGCCGCAAGTCGGCACCAAGTTCGGTCGCTGGCTCGATCTGACCTTCATGCAACTGACTCTCAACCCTGGCGCCCAGCCGCCGGTCGCCAACAAGGAGTGACACGCGATGAACCCCGCCCAACTGCGACGCGTCAATGCGGAAAGTTTTGCGCACTATCGTCAGGGCCTGATTGATCTGCTGCTCGACGCCGTGGGTTATGGCGCCAGCGTCGGTTTCATGGCCGATCTCGATGCCGCGCAGGCCCGCGCCTATTTCGATGAAGTGCAGCAACAAGTGAACAAGGGCAGCGTGTTGCTCTGGGTGGTGGTCAAGGATGAAGAGGTGCAGGCCAGCGTGCAGTTGGGCCTGTGCCAGAAGGCCAACGGCCTCAATCGTGCCGAAGTGCAGAAGCTGCTGGTGCGTGAACAGGCGCGCCGCCGTGGCCTCGGCCAGCAATTGATGAATGCGCTGGAGCTCGAAGCGGCCAAGCACAAGCGCGGCATGCTCTACCTCGACACCGAGGCCGGCTCCCCCGCCGAAGATTTCTACAAGGCCCTGGGTTACACCCGCGCCGGCGAAATTCCCGACTACGCCTGCGACCCGCACGGTACGTATCGCCCGACCGCCCTCTACTACAAGATTCTGCAAGGAGCCCGGCCATGATTCCCGGCCAGTACCAGATCCAGCCCGGCGACATCGAATTGAATGTCGGCCGCCGCACCCTCAGCCTGAAAGTCGCCAACAGCGGCGACCGACCGATCCAGGTCGGTTCGCACTATCACTTTTTCGAAACCAACGACGCGCTGACCTTCGACCGCGCGGCCAGCCGTGGCATGCGCCTGAATATCCCGGCCGGCACCGCCGTGCGTTTCGAACCGGGGCAGAGCCGCGAGGTCGAGCTGGTGGAGTACTCCGGGCATCGCCGGGTGTTCGGCTTTGCCGGGCGGGTTATGGGTGATCTCTAAGTAATGCGGTGTCTGCTCTGGCCCCTTCGCGAGCAAGCCCGCTCCCACATTCGACCGCGTTCCTTCAGTTGAAATGCGGTCAATTGTGGGAGCGGGCTTGCTCGCGAATCTGTGAGCGCAGCGAACAGCTTCAAAGACCATTGAATTGCAAGGCGAACACATGAAGATTTCAAGACAAGCCTACGCCGACATGTTCGGTCCCACCATCGGCGACAAGGTGCGCCTGGCGGACACCGAGTTGTGGATCGAAGTCGAAAAGGACTTCACCACCTACGGCGAAGAAGTCAAATTCGGCGGCGGCAAAGTGATCCGCGACGGTCAGGGCCAGAGCCAACTGCTCGCCGCCGAAGTGGTCGACACGCTGATCACCAACGCGTTGATCATCGACCACTGGGGCATCGTCAAAGCCGACGTCGGCCTCAAGGACGGGCGGATCGCCGCGATCGGCAAGGCCGGTAACCCGGACGTACAGCCCAACGTGACCATCGCCATCGGCGCCAGCACCGAGGTGATCGCCGGTGAAGGCATGATCCTCACTGCCGGCGGCATCGACACGCACATCCACTTCATCTGCCCGCAGCAGATCGAAGAAGCGCTGATGAGCGGCGTCACCACCATGATCGGCGGCGGCACCGGGCCGGCGACCGGCACCAACGCCACCACCTGCACCTCCGGGCCGTGGCACCTGGCGCGGATGCTCCAGGCCGCTGATGCGTTCCCGATGAACATCGGCCTCACCGGCAAGGGCAACGCCAGCCTGCCGGAGCCGCTGATCGAGCAGGTCAAGGCCGGCGCCATTGGCCTCAAGCTGCACGAAGACTGGGGTACCACCCCGGCGAGCATCGACAACTGCCTGAGCGTCGCCGACCAGTACGACGTGCAGGTGGCGATCCACACCGACACCCTCAACGAATCCGGTTTCGTCGAAACCACACTCGGCGCGTTCAAGGGCCGCACCATTCACACCTATCACACCGAAGGTGCCGGTGGCGGCCATGCGCCGGACATCATCAAGGCCTGCGGTTTTCCTAACGTGCTGCCGAGCTCGACCAACCCGACCCGGCCGTTCACCCGCAACACCATCGACGAACACCTCGACATGCTGATGGTCTGCCACCACCTCGACCCGAGCATCGCCGAAGACGTGGCGTTCGCCGAAAGCCGTATCCGCCGCGAAACCATCGCCGCCGAAGACATCCTCCACGATCTCGGCGCATTCTCGATGATCAGCTCCGACAGCCAGGCCATGGGCCGCGTCGGCGAAGTCATCACACGCACCTGGCAGACTGCCGACAAGATGAAAAAGCAGCGCGGCCCGCTGGCGCAGGACGGCGAAGGCAACGACAACTTCCGCGCCAAGCGCTACATCGCCAAGTACACGATCAACCCGGCGATCACCCATGGCATCAGCCATGAAGTGGGTTCGATCGAAGTTGGCAAATGGGCCGACCTGGTGCTCTGGCGTCCGGCGTTTTTCGGTGTGAAACCGACGCTGATCCTCAAGGGCGGCGCCATCGCCGCCAGTCTGATGGGCGACGCCAACGCGTCGATTCCAACCCCGCAACCGGTGCACTACCGCCCGATGTTCGCCAGTTACGGCGGCTCGCTGCACGCCACCAGCCTGACGTTCATCAGTCAGGCCGCGCAGGAGGCCGGGTTGCCCGAGGCATTGGGCCTGAAGAAGAAAATCGGCGTGGTCAAAGGCTGCCGCGAGGTGCAGAAAACCGACTTGATCCACAACGATTACCTGCCGAACATCGACGTCGATCCGCAGACCTATCAGGTCAAGGCCGACGGCGTGCTGCTCTGGTGTGAACCGGCGGAGACTCTGCCGATGGCTCAGCGTTACTTCCTGTTCTGACGCACGGCAAAAGGCCCCGGAGCCATGTCTTGCACACGGTTCCGGGGCCTTTTTCATGTCGCTGGAAAAGCACTGTGCAAACGGTCGTGTATTTCCCGCCAAAGGGACTAATATTCGATTCGCTCCGCCTTTTTTCAGGAACTGCCCATGCGTCTTTCCGAGTTCATCGTGGCCAATATCGACCCTATCGTCGATGAGTGGGAACAGTTCGCCGCGACCATCACGCCGGCCGCCGACTATCTGGATTCCACTGCGCTGCGCGATCACGCCAGCGAGATTCTGCGGGCCGCCGCCCGCGACATGAACAAGCCGCAAAGCCCCGCCGAACAGGCTGCCAAAGCCAAGGGCGAAGGCCCGGAAAAGACCCCGAGCCTGGACGAGGCCGGCGCCAGCCATGGCGAACTGCGCCACACCGTCGGTTTTGACCTGGTGCAGATGACCAGTGAATTCCGCCATTTGCGTGCCTGCGTGATCCGCCTGTGGGTCAACAGCCTTGAATCGCCGGACATGACGTATTTTCAGGACATGATCCGTTTCAATGAAGCCATCGACGAGGCACTGGCCGAATCCACCGCGGCCTACGCCGAGCAGGTCAATCGCTCGCGGGACATTTTCCTCGCCATCCTCGGCCATGACCTGCGTGCGCCGCTGCAGGCGGTGAGCATGTCCACCGAACTGCTGCTGCGCAAATCCAGCCTTGAAGGCGATGCCCTGGCCTGCGCCCAGCACATCAAGCGTGGCGCGCGGCACATGGCGACGATGGTCAGCGATCTGCTGGAACTGGTGCGCAGTCGTCTGGGCCGTAGCCTGCCGATCGAGCCGGCACCGATGGATCTGGCCGTTGCGGCGCGAGCGGCGATCGCCGAAGCCTGCGCCGGTCAACCGCAATCCGATCCCAGGCTCACCGTGCACGGTGACACCAGCGGCGTGTGGGACGCCGGACGGATCGACCAATTACTGCAAAACCTGATCGGCAATGCCTTGCAGCACGGTGCCAACCAGCGCGACGTGACCCTCGATCTGCGTGGCGAGGGCGACCACGTGTGCCTGTCGGTGCACAACTACGGCACACCGATTTCCGAAGAGGCGATCGGTACGATTTTCGACCCGCTGGTGCGCAGCGCCGACGAAGAACTCGGGCAGCCGTCGACCAGCCTCGGGTTGGGTCTGTTTATCGTCAAGGAAGTGGTGACCGCCCATGGCGGGACGATCGATGTCAGCTCGAGCGAGGCTGACGGGACGTTGTTCAGTGTGGTGTTGCCGAGAAAGGTTTAAGCAGGCTTACCGCGTAATCGTTCTTCGCGAGCAAGCCCGCTCCCACATTTAGATCGCGATCTCCTGTGGGAGCGGGCTTGCTCGCGAAGGGGCCGGCAAAAACACTCAAAAACCAACGGTAAAACTATTCGACCACCAAACGCCCCAACCGCTGGCGCAGCATGCGATTCTCGGCGCGCAATTCCTTCACTTCATCAAGCAGATCAAGCGCCAGCGCGACGCCCTCCCACTCCAGCTCCAGCTCGCGCCGCAACTTCGCGGCGCGCTTGGCCAGGCTCAACTCGTAGTCGGTGAACCGCCATTCCCGGGGCTGCGCGCCCTGAGGTTCGAGGATGCCGTGTTCGACGATTTCGATCACGTAGACGTCCGACAGATCGGCCGCCTCACAGAATTCTGCCATGTCCAGTTGAACGATCAGGGGGCTGCTCATGATGGGCTACTCCGTCGTCGAATTCAGAAGTTCTCGCGTGGATTGAACGCGGCTTTCTTAGCCAGTTCCTGCCACAGCGCCTTGACCTCGTCGTCCGAGGTTTTCGGCATCACGGCCTTGAGCTGCACGAACAGATAACCGCGCTCACCGGCCTTGTTTTTCAAGCCATGACCCTTGGCACGCATGCGCTGGCCATTCTGGCTGCCGGCCGGAACCTTGAGGTTGATCTTACCGGTCAGGGTCGGCACCGCCACTTCAGCGCCCAACGCCAGCTCCCACGGTGCCAATGGCAAGGTGATGATCAGATTTTCGCCTTCGACATCGAATTTCGGATGCGGCGCAAAGCGAATGGTCAGGTACAGGTCGCCATTGGCGCCGCCACCGATGCCCGGTGCGCCCTGGCCTTTGAGGCGGATGCGCTCGCCGTCGGTGACGCCCGCCGGGATCTTCACGTTCAGGCTCTTGCTGGTGTTGCTGACGTGCTGACCGTTGGCGTTGTATTGCGGGACCTGAAAGCTGACCTTCTTCGACTCGTCCGACAAAGTCTCCTCAAGGAAGACCGGCAGTTCCATTTCCACGTCTTGCCCTCGGCGCCCTGCACTGCGTTGTTGCCGACCTTCGCCACCGAAACCGGCGCCGCGATTACCGAAGATCGAACTGAAGAAGTCCGAGAAGTCGCCGGTGTCGCCACCGCCGCCGCCAAAACCGCCACGGCTCTGCCAGCCCGGCGGGCCCTGGAACGGCTGACCGTGCTGGCCATAACGGCGCAGCTCGTCATATTCGGCGCGTTTGTCGGCGCTTTTCAGCGCTTCATAGGCTTCCGAGGCGTCCTTGAACTTGGCCTCGGCGTCTTTTTCCTTGCTGACATCGGGGTGGTATTTGCGCGCCAGCTTGCGATAGGCAGCCTTGATTGCCTTGTCGTCCGCTGTCGGCTCCACGCCGAGTATCTTGTAATAGTCTTTGAAGTCCATCGAAGGAATCACCATCCGTTATCGATTTCGCGCCGAGGCCAGCATGCGCTCATTCGCGCGTGCCGGGTTGACCGATCTCAACTTTGTGACCGGGTGGCGCAGCAGAAGTTTATCGGCAGTGGACGACGGTTCTTGCGACCGCCGGTATGTCTGCCGGCCCATGCCAGCAAGTTTGGGGCGAAGCTGCGACTTTCAAGAAGCTTAGTCGTGAAATAGCAGATGACCGGCCTTCGAATCTGCCGCGCACTGACATACACTGCGCGGCCGTTTTTTGACCGGAACCCGAAAGACATGAACAACGCCTCTCCAGCCCGTGCCTGCGGTATCGACTTCGGCACCTCCAACTCCACCGTCGGCTGGCTGCGCCCCGGCATGGAAACGATGATCGCGCTGGAAGACGACAAGATCACCCTGCCGTCGGTGGTCTTCTTCAACATCGAAGAGCGCCGTCCGGTTTACGGTCGTCTGGCCCTGCACGAATACCTGGAAGGCTACGAAGGCCGGCTGATGCGCTCGCTCAAGAGCCTGCTCGGTTCCAAGCTGATCAAGCACGACACCAGCGTTCTCGGCACGGCGATGCCGTTCAAGGATCTGTTGGGTCTGTTCATCGGTCAGCTCAAGAGCCGTGCCGAAACGGCCGCCGGTCGCGAGTTCGAACAAGTGGTGCTGGGGCGTCCGGTGTTTTTCGTCGATGACGACCCGCTGGCTGACCAGGAAGCCGAAGACACCCTTGTCGAAGTGGCGCGCAAGCTCGGCTTCAAGGACGTGTCGTTCCAGTACGAACCGATCGCCGCGGCATTCGACTACGAGTCGACCATCGAAAAAGAAGAGCTGGTGCTGATCGTCGACATCGGCGGTGGTACTTCGGACTTCTCGCTGGTACGTCTGTCGCCCGAACGTCGCGGCATGGACAACCGCCACGATGACATCCTCGCCACCGGCGGCGTGCACATCGGCGGGACCGACTTCGACAAACAGCTGAGCCTGCAAGGCCTGATGCCGCTGTTCGGCTACGGCAGCCGGATGAAGAGCGGCGCCTACATGCCGACCAGTCACCACATGAACCTGGCGACCTGGCACACCATCAACTCGGTGTACTCGCAGAAATCCACCCTGGCGCTGGGCAGCATGCGCTACGACATTGAAGACACCGGCGGTATCGACCGTCTGTTCAAGCTGATCGAACAGCGCGCCGGGCACTGGCTGGCGATGGAAGTCGAAGAAACCAAGATCCAGCTGACCCATGCCGACAGCCGCCACGTACCGCTGGACCGTATTGAGCCGGGCCTGAGCGTGGAACTGAGCCGCGCCCTGTTCGAATCGTCGATCGACGCCTTGCTTGAACGCGTGCGCGGCAGCGTTACGCAGCTGTTGAACGATGCCAACGTGTCGGTGGCGCAGGTAGATACGGTGTTCTTCACCGGCGGTTCAAGCGGCATTCCGGCGCTGCGCAACAGCGTTTCGGCGATGCTGCCGAATGCGCGACATGTTGAAGGGAATATCTTTGGCAGCATTGGCAGCGGTCTGGCGATTGAGGCGATGAAGCGCTACGGTTCGATGGCCTGATCCAGAATCAGCGGCGCGCCATTCGCGAGCAAGCCCGCTCCCACAGGATCACACTGAACCTGTGGGAGCGGGCTTGCTCGCGAAAGGGCACTTTCAAACGCTATAAGGCTTGAATCAAACCATCCCGCCCAGCTTCAACTCACTCTTCAGATACGCGTAATAAATCGGCCCCGCCACCACTCCCGGCAGGCCGAACGCGGCTTCGAACACCAGCATCGCCAGCAGTAATTCCCACGACTTGGCACTGATCTGCCCGCCGACGATGCGCGCGTTGAGGAAGTATTCGAGCTTGTGGATAAAGATCAGATAGCCCAGCGCCGCCACCGCCACCCAGATCGACAGCGACAGACCGACGATGGTGATCAGCGTGTTCGACATCAGGTTGCCGATCACCGGCAGCAGGCCGAGCAGAAAGGTCAGGACGATCAGGGTCTTGGTCAGCGGCAGCTTGATACCGAACAGCGGCAAGACCACCACCAGGAAAATCGCGGTGAAGAACGTGTTCAGCAGGGAAATCTTGATCTGCGCGAAGACGATGTTGCGAAAGGCTTGAACCACCAGGTGCAGACGGTCGAACAGGGCCGCGGCCAGCGGTTTGCGCTTGGTCAGATCCGGTACTCGCTGCAGGGCAATGATCGCGCCGAGGACCATGCCGATCAGCAGGGTGACGAACATATGCGCCGCGTCCTTGCCTACCAGTTGCAGCTCGGACAGGTGCTTGCTCGCCCATTCGCCGATGGCCACGCGAAATTCCGCTGCGCTGGCCGGCAGGTAGGCATCGAGAAACGGCGGCAGTTGCCCGCGCGCGCGATCGACCACGCCCATGAATTTGTCGAGCGAGGCGCCCGGGTTTTCCGCTTCGTGCAGCAGGAAACTGATGGCACCGGCAAAGATCAGCGCCAGCACACTGACCACCAGAGTGCCCAGCAGTGCCACCGCCAGCCAGCGAGCACGCCGACCTTCGATCAGCCGTTGCAGTTGCGGGGTGAGCATGTTGACCAGCTCGAACACCAGCAAACCGGCCAGCAGGCTGGGCAACAAGCGCAGCGGCAACGCCAGCAACAAACCGCCGCAAATGATGATGCAGCTGACCCAAAACACAACATGACGCTCAGAAAACGTTGGCATACAGCCTCAAAACGAACGGCGTAAAAGGATTGGCAGTCTGCCAGCGATCCGGGGAGAGCACTAGGGATATGCAGGGGCTATTGTCGTGCTCAATGGCCCCTTCGCGAGCAAGCTCGCTCCCACATTGGAATGCGCACTCCTGTGGGAGCGAGCTTGCTCGCGAAGAGGCCAGCCCGCTCACCACAAGACTCAAGTGCTTACTTTTTCTTCAGGCAATCACTCATGAAGGTCTTGCGCGCATCGCCAGTCAGCGCCTTGGTTTTCGCGTCGGCGTTGCAGGTTTTCATTTTTTCCTGCTGCGGGGTCAGCACTTTGCCGTCATTGGCGGCCGGTGCAGCCTTGAGGCAGGTGCTCATGAAAGTCTTGCGCTCGTCGCCCTTGAGGCTTTTGGCGGTAGCGTCAGCATTGCAGGTGGTCATTTTGTTCTGTTGCGCCGTGGCGGCGAAACCCTGGGAACACAGGAGCAGACCGATCATCAACAAAGGGACACGCAACATCTTCATGGAGTTTTCTCCTTGTCGCCGCATCGATGGATGCGGCCTCCGCTGAAGTGTAGCCAAATCTTGTTACACCTTCCTGCCTTCCAGGTGGCTACGCCGATACTGTTCCGGCGTACACCCGGCCTGCCGGGCAAACATGGCAATGAACGCCGAGCCGCTGCTGTAGCCGAGATCGAAGGCGATTTCCTGCACGCTGCGGGTACCTTCCAGCGCCTCGATGGCCGCGAGATAACGCAGGCGCTGACGCCATTCTCCGAAACTCAGTCCCAGTTCGCGCACGAACTGCCGGGCCAGCGTGCGTTCACTGACGTGCACTTGCGCCGCCCAGTGCGCCAGCGGGAGGTTATTGCCCGGATCGGCCTGCAAGGCGTCGAGAATCGCCAGCAACCCGGGATTGCTTGCGTACGGCAGATAACATTCATGCACCGGCGCCTGTTGCAATTGATCGACCAACACCTGGGCCAGACGCTGGTCGGCGTCGAGTTCGGGGATTTTCACGTCGCGGGCGGCGAAGTCCTTGAGAATCGCCTTGAGGATGTCGCTGATTGCCAGCGTGCAGGCGCGCGGCGGCAGATCGGCGCAAACCTTCGGATCGAGGCACACCGCGCGGTAGTTGACCGGTTGATGGCTGTAGAAACTGTGCTCGACCTGCGGCGGCACCCACACCGCGTAGTGCGGCGGCGACATGAAGCGGTTGCCGTCGACGTCCATGTGCAGCACGCCGTGGGCCGCGTACTCCAGCGTGCCCCACGGATGACGGTGCGGCGCCGCGTATTCATGGGCGTTGAAGTCGGCATAGCGGAAGTACACCGCCGACGGCAGTTCGCTGAAATCCAGCAGATCGATGTGCTTGCTGTTCATGCTGTCCGGTTGCAGAGGCAGGTTGTCCGTTTCGCAGTATAGGCCTGCATCCAGACAAGGGATAATCAGCGTTCATCAACGTACTGGTTTTAACCCCATGCAATACGCGTTTCCCCTGCTGGCGATTTTCATCTGGGCCGGCAACACCGTGATCAACAAACTGGCGGTCGGGGCGATCTTCCCCGCCGAGATCGGTTTCTACCGCTGGCTGCTCGCCGGGCTGCTGTTCACCCCGTTCATGCTCAAAGCGGTGATCGCGCACTGGCCGCAGATCCGCCCGAACCTGGGCAAGATCTTCATCCTCGGCGTGCTCGGGATGGCGGTCTATCAAAGCCTCGCCTACTTCGCCGCGACGCTGACCACGGCGACCAACATGGGCATCATCCTGTCGCTGATGCCGCTGATGTCGCTGGCTATGGCAATCATCAGCCTCGGCCAGCGCCTGACTGCCGGTGCGCTGTTCGGCGCGGTGCTGTCGTTCGCCGGCGTGCTGGTGGTGGTGTCGTCCGGCAGCCTCGGCGCGCTGCTGCAACATGGAGTGAACCTGGGTGACGCGATGATGCTGATTGCCACCCTGGCCTACGCGATTTACAGCACCCTGCTGAAAAAATGGCAGCTGCGCCTGCCGCCGCTGGTGTTGTTGTACCTGCAGGTGCTGGTGGCGATTGTGGTGCTGTTTCCGCTGTACGCCGCCTCGCCGAAAACCGGCTTCACCGCGCAGAACATTCCGCTGGTGCTGTATGCGTGCCTGCTGGCCTCGATGCTTGCGCCGCTGGCGTGGATGCAGGCGGTGCAGCGTCTGGGGCCGAGTCGCACGACCTTGTTCTTTAACTTGCTGCCGTTGATTACCGCGCTGATTGCGGCGGTGGTGTTGAAGGAGCAGTTGGCGATGTATCACCTGGTGGGTGGGGTGTTGACGTTGGGTGGGGTGATTCTGTCGGAGCGCTGGACCACCGTTCTAGGCCGAAAACTCAGCGTTGCCTGATCTGGCCCTGTGGTGAGGGGATTTATCCCCGATGGGGCGCGAAGCGACCCCGCTATTTATCTCAAAACAAGGGCTGCTGCGCAGCCCATCGGGGATGAATCCCCTCGCCACAAAAGCGAGTCACAATCCGGCAGCCTTTAGCCGCGCCGCATGCTCGACAAACAACCGCACCGGATCCGCGCCCTTCCCCACCAGCCCCAGCGACTGATTGACGATGTCGAAGTGATCCAGCGGATAGTCGTCGCCAATCACCGTGCCGAGGTGCGAGCTGTAACGCCCGACCATCCCGTCACACTGCCCCGGCTCGCGCACGAAGGTTTTCGCGAACAAGCGGCAGCTGCGGTTGGTGCCGTCGAACAGGTTGCCACCGCGATCAGTTTTGCCCGGTTGCAACGTCCCCGACCACGAGTAATAACGCACGCCGTTGACCTCTTCCGGCCCGTGACCGCCCCATGTCTCGGGCAGGCCCTGTGGATAACGCTGATTGAACAGCGCCACGCCTTCACTGGTCAGCGATTGATGCGAAGCGTGGATGTCCACCGGCAGTTTCGGCCCGTGATAACCGGTTTCCAGCAACGCCATCAGCCAGCCGACAAAACGCAACAGCACCTCAAGCATGCGGCCCTTGGCGCTGTTCGCCGGGTAGTGTTTCTGCAGATAGTCGGCCAGTTCAGAACCGTGATTGGGCCCGGCCACGGACGTTACCGAGGCAATCAAATCCGGTCGTTTGGCAGCGGCATAACGGGCGGTCAGCGAGCCCTGGCTGTGGCCGAACAGATTGACTCTGGCGGCGCCGGTCTCGCGCAGAATCTCGTCGATGCGCGCCAGCAACTGCTCGCCACGCACCTCGGTGGAATTGAGCGGCGACACCTGCACCGCAATCACCGTCGACCCGCCACGGCGCAACGCCTTGATGATGCCGTACCAGTACGGATACAGCAGCAGCCGGATAAACCCGAGCATGCCCGGCACCAGTACCAGTGGATAACGTGTCGCCGAACTTTGTGACATGGGCAAACATCCTTGTGGTCGCTGAGTGGATGCCAGACGTGCAAAACGCCCGCCAAGCCTCCTCCTTGATGATGACAACTGCACCATCAGCCTACTTCAGGCCCACCACCCCCGCCACAATCAGCCCCACTGACAGCAGTTTGACCAGGGTCAGACTCTCGCCGAGCAGGGCAAAACCGAGAAACACCGTGCCCAGCGAGCCGATCGCCGTCCAGATCGGATAGGCGATGCTCACCGGCAACTCGCGCAGCGCCAACGTCAGGAAGTAAATCCCGCCAATCGCCGCCACCACCGTGATCAGCGACGGCCACAAGCGGGTGAAGCCTTCGGCGTACTTCATGCCCATGGCGAAAGTCACCTCGAAACCGGCGGCGATCAGCAGGAACAGCCAGGCCACTTAGAACGTCCGGGCGAGGTCGAGCAAACGCTGCTCGGCCTCGGCCACTGATACCGCGAAGGTGCGCTCGGCCGACTCCTCGCCCTCGGCCGCGACCACGCTGACGTCGTTGATGCCGACGAAACCCAGCGCCGTGCGCAGCCATGGATCGGCGTGGTTGAGGGCTTCCAGCTCACCACCCGGGCCGAAGCCGAAACCGCCACGACTGGTGACGATCAGCGCTTTCTTGCCCTGCAGCAGCGGGGTGTATTGAGCGATGCCGTTGTCCAGGGTGTGGTCGAACGTCAGGCCCAACCGTACGATCTGATCGACCCAGGCCTTGAGACCGCTGGGCACGCTGAAGTTGTACATCGGCGTGGAAATCAGCAGCAGGTCATGCTCGAACAACTCGCCGACCAGTTGATCGCTGAGCGCCAGATCGGCCTGCATAGACAACGGCCGTGCTTCGGGTTCAGGGTAAAAAGCCGCCGCCACAAACGCTTCGTTGACCGCTGGAATCAGCGCCCGTCCGACTTCACGGCGGGTGACCTGCGCCTGCGGATGACGTAATTGCCAGGCACTGAGAAAGCTTTCCGCGAGGCGCCGTGAATGCGAACGGTCACCCCGTGGACTGGCATGGATCGCAAGAATCTTGCTCATCTGAATCTCCTTGGGACTAGACTTGAATGGCTGTGTAGCGCCAGATTGGCGCCGACCCGCCGCTGTCTCAAATGAGCAAAAATCAGTCGGGATGAATCTGTTTCATCCATGGAGTATTCAATGTTCGCCTCGTTGCCGCTGACCGCCCTGCGCGCCTTCGAATCCGCTTCGCGGCTGTTGAGCTTCAAGGCCGCTGCCGAAGAGTTGTCGGTTACGCCGACGGCGATTTCTCATCAGATTCGTGCACTGGAAGACTGGCTCGGCGTGACGCTGTTCGAGCGTTTGCCGCGTCAGGTGCGCCTGACCGAAGGGGGCGAGCGACTGTTTCGCAGCCTGCACGGCGCGCTACTGGAAGTCGCGCAAAGCGTCGACACCCTGCGTCCGCAACGCAGCGGCAGCAACCTGACACTGTCGACCACCGCCGCGTTTGCCGCGCTGTGGCTGGTGCCGCGCCTCGGAAGGTTTTATGCGCAACACCCGCACATCAACGTGCGCCTCGATACCCACTGCGAAGTCATCGACCTGCATCAGGACGCCAGCGTCGATCTGGTGCTGCGCTATAGCCTCGACGATTACCCTAACCTTTACGGCTTGTGCCTGTTCGATGAGACCTTCGGCGTGTATGGCTCGCCGGAACAGGTGGCGTTGGCCGCCCGGCGCACGCCGGCGCTGATCAGCGTGCGCTGGCACAACTCGAAGCTGTATGCCCATGGCTGGGAAGCGTGGTGCGCTGGCTCAGGCGAAAACTGGTTGAACCAGCATCCGGCGATTCGCGAATACGACGAAGAGCATTACGCGCTGCAAGCGGCGATTGCCGGGCAAGGTCTAGTGCTGGCGAGCAATATTCTGGTCTCGCAGAGCGTCGCCAGTGGGTTGCTGGTGCCGTACAAGGGGCAGGTGCAAGTCGATGGTGCCGGATACAGCGCGCTGTGTGTGCCGGGACGGGAGCGGCATCCGCCGGTGCGGGCATTTTTTGCCTGGTTGCGCGAAGAAGCGCAGTTGTCCGGGCTGGTACCAAGGTCGCCGGAAATCTCATAAAACTTTTTGCGTCGCTCAGGACTCACAACTTGGGTAACCGATCACGCCTGTAGAGCGTGGCGCCATTGGATTAGCCTCCTGGAGATCAACATGAGCGACGACCTGCACTTGTCAGATGTCAAAACCCTGCGCGAACGTGCGCGACAACACGTCGAGAACGGCGCGGTAACCGAGAGCTACAGCGCCGACCGTGACGAGGTGCTGCGCTTGCTCAACGAGTCGCTGGCCACCGAGCTGGTCTGCGTGCTGCGTTACAAGCGTCATTACTTCATGGCCAACGGCGTGAAAGCCCACGTGGCCGCGGAAGAGTTCCTCGAACACGCGACCCAGGAAGCGCAACACGCCGACCGTCTGGCCGAGCGCATCGTGCAACTGGGCGGCGAGCCGGAGTTCAATCCGGACCTGCTGTCGAAAATGTCCCACGCCCAATACGTGGCCGGGAACACCTTGAAGGAAATGGTCTACGAAGACCTGGTGGCCGAACGAATCGCGATCGACAGCTACCGCGAGATCATCCAGTACATCGGCGAGAAAGACCCGACCACTCGGCGCATCTTCGAAGACATCCTCGCGCAGGAAGAAGAGCACGCGGATGACATGGCCGACATTCTGAAAGACCTCTGAACCTTTGATACCGCTATCGCGAGCAGGCTCACTCCTACAAGTTTTGCGCTGTACCTGTAGGAGTGAGCCTGCTCGCGATGACGCGTTTACAGACGCTGAAGATTTACTTGGTTGGCTTGACGGTCACTGGCGCCTTGCCCGCCTTCATCTGCTCAAGCAGAGGCGCACACTGGTTCGGCTCCCCACCGCTCGGCGCCACCAGCGCCAACAACCCCGCCGCCGGTGCAGCAATCACGCCCAGTGCAACCATCCCCGCGCCGCGTAGCATCAACGGCACAGCCTTCACACCTGCATCCGGCTTGATGAACTTGCCGCGCACGTACAACGGTGAACGCAGCGAAATCAGACGCCAGCCTTTGGACTCTGGTGTCACCGTCAGATCCAGTTGCTCGGTGGCCATGTTCGCCGTGCCGTCGATGTAAATGATCGCGTTCTCGGTATCGAACACAAACAACCGCGTGGTCGCCAGGCCAGTCTTGATGTCGAAGTCCGCCGCCGCGCAGTTGATCTTCACTTCCTTGTCGCCAAAAATCTTGCCGACCACGTAGTTGCCGACGTTGAGTCCCGCCAGTTCCATCAGTTCACGGCTGATCGCGCCGTCGTTGATCAGCATCTTCAACTGGCCATTGGCGCCGCCAAGCAGCTTGGCCACCGAGTTGCCGCGACCGCTGATATCAGCATCACCGTTGAGCTCACCGAAGCTGGTTTTCATCGGTTCGAAGGTCGGGAACAACTGCTTGAGCTTGAAGCCGCGCGCAGTCAGTTTGGCCCGGCCTTCCAGCGGTTCGGTGCGACCGTTGAGGCGGATCTGCGCGTCCAGATTGCCGCCGGCCACGCCGAAGCGCAGCGGTTCGAGGCTGAGTTCGCCGTCGTTGAGTTTCAGGTGGGTATAGAGGTCGGTGAACGGCAGCTTTTCGCTGTGGACGATGCGCTTGCCGGTGAACTCGACGTCGGCATCCATCGCGCGCCAGCGGTCGGTCTTGAATTCTTCCACCGGCAGCACTTTGTCGGTCGGCTGCTTGCTCTCGCCGCCGCGGGCCTTTTGCTTGTCATTCGAGTCGGCGCCGATCAGCGGCGCGAGGTCGGCGAACAGCAATTGATTGGACAGCAACGCTCCGCTCAGTTTGGGCCGAGGCTGGCTGGCGACGTAGGTCAGATCGCCGTGAATGTCACTGCCGCCGATCTTGCCGTTGAATTGTTCATAGGTGAATTTCGCACCGGCGGCGTCATGCAATTTGGCAATCAGATGGCCGTCGGTGGCGTACGGCGGCGTGTCCGGCAGGGTCACGCCGGTCAGTGGATAGAGGTTGCCGAGGCTGGCGCCGGCCAGTTTCAGACGCAGATCAAGAGCGCCAAGGTTCAGCGGGTCGGTCAGGGTGCCGGCGAGTTCGATGCTGGTGGCGCCGATCTTCGCCTGGGCCTGCAGCGGGAATGGCTTGTTCGCGTCCTGCAACGCCAGTAATCCGCCGATCTTGCCCTGGCCGGTAAGATTCTGACCGTGGTACTGGCCTTTGACCTTCAGCGCGAATGCATAGTCCTGCGGCGCGGCGCCCTTGTCCTGCGCGGTCTTCGCGGCTTTGGCGCCGACGATATCGCTGAACGGAATCGGTTTGCCCAGCGGATCGATCAACACGTCGAGATTCGTCTTGAGTGTCTGGTCATCCAGGGTGACGTGGCCCTTGTCGAAACCAATCGCACCAATGTCCACCACCCAGTTCGACGGTTCGGCATTCGGGTCTTTCGGGTCGAACTTGAAGGTCCAGTTGGCGCGGCCATCGGCCAGGCGTTGCAGTTGCGCGTTGGGTTCGGTCAGGTCGATGCGCGGGATCGTCACCCGTTGCGCCAGCAGTGCCAGCGGCGAGATGCGTAGTTCCACACGTTTGAGCGTAACCATCTGCGGCTGCTTCGACCAATCCGGGTTGCCCAGCGTCAGGTCTTCAGCTACCACGTGCGGCCACGGCACCCAGGCCCGCCAGCCGCCCTCGTCCGGCTCGCGCTGCCAGATCACCGCGAGGTTGCCATTGATGGCGAACGGACGATGCAATTCTTCCGAGACTTTGGCGTTGAGCGGCGGTTTGATCCGGTTCCAGTCGAAGAACACGATGATCAGAACCAGTACCGCCAACAGCAGTACGAGGATGGCGAAGGTCCAACTGAAGATTTTTCCGGTGCGCGTCATGCACAAAACTCCTGATGACGACCGCACGCCGACTTCGCGACGCACAGCTGAAACGGCGGGCCAAAGCGGCCCTCATGAATTCTACGACTGGCAAACAGTGCGCAGGTTTAATCGGAATATAGATTCCGCGGCAAAAAATCGCCCGAATGCTGACCGATTGGTCGAACAGCGTTACCGCTGCCCGCACATTTGCGAGGCGCGAGTGAGTCGAAAATACCCACTGCGGTGCAAAACCACCGCCCGCAAATGCCCGAGCTAGAGCGCTTCCGCAGAACAATCAATTCTGTTGATTATTACCATTGCGTTTATGAACTTTTATATCGACTTATCGAGAGTAGCATTGGCTTCGTACCCACTTTATCGCCCTCCCAAGGAGCAACCCATCATGAAACGCCAATTACTGCTCAGCCTTACCCTGTCGATGCTAGCCAGCACCGCTTTTGCCCTGCCCGCTGCCGATCAGGCTACCCCACAAGTGAAATCCAGCCACTCGGTGTTCAGCCAGACTGTGGCGGCTGACGGCAGCGACCGTACCCCACAAGGTCAGACTCTGGCTGAAAACGGTCGTCATCGTCTGGAAGAAAAAGGTCTGGTTGAAGATGGCTACGACAAGACCCCACAAGGTCAAGCTGTAGCAGAAGGCGGCCGTGATCGCCTGGAACAGAAAGGTCTGGTTGAAGACGGCTATGACAAAACTCCACAAGGCCAGACCCTGGCTGAAGACGGTTTCGATAAAACCCCACTGGGCCAAGCCGTTGCCGAAGGCGGTGGTGACCGTGTGATCGAACGCAACAGCGCTTTGAGCTAAGCCCATGGCGGCCTGGAAAAAAAGCCCAATCACCGGATTGGGCTTTTGACTTTTTCAGTACCGACAATCTGCGAAACCTTTTTTCCTGCTGACTTTTCCCCCTGCCGTTCGACGCCAGCAAAGCCGATTTGCTAGAGTGCGGCGCTTGTCCCGCTCAAGAAAACGCCTTTGCGATGCTGCCCCGCGCCGAACAGAAACAACAGACCCGCAACGCCCTGATGGACGCCGCCCGCCATTTGATGGAAAGCGGCCGAGGTTTCGGCAGCCTGAGCCTGCGCGAAGTGACCAAGACCGCCGGCATCGTGCCCACCGGTTTCTATCGGCATTTCGCTGACATGGACGAGCTGGGTCTGGTGCTGGTCAGTGAAGTCGGTCAGACCTTCCGCGAAACCATCCGCCTGGTCCGCCACAACGAATTCGTCATGGGCGGGATCATCGATGCGTCGGTGCGGATCTTCCTCGACGTGGTCAGCGCCAACCGTTCGCAGTTCCTGTTTCTCGCTCGTGAGCAATACGGCGGCTCGCAGCCGGTGCGTCAGGCGATTGGCCGTCTGCGCGAAAACATCAGCGCCGACCTCGCGGCCGACCTGACATTGATGCCCAAGTTGCAGCATCTGGACGCTGCCGGGCTGAGCGTAATCGCCGACCTGATCGTCAAATCGGTGTTCGCCACTCTGCCGGACATCATTGACCCGCCCGCCGAGGCCCTGCCGGAGCATCTGACGCCACAGGCGAAGATCACCCAGCAATTGCGCTTCATCTTTATCGGCCTCAAGCACTGGCAAGGGTTGGGCAGTACCGAGTAATTCCCTCTCTCTTTCTCTGACACAACACTGATCCCCTGTGGGAGCGGGCTTGCTCGCGAAAGCGGTGGGTCAGTCACTTCATTGTTGACTGATGCACCGCTTTCGCGAGCAAGCCCGCTCCCACATTGGTCATGCACCGCCGCTCACATTTGGTGCATGTAAAAATCTTCACGCACCAAAACCTTCCAAAATTCTGCAACATCTTGAAACATCCTCTACGCTCCGACAGGGATTTCCTACATCTCGTCCGGTTGGCAAGCCCCTTGCTCTAGCCCTCCTACAAGTCCACTGCTGGAAGCTTTCCGATGCTGGTGATTCATCGCAGAATCGACCCTCAACCTGTCTGGTCCGCCGAGTTGCACCTGACCTTCGAAGCGCGGAGCAAAAGCCGTCTGCGCTGTTTCAGTGCCGATGGCGAAGACGTCGGGTTGTTTCTGGAGCGCGGTCAGGCACCGTTATATGACGGCGAATGCCTGCAGGCCGAGGACGGCCGCATCGTTCGCGTCTGCGCCCGCCCCGAGCAACTGCTGCACGTCACCTGCGCCAATGCCTTCGAACTGACCCGCGCCGCCTATCATCTGGGCAATCGCCACGTCGCCTTGCAAGTCGGCGATGGCTGGCTGCGTTTGCTCGACGATTACGTGCTCAAGGCCATGCTCGAACAGCTCGGCGCCCAGGTCGAGGCGATAGAAGCGCCGTTCCAACCGGAACACGGTGCCTACGGCGGCGGCCATCACCATTCGCGGCATGGCGACGAAGATTTCAACTACGCGCCCAAACTCCATCAGTTCGGCGTACGTCTGTGAACCCGGCCTGGGCGCTGTTGCGCCTGGCCAGTCCGCAACTGCCGATTGGCGGCTACAGCTATTCGCAAGGCCTGGAAATGGCGGTGGATAACGGCCGCGTGAACAACCCGGACAGCGCCCGCCGCTGGATCAGCGATCAACTACTGCTCAACCTCGCCCGTTTCGAGGCGCCGCTGCTGCTGGCTCATTGTCAGGCCGCGGCCGAGGAAAACTGGCCCGAGTTGCTGCATCTCTGCGAAATCCACCGTGCCAGTCGCGAGACCCGTGAGTTGCATCTGGAGAGCCGGCAGATGGGTTACTCGCTGCAGCAATTGCTCAACGGTTTGCCGGAACTCGACGCGCCGGCCCGCAGCTTTCTTGAGCAATGCGCCGAACCGCACCTGGCTCTTGGCTGGGCACTGGCTGCCCGCGCCTGGCAAATCAGCCCACAGGATGCGCTCGCCGCGTGGCTGTGGAGCTGGCTGGAAAACCAGCTCGCGGTACTGATGAAAACCCTGCCGCTGGGCCAGCAAGCCGCCCAGCGCCTGACCAGCGAACTGTTGCCGCTGCTGCAACAGGCGCAGCAGGACGCCACCCGCATCAATCCCGAACACATCGGCAGCGCCGCATTCGGCCTGTCCCTGGCGTGCATGGCGCATGAGCGCCAATACAGCCGTCTGTTTCGCTCTTAGGGCCTGTCATCTTGGAGAAGCACATGAACACACAACCCCTGCGCGTCGGCATCGGCGGCCCGGTCGGTTCCGGCAAGACTGCATTGACCCTGGCCCTGTGCCTGGCGTTGCGCGATCGCTACAACCTGGCCGTCGTTACCAACGACATCTACACCCGCGAAGACGCCGACTTTCTGGTGCGCAACGAAGCGCTGGCACCGGAGCGGATCATCGGCGTGGAAACCGGTGGCTGCCCGCACACGGCAATCCGCGAAGACGCTTCGATCAACCTCGAAGCCGTCGATCAACTGAACCGGCGCTTTCCGGGGCTGGACCTGATTCTGGTGGAATCCGGTGGCGACAACCTGTCGGCAACCTTCAGCCCGGAGCTGTCAGACCTGACCATTTACGTGATCGACGTCTCCGCCGGCGACAAGCTGCCGCGCAAGGGCGGCCCGGGGATCTGCAAGTCCGATCTGCTGGTGATCAACAAGATCGACCTGGCGCCGCTGGTCGGTGCTTCGCTGGAAATGATGGATAGCGACACCCAGCGCATGCGCAACGGCAAGCCATTCGTCTTCAGCAACCAGAAAACCGGCCAGGGCCTGGAAGAGATCATCGCCTTCATCGAGCGCCAAGGCCTGCTGAACGCCGCCTGACTTATTGACCAACAAGGAAGCTTACCCATGACACTCAAACGCATTCTCGGCGCTGTGGCGCTGCTGCTGACCCCGGCACTCGCCTTCGCCCACCCGGGCCACGGCGACAGCGGTCTGGTCGCCGGCATCAGCCACCCGATCGGTGGCCTCGACCATTTGCTGGCGATGGTCGCGGTCGGCCTGTGGGCCGCGCAGCAACAAGGCGCGGCGCGCTGGGCGCTACCGTGCACGTTTGTCGGCACCATGCTGATCGGCGGCATGCTCGGTTTTGAAGGGCTGGAGTTGCCGGCGCTGGAAAGCGGGATCGCCGCTTCGGTGCTGGCGCTGGGTCTGGCAGTGGCACTGGCGGTGCGTCCACCGCTGGTGATGGCGGTGGCGGCAACGGCGTTGTTTGCGCTGTTCCATGGCGTGGCGCATGGCCTGGAGCTGCCGGACATGAGCAGCCCTTGGGCGTATGCCGCCGGTTTTGTCGCGGCGACGGCGGCGCTGCATGCGGTGGGTTATGGCCTGGTGCGCGTGTTGCCTCAGGCTGCTGCACCATTGGTGCGAGTGGCGGGGGCTGCTTCGGCGGTGACCGGTGCATGGTTGCTGGCCGGCTGATCTTTATCGCCTGAACCGGCCTCTTCGCGAGCAAGCCCGCTCCCACAGGTTTTGTGTACAGCACAATTCCAGTGTGGGAGCGGGCTTGCTCGCGAAAGCGGTCTGACAGACACCGCGTCTCTAAAGGACGCGGCTCTGCTACCATGTCGCGCAATCGCCCCAGCCGTGACGACGTCCGCCAATGCCCCATGCTTGCCGCTCCACCTCCCTGCCCGAATTGACCGCCCTGTTCAGCGATGTGCAACAGCACTTTCTGAACGTGATCGTGCCGCTTTGGCAAGGCCCGGGCTGGAACGCCGACATGGCGCTGCCCTACGAGGCACTCGACGCGGCGCATCAACCTTTGCCACCGCAACGCTATCGGGCGATGGCCTGCGCACGGCAGCTGTATCTGTTTTCCAGCCTGATCGGGGTTGTGGATAACGCCGAGGTGCGCGCCACCGCGCTGTTTCGCTCGCTGCAACGGCATTTCCACGACGCCGAGCACGGCGGCTGGTTCTACAGCATCGACGCGCAAGGCAAGCCGCTGGATCAGCGCAAAGACCTCTACACCCACGCCTTCATCCTGTTCGCCTGCGCCCATTACTGGGCCAAGTCCCGGGAGCCGCTGGTGGAATCCACGCTCAACGCCGCACTGGAAATCATCGGTCGGCGCTTCGCCACCGGTGACGGCCTGTACGAAGCGTGCCTGGACCGCGACTGGATCACCCTGCAAACCGGCCCGCTGCAAAACCCGCTGATGCACCTGGCCGAGGCGTTCCTCGCCACCCTCGAGGTACGCGAAGACGCGGCGACGCAGAAAGCGCTGGTCGAGTTATGCACAGCCATGCACAAGCAGTTCGTCGACCCGCAACATGGCGTGTTGATGGAAAAACCACTGGGGGCTGTGGATAACTGGTACGAGCCAGGGCATCAGTTCGAATGGTATTTCCTGCTTGAGTCTTCAGCCCTGCTGCGTGGTTCGAAACTGCACGCGGCGCTGGAGCGAGCCTTCGCTTTCACCGAGCAATTCGGCGTTGAACAGCCGTCCGGCGCCGTGCGGGCAATGCTCGATCTGGAACTGGACGGTCGCCCGAAAGATTCGACTCAGCGCATCTGGGCGCAGGCGGAATACCTGCGCGCCCTGACCTTGCGCCCGAACAGCGAAGGCACCGTGCTGCGCCAGTTGCAGGCGCTGCAGCAGCGTTTTCTGCACGCGGGCGGGTGGCATGAATGCCGAGATGAGCTGGGAGAGGTCAGCCGCAAGGACATGCCTTCAACGACGCCTTATCACTTGGCGACGTGCTACAGCGGGCTGGCTGAATATCTGCGTTGATTGAAAAATAGCTTTCGCGAGCAAGCCCGCTCCCACATGGGAATTTCGGCGAACACATAATCTGTGAACAGCCTGGATCCCTGTGGGAGCGGGCTTGCTCGCGAATAGCCGTTACACGGTCTCTAGGCAATCCACTTCTTGTCACCGGTAAAGCTGATCGTCAACCAGCGTGCCGCATCCGGCTCGCCGAGCTGCGCCGAGATTTCCTCCCGCAACACATCCAGCTGACCTACGCTGCTCAGCGCATAATCCGCCGGCAACACCACATGAATCTCGATAAACCGCGCCCGCCCGTGCTTCTGCACGTAGGTCACGTAATCATCGAAACCATGCTCGACCTTCGCCGCTTCCATGACCTGACGCACCTGATCATCCAGGGTGTCCGGGGCAATACCCAGTACATCACGCAGCGCCGGGCCGAGGATCTTGAACGCCGGTGGCAACATGGTCAGCGCCAGCACGATCAGGATCAGCGGGTCGACAAACTTCGCCCACTCGTCAAAGCCCTGGGCCTTGAGCAGCAACGCGGCGAGAAAACTGATCAACAGGCCGACCGAGAGCATCGCGTCCACCAGCCAACTGATGTTGTCGAACTGGATCAGGCTGGACTTGAGCTTGCGATTGCGCCGACGCACGTAGAAGAAATAGGCGAATTCGACGACGGTGAACACCGCCGCATAAATGATCACCAAGCCCAGCTCGATCTCGCGGCCACCGTTGATGATGCCGAACACACCGTTGAGAAACGCATAGATCGCGATCAACAGCAGGAAGCTGCCTTCGATCAGCAGCACCATCGGCTCCAGATGCCAGAAACCGAACTGAAAGCGGTGATTGCTTTCTTTGGCGATCAGCTTGGCTGTGATCAGCATCAGCACTTTGATGAACGTTGCGATCAGCGAGAAAAAACCATCGAAAAGGATGGATTGCGAACCTGAAACAAAACCGGTGACGATCCCGGCAATCGACACCGCGAACATCAGGATGGTCGATTGTTTGAGCAGTGACTGCTCACCTCGGTTACTCACTTTAACTCCTCGAAAACCTTGAAAACCGCAGGGTGCGATGGGGTTGTTGCGAGGAGAGTTTACCTTATCGGTATTTATTGCCTGTGACGGCCCCTTCGCGAGCAAGCTCGCTCCCACATGAGACCGCGATCAAATGTGGGAGCGAGCTTGCTCGCGAATGGCCTCAACGCGGTGTCAGGCCTTGTTACGCTCGATCGCAAACCCCGCCCAGGTCTGGCTCACCGGCATCAGCTCCAGGCTGTTGATGTTGATGTGCGCCGGGGCGTTGAGCACCCAGAAGATGGTCTCGGCGATGTCCTGCGGCTGGATCGGCTCGGCACCGGCGTAAGTGGCGTTGTAGCGTTCCTGGTCACCGGCAAAGCGCACCAGCGAGAACTCGCTTTCGCACAGACCCGGCTCGATGTTGCTGACACGCACGCCAGTGCCCTGCAGGTCGCAACGCAGGTTCAGCGAGAATTGCTTAACGAACGCCTTGGTCGCGCCATACACGTGGCTGCCCGGGTACGGGTAGTTGCCGGCGATGGAGCCGAGGTTGACGATACCGGCGCCACGGCCGTGAGCGATCAAACGCGGCAGCAGCAGACGAGTGCTGTACATCAGGCCCTTGACGTTGGTGTCGACCATGGTGTCCCAGTCGTCGAGGTCGCATTTGGGTGCCGGATCGACGCCCAGCGCCAGCCCGGCGTTGTTGATCAGGCCACGCAGCTTGGCGAACGACGGCGGCAGATTGGCAATTGCCTCTTCCATCGCCTTGCGGTCACGCACGTCGAGCACCAGGCCATGCACTTCAGTCTGCTTCGACAACTCGGCGCACAGCGCGTCGAGACGTTCTGCACGACGGCCGGTCAACACCAGTTTCCAGCCAGCCTCGGCGAAACGACGGGCACAGGCTTCACCAAAACCGGAGGTTGCGCCGGTAATAAACAGGGTGTTGGACATCGTGTTCTCCTTGCGTCGGCCGCCAGCGCAGCCATTGG
The DNA here is from genome assembly GCF_023100615.1 of Pseudomonas sp. MWU12-3103b. Classification (NCBI taxonomy): domain Bacteria; kingdom Pseudomonadati; phylum Pseudomonadota; class Gammaproteobacteria; order Pseudomonadales; family Pseudomonadaceae; genus Pseudomonas; species Pseudomonas sp. MWU12-3103b. Next base: position 154,089 of record NZ_JALMEY010000006.1, read on the forward strand.
AATAGAAAATCAGCAGCCAGCATGCCCGGCCCGGCATTTACGAGCAACACCCGCACCGGGACAACTTCCGATCAAATTTTGATCAACCGTCGCTACGCCATACCTGCCGTGGCCTGTAGCCATGTGCACGCACGTTATCCACAGTCCCTTCCACAGTTTCCGGGGGCAAGTGGAAACGCGCAAAGCCGCGCCATACAAGGCTTTGCGCAGGAAACAGAAAGTTTTTTGCTTGACCCTGAAGCCGCTGTTGTGCCGGAGATGGCATTTTGCACGACCGGACGGTCAGTGCAGTGATTGCGCGAGGCCAGTAATTACGGCCCTCAGCGGAGTCTTTCCAGAGTTTAGTCACAGACTTATCCACAGGCTTGCTCACACGTAATTGTCTCTACAGAACAGCCTAGAAAAAGGTTGACAACAGCGTCTTCAGCTCCAGCAAAAACGCCTGATCAAAAAGCGATCACCAGCCTGCAAGCCACGGAACACAAGGGCTTCAGCCAGCTACTCCCACGTTATTCACAGCCAGCTCCACAGTAATCGGGGACAAGTCAAAACTGTGGAAAAACAGCCATTTGCAGCGTCTATATGTCGCGCTTTGGCAGCTATGGGAATTTGTTTTCCACAATTCTGAAATCTGGCGCAGATCAACTGTGGGAGCGGGCTTGCTCGCGAAGAGGATGTGTCATAAAACACGGCGTTATCTGACACACCCTCTTCGCGAGCAAGCCCGCTCCCACAAGGGATTTGTGCGGGACTTGGGATGTAAAAAGCCCCGGGACTTACGTCGCGGGGCTTGTGGACAACTCAAGTAGAATCAGTGCCCGCCCAGATAAGCGTTACGCACCTCCTCATTCACCAACAACTCCTTACCGGTACCGGTCAGACGAATCTCGCCGTTGACCATCACATACGCCCGATCCGACAGCTTCAGCGCATGGTTGGCGTTCTGCTCGACGAGGAAAATGGTCATGCCGGTTTTCGCCAGTTCCCGCAGGGTGGCGAAGATCTGCTTCACCACGATCGGCGCCAGGCCCAGGCTCGGTTCATCGAGCAACAACAGCTTTGGCCGGCTCATCAGCGCACGGGCAATGGCGAGCATCTGCTGCTCGCCGCCGGACATGGTCATCGCCCGCTGAGTGCGGCGCTCTTCGAGCCGCGGGAACAGCTCGAACATGCGCTGCATATCCTCCTTGGCATATTTGTCGCCGATCGGGATGGTACCCATCAGCAGGTTCTCCTCGACGGTCATGTCGGGGAACACCCGCCGCCCTTCCGGCGACTGCGCGATGCCGTTGGAGGCGATGTAGTGCGAGGACTTGTGGGTGATGTCGACGCCTTGATAGAGGATCTGCCCACTCGCCGCGCGCGGCTGGCCGAAGATCGACATCAGCAGCGTCGATTTACCCGCGCCGTTGGAGCCGATCAGGCTGACGGTCTCGCCTTCGTTGATCTGCAGCGACACGCCCTTGAGGGCCTGGATCGGGCCGTAGAACACGTCCAGGTCTTTCAGTTCGAGGATCGGTTTGCTCATACCAGCTCCTCTTCGTCGGCGCCCAAGTAGGCGGCAATCACTTTCGGATCGTTGCGAATGGCTTCAGGCCCGCCTTCGGCGATGACCACGCCGTGATCCAGCACCACGATGTGGTCGGAAATGCTCATGACCATGCCCATGTCGTGTTCGATCAGCACCACGGTCAGATCGTGCTCGTCGCGCAGCAGCCGGATCATCGCGCTCAGCGCTTCGGTTTCCTGAGGGTTGAGGCCAGCAGCCGGTTCGTCGAGGCAGATGATCTGCGGCCGCGTGCACATGGCCCGGGCGATTTCCAGACGGCGTTGCTGGCCGTAGGACAGTTCACCGGCCAGACGGTTGGCGCAGTCCACCAGATCGACCACTTCCAGCCAGTAGAACGCGCAGTCCAGCGCATCACTTTCGGCCTTGCGGTAGCCCTTGGTGTTGAGGATGCCGGCGAGCATGTTGCGGTTGACCCACATGTGCTGCGCCACCAGCAGGTTCTCCAGCACCGACATTTCCTTGAACAGGCGAATGTTCTGGAAGGTCCGGGCCAGGCCGGCGCGGTTCACCAGGTGCGTGCCACCAAACATCTTGTAATACAGGCGACTGAGGAAGCTTTTCGGCGAGACGAAGTCGGTCGGTTTGAACGACTCGCCCAGCAGTTGGATGACGTTGGTCTGCTTGCCGCGCACGTTGAGTTCGATCTTGCCGCCGGAGGCCTTGTAGAACCCGGTCAGGCAGTTGAACACCGTGGTCTTGCCGGCGCCGTTGGGGCCGATCAGGGCGAAGATCGAGTTGCGTTTGACCTTGAGGCTGACATCGCTCAGGGCCTTGATGCCACCGAAGTGCATCATCAGTTTTTCCACAGAGAGTACGACTTCACTCATGGCGCAGTCCTCTCATAGTGAATGGCACCTTTACGTGGAGTGACCCCGGTACGGCTGATGCGAATCAGCCCGCGAGGTCGCCAGATCATCATCAACACCATCAGGATGCCGAACAGCAGCACGCGGTATTCAGCGAAGCCGCGCAGCAGTTCCGGAGCAACCGTCAACACGAATGCCGCAATCACCACGCCGATGGTCGAGCCCATGCCGCCGAGCACGACGATGGCGAGGATCAGCGCCGATTCGAAGAAGGTGAACGAGGTCGGGTTGACGAAGCCTTGATAGGTGGCGAAAAACACCCCGGCCAGGCCCGCGGTCGATGCGCCGATGGTGAACGCCGAAAGCTTGACCAGTACGTGGTTGAGGCCCATCGAGCGGCAGGCGATTTCATCTTCGCGCAGGGCTTCCCAGGCGCGACCCACCGGCATTTTCACCAGACGATGCTTGATGTACAGCACGGCCAGTACCACCAGGAACAAAACCGTGTAGATGAAGTAATACTTCACGTCCGGGTTGTAGGCGATGCCGAAGAACTCATGGAACGGCACCCCGCCATCCTTGGCCCGCTTGCCGAATTCCAGACCGAAGAAGGTCGGCAATGGCGCCGGCATGCCGTTCGGCCCGCCGGTCAGCGACAGCCAGTTGTTAAGGATCAGGCGAATGATTTCACCGAAGCCCAGGGTCACGATCGCCAGATAGTCGCCGTGCAGACGCAGCACCGGGAAACCGAGGATGCAGCCGGCCAAACCGGCAGTGATTGCCGCCAGTGGCAGCACGGTCCAGAAGCCCAGCCCGAGGTATTGATAACCCAGCGCCAGACCATAGGCGCCGATGGCGTAAAAAGCCACGTAACCGAGATCGAGCAGACCGGCCAGCCCGACCACAATGTTCAGCCCCAGACCCAGCAGCACGTAGATCAGCCCGAGGATGACCACGCCCAGCAGGTACGAGTTGGAGACAAACGGCACAATCACCGCCAGCACAATCAACAGCGGAATGATCCAGCGCAGGCGTGATTTGTGATCGGCAGGCAGCACATGCACACCGGAGCCGGTGCTCTCGAATCCATCGAGAATCTTCAGGCCCTTGGGCGTCTGCAGAAACAGGCTCAAGGCAAAGCGGCCGATCATGACAATGCCGATGATCCACGCCACGCGGGTTGGTTCGAGGTTGAAGCTGTAGCCTTCGAGCACGACGCCGACAATCGGGCCGAACACGATCAGGGCAATCAGGCCGGCCAGAATCGCCTCAACCAGGCTTTTTTTGATATCGATATTTTTTTGAGTGGTTGAAGACATCGCTTACACCTTCGACACAAGAGGACGGCCCAACAGGCCCTGAGGCCGGAAGACCAGAACAAGTACGAGCAGCGAGAAGCTGAACACGTCTTTGTAGTCGGAGTTGACCAGGCCCGAGAACAGCGACTCGGAAATGCCGAGAATGATCCCGCCGAGCATCGCGCCGGGCAGTGAGCCGATCCCGCCCAGCACGGCGGCGGTGAACGCCTTGATGCCGATGACGAAGCCTGCGTAGAAGTCGAACGTGCCGTAGTTCATGGTGATCAGCACGCCGGCCAGCGCCGCCATCGCTGCACCGATGATGAACACGTAGGAAATCACCCGGTCGGTGTTGATTCCGAGGATCGAAGCCATCTTGCGGTCTTGCTGGGTGGCGCGGCACATGCGGCCGAGCTTGGTGTACTTGATCACGTAGGTCAGCAGGCCCATGCCGACAAATGCGGCGACCAGAATGAAGATCTTGGTGTAGGTCAGTTGGACGAAACCGCTGCCGACGTCGATGCGCCAGGCACCGGTGAGCAGCGTCGGAACACCCTGTTGACGGGCGCCCTGGCTGATCTGGGCATAGTTTTGCAGGATCAGCGAGATACCGATGGCGCTGATCAGCGGTGCCAGTCGGGTGGAGTTGCGCAGAGGTTTGTAGGCGACGCGTTCGATTACCCAGCCATAGACGCCGGTGACGACGATAGTGAAAACCAGCGTGCCAAGCATCAACAGCGGGAAGGATTCGATACCGAAGTAAGCCAGCAGAGCCAGACTGATTGCCGCGAGGTACGCGGAAATCATGTAAACCTCGCCGTGGGCGAAGTTGATCATGCCGATGATGCCGTAGACCATTGTGTAGCCGATGGCGATCAGGCCATAGACCGACCCGAGGGTCAGGCCATTGACCAGTTGCTGCAGGAAAATACCATCCATAACGCAATCTCACGCAATGAGAACCTGCCCACCGGAGCGGGCGGCTCTTCTAGGAAAAATACAGATTTACGTCGGAGCAATGCAGACACGTTCCCCCGGAACACCATCGCCTCCTGTGGGAGCGGGCTTGCTCGCGAAAGCGGTGTATCAGCTACCGTTGATGGCGACTGACATCCCGCATTCGCGAGCAAGCCCGCTCCCACAGGGGTTCATGGTGTTCGGATGATCGCGTCAGCCCTTACTTCTGTTTTTCCAGCTGATGGTATTTGCCGTCCTTGTCCCACTGGTAAACCACGTAGTCAGAGACTTTCAGGTCGCCCTTCTTGTCCCAGGCTTTCTCGCCCATGACGGTTTTCACCGGGTTGGCCTTGAGCCACTCGGCGGCTTTTTCGCCACTGTTGGACTTGGCGCCGTTGAAGGCGGCCGCCAGGGTCTGAACCGACGCGTAGGCGTACAGGGTGTAACCTTCAGGCTCGGTGCCGGCCTTGCGGAACGCGTCCACTACCGTCTTGCTGTCTGGCAGCAGGCGAGGGTCGGCGCCGAAGGTCATCAGCACGCCGTCAACGTATTGCGGGCCACCGGCGGTGGTCACCAGTTCGTCGGTGACGATGCCGTCATCAGACATGAACTTGACGTCTTTCAGGCCTTCGGTACGCAGTTGCTTGACCAGCGGGCCGGCTTCCGGGTGCAGGCCGCCGAAGTAGACCACGTCGGCACCGGCTGCACGAATCTTGGTGACCACAGCGCTGAAGTCTTTCTCGCCACGGGTCAGGCCTTCATACAGCACCGGCTTCACGCCACGTTTTTCCAGTTGAGCCTTGGTCGCATCGGCCAGGCCCTGACCGTAGGTGTCCTTGTCGTGCAGCACGGCAACTTTCTTGCCCTTGAGCACGTCGACGATGTAGTCGCCCGCGACGATGCCTTGCTGGTCGTCACGCCCGCACATACGGAACATGGCGCTCAGGCCGCGCTCGGTCACTTGCGGGTTGGTGGAACCCGGGGTGATCGCGATAACGCCGGCTTCGTCGTAGATTTCCGAGGCGGGGATGGTGGAAGAGGAGCAGAAGTGACCGACCACGCCGGCTACCTTCTGGTTGACCAGATCCTTGGCGACTGTCACTGCCTGTTTCGGTTCGCAGGCGTCATCGCCCTTGACCAGTACGATTTTCTCGCCGTTGACGCCGCCTGCCGCGTTGACTGCGTCCGCCGCTGCCTGTGCACCCTTCATGTACTGCTCGCCAAATGCCGCGTTGGCGCCAGTCATCGGACCCGCTACACCGATTTTCACATCAGCTTGAGCAAACGCAGAAACACCCAACGCAGTAGCTACTGCGAGGGCCAGAAAGCCTTTCTTGTAAAACGTCTGGGACATGAGGTGGTGCTCCAAGGTTTTTTTTAGTTGGCACTGCGACTTCACTTCACTGAATGCTCTGAGCAAGCGCCGTGCCATCGGTTTTTTATTCTTCAAAAAGTCGCTGCTTTCTTGTTATTTCGACTGTTTCGTTCCCATTTTCATTGGGCGTGCAACCGTCTAAACCGCGGAAGGTGAAACCTTTTTAAATCTGAGGCGCAACCCGCTTGCGCCATCATTGCAACCGCGGCACCAAACGACGTGCAACCAGCCTGTAACAGCTCGCGTCACCGAACTGCACACTGCTGGTGCGGGACTGCTACAACCCGCACCATTAGAGGCTAGTCGCTACGCCGAAAAGCGCCGCTTCCGGCAACATATTTCAACACTCAAATGACGATGCGCAGGCACTGGCCCGCGTGATACAGCGAGAAGCCGGCCTCGTACAGGCAACTGCGCAGGCCGACGCCGGCCAGGGGCTGCATCGGTGCGAAGGGGATCGGCAGGGCTTGAGGATTTCCGTCACACAGGTAGTCGGCGAAGGCTTTGCCGACCACAGTGCCGGTGGTCACGCCACGACCGTTGTAACCGGTGACGGCCACCAGTCCCGGCGCCGGTTCGAACAGGCGCATCAGGTGATCGGGGGTGAAGGCGATGCGCCCGGTCCAGGTGCATTCCCATTCCACCGGTTTCAGGTTTGGGAAGTAGTGTTGCTGCACCCGGTCGGCCCAGGCCTTGAGGAACCACGTCGGCTTCTGATTGCCGTTGCCCAGACTGCCGAGCAACAACCGGCCGTCCTTGTCGCGACGGATGCTGCTCAACACTTGGCGCGTGTCCCACGAGCCCTGACCGCCGGGGAGGATGTCATGGGCGGCGTCTTCGGTCAGCGGCACCGAAGCGACCTGATAGTAGTAACCGGGGAAGAAGTTGCGCTTGAGTTCGGTCCAGTCGCCCTCGGTGTAGGCGTTGGAGGCGATCACCACTTGCTCGGCGAGTACCGAACCTAGCTCGGTCTGCACCGACCATAGCTGGCCCACGCGTTCGAGACGGGTCACTGGCGAGTGATCGAACATCTGCCCGCCCAGGCCCTTCACCGCGTTGGCCAGGCCGGTGACATAGGCCATCGGGTTGAGCGTACCGGCGCGGCGGTCGAGCAGTGCGGCGGCGATCTTCTGCGTACCGGTGGCTTGCTCGCAGGCCTTGCCGGTGAGCAGCTCGACCGGCGCCCCGCGGCGCTTCCATTGTTGCTCGCGACTGCGCAGATCCGCCTCGCCCTTGGCGTTGTGCGCCATGTGCAGGGTGCCTTCGCGGCGCAACTGGCAATCGATGTTGTATTTATCCACAAGGCTGAACACCAGCGCCGGCGCCGCCCCGAGCATGCGGTTGAGCTGACTGCCGACCGCTTCGCCGAATCCGGCCTCGATCTCATCCGGCGGGATCCACATGCCGGCGTTGACCAGCCCGACATTGCGTCCGGAGCCGCCATGCCCGGCACGATGCGCTTCGAGCACGCAGACGCTTTTGCCTTTTTCCAACAGATGCAGCGCCGCCGACAACCCGGTAAACCCGGCGCCGATCACGCAGACATCGACTTTGACCTCACTCTTGAGCGCGGTGTTATCCGGGCGCTGCGGCGTGAGTTTTTCCCACAGACATTCTTCGCGTAACGGCATTGCCAGACTCCAACAGAAACCTGCCAAACACACTGCTGATCCTGTGGGATAAAGCCCTGTGGCGAGGGGATTTATCCCCGATCGGTTGCATAGCAACCGTAAAACCAGTGCATGCGGTGTATCTGAAACTCCGCGATTGCATGTTTTGGGGCCGCTGCGCAGCCCATCGGGGATAAATCCCCTCACCACAAAAGCCCGCTCCCAGGATCTGCTTCATTCCAAACTCAGTCGAAGGTAATGCCCTGCGCCAGCGGCAACTCCAGCGAGTAGTTCACGGTGTTGGTCTGGCGGCGCATGTAGGCGCGCCAGGCGTCGGAGCCCGACTCACGACCGCCGCCGGTCTCCTTCTCGCCACCAAACGCGCCGCCGATTTCCGCGCCGCTCGGGCCGATGTTGACGTTGGCGATGCCGCAGTCGCTGCCGACCGCCGACATGAACTGCTCGGCCTCGCGCACATCGGTAGTGAAGATGCACGACGACAGGCCCTGCGGCACCGCGTTGTTCAGGCGCAGCGCTTCCTGGAAGTCGCTGTAGCCGACCACGTAGAGAATCGGCGCAAAGGTTTCGCTGCAGACCACGTCGCTCTGCTCCGGCATTTCGACGATCGCCGGCGACACGTAGTAGGCGTTGGGGAACTGCTCTTCGAGCTGACGCTTGCCGCCGAACACCCGGCCGCCCTCGCTCAGCGCCTGCTCCAGCGCGTCCTGCATGTTTTCGAAGCTGTGTTTGTCGATCAGCGGGCCGACCAGATTGCCTTCCAGCGGATGACCGATGCGCACTTTGGCGTACGCGGCTTTGAGGCGGGTGACGATTTCTTCCTTCACCGATTCATGGGCAATCAGCCGACGCAGGGTGGTGCAACGCTGCCCGGCGGTGCCGACCGCACTGAACAGAATGGCGCGTACAGCCATGTCCAGATCGGCGCTCGGGCCGAGGATCATCGCATTGTTGCCGCCCAGTTCGAGAATGCTGCGAGCAAAACGTGCGGCGACTTTCGGCGCCACTTCGCGGCCCATGCGGGTGCTGCCAGTGGCGCTGATCAGCGCGACACGCGGGTCATCCACCAGCGCTTCGCCAGCATCGCGACCACCGATGATCACTTGGCACAGGTGCGCCGGCGCATCGGTGAAATTCTTCACCACGCGATCGAACAGTGCCTGGCAGGCCAGTGCGGTCAGCGGGGTTTTCTCCGACGGCTTCCACACCACCGGGTTGCCGCAGACCAGCGCCAACGTGGTGTTCCACGCCCACACCGCGACGGGGAAGTTGAACGCGCTGATCACGCCGACCACGCCCAGCGGATGCCAGGTTTCACGCATGTGGTGGCCCGGGCGCTCGGAGGCGATGGTCAAACCGTACAACTGACGCGACAGGCCGACGGCGAAGTCGCAGATGTCGATCATCTCCTGCACTTCACCGAGGCCTTCCTGAGTGATCTTGCCCGCCTCCCACGACACCAGTTCGCCGAGGTCAGCCTTGTACTCACGCAGCACTTCGCCGAACTGACGCACCAGTTCGCCGCGACGCGGGGCCGGCACCTTGCGCCACAGCTCGAAAGCATGATCTGCACGACTGATGTGCTGCTCGACTTCGGCCGGGCCTTCCCAGTTCACGGCGGCGATGCGGCTGCCGTCGATGGGCGAATGCACCGGCACTTTGCCGTTCTGATACAGGGCCGGGTTCACACCAAGACGATCAAGCAATGCGGCAACCATGGGTCACTCCTCAAGCGAAAAACAGAATGTGTGCGGCCGAATGCAAACGACCGGGCAGGCCTTTAGTTGTAGCTTCCCGAGGGCAAGGCAACAAACGACCTTTACGCGAGATATCATTCCGTTTATTCATGCTGCGCAGAGAAAGACAAGAAAAAGGGATCACCCATGCTGAATAAACGCCACCTGCCATCGATCACCGCGTTGCAGTGCTTCGAGGCCGTGACCCGGCACCTGAGCTTTACCCGGGCCGCCGAAGAGCTGAACCTGACCCAGAGCGCTGTCAGCAAGCAAGTGGCGCAGCTTGAGGAATTGTTGCAGCACTTGTTGTTCCGTCGGGTGCGTCGTCGCTTGCAGATGACCCCGGCCGGGGATTTGTACCTGGTGGAAGTCCGAAAAATCCTCACCCAGGTGGAAATGTCCACGCATTACCTGCGTTCCTACGGCGGCGAGACCGAAGTCCTGCGCGTTTCTACCCCTTCGACCTTCGGCGCGCGCTGGCTGGTACCGCGTCTGAAGGGCTGGCGTCTGCGCCATCCGTCGATCCATCTCGACTTGTGCAACGAGCAGGAGGCCGACGATTTGCTACAGGGGCGCAGCGATCTGGCGTTCTATTTCGGCCAAGGCTCACGGCCCGGCACCGAATGCCTGAAGCTGTTCGGCGAAGAGCTGGTACCGGTCTGTGCGCCCGGCAGCCTGCCGGATCAGCCCTTCACCGACCCGACGCAACTGACCGATCTGGTGCTGCTGCAAAATGCCTCGCGTCCACAGGCCTGGCACGACTGGTTCGACAGTCAGGGTTACCACACCGAGCACAGCTATCACGGGCCGCGTTTCGAAACCTTTTATATGTGCATCCGCGCTGCCCAGGTCGGCTGCGGCGTGGCGCTGCTGCCACGGTTTCTGGTGGAAGAGGAATTGGCCGACGGCAAACTGGTCATTCCCTGGCAGCATGCAATGCCCAGTTCCGACGCCTATTACCTGGCCTACCCGGAGCATGCGGCGGAAGTGCCGAAGGTGCGCGATTTTGTGAAGTGGATGCTGGAGCAGATTGATAGCCCGGACCTGACGCCGATATAGAGTTTTCAACAACCCTGTGGGAGCGGGCTTGCTCGCGAATGCGGTGCATCAGTCACATTTGAATTGACTGACCCACCGCATTCGCGAGCAAGCCCGCTCCCACAGGTGATCTCGACGCTCTTAAAAAATGCTGGCAATCCCCACCGCTGATATGCGCCACTAGCGTCATTGATTGATCCCGCGCAACCGCGCGGTGCACCTGGAGACCCCGTTTATGAGCGAGAGTGTGTTTGCCGATCGCATCGTGCAGAACCTGCTCGACACCGACTTTTACAAACTGACGATGATGCAGGCGGTGCTGCACAACTACCCCAACGTCGAAGTCGAATGGGAGTTTCGTTGCCGTAACAGCGAGGATCTGCGGCCGTATCTGGCCGAGATTCGCTACCAGATCGAGCGCCTGGCCGAGCTGAGCCTGAGTGCCGACCAGTTGAGCTTTCTCGAGCGCATCACCTTCCTGAAACCGGATTTCCTGCGCTTTCTCGGACTGTTCCGCTTCAACCTGCGCTACCTGCACACCGGCATCGAGAACGGCGAGTTGTTCATCCGTCTGCGCGGCCCGTGGCTGCATGTGATCCTCTACGAAGTGCCGCTGCTGGCGATCGTCAGCGAAGTGCGCAACCGCTATCGCTACCGGGAAATCGAACTGGTGCAGGCGCGGGAACAGCTGTATCGCAAGTTCGACTGGCTCAGCGCCAACGCCTCGGCTGACGAACTGGCGCAATTGCAGGTCGCCGACTTCGGCACCCGCCGGCGCTTTTCGTACCGCGTGCAGGAAGAAGTGGTCAACGTGCTCAAGCACGATTTCCCCGGGCGCTTCGTCGGCACCAGCAACGTGCACCTGTCACGGGAACTGGATATGAAGCCGCTGGGCACCATGGCCCATGAATGGATCATGGCCCACCAGCAACTCGGCCCACGCTTGATCGACAGCCAGATCGCCGCGCTCGACTGCTGGGTGCGCGAATACCGTGGCCTGCTGGGGATTGCTCTCACCGATTGCATCACCACCGACGCCTTCCTCGGCGATTTCGACCTGTTCTTCGCCAAGCTCTTCGACGGTCTGCGCCACGATTCCGGGGATCCGGTGCAGTGGGGTGAAAAGTGCATCGCCCACTACCACAAGCTCGGCATCGACCCGATGAGCAAGACCCTGGTGTTCTCCGACAGCCTGACCCTGCCCAAGTCGCTGGAGATCTTCCGCGCGCTGCACGGGCGGATCAACGTCAGCTTTGGCATCGGCACCAACCTGACCTGTGACATTCCGGGTGTCGAACCGATGAGCATCGTGCTTAAAATGACCGCCTGCAACGGCCAGCCGGTGGCGAAGATCTCCGACGAGCCCGGCAAGACCCACTGCAAAGACCCGAATTTCGTCGCCTATTTGCGACATGTGTTCCAGGTTCCTGCCGATTCCAGTCTATCTAGCAAGGAGTGAATTCATGCAAGCCGTACAGCGTGAGATTGCTGAACAGCTCAAGGTGCAACCGCCATTCGCCGGGCATCAGGCCCTCGAAGCGGAAGTCGCCCGGCGCATCACCTTTATCCAGGATTGCCTGGTCAATTCCGGCCTCAAGACCCTGGTGCTGGGCATCAGCGGCGGCGTCGACTCGCTGACCGCCGGCCTGCTGGCCCAGCGCGCCATGCGTGAACTGCGCGAGCGCACCGGCGACGACGCCTACAAGTTCATTGCCGTGCGCCTGCCGTACGAAACCCAGTTCGACGAGCACGACGCCCAGGCGTCGGTGGACTTCATCGCTCCGGACGAACGCCACACGGTGAACATCGGTCCGGCGGTCAAATCACTGGCCAAGGAAGTGGCGGCGTTCGAAGGCAAACATGCGGTGTCGGTGGATTTCGTGCTCGGCAACACCAAGGCGCGGATGCGCATGGTCGCCCAGTACACCATCGCCGGCGCGGCGCACGGCCTGGTGATCGGCACCGACCACGCGGCGGAAGCGGTGATGGGCTTCTTCACCAAGTTTGGTGACGGCGCCTGCGACCTGGCCCCGCTCAGCGGTCTGGTGAAAAACCAGGTCCGGGCGATTGCCCGCAGCTTTGGCGCACCGGAATCGCTGGTGGAAAAAGTGCCGACCGCGGATCTGGAAGACCTGTCGCCGGGCAAACCGGACGAAGCCTCCCACGGCGTAACCTACGCCGAGATCGACGCCTTCCTGCACGGCGAGCCCGTGCGTCAGGAAGCGTTCGACATCATCGTCAGCACCTACAACAAGACCCATCACAAGCGGGTCATGCCGTTCGCGCCTTGATCGGCGACCGAATGAAAAAGCCCGCTGAGGAGCGATCCTCAGCGGGCTTTTCTTTGGCCAGTTCACCTGTCGATGCTGATGGCCTCTTCGCGAGCAAGCCCGCTCCCACAGTGTCCCGGTTGTTCACAAAATGTGTGACCGACACAAACCCTGTGGGAGCGAGCCTGCTCGCGAAGAACGATAACGCGGTGAACCTGCTTACTTCACAGCAATGGTGCCTTTCATCATCGAGATGTGGCCCGGGAAGGAGCAGAAGAAGCCGTAGTCAGTGCCAGCGGTCAGCTTCGATACGTCGATGGTCAGCGTATCTTTCTCGCCGGCGCCGATGATCTTGGTGTGAGCGATAACGCGCTCGTCGCCGTCTTTCAGGTAGTTCTTGTCGATGCCAGCGGCCAGGCCGTCGGTGGCGATCGGCTGCATGTCAGCGGTTTTGCTGACCACCAGGTTATGGCCCATGACGTTCTTCGGCAGGCTGCCGGAGTGAGTCAGTTCGACGGTGAAGGTCTTGCAGCTCTTGTCGATCACGATCTCCTTGGTGTTGAAGGACATCTGGTCGGTGGAATCAACGGTGGTTTTGCACTCGGCAGCCATCAATTGGCTGCTGGCCAGCGCCAGCAGGGATACCGCAACAACTTTGGAAAACATGGTGAATCTCCAAGGCAGGGTTAACAAAAACACTAATGGTGGAAAGACTGCCTGAAATCTTCGCAAGTTCCTATGACTTGAGTCAAAAACTGTATACAACTTTCAGGCTATGACACTCATCGAAACAATCTACCGGCCAGAATCCAAGGCCGGGCCTATGATCGGCGCATCTACTGAAACGGAGTACCGATCATGTTCTTTAACGGTCTGTTGTGCAGTTTGCTCGCCGCCTACGCCTGTGGCGCCAGCGGTACCTTTGAATCGCCAGAACGCGAAGCTTAGTCCTTGGATCAAGGCTTGCCAGCCATTACCCTGTGACGGATTGACCCAGGAGGAAGGCATGTCTCTCAAATCCGTTTGTGTATTTTGCGGTGCCAACGCCGGCACTGATCCGGCTTACACCGAAGCCGCCCAAGCCCTTGGCCGGGCTCTCGCCGAGCGCCAGCTGACGCTGGTTTACGGCGGTGGTGCCGTGGGCCTGATGGGCCTGGTGGCGGACGCCGCGCTGGCCGCCGGCGGCGAAGTGATCGGGATCATTCCGCAAAGCCTGATGGACAAGGAGATCGGCCACAAAAGCCTGACCCGTCTCGAAGTCGTCGATGGCATGCACGCGCGCAAGGCCCGCATGGCTGAACTGAGCGATGCGTTCATCGCGTTACCCGGCGGTCTCGGCACGCTGGAAGAGCTGTTCGAAGTCTGGACCTGGGGCCAGCTCGGCTACCACGGCAAACCGCTGGGGCTGCTTGAGGTGAACGGTTTTTACAGCAAACTCACCGCTTTTCTTGACCATATCGTCGGCGAAGGCTTCGTTCGCGCCCCACACCGTGACATGCTGCAAGTGAGCGAATCAGCACAAACGCTGCTCGATGCCCTGGATAACTGGAAGCCGACCGTCACGCCCAAGTGGGTCGACCAAAAACCCGGCTAACCGCCGGGCACCGATACAGGGCAGAATACGCGCCGCTCAACCTCACCTTCGACCCCAGAGGATCGCCCATGGCCAAACCCAATTACTCCTTCGCCAAACGTCAACGAGACCTGGAAAAGGAAAAGAAGAAAGAGGAAAAGCTTCAGCGCAAGAAACAACAGGCTGAAGAAGCGGCACTGAACCCTGACGGTGAAGTGGCGACTGATGACGATGTTGATGTTGATGCACCGAAAGACCAAGCGCCTGACGCCTGAGCCCCACCGGGTTTGATGATCGAGTCAGACCCTGCAGATTTGTGACGGGGCTGGCGGCTCAGCCCCTGGCCCCCACACCCTCCCCGTTTTCCGAACACGATACGGCTTCCTGTGGGAGCGGGCTTGCTCGCGAAGGCGTCTTCACCTTCAACATTGATGTAACTGACACACCGCCTTCGCGAGCAAGCCCGCTCCCACATGGGGTGCTGTGTTATTCCAATGGCATCACCGTGACCCGCACTTCCGGATCATGCGAACCGCCCCCCAGAATCACCCCCCGCAACGGCGACACATCGGAAAAGTCCCGACCCCACGCCAGGGTGATGTGCTCCAGCGCCGGCTGCACGTTGTTGGTCGGATCGAAATCCACCCAGCCCAATACCGGACAGAACACCGACACCCAGGCATGCGACGCGTCGGCGCCGATCAGCCGTGGCTGTCCCGGCGGCGGCTGGGTCAGCAGATAACCACTGATGTAGCGCGCTGCCAGCCCTCGCGAGCGCACGCAAGCGAGCATCAGATGCGCGAAGTCCTGACACACGCCACGCCGGCGCTCCAGCACCTCGACCAGCGGCGTCGCCACTTGCGTGGCCTCGGCATCGAAGGTGAATTCGCTGAAAATTTTCTGCATCAAGGCCTGCACGCCCAGCAACAAGGGCCTGCCTGGAGGAAAACAGCTTTCGGAAAACTCGACGAAGCTGCGTTTCAAATGCACGTAGGGTGATTGAAACCGATAGCGACAAGCCTCCAGCATTTCGGCGGACAACGGCTGACTGCTGTAGGTCAGCGCGTTGCGCGTCTGCTCCCACGCCGGGGACAGACTGAAATCCGCCAGTGGCCGCGCCAGCACCTCAACCGTGAGCCGGGCGTTGACCTGCAACTCGTCATGCGGGCGCTCAAAGGCCAGCCGGGTCAGCGGATTGCCGAACACATCCAGTTCATCCCGCCGCGTGGTCGGGTCCGGGCTGATCAGCAATTGCTGCTCGGTGCAGCGTTGCCACGTGCACTCACGCGGCCACAGGTGCGCGAGTTGCTGCGCCAGCGACACCGGGCTGTCGTAGTGGTAACAGGTGTCGTGGAAAATCTGGTAACTCGCGCTCATCAGACGGACACCGTGCGCTGGCTGACATCATCGACATGGGCAAAGTGGCGCAGCGCCAGACGATCGGACACCTGACCGCTGGCCTCGGCAATCTCTTGCAGCAGATCCGCCAGACCATCGAGCGCGGCACGCACGCTGTTCTCCCCGAACAGCGGGTTCTCCAGACAGCCCAGATCGAACCGCGCCAGACGCTCGACCAATTGCGGCAATCCGGCCTCGCGAGGCACACCGAAATCGTCATTCAATCGCTTGAGCGTGCGGGTCACCAGTTTCAACTGGAACAACACCGCGTGCGGGTTCTGCTCATCCAGCAGCAACAGGTCGAGCACCGGAATCAACTGCGCCACCGCCAGATACCGCGAACGGTAGGTGATGCTGCTGTTGCCCAGCTCTAGCAGCCATTCCAGCCCCGCCTGATCGAACGCCCCGACGCCGCGCAGAAACGCCGCCAGACTGCTGCTGAGAAACTGCAACCGTTCGATGCGCCGGCCGATCATCAGGAAGCGCCAGCCTTCATCGCGCGTCATGTCGTCGAGCGCGAATCCCGAGAGCGCCGCCAGCGACATCACCAGCCGGTTGAGGAAATCCAGCAACTCGCCGAAGTCCGGCTCTTCGGTGTCCAGTTCCAGCGCCTCGCGCTGCAACTCGACCAACGCCTGCCAGTTTTCCCGTGAAAGCTTGCCGCGCACCTGCGAGGCCGCCCACTGCAAGCGCTGCAGGTTGGAGCGCAGGCTGAACGACCAGTCCTCGCCGAGCAGCGCCGCCAGCAGCCGCTCCGGCAACTCGCCCTCCTCCGGCAGCAACATCAGACGCTCACCCAGCTCCACAGCGGCCTGCAACGCTTGCGGATCATCGCCATCGACATACCGCGCGAGCATGATCCGCAGCAGTCGCGCACTGTCGTCGCAACGCTCGCAGTAGCGGCCGAACCAGAACAGGTTTTCCACCACCCGCGAGGGCAGATAAGGATCGCGGCGCACCAGATCGTGTACGCCGACGTTGCGCTGGGTTTTCCATTGTTCGCCACTCGGCGCACGCTCGCCCAACACCCAGGTGTCCTTGCTCGCCCCACCGCGCTGCATCGACACCACTTCGGCATCGGCCTCGGCGGCGACCCGGGTCAGCCCACCGGGCAATACGCGATAGCCGTCACCACTGGCCACCGCGTACACGCGCATGCCGATCGCTCGCGGTTGCAGTTGGCCGTCTTCGGCCTGCCAGATCGGCGCCTGGGACAGCTGCGCCAACTCTTGCGCGACATACGCGTATGGCCGCGACTGCATGCGCTCGGCGAGTGCCTGGCGCTGTTGTTCACTCAGATCGCGGCCGAATACCGGGGCGAAGCTTTGCGAGGGGAATGCCGGTTTGATCAGCAGCTCGGGAAGCTTTTCCAACGCCTGCGCCAGCACCGGCGCCTCGCCGCACCACCATGTAGCGATGGACGGCAACAGCAGTTCTTCGCCGAACAGGTATTGATTGATTTTCGGCAGAAATCCGAGCAGCCCGGGCGACTCCAGCACGCCGCTGCCCAAGGCGTTGGCCACCAGCACCCGGCCCTGACGCACCGCTTCCAGCAAGCCAGGCACCCCGAGTGCCGAGTCGGTGCGCAGCTCCAGCGGGTCGCAGAAGTCATCGTCGAGCCGGCGCATGATTGCATGCACCCGGCGCAGACCACTGAGGGTTTTCAGGTACACCGTGGCATCGCGCACGGTGAGGTCGCCGCCCTCCACCAGCGGATAACCGAGCTGGCGTGCCAGATAAAGGTGTTCGAAGTAACTTTCGTTGAAGCGCCCTGGCGTGAGCAACACCACCAGCGGCGCGTCATCGGCACACGGCGCCTGACGCGCGAGGGTTTCCTGCAGGGTGCGGAAGAAGCCGGCCAGGTGCTGCACTTTCAGATCGCGGTACAACTCGGGAAAGGCGCGCGACACAATGGTGCGATTTTCCAGCGCATACCCCGCGCCCGACGGCGCCTGAGTACGATCCGCCGTGACCCACCAGCGCCCGTCCGGCGTGCGCGCCAGATCCACGGCGTACAGATGCAGAAAGGCATCTTCCGGTGGCGCGATACCCTGACAGGGCCAGAGAAAATTGTTGTGGCCGAACACCAGCTCCGCCGGCAACAGCCCTTCGCTGATCAGCCGCTGTGGCCCATACAGATCGGCCAGTACCGCATTGAGCAAGCGTGCACGCTGGGCAATCCCCGCTGACAGTTGCTGCCACTCATCAGCAGCGATCACGTGCGGCAGCAGATCCAGCTCCCACGGGCGGTCAGCGCCCTTGGGATCGGCATAGACGTTGTAGGTCACGCCGTTTTCCTGAATTTGCCGGGCCAGCAACGCCTGCCGCTGCACCAGTTGCGCCGGGGTACTGCGCTGCAATTGATCGAACAGCCGCCGCCAGTGCGGGCGCACTTCCCCGCTGTCATTCAGCAGTTCGTGATAAGTGCCCGCGGTCAGCGGGTAGCGGTCTAGCAGGTCAGGCATGGAAAGCTCGGCAGACAGCAGGGAACGGTCAGACTAACGCAGGCACATGACGTGCGGATATACGAAAAATCCGCATGTCGTGCAGGACTTAGAAACGTCGCAAATCGAGCGTCATCGGCAACTCGTCGGAGATTGTCAGGTTCGGTATCGGAAGTTTCCCCGGCGTGTGTCCGATGCGGAAAAACCGCGCCATGCGCCGGCTCTCAGCTTCGTTGGCATTGACCGGTAACGTCTCGTAATTGCGCCCGCCCGGGTGCGCCACGTGGTACTGGCAACCGCCCAGCGAACGCTGCATCCAGGTGTCGAGCAGGTCGAACACCAGCGGCGCGTGCACCGGGATGGTCGGTTGCAGGCAGTTGGCCGGTTGCCAGGCCCGAAAGCGCACGCCGGCGACGAACTCACCGATGCGCCCGGTCGGTTGCAGCGGCAGCGGAATGCCGTTGCAGGTCAGCAGATAGCGCTGCGGCGGCAAGCCGCTGAGCTTGATCTGCAAACGCTCCAGCGACGAATCGACATAACGCACCGTGCCGCCCGCCGTACCCTCCTCGCCCAGCACATGCCAAGGTTCCAGCGCCTGGCGCAGTTCCATCTCGATGCCGCTGACCGCGTAATCGCCGACCTTGGAAAAACGGAACTCCAGATGCGCAGCGAACCACTCGGCGCGCAATGGATAACCGGCGTTGTTCAGTTCGACGATGACGTCGGCGAAATCCTGCTCGATAAAGTGCGGCAGCATGAAGCGGTCGTGCAGCTCGGTGCCCCAGCGCGCCAGTTTCGGCGGCGCATAGGGCTCGCGCCAGAATCGCGCAACCAGCGCCCGCAGCAGCAACTGCTGAGCCAGGCTCATCCGCGCATGCGGCGGCATTTCGAAGGCGCGCAGCTCCAGCAGGCCCAGACGCCCGGTAGCGCCATCCGGCGAATACAGTTTGTCGATGCAGAACTCGGCGCGGTGAGTGTTGCCGGTGACGTCGATCAGCAAATTGCGCAGCAGTCGATCCACCAGCCACGGCGCGCACGCTTCGCCCGGTTCAGGCATCTGCGCGAAGGCGATTTCCAGTTCGTACAAGGCGTCATTGCGCGCTTCATCGACCCGCGGCGCCTGCGAGGTCGGGCCGATGAACAGACCGGAAAACAGGTAGGACAGTGACGGATGGTTGTGCCAGTAGCTGATCAGGCTGCGTAGCAGATCCGGGCGGCGCAGGAATGGTGAGTCTGCCGGGGTCGCGCCACCGAGGACGAAATGGTTGCCGCCGCCGGTGCCGGTATGGCGCCCGTCGATCATGAATTTCTCGGTGGTCAGGCGGGTCTGCCGCGCCTGTTCATAGAGAAACTCGGTGCGTTCGACCAGTTCGTCCCAAGTCGCGGACGGCTGCACGTTGACCTCGATCACGCCCGGATCCGGGGTGATGCGGAAGTTGCTCAGGCGCGGATCGCTCGGCGGCTCGTAACCTTCCAGCAGCACCGGACAATGCAGCTCTTCGGCGGTGGCTTCGATGGCCGCCACCAGTTCCAGATAGTCTTCGACCCGCTCCAGCGGCGGCATGAATAGATACAGACGCCCTTCGCGCGCTTCGGCGCAGAAGGCGGTGCGGGTCAGCCAGTCGGCGGACTCGTCGACTTTCGGCGCACGCTCGTCGGCCGCGGCGGATTCGGCATGGCTGTTGAGCTGACTAGTGTCCGGCAGCGCGGGGAAGTCCTGATTCGGATCGTTGGGATGAATGAACGGATACTCGGCGGCCTTCACCCACGGCTGCGAACCGAGTGGCAAGCGATAACCCAGCGGCGAATCCCCCGGCACCAGCCGGCAATGCTCGTCGCGCAGATACCAGCGCCCGCTCTGCCATTGATCACCCTTGGCGGTGCGGGCCAGCGGCAGCACCTGGCCGATCACTTTATCCAGGCCCTGCGCGAAAACCTTGCGCAGACGCGCACGCTCCAGCGGTTCTTCAAGACGCGAGTCTTCAGCGCTGACGTTGCTCGGCAATGCGCCCTCACGCCAGAGGTAATAAAAATTGTCTTCATAGGCTGGAAACACGAAACGTGCCGGCAGTTTCAGGCGTTCGGCAACACTCGCCAGAAAACGCCCCGCCAGCTCGCCATTGGCGCCGTAGTCTTGCTGCTCATCGGCGATCAGCGCGCTGTTGTGCCAGATTGGCACGCCGTCGCGGCGCCAATAGCAGTTAAGCGACCAGCGCGGCAATTGCTCGCCGGGGTACCACTTGCCCTGACCGAAATGCACCAGACCTTTCGGCGCATAGTGCTGGCGCATGCGCTGGAACAGTTCGGCGGACAGTAGGCGCTTGTCCGGGCCTAGCGCGGCGGTGTTCCACTCGGCGCCGTCCGGGTCGTCGATGGAGACGAAGGTCGGCTCGCCGCCCATGGTCAGGCGCACATCGCCTTCCAGCAAGTCGGCATCGATCTGCCGGCCAAGCGCCTGAATCGCCAGCCACTGCTCATCGGTATAGGGCTTGGTCACCCGTGGCGCTTCCCAGATGCGCTCCACCGACATTTCGTGGCTGAACTGGCATTCGCACGGCTCGACCAGACCACTGATCGGCGCGGCTGAGGATGGATCGGGGCTGCAGGCCAGCGGGATATGCCCTTCGCCGGCGAACAATCCGGACGTAGCATCCAGACCGATCCAGCCGGCCCCCGGCAAGTACACCTCGCACCACGCGTGCAGGTCGGTGAAATCCACCTCGGTGCCGGACGGACCGTCGAGGCTCTTCACGTCGGCGGTCAGTTGAATCAGATAACCGGAGACGAACCGCGCGGCCAGCCCGAGGTTGCGCAGCAGTTGCACCAGCAGCCACGCCGAGTCGCGGCAGGAGCCGGACGCATGTTCGAGGGTGTGTTCCGGGGTTTGCACGCCCGGTTCCATGCGGATCAGGTAGCGGATGTCTTCGCTGAGGCGCTGGTTGAGCATCACCAGGAAATCCACAGCAGGCAGCGGCGTACGGTCGATCCCGTCCAGATAGGCTTTGAATGCCGGGGTCAGCGGCAAGGTTTCGAGGTACGGCGCCAGCTCTTTGCGCTCATCGGCCGAGTAAGTGAAGGGGATTTTCTCGGCGTAGGGTTCGAGGAAGAAGTCGAACGGGTTGAACACCGCCATCTCGGCCAGCAGGTCGACTTCGATTCGAAGCTCGTCGGTTTTCTCGGGGAACACCAGACGCGCGAGGTAGTTGCCCTGCGGGTCTTGCTGCCAGTTGATGAAATGCTGCTCGGGCGAGACCTTCAGCGCATACGAAAGAATCCGCGTGCGGCTGTGGGCGGCCGGACGCAGGCGTACGATCTGCGGGCCGAGTTCGACAGCGCGGTCGTAGCGGTAATGCGTGACGTGATGCAATGCGACATGAATCGACACGGCGTGCCTCCTGCGAGCCTAAGCGTATTCGAAAGCGCGCAAGACTTATGCCATGCAGAGGCTTGGGCGCTTTCCCGGAATGCTCAGGGCAGTACAGCACCAAAATCGGGCGATGCGGGGAAATGGTTCGAGGAAGTTGCGCCTAAATGTGGCGGCAGTGGTAGATGCGGTGCCTGAGATGACGCCTTCGCGAGCAAGCCCGCTCCCACAGGAGACCGCATTCCAACTGTGGGAGCGGGCTTGCTCGCGAAAGGGCCAGTCGTTTCAGCACACTTCTTGAACCCTGAAATGCAAAACGCCAACCCGAAGGTTGACGTTCTGTTGAAACAAAAAGCGACTTAGCGCGGAACGACGGGCTTGCGCGCCGGCTTCGGCCCCTTGCCCTTGGCCGCTTCCTTGCGCTCCTTGGCCGCCTGCTGGTTGCGGGCGAATGCCGCAGCCTTGGCTTGTTCACGCTTGTCCCAAGGATTGCCACCGTCGCTGGCACGCGGCGGCAGGCCGTTGTGCTGGGTGAGAATCTTGGTGGTCTTCTCTTTCGCGACCTTGTGGCTGCCGGCCGGCGTCGAGTTCTTGCGACGGGCGCTCTGGTAGCTGTCGGTGGCAGGTTGGTGCAGCGGAATCAACTGATCCTTGCCCGGACCGATCAGATCACCACGGCCCATGCGAATCAACGCTTCACGCAGCATCGGCCAGCCTTTCGGGTCGTGATAACGCAAGAACGCCTTGTGCAGGCGGCGCTGCTCTTCGCTCTTGACGATGGTCACGCCGTCGCTTTTGTAGGTGACCTTGCGCAGCGGGTTCTTGCCCGAGTGGTACATCGCGGTCGCAGTGGCCATCGGCGACGGATAGAACGCCTGCACCTGGTCGGCACGGAAACCGTTGCCCTTGAGCCACAGCGCCAGGTTCATCATGTCTTCGTCGGTGGTGCCCGGGTGCGCGGCGATGAAGTACGGGATCAGGTACTGCTCTTTGCCTGCTTCCTTGGTGTACTTCTCGAACATGCGCTTGAACTTGTCATAGCTGCCAATGCCCGGTTTCATCATCTGGTTGAGCGGACCTTCCTCGGTGTGTTCCGGGGCGATCTTCAGGTAGCCACCGACGTGGTGGGTCACCAGCTCTTTGACGTACTCCGGCGACTCGACCGCGAGGTCGTAACGCAGGCCGGAGGCGATCAGGATCTTCTTCACACCCGGCAAGGCACGGGCGCTGCGGTACAGCTGAATCAGCGACGAGTGGTCGGTGTTCAGGTTCGGGCAGATGCCCGGGAACACGCAGGACGGCTTGCGGCACGCGGATTCGATTTCCGGGCTCTTGCAGGCGATGCGGTACATGTTCGCGGTCGGGCCGCCGAGGTCGGAGATGACGCCGGTGAAACCCGGGACCTTGTCGCGGATCTCTTCGATTTCGCGAATGATCGACTCTTCGGAACGGTTCTGGATGATCCGGCCTTCGTGCTCGGTGATCGAGCAGAAGGTGCAGCCGCCGAAGCAGCCACGCATGATGTTCACCGAGAAACGGATCATGTCGTAGGCCGGAATCTTCTCCTTGCCGTACGCCGGGTGCGGAACCCGTGCGTAAGGCATGCCGAACACGTAGTCCATTTCTTCAGTGGTCATCGGAATCGGCGGCGGGTTGAACCAGACGTCGATCTCGCCATGTTTCTGCACCAGCGCGCGGGCGTTACCCGGGTTGGTTTCCAGGTGCAGCACGCGGTTGGCGTGGGCGTACAGGACCGGGTCGTTACGCACCTTTTCCATCGACGGCAGGCGGATCACGGTCTTGTCGCGAGTCATGCGCGGGCTGGCCAGGATCTGTACGACCTTGGCTTCCTCGGGATCATCCACCGGGCCCTTCTCTTGCTCGATGGCGCAAGCCTGGGTGTCCTGGGTGTTGACGTACGGGTTGATGATCTTGTCGACCTTGCCCGGACGGTCGATACGCGTGGAGTCGACTTCGTACCAGCCCTGCGGCGTGTCACGACGGATGAACGCGGTGCCGCGCACGTCGGTGATATCTTCGATCTTGTGTCCGTAGGACAGACGCTGGGCCACTTCGACGATGGCGCGCTCGGCGTTGCCGTACAACAGAATGTCGGCGCTGGCGTCGATCAGGATCGAGTTGCGTACACGATCCTGCCAGTAGTCGTAGTGGGCGATGCGGCGCAGGGAAGCTTCGATGCCGCCGAGGACGATCGGCACATGTTTGTAGGCTTCCTTGCAGCGCTGGCTGTAGACCAGGCTCGCGCGATCCGGACGTTTGCCCGCCATGCCACCCGGGGTGTAGGCGTCGTCGGAACGGATTTTCTTGTCCGCGGTGTAGCGGTTGATCATCGAGTCCATGTTGCCGGCCGCGACGCCGAAGAACAGGTTCGGCTCGCCGAGCTTCATGAAGTCGTCTTTGGACTGCCAGTTCGGCTGGGCAATGATCCCGACGCGGAAGCCCTGGGACTCCAGCAGCCGGCCGATGATCGCCATGCCGAACGACGGGTGATCGACGTAGGCATCACCGGTGACGATGATGATGTCGCAGGAATCCCAGCCGAGCTGATCCATCTCCTCCCTGCTCATCGGCAGGAATGGCGCTGGCCCGAAACATTCGGCCCAGTACTTTGGATAGTCAAATAACGGCTTGGCTGCTTGCATGTCGATAACCGGTGTTGGCTTTCATTGAATTTCGCGGGCGCGGAATATAGCACAAATTTTGACCAATTCCGACGACTGTGGTCGGAAATTGCGCCACGCCCATTCGCGAGCAAGCCCGCTTGTGTCTGAGTAAGGGAATAAACTCTGGGGTGAGAGGGGTGGATGGCAAGCTGTGAGTCCGCGGTGCTTGAAGCACGAGTGGGAGCAAAGCTGCCATCCACCTTTCTACTCTGGCCCCTAAGCCCGAACAGTTGGACGAGCGCCACTCGAATCACAAGCGTGGGCAAAGCCAGAGCACTCTCACTTCTGAGTGTAAGAGGGTTTTGCCATGATTTCCTGGGTCGGCATCGATATCTCCAAATCCAATCTGGTCGTCTGGGTTCAACCACAGAAAGACGGCTTTGAAGTTCCCAATACCGTTGAAGGCTTTGATGTGCTGGTCGCGCGTTTAGGTCAGTACACGGTTGGCCGCGTGTTGCTGGAAGCCAAAGGCGGCTATGAACGCAAGGTCATGGCGGCATTGCAGCAGGCAAGTTTCAGCGTGTTGAGGATCAATCCTCGCCGGGCCAGAGCCTTTGCCGTAGCAATGGGCAAGAACGCCAAAACCGATCCCATCGACGCGGCGGTTCTCGCCGATTTTGCCGAAGCCCTGCATGCGTCTCGCGAAAAGCCCATCTCGCCTGAGCGTGAAGCCCTGCGCGAGTTGATTCAATTACGCGAGCACTTCGTCCAGCAGCGCGACGACAACAAGCGTCGACTCCAGCAGGCCCAGTTGCCTGCGGTTGTAGAGGCGATCAAGGACCATATTCGCTACCTGCAAACCCAGATCAAGCAGCTCGGCAAAGCCATCGATCAAAGCATGCGTGAGCTGGATGCGGAAAAAGCCGATCGGCTTATCTCCGTCAAAGGCATCGGCACTGTGGCGACCGCCAGCTTGTTGGTTTATCTACCCGAACTCGGCGAGCTGGATCGCAGAGAGATCGCCGCACTGGCGGGAATCGCCCCCTACAACGACGACAGTGGAAATCACAGCGGGAAACGTCAGATTTACGGAGGGAGAGCGCGCGTCAGACGTGCGCTTTACATGTCGTGCTGGGTCGTTATCCGTTGCCAGGCCGACTTCAAGGCCCATTATGAATCCTTAAGAGAACGGGGCAAGAGCGCGAAAGTCGCGCTCATCGCCTGTATGCGAATACTGCTGATCAGACTGAATGCCATGCTGCGAGACGGCACAGAGTGGCGGTGACGAACGGTGGCAGTAAGACAGTTGCTCCCACATTTGAATGCATTCCAGGTATGGGAGCGGGCTTGCTCGCGAAGGCGTCAGTTCAAACGATGAAGCATTTACTCGTCGTCGTCGAAGTTGTAACTGCCCGGCGCGAGGTTTTCGAAGCGGGTGTACTTACCGATAAAGGCCAAGCGGATAAAGCCGATCGGGCCGTTCCGCTGCTTGCCGATGATGATTTCGGCGATGCCCTTGTGTTCGGTTTCCGGGTGATACACCTCGTCCCGGTACACGAACATGATGACGTCGGCGTCCTGCTCGATCGCTCCGGATTCCCGCAAGTCGGAGTTTACCGGGCGCTTGTTGGGACGTTGTTCCAGGGAACGGTTGAGCTGCGACAGCGCCACCACCGGGCAGTTGAATTCCTTGGCCAGGGCTTTCAGGGATCGCGAAATCTCGGAAATCTCGTTGGTCCGGTTGTCACCGCTGGAGCCGGGAATCTGCATCAGCTGCAGGTAGTCGATCATGATCAGGCCGACGTCGCCGTGCTCGCGCACCAGACGCCGGGTCCGCGCGCGCATTTCCGATGGGCTGATGCCGGCGGTGTCATCGATGAACAGCTTGCGATCGTTGAGCAGGTTGACCGCCGAGGTCAGGCGCGGCCAGTCGTCGTCTTCCAGTTGGCCGGAACGCACCTTGGTCTGGTCGATACGACCGAGGGACGAGAGCATACGCATGATCAGCGATTCGCCTGGCATCTCGAGGGAGTACACCAGCACCGCCTTGTCGCTGCGCAGTACGGCGTTTTCCACCAGGTTCATGGCGAAGGTGGTCTTACCCATCGACGGACGGCCGGCGACGATGATCAGGTCGGACGGCTGCAGGCCACTGGTCTTCTCGTCGAGGTCGGTATAGCCGGTGGACAGGCCGGTGATCGCGTCGGCGGTGTTGAACAGGGTGTCGATGCGGTCGATGGCTTTGGTCAACAGTTCGTTGACCCCCACCGGGCCGCCGGTCTTCGGCCGCGCCTCGGCGATCTGGAAGATCTGCCGTTCGGCTTCGTCGAGGATCTCTTCGGCTGTACGGCCTTCAGGGTTGAAGGCGGCGTCAGCAATTTCGGTGCTGATACCGATCAACTGACGCAACGTCGCCCGCTGGCGAACGATCTGCGCATAGGCCTTGATGTTGGCGACGGACGGCGTGTTTTTCGCCAGCTCGCCGAGGTAACCGAGGCCGCCGACCTGAGACGTCTGACCTTCCTTGTCCAATTGCTCGGCCAAGGTCACGACGTCGATCGGCATGTTCTGATCGGCCAGTTTGGCGATCGCACGGAAGATCAGACGGTGGTCATGTCGGTAGAAATCGCCGTCGGAGACTTGATCGAGCACGCGTTCCCAGGCGTTGTTGTCCAGCATCAGACCACCGAGTACGGCCTGTTCGGCCTCGATGGAATGCGGCGGCACCTTCAGGGCAGCGGTTTGCAGATCGTATTGCTCGGGAGCGGTGATTTCGTTCATGGCCACTTGGAGTCAGGTTTGAAAACGGGAGTACCAGAAAGACAAAGGGCACGACCTGTAAACAGGATCGTGCCCGATGTTACCGGCAAGCACCCGAGGGTGCCAGCCGACAAGTATTGCTTAAGCTGCTACCACGACAACGCGTACGGTGGCTTCAACTTCGGCGTGCAGGTGCACAGCCACGTCGAATTCACCCACGTTGCGGATGGTGCCGTTCGGCAGACGAACTTCGCTCTTCTGCACTTCAACGCCGGAAGCGGTCAGTGCGTCAGCGATGTCGTGAGTACCGATCGAACCGAACAGCTTGCCTTCGTCGCCAGCGGTGGCAGTGATGGTCACTTCCAGCTCGGCCAGTTGGGCAGCACGGCTTTCAGCCGATGCTTTACGGTCTGCGGCGGCTTTTTCCAGCTCGGCACGACGCTCTTCGAACGCAGCCAGGTTGGCAGCGGTCGCAGCGGTAGCTTTGCCGAAAGGCAGCAGGTAGTTACGGCCGTAACCGGCCTTAACGTTTACTTTGTCGCCCAGGTTGCCCAGGTTGGCGATTTTTTCCAGAAGGATCAGTTGCATGTGGAAATCCTCTTAACTTTTAACCTTCACCGTTCGCGTTATCGGTGTCTTTCGACACGTGACGACCGCGAAAATCAATCAGGCTGTCGACAATGGCCAGAACCACGAGCAACGGATAGAGCAGCTGCATGAACAACAGCAGCGTGACGTACAACCCCACCAGCCAGAAACCGGCCAGTCGCTTCTGCCCGACCAGCCCGTGAATCAGGGCGAGTCCGGCGAACACCAGCGGTACACTGCACAACGGCGTCAACATGGCCATCTGTGCACCGAGATTCGGGCCCAGAAGCATCAACGCCAGCAGCAACATCGCCGGCCCCAGCGGGATCCGGATGGCGCGAAACTCGCGACCAAAACCACCCGGGTTGTACAACAACGCCTGCCAATGCCGCCCGACAATCAGGCTCAGCACGCTGACGATCTGCAACAGAGCCGCAATCAGTCCGGTCAGGACTGGTGCAATCAGGGACGCGAAGCGCGCTTGCTCATCGACCGACAATTGCTTGTAGGTTTCACCAAGAAGCGCCGGCATGACCTTTATCAAGGCCTGCGCGAGCATCTCGATCTGGGCCGCAAACGCTGCCCCGAGCACCACTGAAAACACCACTCCAATCACTACGCTGACCAGCAGCGTGCGAACCCAGGACTCGCTTGCGCGCAACACCAACGCAAGCCCCGAAGACCCCAGCAGCACCAGAAGTGCCCGTGGATCATCGGCATACAGCCACCAGACCAAAGCCGGCAGCAGCCCCAGAGACAGAACACCCAGGGCGTCCGTCAGTCCGCGCCGCAGAAGCACCAGGCTCCCGGCGGCAGCACCCAACCAATACAACAACGGCAATGTTGCACATCCGGCCACCACGAGAGTGGCCTGCATACGGCCTCGCATGATGAACTCAGCTAAGGCACGCATGCATTCAATCCTTTGCTACTTGTCGACTGCCCGGTCTCAGCGGCCGTGGCTGTCGGTGTAGGCCAGCAGGGCCAGGAAGCGGGCGCGCTTGATAGCGGTGGCCAGCTGACGCTGATAACGAGCTTTGGTACCGGTGATGCGGCTTGGAACGATTTTGCCGGTCTCGGATACGTAGGCTTTCAGAGTGTTGAGATCTTTGTAATCGATCTCTTTCACGTCTTCAGCGGTGAAGCGGCAGAATTTACGACGACGGAAGAAACGTGCCATTTGATAGGCTCCTTAAAAGGTCCGTGGATTACTCGTCAGCGTTATCGCTGTTGTCGCTGTCATCACCCTCAACGCCATCAGCGTCGGAGTGCTCAGGACGGTCGCGACGCTCACGGCGCTCACTGCGGTTTTCTTCAGCCTTGAGCATCTCGGACTGGCCGGTAACGGCTTCGTCGCGACGGATGACCAGGTTACGGATCACAGCATCGTTGTAGCGGAAGTTGTCTTCCAGCTCGGCCAGGGCCTTGCCAGTGCACTCAACGTTCAGCATCACGTAGTGAGCCTTGTGAACATTGTTGATTGCGTAGGCCAGTTGACGACGGCCCCAGTCTTCCAGACGGTGGATTTTGCCGCCGTCTTCTTCGATCAGCTTGGTGTAACGCTCAACCATGCCGCCGACTTGCTCGCTCTGGTCAGGGTGGACCAGAAAGATGATTTCGTAATGACGCATGAATGCTCCTTACGGGTTGTAGCCTGCCGCTCAAAAACGGTCAGACAAGGAGTGAATGACACTTATGGACTTGCTGGCGCGGGGCACATGCGTGCCTGCCGTCACAGCAAGGGGCGCAATTGTAGAGAAGGGACTGCGGAGGTGCAAGGCAATTGGTGATTATTTGAACAATCACCATTTCTTCGCCTTCGCACAAAACACTGTGGGAGCGGGCTTGCTCGCGAATGCGTTTCATCAGGCAACATTATTGTTGTCTGACACACCGCTTTCGCGAGCAAGCCCGCTCCCACAGTTTGTTTGCGTACAGCCTTATTTCTTGGCTGCTGCCTTGGCCTTGGCGCCGCGTTGACGCTGTGCTTCGAACAGGCACACACCGGTGGCCACGGACACGTTGAGACTGCTGACGCTGCCGGCCATCGGCAGGTTCACCAGATAGTCGCAGTGCTCGCGAGTCAGGCGACGCATGCCTTTGCCTTCGGCGCCCATGATCAGGATGGTCGGGCCGGTCAGGTCCTGGTCATAAATGCTGACCTCGGCCTCACCCGCCGTGCCGACCACCCACAGACCGCGCTGCTGAAGCTTTTCCAGAGTGCGCGCCAGGTTGGTCACCGCCACCAGCGGAATCACTTCCGCCGCGCCGCAGGCCACTTTACGCACCACCGGCGTCAGGGTTGCCGACTTGTCCTTGGGCACGATCACCGCCAGCGCGCCGGCAGCATCCGCCGAACGCAGGCAGGCGCCGAGGTTGTGCGGGTCGGTCACACCGTCGAGCACCAGCAACAGCGGTGCGCCTTCGGTACGGTCGAGCAGCTCATCGAGCATCGCCTCGCCCCAGACCTGGCTCGGACTGACGTCCGCGACCACGCCTTGGTGCACGCCTTCAACCCAGGCGTCCATTTCGCGGCGCTCGGCCTGACCGATCTGCACACGATTTTCGTTGGCCAGTTCGATCAGGGTCTGCACGCGCGGATCGTTGCGGCTTTCGGCCAGCCAGATCTGCTTGACGCGTTTCGGGTGGTGACGCAGCAACGCTTCTACCGCGTGAACGCCGTAGATTTTTTCCAACTGACTCATGACTTCGCCTTCGGTTTACGCGACCCGCCACTTTTGGCTGGAGCCGAACCCGCTTTTGGCGGGCCTTTACGGTGTTTGCTCGGTTTGGCTGGCTTGCCGCCGACGGCCTTCTCAGGCGCCGACCGTCCGGTCTTTCCCCCAGACGCCGCTTTACCACCGCTTTTGGCTTCGGCCAGCAAGGCCTTCTTCAATTCACGGCTTTTGCGCAGCTCGGCGTTTTTCGCCACGGCATCGCTCGGGCGATAGGCCTCGACGGCTTTTTCCTTGGCCGGACGACGGCTGGCGGTTTTCGCCGGAGCCTTGTCTTCCACAGCCTTGCTCGCAGGTGCTGCGGTATCGGCGCCACGTTTCTTGCGACCGATCGGCGCGCTGATGGTTTTTTCTGCCATCTCGAAGTCGATCTTGCGCTCGTCGAGGTCGACGCGCATCACGCGCACTTCAACGGTATCGCCGAGACGGAAGCTGCGACCGGTGCGCTCGCCCGCCAAGCGGTGATGCACAGGGTCGAAGT
The DNA here is from genome assembly GCF_023100615.1 of Pseudomonas sp. MWU12-3103b. Taxonomy (NCBI): domain Bacteria; kingdom Pseudomonadati; phylum Pseudomonadota; class Gammaproteobacteria; order Pseudomonadales; family Pseudomonadaceae; genus Pseudomonas; species Pseudomonas sp. MWU12-3103b. The sequence continues at coordinate 184,734 of NZ_JALMEY010000006.1, forward strand.
GGTAGTAGTCGCCCGGCAGCGCGGTGACATGCACCAGGCCTTCGACGTAGATATCAGTCAGCTCGACGAACAGGCCAAAACCGGTCACGGCGGTGATAACGCCCGGGAACGATTCGCCCACACGATCTTTCATGAACTCGCACTTGAGCCAGTTCACCACGTCGCGGGTGGCTTCGTCGGCACGGCGCTCGCTCATCGAGCACTGCTCGCCGAGTTGCTCCAGCGCCGCTTCGTCGTAGGGATAGATGCGCGCCTTCGGAATGGTCATCGCCCCGGCACGACGAACGTGCGGAGTGTCCTGTTTCGAATGGATCACGCTGCGGATGGCGCGGTGCGTGAGCAGGTCCGGGTAACGACGGATCGGCGAGGTAAAGTGGGTATAGGCCTCGTAATTCAGGCCGAAGTGGCCTTCGTTCTGGGCGCTGTACACCGCCTGACTCAGGGAGCGCAGCATCACGGTCTGGATCAGATGGAAATCCGGACGGTCCTTGATGCTCGCCAACAGGGCCTGATAGTCCTTTGGCGACGGGCCGTCCTTGCCTTTGTGCAGGGACAGGCCGAGCTCGCCGAGGAAGGCGCGCAGTTTTTCCAGACGCTCCGGTGGCGGGCCGTCGTGGACACGGTACAGCGCAGGGATTTCGTGTTTCTTGAGGAATTCGGCGGTGGCCACGTTGGCCGCCAGCATGCATTCCTCGATCAGCTTGTGCGCATCGTTGCGGGTGGTCGGACGGATTTCGGCAATCTTGCGCTCGGAACCGAAGATGATCCGGGTTTCCTGGGTTTCGAAATCGATCGCGCCACGCACGTGACGGGCAGCCAGCAACACTTTGTACAGCGCATAGAGCTGCTTGAGGTGCGGCACCACGTCGGTGTATTCGCCGCGAAGCTTGCGCGCTTCGGTGGCTTTCGGGGTTTCCAGCATCGCGCTGACCTTGTTGTAGGTCAGACGGGCGTGGGAATGGATCACCGCTTCATAGAAGCAGTAGTCGGTCATTTCGCCGGACTTGGAGATGGTCATCTCGCAAACCATGGCCAGACGATCGACGTGCGGGTTCAGCGAGCACAGGCCGTTGGACAGCTGTTCAGGCAACATCGGCACCACGCGCTCGGGGAAATACACCGAGTTGCCGCGTACCTGGGCTTCGTTGTCCAGCGCCGAACCGATCTTCACGTAGCTGGAGACGTCGGCAATCGCCACGTACAACTTCCAGCCGCCGGAGAACAGGCGCAACTTGCCCGGCTTGGCTTCGCAGTAGACCGCGTCGTCGAAGTCGCGGGCATCTTCGCCGTCGATGGTGACGAACGGCAGATGGCGCAGGTCGACACGCTTCTCTTTGTCTTTCTCTTCGACTTCCGGCTTGAGCTTGGCGGCTTCTTTGAGTACCGCTTCAGGCCAGACGTGCGGAATGTCGTAGGTACGCAGCGCGACATCGATTTCCATGCCCGGCGCCATGTAGTTGCCGACCACTTCGACCACATCGCCTTGCGGCTGGAAGCGCGGCGTCGGCCAGTGGGTGATCTTCACCTCGACGAACTGACCGATCTGCGCGTTGGCATTACGGCCTGGCGTAACCAGCACTTCCTGCTGGATCTTCGGGTTGTCGGCAACGACGAAACCGATACCGCCCTCTTCGAAGTAGCGACCGACGATCGTTTCGTGGGCACGGGACACCACTTCGACGATCACGCCTTCACGGCGACCACGACGGTCGAGACCCGAAACGCGGGCCAGCGCACGATCGCCATCGAATACCAGACGCATCTGCGCCGGGCTCATGAACAGGTCATCGCTGCCGTCGTCCGGCACCAGGAAGCCGAAACCGTCACGGTGACCGCTAATGCGACCGAGGATCAGGTCGAGCTTGTCCACCGGCGCATAGGTGCCCCGGCGGGTGTAGATCAATTGAGCGTCGCGCTCCATGGCGCGCAGGCGGCGGCGCAGGGCTTCGATCTGGTCTTCTGTGGTCAGACCAAACTCTTCGACCAGTTGCTCGCGGGCAGCAGGCGAACCCCGATCGGCGAGATGCGCCAGGATCAGTTCGCGGCTGGGAATAGGGTTTTCATATTTTTCCGCTTCACGAGCGGCCTCGGGATCGAGGGACTGCCAATCGGCCATTAGAGAGTTTTCACCTTGTCTATATGCGGGTTAGTTTGGCATAGGCGCCATCAAACGGGAAATTTCCGACTATATAAGGCCCTTCTGGAGCCTTGTATCGACGCCTGAAAGCCCTTTTGAACACCGCTGGTAAAAAAAATCATTTTTTTTGCTGACAGGGGTTTACAGTTAAAAAGGCGCTCCGTATAGTGCGCGCCATCGACGACGTACACACGTTGACGAGATGCCCAGGTGGTGAAATTGGTAGACACGCCAGCTTCAGGTGCTGGTGACCTTACGGTCGTGGAAGTTCGAGTCTTCTCCTGGGCACCAATTTCGAGTTTGAGACTAGATCAGTTTCAAGGCTCACACAAAACCCGCGAAAGCGGGTTTTTTGCATTCTAGGCAACGGATTTGTTAAAACCGATTAATTAAAATTAAATCAGGGGTTTACAGATCAAAAAGCGCTCCGTATAGTGCGCCACATCAACAGCGGCAACGCTCGCGATGAATGCCCAGATGGTGAAATTGGTAGACACGCCAGCTTCAGGTGCTGGTGACCTTACGGTCGTGGAAGTTCGAGTCTTCTTCTGGGCACCAATTCAAACTCAAGGTTACGACGTTGAGTTTCCCAAAAACCCGCGAAAGCGGGTTTTTGCGTTTCTGGCGTTTGAAAACCTGCAGCTCCCTCGCCACACGTGATCACCAGATCATGCTCTAGCAAACCTCCGCCCTCGTCGCAAGGCGCACTTGAGAAACAATATCGTTTATCATTGTTGCAAGTTTTTGCAATGCGACAGTGAGGAACCCTGCGAATGATGTTTCGAAATACCCTGCGCCGCGGCTTGACCTTCACCCTGCTCGGCCTGGCACTCGCCACTCCCCTCACCCAGGCAGCCGATGCGGTTTCCCTGACGCTCTACAACGGTCAACACAAGGAAGTCGGCGATGCGATCGCCAAAGCTTTCGAGGCCAAGACCGGCATTCACGTCAACGTACGCAAGGGCAGCAGCAACCAGCTCGCCAGCCAGGTCATCGAAGAAGGCGACCGTTCCCCCGCCGACGTGATCTACACCGAAGAATCTCCTCCGCTGAACAACCTCGGCGAGCAAGGCCTGCTGGCCAAGACTGACGACGCCACGCTGGCCGTGCTGCCCAAGCAATACGTCGCCGGCAACGGCACCTGGATCGGTGTCACCGCGCGGGTTCGCGTGGTTGCCTACAACCCGAAACTGGTCGATGAGAAAGACCTGCCGAAGTCGGTGATGGAATTCTCCGATCCGAAATGGCAAGGCAAAGTCGGATTCGTCCCGACCAGCGGCGCCTTCCAGGAACAGGCCGTGGCGATCATCAAGATGCACGGTCGCGACGCCGCCGAAGAATGGCTGACCGGCCTGCGCGCTTTCGGCAAGACCTACAGCAACAACATGGTCGCCCTCAAAGCTGTGGAAAACGGCGAAGTCGCCACGGTGCTGGTGAACAACTACTACTGGTTCGCCCTGCAGCGTGAGAAAGGCAAACTCGACTCGAAACTGCATTACTTCACCGGCGGCGACGTCGGCGGACTGATCACTGTATCCAGCGCTGCCGTGCTGAAATCCAGCAAACATCCAAAAGAAGCCCAGCAATTCCTTGCCTACATGGCCAGTGAGGAAGGCCAGCGCGTGATCACTCAGACCACCGCCGAATATCCGCTGCACAAAGGCATGGAATCGGATCGCGGACTCAAGCCGTTCAGCGAATTAGAAGCCCCGAACGTGACCCCGGCCGACCTGGGCAACGCCGAAGAAGCGCTGGAGCTAGAACGTGAAGTTGGCCTGAACTGATGGCCACATCGTTATCCGCCCCCGCCGCGCGCGGGGGTTTCGTACCACGACGCAAGCGGCCGTCGATCTGGCTGGTGCTGCCGGTTTTATTGCTGGTGGTCATGAGCCTGTTGCCTCTGGCCTATGTCGGCCTGAAAGCCTGGCAGGCCGGTTGGGCCGAAGCGCTGCACTTGTTGTGGCGCCCGTACGTTTTCGGTCTGCTGCGCAACACCTTGGCATTGATGGTTGGCGTGACGCTGGCTTGCGGTGTGATCGGCCTGTCACTGGCGTGGCTGCTGGAGCGCAGCAATCTGCCGGGACGACGCCTGTGGGGGGTGATTCTGTGCCTGCCATTTGCGGTGCCGGCGTTTGTCAGCAGCTTCACCTGGGTGTCGTTGAGCGCGCAGTTCGAAGGCCTCGGCGGGGCGATTCTGGTGATGAGCCTGTCGAAGTATCCGCTGATCTTTCTGCCGGTCGCGGCGACCCTGCGCAACCTCGATCCGTCCCTTGAAGAATCCGCCCGCACCTTGGGACAGAACCGCTGGGGCGTGTTTTTCCGCGTCACCCTGCCGCTGCTCTGGCCGTCGCTGCTGGCCGGCTCGCTGCTGATTGCCCTGCACATGCTGGTCGAGTTCGGCGCGCTGTCGATCATCGGCCTGCAAACTTTCACCACCGCGATCTACCAGCAATTCGAACTGGAATTCAGCAACGCCAATGCAGCGATGCTTTCGGCGGTGCTGCTCGCGCTATGTCTGATGCTGTTGTGGCTGGAGCTGCGTGTACGCGGCAAGGGTCGCCATGTGCGCACCGGCCAGGGTGCAGCGCGGCAGGCTGAACAAGTACGCCTGGGGCGGTGGGCGGGTGTCGGTCAGTTGTATTGCCTGTTGCTGGCGATCGTCGGCAGCGGGATTCCGCTGGGCATGCTCGCGTACTGGCTGGCGGTTGGCTCATCGGCAGCGTTCCCGGTCGCGGCGATCACCGAAGCCCTGCTGTCTTCGCTGGCCTTGTCGCTGGGTGGCGCAGCGCTGTGCCTGCTGCTGGCGGTGCCGGTCGGGCTGCTGGTGGTGCGTTACAAGGGCCAACTGGCGATCTGGGCCGAACGCTTGCCGTATCTGCTCCACGCCTTGCCGGGCCTGGTAATCGCGCTGACGCTGGTGTATTTCGCCCTGCACTACGTGCCGGCGCTGTACCAGACCTCGGCGTTGCTGCTGATCGCTTATGCGCTGCTGTTCCTGCCATTGGCACAGGCGCCGATTCGCACGGCACTGAACAAGGCTGCGCCGCAGCTGGAGGAAGCGGCACGCACGTTGGGGGCATCGTCATTCACCGCGTTTTGCCGGGTGACCCTGCCGATCATCTTCCCGGCACTGGGTGCGGCGTTTGCGCTGGTGTTTCTGGATGCGATGAAGGAATTGACGGCGACGCTGCTGCTCAGTCCGACCGGGCTGAACACGCTGGCGACCGAGGTCTGGGCGCATACGGCAAATGTCGAGTTCGCGGCGGCAGCGCCTTATGCGGCGTTGTTGATTGTGGTGTCGGGGTTGCCGGTATATCTGCTGACGACGCGGATGTATCTGAGCCGCTGAAATCGCCTTCGCGAGCAAACCCGCTCCCACAGTTTGACCGAGCCCCACCAGAGGAATGCGATCGAATGCGGGAGCGAGCCTGCTCGCGAAGGGGGAAACATCAGGCCCTGAACTGTCCCAGACTGGCCTTCAGCTGCGCCGCCAGCCCATCCAGCACCTTGCCACTGGCCGTGGTTTCCACCACCGCCTGCGCCGCTTTCTCGGCCTGGGCATGAATCGTTTCGACCCGCCCACGCACCGCCTGCGCGCCCTGCGCCTGATGCGCCGCAGCCTGGGTCGCTAGACCAATCGCCGCATGCACCTGCTCAACCGAAGCCTGCACCGATTGCTGCAACCGCGCGCTGTCGCGCAACACCAGCAAGCCTTCGCTGGCCTGACGCCCGGCCTGACCGATCGCCTCGACCGCTTCACGCGCGCCCTGCTGCAACGCGACGATGTGCGCTTGAATATCGCCAGTAGAGCTTTGCGTCTTGCTCGCCAGCGCGCGCACTTCATCCGCAACCACTGCGAAACCACGCCCGGTCTCACCGGCCCGCGCCGCTTCGATCGCCGCATTCAGGGCCAGCAGGTTAGTCTGCTCGGCGATGCCATGAATCACCGTCAGCACCACTTCGATCTGTTCGCTCTGCTGCGCCAGTCGCTCGATGACTTTCGCCCCGGTATCAACCTGCCCTGCCAGCGCCTCGATCAGGCTGCCGACTTTCGCCGAGGTACGAGTGTTTTCATCGGTGGCCTGGCGAATATCCACCACCTGCTTCAACGCCGCCTGCATGGCATGGCTTTCCGATTGCGCCTCGTCAGCCATTTGCGACAGCGCGCGCAGGCTTTCCGCCACTTCGTCACGCTGCATCCCGGCCGCTGCGTCGGCACCGGCATTGCGCAGGGTCATGGCGCCGATTTCCACACCGGTACGCTGGGCCACGTCGCCCGCCTCGCGCACGATCGGCTGCAACTTATCCACAAAGCGATTGACCGCCGAGGCCATGTCGCCGATTTCGTCCTTGCTGTTGATCTGCACGCGCTTAGTCAGGTCGCCCTCGCCTGCCGCCAGATCGTCCATCGCCGCATTGAGCATCTTCAAGCGATTGACCACCCGGTGCCCCAGCACCACCGCCAGCAACAGCAGCACGCCGCAACCGACGAGTGCCAGGCCCATGCCGATGCGCCAGCGCAAGGTCGCGGCGGCTTCCTGCACGGTGCTGCTGGTATTGGCTTTCATCTCGGTCGCGGTGGATTGCGCCGACTGCAGGCGCGCCTGCATTGCCGTCGCGCTGTCGGCGGCGGCGCCCTTGAGACTGTCGCCGACCAGTTGATCGCTGCTGGCGATCAGCGCCGAGAAGCGCTGGTCGAGCGCCGCCAGATCGGTTTCCACCGACGCGGTCGAAACGCCCATCAGCACTTTGCCGATTTCCACGCCGTTGGGGTTGATCGAAGCTTCAAGGTAGTAGACCGACGGATCGTTTTTCGCCGCGTCCAGCACCTTGTCCAGCGCGCGCTCGCCCTGGCCTTTTTCCAGCAAGGCCTTGTTGATCGGGTTTTCGCGGTTGAGGTAACGCGTCAGGTGTTGACCGGTGGCATCGTCGTAAACCACGAACAACACGTTGGGATTGCGCTGGGCGCGACGAGCAAATTCGGACAGGGTCGGTACGTCGCTGTCCCACATGGCGCGCGGCGCCACCGAGGCGAGCAACTGAGCCATGTCATTGGCCGAGTCCTTGAGATCTTTTTCCAGTGTCGTACGCAGTTGCGCCTGCTCCTCCTTCAGACGGGAAGACAGGCCGGCGGTCAGGCGCTGCCGGGTACTTGAGGAAAGGTTATCGAGGCTTGAGGTGACCTCACGCCCGGCCTGCTCCAGTTCGCCGGAGAGCTTTTGGCTGTCAGCGCCCAGACGAGTGCCGAGATCGGCTTCCAGCGCCGTGACCGTGCTTCGTGTCAGGGCGACTGCCACCAGCACTTGCACCAAAAGGGCGATACCAAGGGTAACGAACACGGGCCGCAACAAACGGCTTTGTAACAGTGAGAGAACGGCCGACACTGTGAATCCCTCTACTTCTGACGCCATTAATTTGATGGCACTCTTGTAGGAAGATTTACAGCAAAGGTCATGCCGTCCAACAGGCATAAACGACAAAGGCCCCGATTAAGGGGCCTTTGTTTTTTACATCAACGACTTATCAAGCGAACGGATGACGCAGAACGATGGTTTCGTTGCGGTCCGGGCCCGTCGAAATAATGTCGATCGGCGCGCCGATCAGCTCTTCAACGCGTTTGATGTAGGCACGAGCATTAGCTGGCAGCTCTTCCAGGGTTTTGGCACCCACGGTCGATTCGGTCCAGCCCGGCACTTCTTCGTACACAGGCTGCAGGCCCACGTAGCTGTCAGCGTCGGTCGGCGCCACGGCATTGCCTTGCGCGTCCTTGTAGCCGGTGCAGATGTTGATGGTTTCCAGACCGTCGAGTACGTCCAGCTTGGTCAGGCAGATGCCCGAGATGCTGTTCACATCGATCGCGCGACGCAGGATGACGGCGTCGAACCAGCCGCAACGACGGGCACGGCCGGTAGTCGCGCCGAACTCGTGACCTTGCTTGGCCAGGTGCGCACCCACGTCGTCGAACAGCTCAGTCGGAAATGGACCCGAACCGACGCGAGTGGTGTAAGCCTTGGTGATGCCCAGGATGTAGTCGAGGAACATCGGGCCAACGCCCGAACCGGTCGCCACGCCACCTGCGGTGGTGTTGGAACTGGTCACGTACGGGTAGGTACCGTGGTCGATGTCGAGCAACGAACCCTGAGCGCCTTCGAACATGATGTCTTTGCCGGCGCGACGCAGGTCGTGCAGCTCGGCAGTCACGTCGAGCATCAGCGGCTTGAGCAGCTCGGCGTATTCCTTGCACTCGGCCAGAGTCTTTTCGAACTCGATGGCCGGCTCTTTGTAGTAACCGACCAGCATGAAGTTGTGGTAATCCACCAGTTCACGCAGCTTGTCTTCGAAGCGCGGCATGTTCAGCAGGTCGCCCACGCGCAGGCCACGACGTGCAACCTTGTCTTCGTAAGCCGGGCCGATGCCGCGACCGGTGGTACCGATCTTCAGCTCGCCACGGGCTTTTTCACGGGCCTGGTCCAGCGCCACGTGGAAGGACAGAATCAGCGGGCAGGACGGGCTGATACGCAGACGCTCGCGCACCGGTACGCCTTTCTCTTCCAGCTTGGTGATCTCACGCAGCAGGGCGTCAGGTGCAACCACCACGCCGTTGCCGATCAGGCACTGCACGCCTTCGCGCAGCACGCCCGACGGGATCAGGTGCAAGACGGTTTTCTCGCCGTCGATCACCAGGGTGTGGCCAGCGTTGTGGCCACCTTGGTAGCGCACTACGGCGGCAGCATGTTCGGTCAGCAGATCAACGATCTTGCCTTTGCCCTCATCACCCCATTGGGTGCCCAGGACTACGACATTCTTACCCATAACACTTGTCCTCATTCGCGCAAACTTGGTGCCGGCGATGGCCGGCAGGAAAACTCAAGAAGCCAGTGGCGATACTTGCCAAAGCCCGTTCTGCTGAATCAATTGCCGGTCGCAGTCCGCATCACGGGCGGCGGCCAAAGGTTGTCCAGGCAATGCCTGAACGACACGCTGACCCTCACTGCGCAACTGGCAAACCTGCTGCCAGAGTGCCGCATCCGTACTGTCAGGCATCCAGATACCGCCAGACGGTAGCTCGATCTCAGCACGCCCCAGGGTCACCAGGGTTTTCAAATCGGTAGAGAAGCCGGTCGCCGGACGGGCACGACCGAAGTCGGCGCCGATGTCGTCGTAACGACCGCCCTGAGCGATGGACTGACCCACGCCCGGGACAAACACCGCGAACACCACACCCGTGTGGTAGTGGTAGCCGCGCAGCTCGCCCAGGTCGAAGTACAGCGGCAACTCCGGGAAACGCGTCGCCAGACGATCGGCGATCTCCAGCAAATCTTCCAGCGCCGCCAGAACCGGCGCCGGTGCATTGGCCAGACGCTCACGGGCCGCACTCAGTACTTCACGGCCGCCACACAGATCGACCAGCGCCCGCAGCATGCCGGACAGATCGGCCGGCAGGCCTTCGGTCAAGGTAATGACCTCGTCGATGGCCTTGCGTTGCAACGCATCGAACAACTGCTGCTCGACTTCACCGGACAGACCGGCGGCACGCGCCAGACCACGGTAGATGCCGACATGGCCAAGGTCCATGTGTACATCCGGCACATCGGCCAGTTGCAGCATGGCCAGCATCAGGCTGATGACTTCAACGTCGCTGCTCGGGCTGGCGTCGCCGTACAGCTCGGCACCCAACTGGATCGGGCTGCGCGAGGACGACAGTGCACGCGGCTGGGCATGCAGCACGCTGCCGGCGTAGCACAGACGGCTCGGACCTTCGCGACGCAGGGTGTGCGCATCGATGCGCGCCACTTGCGGCGTGATGTCGGCACGGAACCCCATCTGCCGACCCGACTGGGGGTCGATGACCTTGAAGGTACGCAGATCCAGGTCCTGGCCCGCACCGGTCAGCAGGGATTCCAGGTACTCGATATGGGGAGTCACGACAAACTCGTAACCCCAGCTCTGGAACAGATCCAACACCTGACGACGCGCGACTTCAATGCGCGCCGCTTCCGGTGGCAGTACTTCTTCGATGCCATCTGGCAGCAGCCAGCGGTCTACCGTTGCCATTACGCCATTCCCCTTTGATCCGGGCGGCCAGCCTGCGGGCGAGCCTTGAGTGAAGCAGAAAATGACCGATCCGTTCAAAACGCACGCGCATGAACGACGCGGCGAAAGGCCTGTTACCGGCTTCGCCCATCACTTTCCTCGAAAAACGCTCGGGCCATTCAACCCGATGCCTGCAACAAAAAACAGCAATCAAACGTGCAGACGCAAAAAAGCCGGGAATTTCCCGGCTGCCGCATCATACACACGTTTTCCCAAAGGATCACCCCGCCCGAGGTTTTAGCCGCCGGGCGGAATGATTCAGGTCAACGTCGTATCAAGGCTTGGACTTTTCCAGGTAACGGAAGAAGTCGCTGCTTGGGTCGAGAACCATGACGTCGGATTTGTTCGCGAAGCTTTCACGGTAGGCACGCAGGCTACGGTAGAAACCGTAGAACTCCTGATCCTGACCGTAGGCCTTGGAGTAGATCGCAGCGGCCTGGGCATCGCCGTCACCGCGAATCTCTTCGGATTCACGATAGGCTTCAGCCAGCAGCACGCGGCGTTGACGGTCGGCGTCGGCACGGATGCCTTCGGCCAGCTCGTTACCCTTGGCGCGGTGCTCGCGAGCTTCACGCTCACGCTCGGTGCTCATACGTTCGAACACGCTGCGGTTCACTTCTTTCGGCAGATCGATGGCCTTGACCCGGACATCGACGACTTCGATACCCAGCTCTTTTTCCGCCATCTTATTCAGCGACGCGGTGATGTCAGCCATCAGCGCATCACGCTCACCCGACACCACTTCGTGCAGGGTGCGCTTGCCGAACTGGTCACGCAGACCGGATTCCAGACGACGGGACAGACGCTCGTCGGCGATCTGCTTGAGGCCGGAAGTCGCGGTGTAGAAGCGCTCGGCATCTTTCACGCGCCACTTGGCGTAGGCATCGACCATCACGGCTTTCTTTTCCAGGGTCAGGAAGCGCTGTGTCGGTGCATCCAGCGTCATCAGACGTGCGTCGAATTTACGCACCTGGTTAACGTAAGGCACTTTCACATGCAGGCCCGGCTGGACATCGGCCTGAACCACACGACCGAATTGCAGCAGCACCGCGCGCTCGGTCTGAGCCACGATATAGAAGCAGTTCCAGCCCACCAGCACCACGACAACGCCAACGATCAGGGCGATCAGCGATTTATTGCTCATCAGCGGGTCTCCCTTGTACGTGTCTGCGGCAGGTCAGTGACATGCGGCGCGACGTCCGTGTTGTTGCTGGCGGCAGCCGAACCGGTAACCGGTGCATTGCTGCCCGAACTGTTCTGGATCATTTTGTCCAACGGCAGGTAAAGCAGGTTGCTCTGGCCGTTCTTGTTGCCGGTCACGAGTACCTTGCTGGTATTGCTGAAGACTTCCTGCATGGTGTCCAGATACAGACGCTGGCGGGTGACTTCAGGGGCCTTGCGATACTCGGCGACCAGTTTGGTAAAGCGATCCGCCTCACCCTTGGCGCGCGAAACCGTTTCGTCGCGGTAACCGTTGGCATCCTCGAGGATACGCTGGGCCTGACCACGGGCTTCCGGCACGACGCCGTTGGCGTAGGTTTCCGCCTGGTTGCGCGAACGCTGCTCGTCTTCACGGGCGCGGATCACGTCGTCGAAGGCTTCCTGCACTTCACGCGGTGCCGCTGCGCTCTGTACGTTGACCTGGGTGACGGTGATACCGGTGCGATAGGTATCGAGGAAACGTTGCAGACGCTCCTTGATTTCGCTGGCCATCAATTCACGACCTTCGGTCAGCACCTGATCCATGGCGGTCGAACCCACCACGTGGCGCAGGGCGCTGTCGGTCGCATGCTGCAGACTGATTTCCGGCTGATCGACGTTCAGCACGAAGTCCTGCAGGTTGCTGATCTTGTACTGCACGGTCAGCGGCACTTCGACGATGTTCTCGTCTTCGGTCAGCATCTGGCCCTGCTTGGTGTAGGCACGCTCACGCGTGACGTTCTCCATGTACTTCTTGTCGATCGGCGGGAAATAGATGTTCAGGCCCGGGCCGACAGTCTCGTAGTACTTGCCGAAGCGCAGCACCACGGCTTGCTCCTGCTCGTCGACCACATAGACCGCGCTGTACAGCCAGACAGCCGCCAGCACCACGAGGCCGATGCCGAGCAGACCGCCGAAGCCGCCACCACTCCTGCCCGAACCACCGCCGTCATCACCACCGCGTTTCTTACCACCACCGAACAACCCGTTCAGGCTTTCCTGCAGCTTTCGGAAGGCCTCGTCGAGATCCGGTGGCCCCTTGCGGTCGCCGTTATTGCGGCGCTTGCCACCCCAAGGATCCTGATTATTCGAGTTGCCACCCGGCTCATTCCAAGCCATAGCGCTCTCCATCTGATAAAGCAAAGACGCACCCACGGCGCGCCGACCAATGCTACAGAATGCCTGCCGTTGCGGCACAACCGCTTTGCCAGGCTTTTATTGCAAAGTGTGTTGCTCGATGAATTCCATCGGCTGCAATCCTTCGCGGCTTACCAGTCGATTCAACTCGACCCGGGGCAAACGAACGGCCAGCAGGCAGATGCCTTCTTCGTCATGCTCTTCTTTCTGTACCGCACCGAGTTCGAAGAACTGCGCACGCAGTCGAGCGAACCGTTGCGGCAAGCGCAATGTCCCCACAAACAAATCACTGCCCAGCAACTCGGCAATGGCTTGCTCAAGCAATTCCAGCCCCGTGCCATCGCGCGCCGACAGCCAGACCCGCTGCGGTTTGCCATCGGCATCGCGCTGGATCTGTGGCTCAACGCCTTCAAGCAAATCGAGTTTGTTGTATACCTCGAGGATCGGCAAGTCCTGGGCTCCGATCTCGCCCAGTACCACCATCACCTGCTCGATCTGCAACATGCGATCCGGTTCGGCCGCATCGATCACGTGCAACAGCAGGTCGGAGTTGCTCGACTCTTCGAGCGTAGACCGAAATGCTTCGACCAGCTTGTGCGGCAAGTGTCGAATGAACCCTACCGTGTCCGCCAGAACGATCGGCCCCAGGTCGTCCAGTTCCAGACGGCGCAGGGTTGGGTCGAGGGTGGCGAACAACTGGTCGGCCGCGTACACCTCGGACTTGGTCACGTTATTGAACAGCGTGGATTTGCCGGCGTTGGTATAGCCCACCAGAGACACGGTAGGGATATCCGCACGGGAACGGCCGCGGCGCGATTGCTCGCGCTGGCTGCGCACTTTTTCCAGACGACCCTTGATCTGACGCAGACGAACCCGCAGCAGACGCCGGTCGGTTTCGAGCTGGGTTTCACCCGGGCCACGCATGCCGATACCGCCACCCTGACGCTCAAGGTGAGTCCAGCCGCGAACCAGGCGGGTGCTCATGTGATCAAGCTGGGCCAGTTCTACCTGGAGCTTGCCTTCATGGGTACGGGCGCGCTGAGCGAAGATATCGAGAATCAGGCCGGTACGGTCGATCACGCGACACTCGAAAACACGTTCGAGGTTACGTTCCTGACTGGGCGTGAGAATGTGATTGAAAATCACCAGATCGGCCTTTTCGGCATGGACCAGGTCGCGTAATTCCTCGACCTTGCCGCTGCCAATCAGGAATTTGGCGGTTGGCCGATGACGCGGTACGTTAAAAAACGCAACGGTCTCGGCGCCCGCCGAATTAGCCAATTCCTGAAACTCCTGCGGATCTTCGCGCGCCTCAGGGTCCTGACCTTCCAAGTGAACGAGGATGACTCGCTCACCACCACCGTGGCGCTCAAAGAACAAAGGAGACTCCTATCAGGCGTTACCTGGCTCAGCGTCACCTGCATCGGATTCGGTTGCGCTAGGCAGACGAATTGGACGTACTGGCACGACTGTCGAGATAGCGTGTTTGTAAACCATCTGGCTGACGGTGTTTTTCAGCAGGATAACGAACTGGTCGAACGACTCGATCGTGCCTTGCAGTTTGATACCGTTGACCAGGTAGATGGAAACCCCAACTTTCTCTTTACGTAAAGTATTCAAGTAAGGGTCTTGTAGCGAATGCCCTTTTGACATGTGCCGCACTCCTTTAAGGATTCAATAATAAAAATAGGTAATTCAGATGGCTTTGGCCGCCACACCCCCAAGGATAGACGGCAATTGCAAGGACTCAGCTCAATATGGAGATGGTCCCAAGGTATTTCAAGGCGCGTGGCAGATTGTCGCAATCAAGACTGTCCAGCCAGTGCAGTTCTTCCCAGCTGCGCAGCCAGGTGAACTGGCGCTTGGCCAATTGACGCGTGGCAATGATGCCGCGTTCCTGCATTTCAGCTAACGACAGCTTGCCATCCAGGTAGTCCCAGACTTGGCGGTAGCCTACCGCACGTATAGACGGCAACCCGGAATGCAGGTCACTTCTTTTACGCAGGGCTACGACCTCGTCGATGAACCCCTGTTCCAGCATATTTGTGAATCTTTGTTTAATGCGCTCATGCAGTACCTGGCGATTTGCCGGAGCAATGGCCAAGTTCGCGACAGTATAGGGCAATTGTTGCCGTCCCGAAGCGGCTGCTTCAGTACTTTGCGCAGATTGTTGCTGACGCAGGGCAGTCATGCTCTGACCGCTGACCCGATAAACCTCCAGCGCCCGACTCAGGCGCTGCGGATCGTTCGGATGAATGCGTGCCGCCGACACCGGATCGATGATCGCCAGCTGATCGTGCAGGGCTTGCCAGCCAAGGCGTGCAGCCTCTTCTTCGATCTGCGCACGGACCTCGGGATCCGCCGCCGGCATGTCCGCCAGGCCATCAACCAACGCCTTGTAATAGAGCATGGTGCCGCCAACCAGCAGCGGAATTTTCCCGCGTGCGGTGATTTCAGCCATGGCTTGCAGGGCATCGCGGCGGAAATCCGCAGCCGAATAGGCTTCAGCCGGATCGAGAATGTCGATCAATCGGTGCGGAAACTCGGCCAGCAGTTCTTTCGATGGCTTGGCGGTACCGATGTCCATGCCGCGATAGACCAGCGCCGAGTCGACGCTGATCAGCTCGCACGGCAGCACCTTGGTCAGCTCGATGGCCAGGTCGGTCTTGCCCGCAGCGGTCGGGCCCATCAGGAAAATCGCTGGAGGAAGCTGGCTCATCAACGACCGCGCAGGAACAGTTTGTCCAGATCGTCCAGGCCCAGTTGGGTCCAGGTCGGTCGGCCATGGTTGCATTGTCCACTGCGCTCGGTGTTTTCCATGTCGCGCAGCAGGCCGTTCATTTCCGGCAGGGCCAGGCGCCGGTTGGCGCGGATCGCGCCGTGGCAGGCCATGGTCCCGAGCAGTTCGTTCAGGTGCGCCTGAATCCGGTCGCTGGTGCCGTATTCCATCAGGTCCGACAGCACGTCACCCACCAGCCGATTGGCCTCGGCCTGCTTGAGCAGCGCCGGAATCTGGCGGATCGCCAATGTTTCCGGGCCCAGACGCTGCAGCTCGAAGCCCAGTTTCTGGAACCATGCAGCGTGTTCTTCAGCGCAATCGGCCTCTCGCTGACTGACCGCCAGCGACTCCGGCACCAGCAGCGGCTGGCCGCTGAGGCCTTCGCTGGCCATGGCGATTTTCAGGCGTTCGTACATGATCCGCTCGTGCGCGGCATGCATGTCCACCAGCACCAAACCCTGAGCATTCTCGGAGAGAATGTAGATGCCCTTGAGCTGCGCCAGCGCGTAACCGAGCGGCGGAATGTCTTCCTGGCCGACTGGCAGCGCGTTGGCATTCGCTTCCGGCAACGGTGCGAAGAACTCGCGGTAAGCAGCTTGTGCCTCGGCGGCCGGCACAGCCGACTGCGGACGCGGCGTGTACTGATACTGATAAGCGCCGCCAGCGCTGGCGCCCGACGAAGTATTGAACGCCGGTTGCGCCTGCGGCTGTTCCAGCAGCGCGTTGGCCGCCAGACGCATTTCGCCCTGCGGGCCGAATTCACCGGCCTCGATACCGGTTGGACGCACCACGGCTGTGGTGACAGAGCCGGCCAGCTGATCTTCCGGACGCACATCACCCAAGGCGCGGTGCAACGTGCCATAAAGGAAGTCATGCACCATGCGCCCGTCACGGAAGCGCACTTCGTGCTTGGTCGGGTGCACGTTGACGTCCACCGCCGCCGGATCGACTTCGAAAAACAGCGCGAAGGTCGGATGACGACCGTTGAACAGCACATCGCGATAAGCCTGACGCACCGCGTGGGCCACCAGTTTGTCGCGTACCGCACGGCCGTTTACGAAGAAATACTGCAAGTCCGCCTGGCTGCGGTTGAAGGTCGGCAACCCGACCCAGCCCCACAAGTGCAGGCCATTGCGCTCGATCTCGATCGGCAGCGCCTGCTCGAGGAAGCCCGAACCGCAGATCGCCGCCACACGCCGAGCGCGGGCTGCATCATCGTGGGCCTCGTGCAGGCTGAGGATGGTCTTGCCGTTGTGGCGCAGATGGAAGGCCACGTCGAAACGCGCCAGCGCCAGACGCTTGATCACTTCTTGCAGGTGATCGAATTCGGTTTTTTCGGTCTTGAGAAACTTGCGCCGCGCCGGCGTATTGAAAAACAGGTCGCGCACTTCCACCGAGGTACCGACCGGATGCGCCGCCGGCTGCACCCGAGGCGCCATGTCGCGACCTTCGGTTTCAACCTGCCAGGCCTGATCGGCGTCGCGGGTGCGCGAGGTCAGGGTCAGGCGCGCCACAGAGCTGATCGACGCCAGCGCCTCACCACGGAAGCCCAGGCTCATCACCTGCTCGAGGTCTTCGAGATTGCGAATCTTGCTGGTGGCGTGACGGGCCAGGGCCAGCGGCAGGTCATCGGCGGAAATGCCGCTGCCGTCGTCACGCACCCGCAGCAGCTTGACGCCACCCTGCTCGACATCGACATCGATGCGCTTGGCACCGGAGTCGAGACTGTTTTCCAGCAACTCCTTGATCACCGAAGCCGGGCGCTCGACCACCTCGCCGGCGGCGATCTGGTTCGCCAGCCGCGGGCTGAGCAGTTCGATGCGTGCGGCGTTCAACACCTGATTCATTCTTTGGACGCCAGTTCGGTGCCGGGAATGGTCAGATGCTGGCCGATCTTCAGCTCATCGCTGCTGAGGTTGTTGGCACTGCGCAGCGTCGCGGGGGACACCTGATAACGCACGGCGATCATCGCCAGCGTCTCGCCCGGGCTCACGCGGTGATCGCGTGGGCCTTGGGCGATCTTGCCGGAGTCACGCAGCCAAGCGATGTAGGTGCCCGGTGGCGGATTCTGCTGGAAGAACTGGCGCACGCCGCTGCTGATCGAACGCGCCAGCGCCTGCTGGTGGCTTGAAGCCGATAGTTTGTTCGCCTCGTTGGCGTTGGAGATGAATCCGGTTTCGACGAGGATCGACGGGATGTCCGGCGACTTCAGCACCATGAACCCGGCCTGCTCCACGCGCTGTTTGTGCAACGGAGTCACGCGGCCAATGTTGGTCAGGACTTTCTGGCCGACGTTGAGGCTGGAAGTCAGCGACGCGGTCATCGACAGGTCGAGCAACACGCCGGCGAGCATGCGGTCCTTGTCGTCGAGGCTGACGTTGCCGGCACCACCAATCAGGTCAGAACGGTTTTCGCTGTCGGCCAGCCAACGGGCGGTCTCGGATGTCGCGCCGCGATCGGACAGGGCAAACACCGAGGCACCGAAGGCTGCCGCAGACGGCGCAGCGTCGGCGTGGATCGAAACGAACAGGTCGGCGCCCTTCTTGCGGGCAATTTCGGTACGGCCGCGCAACGGGATGAAGTAGTCGCCGGTACGGGTCAGTTCGGCGCGGAAACCTTTCATGCCGTTGACCTGACGCTGCAGCTCGCGGGCGATCTGCAGCACCACGTCTTTCTCACGCTGGCCGCGCGAGCCGGACGCACCCGGGTCTTCGCCGCCGTGACCGGCGTCGATCACCACAATGATGTCGCGCTTGCCAGCCGGGGCCGGTGGCAACTTGATCGCCGGTTCAGGCGGTGTCACAGGCACTGCCGGCACGGTGGCGACCGATGGCGTTGGCGCAGGCGGCGGCGCGGCATCGGCCGGGTTGTCGAACAGGTCGACCACCAGACGGTTGCCATATTGCGCGTTCGGCGCCAGCGAGAAACTTTTCGGGGTGACGGCTTTTTTCAGGTCGATGACCACTCGCAGGTCGGTCGGCGTACGCTGGGCCGAGCGCATCGCGGTGATCGGCGTGTTAGCAGTCGAGACCTTTAACGGCGCCCCCAGGGTGGCGCCATTGATGTCGATCACCAGCCGATCCGGTGCGGTCAGGGTGAAGACGCTGTGCTGCACCGGACCGCTCAGGTCGAAGACCAGTCGCGTGTTGTCCGGCGCCCGCCACAGGCGCACGCTGTTGACCTTTGTCTCGGCCACAGCGTTGACGGTTACTGCCATCAACATCAGTCCAACGGCAGCCACCAACGCGCGAAAGCGCATACCTAACCCCATCATTTAATTGGATTCCAATGCCAAAGCGGCACACCAGGCCTCGCCACGCGAGCCCTGGGATAAAATTTTCAGCGAACGCCCGCTGTCTTGCGGGCTAATGGTAATGGTCAGGTCAGGCTTTGGCAAAAAGCCTGCACCTTTATCGGGCCACTCGATCAGGCACAGGGCATCGTCTTCGAAATAGTCGCGGATGCCGAGAAACTCCAGCTCCTCCGGATCGACCAGGCGATACAGGTCGAAGTGGAAGGCGCGCACATCACCGATCTCGTAGGGTTCGACCAAGGTGAAGGTCGGACTTTTTACCGCGCCGACATGCCCCAGCCCACGAATGATGCCCCGCGACAGGGTGGTTTTGCCCATGCCCAGATTGCCTTCCAGGAAAATCAGGCCGTGGCCCTGGGTAATGCGGGCGATCCGTGCGCCAAAGTCGCTCATGGCCTGTTCATCGGCCAGGTACAGGGTTACTTCAGACACGGTGCATGCTCCTCCAACAACTGACGAATGACTGGAATCAGATCACTGGCCGCCAGTCCACGGCCGAATTTACCTTGTTGCGCGCCGGCATTGGCGTGCAGCCAGACGGCCAGGCACGCGGCATCGAAGCCATCCATGCCTTGGGCCAACAACGCGCCAGTCAAGCCGGCGAGTACGTCGCCCAGGCCGGCGGTGGCCATGGCCGGATGGCCTTGATGACACAGCGCCAGACGCCCATCGGGGTGGGCGATCAGGCTGCCGGCGCCTTTGAGCACGACGACGGCCGAGTATTTTTTGCTCAACGCCCGCGCGGCGGCCGGACGATCTGCCTGCACCTCGGCAGTGCTGATCCCTAACAGGCGCGCCGCCTCGCCCGGATGCGGGGTGATCACGCATTCCTTGGGCAGACTGACAAATCCGCTCGCCAGCAGATTCAATGCGTCGGCGTCCCAAACCTGTGGCAGCGGCGCATTGGCGGCAGCGGACAACAGTGCCCGCCCCCAACTCGCCTGTCCGAGTCCCGGACCAACCACCAGCACCGAAACCTTTTCCAGCAGCCCCATCAACTGATTGGCCGACGACGTGCCGAGGGCCATGACTTCCGGGATTCGCGTCAGCGCTGCCGGGACATGCTCCGGACGGGTCGCCAGCGACACCATGCCCGCGCCGCTGCGCAAGGCCGTTTCGCTACTTAGCAGAATCGCCCCGCCAAAACCCTGATCGCCACCGATCAGCAGCAAATGCCCGAAGCGCCCTTTGTGTGCAGCGGGCGCACGCGGGGCCAATCGTGGAAGATTAGCCGCCGAGAGACGCAGAGCGCTGACAGGAATGTCACGGTAAATGTCGGCGGCGGCTTGCAGATCGTTAAACACCAACGCCCCGACCTGATCCGCCGCCACCCCGGTGAACAGGCCGAGCTTCAAGCCGATGAAAGTCACGGTAAGGTCAGCGTGAACCGCAACGCCGAGGACATGTCCAGTATCGGCAGACAATCCGGAAGGAATATCCACCGCCACCACCGGCAGGCCACTGGCATTGATCGCCTTGATTGCAGCGGCATACGGTTCACGGACATCGCCGGCCAGCCCGGTGCCGAGCAAGGCATCGACAATCACCCCGCGCAGCTCGCTTTGCGCGGTCCAACCCTGCACGGCGACGCCATCGCTGATGGCCTGCGCATAAGCCTGTGCTGCATCGCCCTGCAAACGTTGCGGATCACCGACGGCCAGCACCCGCACCGCCCACCCGGCCCGGTGCGCCAGCGCGGCGATCAGAAAACCATCACCGGCGTTGTTGCCATGCCCGGCAAGCACAGTCATTTCGCTCGCCGACGGCCATTGCCGCACCAATGCACGCCAAGTCGCGTGCGCGGCGCGCTGCATCAATTCGAAGCCCGGCGTGCCCGCAGCGATCAGCCGCGCATCGAGTGCTCGCACCTGTGCGGCGCCATACAGCGCGTCGGGTAATTGATCTTTCGTGTGCGGCATGCGTCTTCGGGCTCCGATGTCTGGCAGAATTATACGCACCTCAGCTCCGGTTTCTCTCGCCTCATGTCCGCCATCACCACAGATCTGCCCGCCCTCGCCCAATCGATCAAGGATTGGGGGCGCGAGCTGGGCTTCCAGCAAGTCGGCATCAGCGGTCTGGACCTGGCCGAGCATGAGCAGCACCTGGAGCGCTGGCTCGCCGCCGGCTACCACGGCGAAATGGATTACATGGGCGCCCACGGCAGTAAACGCTCGCATCCGGAGCAACTGGTTCCGGGTACGTTACGCGTGGTTTCGCTGCGCATGGACTACCTGCCCGGCGACACGCAAATGGCGCAAATGCTCGCGCAACCGGAGAAAGCCTACGTTTCGCGTTATGCCTTGGGCCGCGATTACCACAAATTGATCCGTAAACGTGTGCAGCAATTGGCTGACAGGATTCAATCCGAGATCGGCCCGTTCGGTTTTCGCGCCTTCGTCGATAGCGCCCCGGTGCTGGAAAAAGCCATCGCCGAGCAGGCCGGACTGGGCTGGATCGGCAAAAACACCTTGGTACTGAACCGCAAGGCCGGCAGCTATTTCTTCCTGAGCGAACTGTTCGTCGATCTGCCGCTGCCGGTGGACGAACCGCACAGCAGCGAACATTGCGGGCGCTGCACCGCGTGCCTGGACATCTGCCCGACCAACGCTTTCGTCGGCCCCTATGTGCTGGACGCCCGGCGCTGCATCTCGTACCTGACCATCGAACTGAAAAACGCCATCCCCGAAGACCTGCGCCCACTGATCGGCAACCGCGTATTCGGCTGCGACGACTGCCAGATCGTCTGCCCGTGGAACCGCTTCGCCAAGCCATCCGGGGAAAGCGATTTCAAGCCACGGCACAACCTGGACAACGCCGAACTGGCGGAGCTGTTCATGTGGGACGAGGACAAATTTCTCAGCAGCACCGAGGGTTCGCCGCTGCGCCGCGCCGGTTACGAGCGCTGGCTGCGCAATCTGGCCGTGGGCCTGGGCAACGCGCCGTCGAGCATTCCTGTGCTGGAAGCCTTGAAGGCGCGCCGTGACTACCCATCAGAGCTGGTGCGTGAACACGTCGAGTGGGCGCTAAAACAGCACGCTGAACGCCGTAATTGAGGCTATGCCGGCTTTCTCCACTTGGCTGTGCGCCCCTTACCTGTCGGCTCAATCAGCCCTTCTGCTTTCAGTGATCGTAAAACCAGGCGCACTGTATCGCGACTGACTCCCGGACAGGACTCTTCAATTTCCGAGATGGAAAAAGGGAGGACTCGCTTCAAGGCTTCGTCTCTGATTCGGTCGCTTTTACCACCTCGACGCTTCTCAATCGTACCCACTCGCTCTTCGAACTCTTTGTACGCTCTAAGCAATGCCCCCCAAAAATAATCCATCCATGGCCGAACATCATGCGTGCCCTCGTGCCATCCCTGAGAACTCAGTTCGAGTGTTGCGTAATAGCCCTCCTTTGACTCCTCGAATATCCGTTCAAGACTGATAAATCGCCCGACTCGGTAATCAAATTGATAGAGCAGCAGCAATGTCAGCAGACGAGCGACGCGACCATTTCCGTCAGAGAAGGGGTGTATGCAAAGGAAGTCGAGGACCGTAAGCGGCACTAAAACCAAAGGGTCAGCCAGATTCAATGCCAGCGCCCGGTGGTAATGCCCCAGGGTTTCAGTCACCGCAATAGGGGTCATATGAGCAGGAACAGGTTGGAAGCGAATCCGCGATGAACCATCGGCATGACGCTCGATGATGTCGTTGCTCATCGCCTTCCATTCACCACCATCCTGAGGTAGATAGCGGTAAAGAAGACTGTGTAATTGTCTAAGAACACCTTCGGAAAATGGCATCCCATCGGCAGATTCATGGATGAGTGACAGTGCGTCCCGATAGCCAGCAATTTCCTGTTCGGATCGGCTCTTGGGATCAGTGTTTTTGCTCATCAGTGACTTCAGCCGCGCTGGCGCGACAGTTACACCCTCCAGTCGGTTAGATGACTCCGTGGATTCGATTACGGCTATCTGCGTAAGCCCTTGGAGGACCTGCGGCGATTGAGCAACGAACAGTTGTTGCTTACCCCGAAACTCTCCCAATGCACGAAGCGTCGCAATCTGAAGACCGTCGAAGCGCAAGGCGTCAAGAAATTCCGGGGTGAGTGAGTGCATGATTCAGGCAGCCGTCTAAATGAGGTAAAAAGACTTAAATAGGGTATTTCATGACAAAATACCCCTTTTAGGCTTTATTTTTTACCCTATTTAGAGGCGCAGCATCTATTCAACATTCCCGACAGAATATTTCCACGCGCCCGCCAGCGTGACGTCAAGGTGCGTCGTTATAAACGAACTTGGGCATTTCCCAGTGGAAACGAATGGCCAGCAACCGCAACAGAAAACCGCCGAACAGGGTAATCAGAATCGCCTGCTCGCTCGGCACATTCAGGTACAGGCAGAGCATGTAGCACCACGCGGCGGCGAACGAGACGCTGGCGTACAGTTCGCGGCGGAAGATCAGCGGGATGTCGTTGCAGAAGATGTCGCGCAGGATGCCGCCGAAGACGCCGGTGATCACACCGCTGACCGAGGCCACCAGCATGCCGTGGCCCATTTCCAGCGCGGTCATGCAGCCGATCAGGGTAAACGCCACCAGACCGACCGCATCGAGCACCAGAAACAGTGAGCGCAGATGACGCATCCAGCGTGCGGTGAATACAGTGAGCATCGCGGCGGCCGAGGTCAGCACCAGGTATTCCGGGTGCTTGACCCACGTCAGCGGATAGTGCCCGAGCAATACGTCACGTACCGAACCGCCGCCCAGCGCCGTGACGCAGGCGATCAGCACCACCCCGAACCAGTCCATGCCGCGCCGCCCGGCAGACAGCGCGCCAGTCATGGCTTCAGCGGTAATGGCGATCAGATAGAGCATCAGCAACATGGCGGCGGTCCTGGCAGGAAGGCGCGCAGTCTAGCCATTTCAGCGCCGCACCAGAAGGGGGCGCGCTCCGGGATGCATTTCTGGCTTGAATCTTACGGGACTCTGACGCCCTCTTCGCGAGCAAGCCCGCTCCCACAGGGGGAACGCATTCCAAATTGTGGGAGCGGGCTTGCTCGCGAAGACGTCAGGGCAGACACCCCTCAATCAGAACTTGATGAAATGCTTGCGATAGTGCTGCAACTCGGCGATCGACTCGCGGATGTCGTCCAGCGCCAGGTGAGTGCTGCCCTTCTTGAAGCTGTCGCGCACGTCCGGTGCCCAGCGTGCAGCCAGCTCTTTGAGCGTCGACACGTCGAGGTTGCGGTAGTGGAAGTAGCTTTCCAGCGCCTTCATGTGGGTATAAAGGAAGCGACGATCCTGGCAGATGCTGTTGCCGCAGATCGGCGACTTGCCCTTCGGTACCCATTTCTCGAGGAAAGCGATGGTTTCGGCCTCGGCCTCGGCCATGCTGATACGGCTGTCACGCACGCGCTGGGTCAGGCCCGAGTTGCCGTGGGTGCGGGTGTTCCACTCGTCCATGCGGGCGAGCACTTCGTCACTGTGGTGAATGGCGATCACCGGGCCTTCGGCCAGGGTGTTCAGGTCACTGTCGGTGACGATGGTGGCCATTTCGATGATGACGTCGTTTTCCGGATCCAGACCGGTCATTTCCAGGTCGATCCAGATCAGGTTCTGCGGGTTTTGCATATTCGGACTCCTAGGCAATGCTGCGCAGTTTAGCCTAGGCCGATGCCCGGGCGTGCTAAACTCGCGGCCGTTTTACCTAATCGCTGCATTCTTCAGACGGAACACCCATGGCCAAACGCCAACTCAATCGTCGTCAAAACTGGCGCATCGAAAAGATTCAAGGCGAGCGCGCCGCCCGCGCCGCCAAACGCGAGTCCTCGGCGGTCGAAGCCCTCGAGGGCGGCGATCTGGGCCCTGAGCAACACGGCCTGGTGATCGCCCACTTCGGTGTGCAGGTCGAAGTCGAGGCCGTGGACGGCGAACAGGCCGGTCAGGTTTTCCGTTGCCACTTGCGCGCCAACCTTCCGGCGCTGGTGACCGGTGATCGGGTGGTCTGGCGCGCCGGCAACCAGGGCATCGGGGTGATCGTCGCGCAACTGCCGCGCAGCACCGAACTCTGCCGCCCGGACAGCCGTGGCCAGCTCAAGCCGGTCGCCGCCAACGTCGACATGATCGTCATCGTCTTCGCACCGCTGCCCGAGCCGCATGCCAACCTGATCGACCGCTACCTGGTCGCTGCCGAACACGCCGGCATCCGCCCGTTGCTGTTGCTGAACAAGTTCGACCTGATCGACGAGCAGAACGCCCCGGCACTCAACGCCCTGCTGGCGGTGTATCGCACGCTGGGTTATCCGGTGCTGGAAGTCTCGGCGCATCACGGCAATGGCATGGAACAGTTGCAGAAGCAGCTCGACGGGCGCATCAGCGTGTTCGTCGGCCAGTCCGGCGTCGGCAAGTCGTCGCTGGTCAACAGCCTGCTGCCGGAAGTCGAAACCCGTGTCGGCCCGTTGTCGGAGCTGTCCGGTCAGGGCACGCACACCACGACCACCGCACGCCTGTTCCACTTCCCGGGCGGCGGCGAGTTGATCGACTCCCCGGGTATCCGTGAGTTCGGTCTGGGCCACGTCAGCCGCGCCGACGTCGAAGCCGGTTTCATCGAGTTCAACGACCTGCTCGGCACTTGCCGCTTCCGCGACTGCAAACACGATCGCGAACCCGGTTGCGCACTGCTCAAGGCCCTGGAAGACGGCCGCGTGCAGCAGCAGCGGATGAACAGCTACCGCTCGATCATCGCCAGCCTGCCGGAAAACGGCTACTAAACATCTGCACCGGCAGCCTCTCGCCCGAGGGCTGCCGGATGTCGGACCGCGCCTGACAAATCCTCGATTCCGTTAAACGTCAGACTCTTCTGACAGACTCGTTCACACCTGTTTGCAGGACATTTCTCTTTCACCGCCCAGCCCTTGTAGGCTCGCGTCAGATGCCTAGATTGGGGTCCTCCTTCGCACCTTCGCGACCTTCGAGGAACCCCATGCAGACCTACCATTTGTTCATCAGCCATTCGTGGAACTACGCCCACGCTCACGACAATCTGGTACGCCTGCTCGGCGCCAGACCGGATTTCAGTTTCAAGAATTTTTCCGTGCCGCCGCACAACCCGATCATGGGCGCGCAGACCGACAAGCAACTCGAAGAAGCCATCGAGAACAAGATTCGCCCGTGCTCGGCGGTGCTGATCATGGCCGGGATGTATTCGACTTACAGCAAGTGGATCAACAAGGAAATCGAGATCGCCAAGCGCATGGGCAAAGTGATCATCGCGATCAAGCCGTTCGGCGCCGAGCGTATTTCCAGCGTCGTGCGTGACGCGGCGCACGCCGAGTGCGCGTGGAACACCAACAGCATCATTGGTGCGATCCGTCAGCACACGGCGGTGTAACCATGCGCAAGGGACTGTTTATCGGCATCAACCACTACGACCACGTCTCGCCCTTGAGCGGCTGTAACAACGACGCCATGGCCATGGCGTCGGTGCTGGAGCGTCATGCCAACGGGCGACCGAACTTCAGCAGCAAAGTGCTGACTTCAGCCGAAGAAAAACTCACGCTCAGCCACATGAAACAGCAGATCCAGAGCCTGTTTTCAGGCGACTGTGACGTGGCACTGCTGTACTTCGCCGGCCATGGTCAGTTCGACACCAGCATCGACGAAGGACTCCTGATTCCCCAGGACTATCAGCCTGGCGGAGACGGGATCCGCATCAGCGACATTCTGGAGTGGGCAGACAAGGCCCCGCACATCAAGAACAAAATCATCATTCTCGATTGCTGCCAGGCCGGCGCAGCAGGCGCCATGCGCAATCTGCGTGGCGGCAGCAGTGTGATCGGCGAAGGCGTGACCATTCTCACGGCCTGCAAAAAAGAACAGTACGCCCTGGAAAGTCGCGGTCATGGCGTCTTCACGGATCTGTTGCTGCAAGCGCTGCACGGTGGCGCTGCCAACGTACTCGGCAAGGTCACCCCCGGTAGCGTTTACTCGTTTGTCGACAATGCGCTGGGCGCCTGGGAACAGCGTCCGGTATTCAAGACCAATGTCTCGCAGTTCGTACCGCTGCGCGAGGTCGCGCCGCTGATTGCCGAGGAAACCCTGCGCAAACTCAAGGACTGGTTCCCGGAGCCGAGCTTCGTTTTCAGACTCGATCCCAGCTACGAGCCCACCGAAGCGCTGTTCGACCCCGAGCACGGCGACATTTTCAAGCAACTGCAAATGTGCAATCGCCACAGCCTGATCGAACCGGTGGATGCCGAGCACATGTACTACGCCGCCATTCACTCCACTGGCTGCCGCCTCACGGCGCTCGGCGCCTATTACCGTGAACTCGCCCTCAAAGGACACTTCTGATGCCCGTATTCATCAGCTACCGCCACATGGATCGCCCGCAGGCCATGGCGATCAATGCGCAATTGATGCAGGCCAACATCAAGACCTACCTCGACGTACTCGATCCGGAGTCGCAGACCACCGACGACATCACCGGGGTGATCACCCGCAACATCACCGAATGCACACACCTGCTCGCGGTGGTTTCAGAGAAAACCGCTCTGTCGTGGTGGGTGCCGTTCGAAATCGGCGAAGCGACCATCAGCAACCGCCGGATCTGCTCGTTCCGCACCGGGCCGGCAAAGCTGCCGGAGTATCTGGACAAGTGGCCGAAGCTGAGCACGGCCAGTGATCTGAATTTCTTCATCGATGCCTATCGTGAAGAAGTATCGAGCAAGCGCTCGATGACGCTGGATTCGAGCAACGAATCCTTCAGCGGCACCTATAAGCGCAACGCCGATCTTTTCCATGAACAACTGAAGAACCGGATTCGGCGCGGTTTCTGAGGCCAATCGACAGCCACAAAAAAGCCGACATCACTGTCGGCTTTTTTGTCGCTCACTGCTTCGGCGCAGGGGCCGGTGCAGCAGCTGGCGGAGCTGTTGGCGCTGGCGCCGCAGTCCCCGGCACTGCCGGTTTCGGTGCGGCGTCGTCGAACAGGTTCAAGCGTTCGCGCAACTCGTGCGCCGGCACAGGTTGCTGATCCGCCGGCAGCGCGTTCGGATCGACCGGGGTCGCCGGAGCGGCGCCGTTCTGACCTTCGGCGGCTGGCTTGGCCGCGTCGGCACCTTGCGAACCTTCGATGGCGGCCTGGGCCTTTTTGGTCAGGACCACAATGTCGATGCGGCGGTTGACCGGGTTGAACGGGTTTTCCTTGTCGAACAGCGCCGACGAGGCGTAACCGACCACGCGCGCCACCTGCGAATCCGGATAGCTGCCTGCCACCAGCGCACGCCGCGCGGCGTTGGCACGGTTGGCCGAGAGTTCCCAGTTGCCGAAATCGCCGGTGCCGGTGTACGGCTTGGCGTCGGTGTGGCCGCTGATGCTGATCTTGTTCGGCACCGCTTTGATGGTGTCGGCCATGGCCAGCAGGATGTCTTCGAAGTACGGCTTCAGGCGTGCGGAACCTGAGTCGAACATCGGCCGGTTTTCCGCGTCCATGATCTGAATGCGCAAGCCGTTCGGGGTGATCTCGAACAGGATCTGATCCTTGAACTTCTGCAGCTGCGGGTTCTCGTCGACCTTGTTCTGCAGTTCTTGCAGCAACAGCTCCAGGCGTTCTTTCTCGACCTGCTCGGCCATGCCTTCGACCTGTTCGGTGTCGACCGTGACCTTGTCCGGTTGCGGCTGCGACTTCACCTCAGGGTTGAGGGTGTTTTCCGGGGCCAGGGTCGGCGTGCCGCCCAGATCAATGATGTACGGCGTGCCACTTTCGGAGAAGCCGACCGGGTCCTTGAAGTAACCGGCGATGGCGATCTTTTGCTCAGGCGTTGCGGTGGACAGCAGCCACAACACCAGGAAGAACGCCATCATCGCCGTGGCGAAGTCGGCGAAGGCGATTTTCCACGCCCCGCCGTGGTGCCCACCGGCTATGCGCTTGACGCGCTTGATGATTATCGGCTGATTATTTTCCATGGCTTAGCGACCGCGAACGGCTTGTTCCAGCTCGGCAAAGCTTGGACGGTGCGCCGGGTACAGAACCTTGCGCCCGAACTCCACGGCCAGCGATGGCGGCATGCCGGAAGCCGACGCCACCAGCGAGGCCTTGATGGCTTCGTAGACGTTCAGTTCTTCCTTGGCATCGTGCGCCAGGGAATGCGCCAACGGCCCGAAGAAGCCGTAGGCCGCGAGAATACCGAAGAAGGTACCGACCAGTGCCGCACCCACGTGCAGACCGATGGACTTCTGATCGCCTTCACCCAGGGACGCCATGGTCACCACGATACCCAGTACCGCCGCAACGATACCGAAACCGGGCATGGCGTCGGCGATGCCGTTCACCGCATGGGACGGGTGCTCGAGGTCTTCCTTGAGGCTGTAGAGTTCCATGTCGAACAGACCTTCCAGCTCATGCGGAGCCATGTTGCCGGAGGACATGATGCGCAGGTAATCGCAGATGAACGCGGTCATGCGTTCGTCTTTAAGCACGGCCGGGTACTTGGCGAAGATCGGGCTCGCGGCAGCGTCTTCGATGTCGCCTTCGATGGCCATCATGCCTTCGCGGCGGCTCTTGTTGAGGATCTCGTAGATCAGGCCGAGCACTTCCAGATAGAACGTGTGGCTGAAGCGCGAACTGAACATGCTCAGGGATTTCTTGAGCACGTGCATCGTCATGTAACCGGGGTTGGCCTGGAGGAATGCACCGAGGGCCGCACCACCGATGATCATCACCTCGAAGGGCTGGATCAGGGCGGCAATTTTGCCGTGGGAGAGCACGTATCCGCCGAGCACGCTCGCGAATACGACGATGATGCCGATAATTTTAGCCATAGGTAGAAAGTACTTATTTAAGTCGGGTTCAAGGTCATATTCGGAAGTTAAAAAATCTCTTCTTCTACTTATCGGCAAAACTGCGCCAGACTATAGCCAGTTCAGGCGAAAAGCCAATTTAGCCCATGCCGGGCGCGTCTACAGTCAGTGAAGATCTCGTCCAGACATGGCTAATGAAACGAACGTCCCACACGCAAAACCGACCACGCTCGAGGGCTGGGTCAAGCTGCTCGATGGCGTGCGCCTGCCCGTGCCGCAAGAGGCGCACGACAAGGTTTGCCGGGCGATCCGCGACAACCGCAGCTCGTTGCGCGATATCGCCGACCTGATGCAGGACAGCCCGGCGCTGGCCTTGAGCATCATCCGTGAGGCAAATCGTCACACCCACGGCACCATGGCCGCTCCGGCGGAAAATCTCGAGGTGGCGATCAATCGTCTGGGCCTGGCGCGTACCGAAGAATTGCTCGCACGTCTGCCCGTCGAACCGCAGATGCAGATCCCCAAGGCCTTGCGCCAACTGCAGATGATCAGCCAGCACGCGACACAACAGGCCAACGGTTTTTTTGCCAGTCGCCTGGCGCGCCTGTGGCAGGACATCCACTGGGGCAGCCTGTTGTTTCTGTCGCCGTTATGGCCGCTGGCGCTGACGTTTCCCGAATTGCTCGAAGAGTGGGAGCTGCGGGTTATCCACAAGGGCCAATCGGCGCGCACGGTCGAGAAGCAACTGTTTGGCGTGCGCCTGCTGAAGATCGCCGAAGCGCTGGTACAAGTCTGGCACCTGCCGATCTGGGTGCAGCAGGGCTATAAACTGCTGCTCAGCGAACAGCGCGAACTGGTGAAAGTACTGCGCATCGCCCGCGACAGCGAACATCCGTTGCGCCAGCAGAATCGCCTCGACGACGATCCGACCCTGCGCCGCTGGCTCAACCAGCCGGCCAACACCGTGTTGCTGGCCAACGGCCTGGCGCTGTCGGCACAACAGGCCTGGGACAGTCCGCACAGCGAGCGCTGGCAGTACCTGACCAGCCTTTATCTGCAAATCTCGATGGACGAAGTGCAGCAGCAGTTGCACCAGCAAGCCGCCAACAGTGCGCGCCAGCATGCCATGCCCGATCTGTGGCACCCGGCCGTTTCATTATTATGGCCATGGGGCACCCATCGCTTGCCGGCCGGGATGCTGCCGGCGGCGGCGCCGAATGCCGAGGATCTGACTCAATGGCGCCGGCAATGCGCCGAACTGCTGGCCGAGCCGAGCCGCTTCACCAATGCCATGAGCCTGACCGTCGCCGCCCGTGATGCGCTGGTCGCCAGCGGCATGCGCCGGGTGATGATTCTGATGGCCGACCGCACGCAATCGAATCTGCGGGTGAACCAGACCTTCGGTTTGCCGAAGGAAGCCGCCGCGCTGAATTTTGTCGTCAGTCAGAGCAAAGTCTTGCAGCGCCTGCTCGCACAACAGGCACAGGTGCGGATCAACCCCGAGAACAACGCACAATTTTCCGCATTGTTGCCGCCGGGCCTGCGTGCGCTGTTCCGTGGCGAGCATCTGTTCCTGCGTTCGCTGGTCAATAACGGCCGGGTGATCATGATCGTCGTCGCCGACCAGGGCGGTGGGCCGTTCGCCGACATCAGCGTGCAGGCTTTCGGCAAAACCGCGCAGTGCATCGAAAAGGCCCTGCACAGCTTTAGCAGCCGTGGCCGATGAGGCTGCGCTACAATCCCCCCCTTTGTGCTCTGGAGACCTCACATGTCTGACTTCTCTGGCTTGCCGCTCGTCATCGAACCGAGCGACCTGCTCCCTCGGCTGGATGCCAGCGAACTGATTCTGGTGGACCTGACCAGTGCCGCCCGCTATACCGAGGGCCATCTGCCCGGCG
The DNA here is from genome assembly GCF_023100615.1 of Pseudomonas sp. MWU12-3103b. Lineage (NCBI taxonomy): Bacteria > Pseudomonadati > Pseudomonadota > Gammaproteobacteria > Pseudomonadales > Pseudomonadaceae > Pseudomonas > Pseudomonas sp. MWU12-3103b. Next base: position 216,076 of record NZ_JALMEY010000006.1, read on the forward strand.
CACGCTTTGTCGATCCCAAGCGCACCCAGCTCGGCCAGCCGCCGGCGCCGGGGCTGCTGCCGGCCAAAGCGGATCTGGAGGCGTTGTTCGGTGAGTTGGGCCATCGCCCGGACGCGGTCTACGTGGTCTATGACGACGAAGGCGGTGGCTGGGCCGGGCGTTTCATCTGGCTGCTCGACGTGATCGGTCACGACAAGTATCACTATCTCGACGGCGGTCTGCCGGCGTGGCTGGAAGCGGGCATGCCGATGTCGATCCAGGTTCCGCCTGCGGTCGGCGGCCCGGTGGCGCTGACCCTGCACGACGAGCCGACGGCAACCCGCGAATACCTGCAAAGCCGTCTCGGCGCCGCCGATCTGGCGATCTGGGACGCACGCGGGCCGCTGGAGTATTCCGGTGAGAAAGTGCTGGCCGCCAAGGGTGGACACATCCCCGGCGCGGTGAACTTCGAATGGACCGCCGGCATGGACAAGGCGCGTCAATTGCGGATTCGCACGGACATGCCGCAGATCCTCGAAGACCTCGGGATCACCAAGGACAAAGAAATCATTACCCACTGCCAGACCCATCACCGGTCGGGCTTCACTTATCTGGTGGCCAAGTCCCTCGGTTATCCGCGGGTCAAGGGCTACGCCGGTTCCTGGGGCGAATGGGGCAACCACCCTGACACGCCTGTCGAGATTCAAGGTTCTAAGGACAACTAATGAAAGAGCGTCTGTTTATCCTCAGCCAGTACCTGCTGCCTCATCACCTGCTGTCGCGCCTGGCCGGCTGCGTCGCCGAGTGCCGCGTGCGCTGGTTCAAGAATGCCTTCACCCAGTGGTTCGCCAAGCGTTATCAGGTGGACATGTCGCAAGCGCTGGTCGAAGACCTGACCGCCTACGAGCATTTCAACGCGTTCTTCACCCGTGCCCTGAAAGACGGCGCGCGGCCACTGGACCAGACTCCGGGCGCGATCCTCAGCCCGGCCGACGGTGCGGTCAGCCAGCTCGGCCCGATCGAACACGGTCGGGTGTTCCAGGCCAAGGGCCACAGCTTCAGCGTGCTGGAACTGTTGGGCGGTGACACGGCGAATGCCGCGCCGTTCATGGGCGGCGACTTCGCCACCATTTACCTGTCGCCGAAGGATTATCACCGCGTGCACATGCCGCTGGCCGGCACCCTGCGCGAGATGGTCTACATCCCGGGCCGGATCTTCTCGGTCAACCAGACCACTGCGGAAAACGTTCCGGAGCTGTTCGCCCGCAACGAGCGTGTAGCATGCATTTTCGACACCGAACGCGGGCCGATGGCCGTGGTGCTGGTCGGCGCGATGATCGTCGCCTCGATCGAAACCGTGTGGGCCGGTCTGGTCACCCCACCGAAGCGCGAACTGAAAACCTTCCGCTACGACGAAGCCGCCCGTGCACCGATTCATCTGGAAAAAGGTGCGGAACTGGGGCGCTTCAAACTGGGTTCGACGGCGATCGTGCTGTTTGGCCCGGATCAAGTGAAATGGGCTGAAGAACTGGTGGCGGGTTCGCCAGTGCAAATGGGCCAGGCCCTGGCCCTGCCGACGGCCTGAGCCGGCTGATCCGCCCTTTCACACGTCTGTGAAGGGGCGGACACGACCTGGGAGGCGCCGTTACTCTATCTGCCCACGGAAGCCGATCGGCCCTTCGTTGGCGTAGGTATTGGTGCCACTGAGGTTTTTCCCTCCATCGCTGGAAGTGACGCTCAACGCGACAACGTTCTGATTGTCCCGGCCACCGATCACCCACTTGCCACCCGGATGCCATGGGGCATCATTGCCACCCCACTGGTTCTCGACGTTGTATTGATTCTGACCGGTGCGCTGCGCCTTGAAGCCAATCGGGCCTTCGCCGGCGTAAGTCATGGTGCCGGTGAAGCTTTTGCCGCCATCGCCCGACTTGATCTCGATGGCGACGACTTGCTGGTTGTCCCGCCCGCCCAGCACCCAGGTTCCACCCGGATGCCACGGTGCCGAACTACCGCCCCATTGATTTGCCACTGCATATTTAGACATGAACCTCATCTCCTTGAAGTTTCGGGAGACCTGCCCGAGGTTGACGGCAGGCCGTGCAACCGTGCGTTTCCGATCGCACGTCTGAGAGACTAGTAGGGCTTGTTGAATGGCATCCGGCCAGCAGACCAGCGGTCAAAAAGCCTGATGCCATCCGGCGAAACAGACCACAGCTGCTAGAGTTCTTGGTGTTGCCAATTTCGCCGCTGGAGCCAGTCACGGCATGAGTGAGTCACGCCCCCAACCCTCCCTGCGCGCCTCGATCCCGACGCAAACGCGCCTGTCGTTCTGCGAAGCCACCCCGCGCGACCTCAAGCGCTGGATCGCCGGCCTGCCCAAGGCCAACATCGGCGAAACCGCCCGCCAGTTGTATCAAGGCCTGGGCGAACTCAACCAATTGCTCACCCCTAGTGACAATCGCCTGCAACTCCTCGAACTGCTGCGCCCTGAGGTTTACTTCGTCTGCCAGCATCTGGAGCGGCATTTCCTGCATCAGGCGATCATGCTCGATGACCGTTCGCGCAAGATCAGCAACCTGTGTCAGGCGCTGCAAAGTCATCTGGCTATCGGCTACAAGCAGATCGTTCTGCGCATTGTCCCCAAGTATCACAAGGATCGTGCGGCGCTGGTCAGTCAGGCCCTGCAACGGGCCGCGCATGCGCTCAAGGGGCAACTGCTGCGGGCGACGCAGCTGTACAGCCCGCCGCCGGAACATCTGTGGTTCGAGCTGCATCAGTTGTATCGCTGCGCTTGCGCCTTGCAGTTGCAACAGCGTCGGGTGCATGACGATCTGGCGAGCCTGAGCAGCGAACTGAGCCTGGAACAGACCTACATCTCCGCCCTGCTGCTGGGCAGCGCCCGTTGCAATCAACTGCGGCAGAACCAGATCGCCCGGCTGGCCGAAGTGCTGGAGCCGTGGAGTGCCCTGCTCAAGCTGCATCCCGGCAGCCCGCAGGATGGACTGTTCGCCATCAGCGCTGAACTGGACGCCGGCCCGCGCTACCGCAGCATGTTTCGCAAAGAACAACAGGGCGCATTGCTGGGCTTCGATCCGCAACCGCTGGTGAACATGATCGAAGCGCATTTACTGCAGCAGGAGACGTCGACGCCGCTACCGGTTCCGGCAGGACTGAGCCTCGATACCCTGCAACATGTGCACGCCAGTTGGGGCCAGGCCGCTGAGCGCAGTTTTCAGCGCACCGCCGGTCAAGGCAGCCTGACCGTGTGCGTCGGCATGAGCGCCCTGCACTTTTACCTGGGCGGCGAACGCAGCTTCAGCGAACTGCTGAAACATCCCGGTGCTCGCGCGGCCAATTTCAGTCGCGTCGTGGTCCAGGGCGAAAAGGACAGCTGGAGCCAGGCCTTCGACGCCGCACCGCAGGGCGCAACTGAAGAGTTGCTGCCCTACGAGGAAATCCAGTACGACCATCTGGGCGAGGACGAAAGCAACACGGACAGCCCTCCACACTATCCGACCTACAGCTTGCCGGTGATCAACCACAGTCCCGGCGGCTATTGTCTGGCGTGGCCGAGCGAAGTGCCCGCCGAATTGCAGGCCGGGGAAATGCTCGGGATTCAGGACAGTACGAATCAGGGCTGGAGCATTGCGGTGGTGCGCTGGATTCGTCAGGTACGCGGCAGCGGGCCGCAAATGGGCATAGAACTGGTCGCACCACACGCCGAACCCTGCGGTTTGCAACTGGTGCGCTCGCGAGATGATCACAGTCAGTATTTGCGCGGTCTGCTGCTACCGGAGATCAGCGCCATCGACTTGCCCGCGACCCTGCTCGCACCACGCCTGCCGTTTCAGGAAGGCAATAAAGTGCTGATCAACACCCACGGCGAAGAACACCGCGCCGGGCTGGATCGACGGGTGGCGAGTACGCACAGTTTCAATCAGTTTGCCTATCGCTCGCTGGAGGCCGCGCAGAATGGCGGGGGCGAGGAGGATTTCGATTCGTTGTGGAAATCGCTTTAGATCGGGTTGGCCCTTCGCGAGCAAGCCCGCTCCCACAGGAGACCGAGTCCAATGTGGGAGCGGGCTTGCTCGCGAAAGGGCCCGCTCAGACAACCGAGATTTCAGAGCTGCCCGTCGCGATCGCGGAAGCCCAGCAGATACAGCACGCCATCCAGCCCCAGGGTGGAAATCGCCTGCTTCGCCGACTGTTTGACCAGCGGCTTGGCGCGGAACGCCACACCCAGCCCGGCAATCGCCAGCATTGGCAGGTCATTCGCGCCGTCGCCCACAGCGATGGTCTGCTCCAGACGCAAGCCTTCCTTGTGCGCCAGTTCCTTCAGCAGATCCGCTTTACGCTGCGCATCGACGATCGGCTCGATGGCCACGCCGGTGCACTTGCCGTCGACCACTTCCAGTTCGTTGGCGAACACGTAGTCGATGCCGAGTTTGGCCTGCAACTGCTTGGCGAAGTAAGTGAAGCCGCCGGACAGGATCGCGGTCTTGTAGCCCAGGCGCTTGAGTTCGGCGAACAGGGTTTCCGCGCCTTCGGTCAGGCGCAGCGAAGCGCCGATCGAGTCCAGCACGCTGACATCCAGACCTTTGAGCAACGCCAGGCGCTCCTTGAAGCTGGCGCGGAAGTCCAGTTCGCCGGCCATCGCGCGCTCGGTGATGGCCGAAACTTGCTCGCCCACCCCGGCCGCCTTGGCCAGTTCATCGATGACTTCGGCTTCGATCAGGGTCGAGTCCATGTCGAACACCGCCAGACGCCGGTTGCGCCGGAACAGCGAATCTTCCTGGAAGGCGATGTCGACGTTCAGCTCCTGCGCAACGCTGAGGAATTCGGCACGCAGCGCCTGCGGATCAGCCGCTTCACCACGCACGGAGAACTCGATGCAGCCCTTGCCCTTGTCCGCCGGAGTGTCCAGCGGCATGCGACCCGACAGACGGTCGATATGGTCGATGTTCAGGCCATATTTGGCGGTGATCGAGCTGACCGCCTGCAATTGGCCGGCGGTCACTTTGCGGGTCAACAGGGTGACGATGTGGCGTTTCTTGCCCTGATTGCCCACCCATTGCTGGTAATCCTCTTCGGACACCGGGGTGAAGCGCACCTGCTGGTCGAGCTCGTAGCCCTTGAACAGGATGTCCTTGAGCACGGCTTTGCCTTGCTCGGAGTCGGGAATCTCGACCAGGATGCCGAACGACAGGGTGTCGTGGATCACCGCCTGACCGATGTCGAGAATGTTCACACCACCTTGTGCCAGAACGCCGGTAATGGCCGCAGTCAGACCCGGACGGTCGACTCCCGTGATGTTAATCAGGACGATTTCGCGCAACGCGCACCCCCGCAACTGGAAAAAAACCGCATTCTACCCACTTTCAGTGACCATCGGGCACCGCGAGCGCTTTGCCGGTCTAGGGCCTGTCGCTATACTGCGCGTCAACTTCACGGACAAAAGAGCCGAGCTCAGTGAACCGGCCCACGCCAGTTAAAACCGATAACTTCTTCCTGCTGATCTTCCGTGCACTGCGTCATCGCCGTGTGCCGATTGCATTGCGCATTGCCAGCCATAACGTGATCCTGGTCGCTCTGGCCCTGGTGATCTATGCCGGGGTGATGGGCCTGCAGTTCAAGCAGGCCATGCACGAGCAGGCCGATGCGCTGGGCGAAAGCCTGACCACGCAGACCGCCACCTCTGCCACCGAACTGTTGGTGTCCAACGACATCCTCAGCCTCAACGTGCTGCTCAACAACCTGACCAAGAACAAGCTGGTGGCACACGCCGCTATCTATAGCGTGGACAACCGCATCCTCGCCGAATCCGGTCAGCGCCCCAAGCACAGCCTGCTGGGCGAAGCCGAGGGCATGTACGAGAGCAAGATCACTTTTCAGGACGTAACGGCCGGGCAGCTGCGCATCAGCCTGGACATGGATCAGTTCCAGCAGCCGATGACCATCAGCCTGCAAAGCATGGGCATTCTCAGTGCGATTCTGTTGGCGCTGTCGCTGGCCCTGAGCCTGCGCATGGGTCGCTATCTGTCGACGCCGTTGCTGCAATTGCGCGTCTGGCTGCGGCGCATCGACGAACACACGCCGGGCATAGATCGTCAGGACGAAATCGGCGATCTGGCGCGTCAGCTGCACGCCAACTACGCTCCGGAGCCTGCGCCTGAACCTGAGCCAGAGCCGGAACCCGAGTTCGAGGAAGAGGATGAGCCAGAGTTCGAAGTGCGCAACCTGCGTGACCCGAGCTTTGACGAAACCCGCCCGATGGCCGCGCAAAAACCGGCGCCGCGCCACGTGGTCAGCACCGTTGAAGACGATGATGACGACGAAGATCCGTTTGCCGATCTGCGCGACGAGTCGCTGACCGAAGCTGTTCCGGCGCCGCGTAAAGCGACACCAAGCGTGCCGCAGCACAGCGCGGTGCTGGCGATCCAGCTGGGTTCGCAAGAGCAACTGCGGCGCCTGCCGCGTGCCCGTCTGGAAGAGTTGCTGGAGCGCTATCGCGATTGTCTCGATCAGGCCGCTTCGCTGTATCAGGGCGAAATCGAAACCCTGAACGATGGCAGCACACTGATGCTGTTCCACACCGAAGACAGCGGTGACGACTACCTGACCAACGCCATCTGCTGCGGCGAGTTGCTGCGGGCGCTGGGCCATCAGTTGCAGATTGAAGTCGCCGACAGCGGCATCACCCTGCAATTGCAACTGGGCCTGACCCTGGGCGACGAGCTGTTCGGCCTGAGCCAGATCGACCTGCTGCTGACCGATTCGGCTCAGGATGCGCTGGCCCTGTCGCAACACAGTCGCAACCTGCTGCTGGTCGAGCGCAAGATCGGAGACGATGCGCTGATTCGTCAGCGTGCGCGGATCCGCCCGATCGCAAGCCCTGAGGGGGCTTGCTGTGTCGAGCGCTTGATGGAGCCGTATCCGTCGATGCTCGAGCGACAACTGGCGCGGATGCATGAGCGTCGGGCGTAAGCCTTAGGCCAGATGCACAGAAGCCCGCAGACAAGTGATTGTCTGCGGGCTTTTTTGTTGCCTGTACCGGCCCTTTCGCGAGCAAGCTCGCTCCCACAGTGGACGGTGGCTGCCACAGACCTTGCGAACACCTTCAAGACCTGTGGGAGCGAGCTTGCTCGCGAAGAGGCCCGCACTGACGGCAAAGATTTCCAGCCCCCAGATACAACAAAGCCCGCACAAGGCGGGCTCTGGTTTGACGCTGATTCAGACTCAGAAGCGGAACACTTCCATATCCGTGCGAATCGGCGAAGCCATCGGAATCTTCGGCTGCTTCTCTGCATCCGCCGCCGGCGCTGCCGGTTTAGGCGCTGCCTTACGCGGTGCTTCGGCCACCGGAGGCTGGTTGGCCAATGGCTTGAGCGCCACCGACAACTGCTCGGCCAGACGCTGCAGCAGAATCCCCTGCGCCTGCACCTGCGAAGCCGTGGTACCGGCATGCAGCTCCTGCAGATGAACGATGCGGTTATCGCGCACCTGACCACGACGGTCGATCAGACGCCATTGTGCATCGAGGATCGCCGGTTGCTTCTCACCGGAGTCCAGACGCGTGATGGTCAGCAATACCTGCACATCCGGGGCAAATCCCAGAGTGGCGGGTGCCAATACCACACGCTGGCTGTCCAGATGACCGGCCACCTGACGCATCAGCAATTGATCGATATCCGACGAAAGGCTGCCCGCCCAGCGACCGTCGGTCGAGGCCTGCAGGCTGCCGTCCGGTTGACGTTGCAGCAAAGTTTCACGTTGCAGGTAATCAGCAATGACTACCGGACCCAACAAAACCGCCATGCCTGTGCTTTGCGCAGGCTGAGCCGGACTTCCGCTGTCCAGCTGATACAGCGACACCGGCTGGTGAACGCTGCAACCCGCCAGGCCCAAAACGCCGGCGAGCAGGAAAATAAGGGGGCGCAGAGCAGTCATCATCCCGTCCAGGTGGCCGCCACAAGGCTGACCACAGTGAAAATACTCAATAAATATGAAGAACGCTCGGCCACGCCGGCGCTTGGAAAGGCCATATCATCCGTGAATATGCGTTCCGACTCCAGCGCCAAAGCGTCGATCTACGCGTTAAATCGTAGATCGACGCCTCTAGATGGGCGTTTTCGCCTAATTGAGGTTTTCGACGAGCAGTGCATCGACCCGCTGGAAGCCACGTGGAAGCTTGTTGCCACGCCGTCCACGCTCACCTTTGTAGTGTTCGAGGTCTTCAGCTTTCAGTTTATACGGACGTTTGCCTGCTTGCAGGATCAAGGTTGCACCCGCGGGAATCACAGCAATGTCCGTGACAAACTCTTCACGGCTGGCGACACGGTCACCCGGTACACCGATGATCTTGTTGCCCTTGCCCTTCGCCAACTGCGGCAAATCGCTGATATTGAAGACCAGCATCCGCCCCTCGCTTGTCACGGCGGCAAGCAAGTCATTCTCGCGATCAGTCACCGGACGCGGCGCGATCACCTTGGCGTTGTTCGGCAAGCTCAACAGGGCTTTACCGGCCTTGTTCTTGGCTTGCAGGTCTTCGCCCTTGACCACGAAACCGTAACCGGCGTCGGAGGCGATCACGTACAGCGCATCGTCTTCCGGCATCAGCACGCACTCGAAGGTCGCACCCGGTGGCGGGGTCAGACGGCCGGTCAACGGTTCGCCCTGGCCACGCGCCGACGGCAAGGTGTGGGCAGCGACCGAATAGCTGCGGCCAGTGGAGTCAATCACCACGGCAGACTGGTTGGAACGCCCCGCCGCCGAGGTTTTGAAGCCGTCACCCGCCTTGTACGACAGGCCGGTGGCATCGATGTCATGGCCTTTGGCCGAACGGATCCAGCCTTTTTCCGACAGCACGACGGTAACTTTCTCGTTCGGCAGCAGATCGTGTTCGGTCAGCGCTTTCGCTTCAGCACGTTCGACGATCGGCGAACGACGGTCATCGCCATAGGTTTCAGCGTCTTTGAGCAGCTCGGTGCGCACCAGCTTCTTCAGCTTGGCTTCGCTGCCCAGCAGGGCTTGCAGCTTGGCCTGTTCCTTGAGCAGTTCGTCCTGCTCGTCGCGCAGCTTCATCTCTTCCAGACGCGCCAACTGCCGCAGGCGGGTGTCGAGGATGTAGTCGGCCTGGATCTCGCTGAGGGCAAATCGCTCGATCAGCTTGGCTTTCGGGTGCTCCTCGGTGCGGATGATGTGGATCACTTCATCCAGGTTGAGGTAGGCGATCAGCAAACCGTCCAACAGGTGCAGCCGACGCTCGACTTTGTCGAGGCGGAATTGCAGGCGGCGACGCACGGTCAGCACGCGGAATTCCAGCCATTCGACCAGCAATGCACGCAGGTTCTTCAGCTGCGGCTTGCCATCCAGACCGATAATGTTGACGTTGACCCGGTAGGTCGACTCCAGCTCGGTGCTGGCGAACAGGTGCTGCATCAGCGCTTCGTGATCGACGCGGCTGTTGACCGGAATGATTACGATGCGGCACGGGTTTTCGTGGTCGGATTCATCACGAAGGTCAGCGATCTGCGGTGCTTTCGACGGCTTGGCCTGCATCAGCGCGGCGATCTGCTCCAGCACTTTGGCCCCGGAGACCTGATGCGGCAGCGCGGTGACGATGATGTCGCCGTCCTCGACGTGGTACACGGCGCGCATGCGTACCGAGCCCTTGCCGGTTTCGTACATTTTCAGCAGGTCGGCGCGCGGGGTGATGATTTCCGCTTCGGTCGGATAGTCCGGGCCTTGAATGTGTTCGCAGAGCTGTTCGACCGTGGCTTTCGGCTCATCGAGCAAGCGCACGCAGGCAGTGGCGACTTCGCGCAGATTGTGCGGCGGCACGTCGGTGGCCATACCGACAGCGATGCCGGTGGTGCCGTTGAGCAGGATGTTCGGCAAACGTGCCGGCAACACCAGTGGTTCCTGCAAGGTACCGTCGAAGTTCGGGCCCCAGTCAGCGGTACCCTGGCCCAGTTCGCTGAGCAGCACTTCGGAATAGCGCGACAGGCGTGCTTCGGTGTAACGCATGGCGGCGAAGGACTTCGGATCGTCCGGCGCACCCCAGTTGCCCTGGCCGTCGACCAGCGTGTAGCGATAGCTGAACGGCTGGGCCATCAGCACCATCGCTTCGTAACACGCCGAATCGCCGTGCGGGTGGAACTTGCCGAGCACGTCACCGACGGTACGCGCCGATTTCTTGTGCTTGGAATCGGCGTCCAGCCCCAGCTCGCTCATCGCATAAATGATGCGCCGCTGTACCGGCTTCAGGCCGTCGCCGATATGCGGCAGGGCACGGTCCATGATCACGTACATGGAGTAGTTGAGGTAGGCATTTTCGGTGAAGTCAGCCAGCGATCGGCGTTCTACGCCGTCTAAGCTGTCTGCAAGGATGTCGCTCATGCGGGCCTCATCGGTTCGTTGTCTGGCGCAGCAGCATGGTGCCGCCGCGCTGGGTAAATTCAAGTTTGTTCAGGGCGCTCATGCCGAGCAGCACCTGATCGCCATGCAGACCTGGCGCCACCAGCGCGCGGACGTCCCGCAGCACGATGTCGCCCAGTTGCAGGCGGTCGATCTTTGTCCGGTAGCCCTGGCTCAGGCCGTTGGCCGTGCTCAGGGTCACACCGAAACCCTCTTCCAGTTTCAAGCGCTTGGCCAGATCCGCCGGGATCGCCACATCGGTCGCGCCGGTGTCGAGCATGAACTCCACCGGCTCACCGTTGATCTGGCCGCTGGCGACAAAATGCCCTTGGGCGTTGCCGGCCAGCTTCACTTCGATCACGCCGCCATGCTGCTCGGACGTGACCACCACGTTCGGATTCTGCTGACGTTCTTCCCACTGGCCGAAAAACCGCGTGGCCAGAAACAGCCCCGCGCACCAGGCCAGAATCATCAACACCCGGCCGGCGCGTTTGCCCGGCGGTTGCTGACTCACGGTTTGGCGCTCCAGCCACCTTCAGGCGCGGCGAAGCGCCAGACGATCGGGCGAACCTCTCCGTCGGCGCGGGGGCCGAAATTATTGTCGACGCCGACCCACGCACCCTCAGCATCAACGATCAATGCTTCTTCCAACCCGAAGTTCTGCGAGTAACGGCGGTTGGCCTGCAACAGTTCAGCGGCGTACGACCAGCAGCGCTCGACCTTGGCAGTCTGCGCGTCGCGCCGACAAATCTGGAAGGCGTTGCGTTCAAGGGTAAACAATTTGCCGTTGAACAACGAAAGGTCGGAAAAGTCGCGGTCGACCGCTTTGGCATGCGGGAACTGCAGCGGCTGCATCTCCTTGCCGCCCTCGCTGAGCAGCACGCAACGACCGTCGCAATCCCACACCGTCTGCTGACGCTTGATCAGCAGCAAGCCGCGGTTTTGCCGTTCGCCGGCCAGCCACATCTGATCACCCGCCGGGTTGATCGCCAGACCTTCGAAGATCGCATTGAAATGCAGGAGCATGCCACTGGCCCGCGCTTCGCGAACCATCATCGGCGAAATCTTCAGCCAGTTGACCGGGCCGCTGACGGGCACCTGCAAGACCGCCGCGTGGCCCTCGCTGACAATGTAGCGATTGCCGGCGCTGTCGCAGCTGATGCCTTCGAAATCCAGGTCGCCACCGCGCACGAACGACGCGGCCCAATTGCGCGAGCGCAATCCCCACGGCAAACCGGTCTCCGGCACCAGCGGCACGTCGATGTGCAAGGCCTCGGCCTGCCAGACCTGACCGGCGGTATTGAGCCGATAGATCTGATCGTCATCGCGGTCCGACACCGTCCACAACTCGCTGCCACACATGGCCAGTCCCGACAGGTTGCCGCCACGCATGCCTTCGACCGGATGTTCCGAGAGCACGCGCAACTCCTGCAGCGGCTCCGCCGACACGCCCATCGCACTCAGCAGCAATGCACCCGCCAAGGCCCAGCCAAACCGCATCAGGCCAGCACCTCGGCCAGGTTGCCCTTGGATTCGAGCCAGGTTTTGCGGTCACCGGCGCGTTTCTTCGCCAGCAGCATGTCCATCATTTCCGAGGTTTCGGCAAAATCATCGCCCAGTGTCAACTGCACCAGGCGCCGGGTGTTCGGGTCCATGGTGGTTTCACGCAGTTGCGGCGGGTTCATTTCACCCAGACCTTTGAATCGGGTGACCTGCGGTTTGCCGCGTTTCTTCTCGGCCACCAGACGATCGAGAATCCCGTCGCGCTCGGCTTCGTCGAGGGCGTAGTAGATCTCTTTGCCGAGATCGATGCGGTACAGCGGCGGCATCGCCACGTAGACGTGACCGGCGTCCACCAGCGGGCGGAAATGCTGGACGAACAACGCGCACAGCAGCGTCGCGATGTGCAGACCGTCGGAGTCGGCGTCGGCGAGGATGCATATTTTGCCGTAGCGCAGCTGGCTCATGTCTGCAGCGCCCGGATCGACCCCGATGGCCACGGCGATGTTGTGCACTTCCTGGCTGGCCAGCACTTCGCTGCCATCGACTTCCCAGGTGTTGAGGATCTTGCCGCGCAACGGCAGGATCGCCTGGAATTCCTTGTCCCGCGCTTGCTTGGCGGAACCACCGGCGGAATCACCTTCGACCAGGAACAGCTCTGAACGCATCGGATCCTGTCCGGCGCAGTCAGCCAGTTTGCCCGGCAGCGCCGGCCCCTGGGTCACGCGCTTGCGCTCGACTTTCTTGCTCGCTTTCAGGCGGCGACCGGCGTTGTTGATCGCCAGTTCGGCCAGCGCCAGACCGGTTTCCGGGTTGGCGTTGAGCCACAGGCTGAATGCATCTTTCACGACGCCGGAAACGAATGCCGCCGCTTCACGGGACGACAAGCGCTCTTTGGTCTGGCCGGAGAATTGCGGCTCCTGCATCTTCATCGACAGCACGAAAGCGATGCGTTCCCAGACGTCTTCCGGCGCCAGCTTCACGCCGCGTGGCAGCAGGCTGCGGAATTCGCAGAACTCGCGCATCGCGTCGAGCAGGCCCTGACGCAGACCGTTGACGTGGGTCCCGCCCTGCGCCGTCGGGATCAGGTTGACGTAGCTTTCCTGCACCGCGTCGCCACCTTCCGGCAGCCACAGCAGGGCCCAGTCCACCGCTTCTTTATTACCGGCGAGGCTGCCGCAGAATGGCTCGTCCGGCAGGCGTTCGAATTCGCTGACCGCGTCCACCAGATAGGAGCGCAGGCCGTCTTCGTAATGCCATTCGACTTTCTCGCCGGTGCCCTTGTCTTCGAAGCTGACCAGCAGCCCCGGGCACAGCACAGCCTTGGCCTTGAGCACGTGCTTGAGGCGGCTGATGGAGAATTTCGGTGAATCGAAGTATTTCGGATCCGGCGCGAAGTACACGCTGGTGCCGGTGTTGCGCTTGCCGACGGTGCCGACGATTTCCAGCTCGGTGGCCTTGAAGCCATCCTTGAAGGTCATCTGGTATTCGTTGCCGTCACGCTTCACGCGCACCCGGACTTCGGTCGACAAGGCGTTGACCACGGAAATACCCACCCCGTGCAGACCGCCGGAGAACTGGTAGTTCTTGTTGGAAAACTTGCCGCCCGCATGCAGCTTGGTGAGGATCAGCTCGACACCCGACACACCCTCTTCCGGGTGAATGTCGACCGGCATGCCGCGACCGTCGTCGCTGACCTCCAGCGAGTGATCGGCGTGCAGAATGACCTGCACCGATTTGGCGTGGCCGGCCAGGGCTTCGTCGACACTGTTGTCGATGACTTCCTGGGCGAGGTGGTTCGGCCGACTGGTGTCGGTGTACATGCCGGGGCGTTTGCGCACCGGGTCGAGGCCCGAGAGGACTTCGATGGCGTCGGCGTTATAAGAGCTAGCGCTGGGAGTGGCCATAGGGTCTCGTCGTCAGTGATTCAATGAAAAAGGGGCAAGACTTCACAGTGCGGTGAAATCGATTGCCTGATACAAATCGGCGCCAATGCCGGCAAAACTCAACAACGCCGGTAATTGTTCGGCAAAACCCTGGTAACCATGGTCGCCGCCGGCCTGAATGCGCAAGGCGCAGGCCCGGTAATACTGCTGGGCGAGGCGATAATCCAGTGTTTCATCGCCGGTCTGCAACCACACCTGATAACGCTGTGCATCCACGGGTGCCGGCACTTCCAGCTCGGCCAGGGCCGTCACATGGTCGTGGGTCAATTCCCAGGTCTCATCGGTATACAGGTTTTTCTGTGTGCCCAGGTAGCCGTCGAACATCCGGTGCGGGCTGACCGCCGGGTTGACCAGCAGGGCTTTCAAGCCGTGGCGCTCAGCCAGGTGAGTCGCATAGTAGCCGCCGAGTGAGCTTCCCACCAGCAACGGCCGGCCCAGCTCGGCAATCGCCTGCTGCAACTGACCGATGGCTTCACGCGGGTGGTGATGCAGCGCCGGGACACGCAATTGGTCGCTCAAACCCAGCCGTTCCATCACCTCGACCAGCTGACAGGCCTTTTTCGAGGCCGGCGCGCTGTTGAAACCGTGGATATAGAGGATCGAACCGGACATTTGAGCTCCCTGGGTGTCGGCGAAAGATAGCGGAGTTTACAGGGAGAAAGCCCCTCACCCTAGCCCTCTCCCGGAGGGAGAGGGACTGAATGGGGGATATTCAAGAGCTACACCGACTTGAGCGAGTTTCAGCGAATCCATAATCGACACATTCTTTCAGGTCGATGGATAACGCCAGACACCTCGGTCAGCTCCCTCTCCCTCCGGGAGAGGGCTGGGGTGAGGGGCTCTTGATCGAAATCAGTAGCCTTCGGAGCCGTAATCGACGGTGAATTGGAAGTCGGTAACGCGCTCGACACCGGTTTCCAGCCGCCCGTCCGGCAACAGCCGCAACCAGCGATAGCCCGGCGCCTGTTCGCCGACCTTGAAGTCGTGACTGCCAGGCTCGAACTGAATGCAGGTCGATGGCGAGGCCATCAGCCGTACGCCGTTGCGTTCGCGGTCGATCTCCTGATGCACATGCCCCCACAGCACCGCGCGAGCCTGAGGAAAACGATCGAGCACGTCGAAGAATGCTTCGGGATTGCGCAAACCGATCGGCTCCGCCCAGGCACAACCCACCGGCACCGGATGATGGTGGAAACACACCAGATGATGGCGCTCTGGCGCTTCGCTCAGCGAGCGCGCCAGCAGTTGCAACTGATCATCCTGCAGATACCCCGGCACAGAGCCCGGCACCGCCGAGTCGAGCAAGGTCACGCGCCAGTTGCCGACATCAACCACTGATTCCAGTAATGCACTTTGCACCGCGGCCTGAGCCATGATTTGCGGCTCATCGTGATTGCCGGGAATCCAGCGCGCCGGCGCATCGATCTGAGCCGTCATCTCACGAAACTGTTGATACGACTCCAGAGTGCCATCCTGGGAAAGGTCCCCCGTGGCCAGAATCAAGTCGATCCGAGGTCGCTGCCTGAGCACCAGTTCGATGACCTTTTGCAGGCTCTCGCGGGTGTTCATGCCCAGCAGTGTGCCGTCCGCCTCGGCGAACAGATGACTGTCGGATAACTGCACCAGCAGCGCCGGATCGGCGGTGGTCAATGTGGATACGCTCGGCAAGGCGTTCTCCCAGGGCAAAAGCACGGAATCGGTTGAGTGCCGCAATTATGCTGGGGGATGACGCAAAGGGGAAACCGGCGAACCGGACGCAGTTCACAACTAGCGTACGACTTCGTACTCGTGCCCCAGGGCCAGACAATGGCTCAGCCATTCCCCGAGGAACAGATTGAGCTGGGCCTTTTCATCCGGCTGATGCATCGCGGCGTTCGGGTAAGGATAGATGCCGCGAAAGCGTCGTGCATGCTCGGCGCTGATCACTTCGGCCATCCGCGCATCGTGGTAGACCTGCACTTCCAGTTGCGGCACCGGCAGCCACGGCAAACTGTGTTCCTGACGCACCTGCAAAGTGGTGGTGTAGGGGCAAGTCTGCAGCACTTCGAGGGCCAGCACGCCGAGCATCTGCTCGCCCTGGGTCACGGCGATCCGCCGCGCCTCGGGGTCGTTGCGCATATCCGGCACCAGTCGCATCAGGCGCGCATAGTTGGCCTCGCAGGCGGCTTGCAGCCCGGCGAGGTCGACTCGATAGCGATCGCGCAGCTTGTTTACGACCATAACCCCCTCACTTCGGCGCGGTTCAGCGCCAGCCATTGCAAGGCGATGATGCTCGCCGCGTTGGCAATGCGTCCGTCACGGACGGCCTGCAAGGCATCTTCAAAGGCCCAGACCGTGACACGGATGTCTTCTGCTTCTTCCTCCAGCCCATGCAGGCCGCCTACGCCTTCTGTACTGCAACGCCCCAGAAACAAATGCACGTATTCGTTGCTGCCGCCCGGCGACGGGAAATATTGGGTCATCGGCCACAGGGCCTTGATGTCCAGCCCAGCTTCCTCCTGCGCCTCGCGGTGAGCAACTTCTTCCGGCACTTCGGCCTTGTCGATCAGACCGGCGACCAGCTCAACCAGCCAAGGGTTGTCGGTCTTGCCCATGGCACCGACGCGAAACTGCTCGAGCAGCACCACTTCATCGCGCTTTGGATCGTAAGGCAGCAGGCACACGGCATCGTGACGCACGAAGACTTCGCGGTTGATCTCGCGGCTCATGCCCCCGGCGAACAGTTCATGGCGCAGGTGCAAACGGTCGAGCTTGTAGAAGCCCTCGTAGCAGCGCTCTCGCTTTACGACATCGACGGTGGCCGGAGTGGCGTTGGCAAAATCTGTCATGAGCATCCTCTCTTGCTGCAAATCCAATACGAGGCTGCTTTTGGTTACTGGCGGCCTCGACTTCGCGCCATCCTAACGCGCCCGCGATGATTGATGCAGCCCCTTTACCGTCAGCGGGATGGACGGTGGAGGCGAAACCCACTCTAATTAGCTTAGTGGCGAACTGACTGCTTCGGCGAGAGTCGAAGCGGATAACTTTTTGCCTTCCCCTGTTTCAGAAAGGACGCCCATGTCGCTTTTCAAAATTGCCTCCGTGGCCGCCATCGCCCTGACCCTGGGCGCCTGCGCCAACCTGTTCCAGCCCAACTACCGCACGCCGCTGGAAACCACCCGCGATGCGTCGGAAACCCTGAAACCCGGCTGTTCCAACCCGGACTGCCCGCTGGTGAATATCGATACCGTGCACTTCGCGGCCGAGCCTGCGCTGGACGGCATTATCGAAAAACGCCTGCTGCAAATGACCCGCACCGAGCAAAACGCAGCGGTAGCGCCAACCCTGGCCGCCTATCGTGATCAATTCCTGCGCAACGCCGGCCCGCGCAACAGCAGCTATTTGCAGGCCAAGGTACGCGAGCAGCATGACGGCTTGGTGATCATCGAACTGTCGAGCTACCTCGACACCGGCGGCGCCCATGGCACGCCGGGCCGCGGTTTCATCAACTATTCGCGTCAGCAGCATAAAGTGCTGAACCTGTCGGACATGTTGCTGCCGGGTCAGGAAGAGGCGTTCTGGAAAGCGGCGCAAGTGGCGCATAACAGCTGGCTGATCAGCACCAAGCTCGATCAGGAAGCGGATTTCGTGAAGAGCTGGCCGTTCGTCAAAACCCCGAACGTGGCGCTGACCTACGGTGGCGTGATCCTCAAGTACGACGTGAGCACCATCGCGCCTTACGCGCTGGGCCACGTCGAACTGAAGATTCCTTACCCGCGTCTGAACGGCATTCTCAAACCCGAGCTGTTTCCCGGCCGTAACTGAACGCCCGACCGAGCACCAGTTGCAACAGCCCTGCCAGCACCAGTGCCGGCAGGGTCGCGCCGACATCCGGATACAGATTCGCCAGCAAGTGGTAGGTGCTGATCCCGCCCAGCCACGCCAGCAGCGCCGGCCAGCGCAATGCGGCTGACGCCACCTGAGCGCTGCGCTTGCGCAGGATGAAGTGATCCACCAGCACCACGCCGAACAGCGGCGCGAACACCGAACCGATCAGCAACAGGAAGTTCTGGTACTGCGCCAATGGCGCCAGCAGTGCAATCAGGGTGCAGATCACGCCGATGGCCAAGGCCAGATGCTCGACTTTCAAGCGCAACAGAATCCCGCTCGACACCGCTGCCGAATGAATGTCGGCGAAAGCGTTTTCCGACTCATCCAGCAGAATCAGCAACAGCGGAATGCCCAGACCGGCCCCGGCCAGTGCCAGCAGTAACGCATTGACTTCACCACTCGGCGCAAACGCCAGGGTGTAGGCCACGCCGAGACTCATCAACCAGAAGTTACCGATAAAGAAACCGATCGCAGTGCCGCCGAACACGTGCTTCGCACGCTTGCCAAAGCGCGAGTAATCGGCGATCAGCGGCAGCCACGACAACGGCATGGCGATGGCAATGTCGAAGCCCACGGCGAACGGCATCGAACCGTCCCCGGCACGCGCCCAGAGTGCCGCCAGATCAGCCTTGGTGAACAGATTCCAGGTCAGCCAGATGCACGCGGCCAGAATCAGCCAGATGCCCCACTTGCGCAGGATCTTACGCACGAACGTCAGCGGCCCGCTGACCGCGAGCAAAGTCGCCAGCGCGCCGAAACACAAGGTCCAGAGCATCGGGCTGGCCCACAGCGAACCCTCGCTGAACGCGCGAGTGCCGAGCAGGCTGGCAGCGTCACGCATGACGATGATTTCGAACGAGCCCCAACCGATCAGTTGCAGCAGGTTGAGCAGCGCCGGCAGGCTCGCGCCTTTGCTGCCGAGGCTCAGTTTCAGTGCGGCCATCGAGGACAGACCGGTATCGCTGCCGATCACGCCGACAGCGGCCAACAGCAGCACGCCAACCAGCGTGCCTAGGAAAATCGCCAGCAGCGAACCGGAAAGGCCCAGACCCGGCGCGAGCAAGGCGCCGGTCTGCAATACCATCAAGCCGATGCCGAGGGAAAACCACAGGGAAAACAGATCGCGACCGCCGAATACTCGCTTGTCGGCGGGTACGGCGAGGTCGGGGGAATAAGTGCCGGGTTGAATGCTCAAGGTGTTATCTCAGAGGAGTATTTTTGTCATTGAGATCCCTGGCGCCTGTTCTGACGTCTTCGCGAGCAAGCCCGCTCCCACACTGGATCGCCTGTGAACACAAGTTTTGTGAACAACTGGATTCAAATGTGGGAGCGGGCTTGCTCGCGAAGGGGCCAGCACAGACACCGCAGACTTCAGGTCAGATCAAACCTTCTTGTACAGCTGACTGCCTTCCTTCTTGAACCGCTCGGCCTGTTCCGCAAGGCCTTGGGCGACGTCCACGTCGACCGCGTCGATCCGCTGGTTGGCCGCGTATTCACGGACTTCCTGAGTGATCTTCATCGAGCAGAATTTCGGCCCGCACATCGAGCAGAAGTGCGCGACCTTGGCCGAGTCCTTCGGCAGGGTTTCATCGTGATACGAACGTGCAGTGTCCGGGTCGAGACCGAGGTTGAACTGGTCTTCCCAACGGAATTCGAAACGCGCCTTGCTCAAGGCGTTGTCGCGAATCTGCGCGCCCGGATGCCCTTTGGCCAGGTCCGCTGCGTGGGCGGCGATCTTGTAGGTGATGATCCCGGTCTTCACGTCATCCTTGTTCGGCAAGCCGAGGTGTTCCTTCGGCGTCACGTAGCAGAGCATGGCGCAACCGAACCAGCCGATCATCGCCGCACCGATACCCGAGGTGATGTGGTCGTAACCCGGCGCAATATCGGTGGTCAGCGGGCCGAGGGTATAGAACGGCGCCTCGTCGCAGCACTCAAGCTGCTTGTCCATGTTCTCTTTGATCAACTGCATCGGCACATGGCCCGGGCCTTCGATCATGCATTGCACGTCGTGTTTCCAGGCGATCTTGGTCAGCTCGCCGAGGGTCTCCAGCTCGCCGAATTGCGCTTCGTCGTTGGCGTCGGCAATCGAGCCCGGACGCAGGCCATCGCCCAGCGAGAAGCTGACGTCGTAGGCCTTCATGATTTCGCAGATTTCGTCGAAGTGGGTGTAGAGGAAGTTCTCTTTGTGGTGCGCCAGGCACCACTTGGCCATGATCGAACCGCCACGGGAAACGATGCCGGTCACGCGTTTGGCGGTCAGCGGCACGTAGCGCAACAGCACGCCGGCGTGGATGGTGAAGTAGTCGACGCCCTGCTCGGCCTGCTCGATCAGCGTGTCGCGGAACAGCTCCCAGGTCAGGTCTTCAGCGACGCCGTTGACCTTCTCCAGCGCCTGATAGATCGGCACGGTACCGATCGGCACCGGCGAGTTGCGGATGATCCATTCGCGGGTTTCGTGAATGTGTTTGCCGGTGGACAGGTCCATCACGGTGTCCGAACCCCAGCGAATGCCCCAGGTCAGTTTCGCCACTTCTTCTTCGATGGACGAACCCAGGGCGCTGTTGCCGATGTTGCCGTTGATCTTCACCAGGAAGTTACGGCCGATGATCATCGGTTCCAGTTCGACGTGGTTGATGTTGGCCGGAATGATCGCGCGACCACGGGCGATTTCTTCGCGGACGAATTCAGCGGTGATTTCTTTCGGGATGCTCGCGCCGAAGCTGTGGCCGGCGTGTTGCTGAGTCAACAGGCCAGCGGCGCGGGCTTCTTGCAGCTTCATGTTTTCGCGGATGGCGACGTATTCCATCTCGGCGGTGATGATGCCTTTGCGCGCGTAGTGCATCTGGCTGACGTTGGCCCCGGCCTTGGCGCGGCGCGGGCTGTTGACGTGGGCGAAACGCAGCTTGGTCAGTTCAGGGTCGGCGAGGCGCTCCTGACCGAAGTTGGAACTCAGGCCTGGCAAACGCTCGGTGTCGCCACGGTCGTCGATCCACGCCGAACGCACGTCGCCCAGACCTTTGCGCACGTCGATCACCACGTTCGGATCGGTGTACGGGCCCGAGGTGTCGTAGACGGTGACCGGCGCGTTGATTTCGCCGCCGAAGTCGGTCGGGGTCACATCGAGGGTGATTTCGCGCATCGGCACGCGGATGTCCGGGCGCGAGCCCTGAACGTAGACTTTTTGCGAACGGGTGAACGGCTGAACCGACTGCTCATCGACCTTGGCCGAGTCACTCAGGTTGATCGCGTTTTTTGCTTTTGTAGTCATCACGGGCTCTCCAGACAGCATCCAGGCAAATGGATTGTCGGAGCAGAACCTGAAAGGCACGGACGCACCAGGACTGGTGCTGTGCATCGTCGTCGAGCGTTCGATTGTCGAACAATTTCCCGGACGAAGCACAAGAGGACTCGCCGGGTGACGAGAAATCTTGTTCCCTACGCAGGCGCTAACCTGATCAGGTTCAACGGGATCCGAAATTATTCGATCTCAGCCTCATAGCAAGGCACCCCGACAAGAACCCGGCCAGTCTAGACACAACCAGCAAAGAACGCCAACACCGCGGCAAACACCATGATGAATGGCGCAATTACCGGGACTTGCAGGATTGTTGCCGCACGATTGCGCAACTACACTCGCTGTGCCCTGCGCGCCTTGACGCTGCCGGGGCCGCGCCGTAGCCTTGGCGCGCACATTATTTCCGTAATATTTTTGCTAGGGATCGCCTCATGCTGCGCAAACTTTCACTGGCTCTTGCCGTGTCTTGTGCGTCCAACGCAATGGCCTGGGCAGCAGAAGCGCCCTTGTCGACCAAGACCGACCTGGTCAGCGTCTATCAGGAAGCCGTCGACAACAACGCCGATCTGGCCGCCGCCCGCGCCCAGTACGGAGCGCAAAAGGAAGTGGTGCCGCAGGCCCGTGCCGGCTTGCTGCCGAACTTGTCTGGCGGCGCCGAAGTGGCGGACGTGCGCACCTCGATCGACCAGCCTTCAGCCATTGCCAATCGCAGCGCGCATTCCTATCAGGCGACCCTGGCCCAGCCGTTGTTCCGCGCCGATCGCTGGTTCCAGTACCAAGCGGCGAAAGACGTCAACGAACAAGCCGCCCTGCAACTCTCGGCCACCGAACAGAACCTGATTCTGCAATCGGCTGAAAGCTACTTCAACGTGCTGCGCAGTCAGGACAACCTGGCCTCGACCAAGGCTGAAGAAGCCGCGTTCAAGCGTCAGCTCGACCAGTCCAACGAGCGTTTCGATGTCGGCCTGTCGGACAAGACCGATGTCCTGCAATCGCAGGCCAGTTACGACACCGCGCGCGCCAACCGTATCGTTGCGCAGCGTCAGGTCGATGATGCGTTCGAAGCGCTGATCACCCTGACCAACCGTCAGTACAACTCGATTCAGGGCATCGTCCACACGCTGCCGATCCTGCCGCCGGCGCCAAACGACGCCAAGGCCTGGGTCGACACGGCGGGCAAACAGAACCTCAATCTGCTGGCGAGCAACTTTGCGGTCAGCTCCGCCGAACAGACCCTCAAACAGCGCAAGGCCGGTCACCTGCCGACCCTCGATGCCGTGGCCAAATACGAAAAGGGTGACAACGACGCCCTCGGTTTCGCCAACCCGAACGCCTTCGGTACGCCGTACAGTGGCAACGTCGAGCAAAGCACCCTGGGCCTGCAACTGAACATTCCGATCTACAGCGGTGGGCTGACCAGTTCGCAAGTGCGTCAGTCCTATGCGCAACTGGATCAGAGCGAGCAACAGCGCGAATCCCTGCGTCGGCAGGTGGTGGAAAACACCCGCAACCTGCACCGCGCGGTGAACACCGATGTCGAGCAGGTGCAGGCGCGCCGCCAGTCGATCATCTCCAACCAGAGCGCGGTGGAAGCCACGGAAATCGGTTACCAGGTGGGTACGCGCAACATCGTTGACGTGCTCGACGCCCAGCGCCAGCTGTACACCTCGGTGCGCAACTACAACAACACCCGCTACGACTACATCCTCGACAACCTGCGCTTGAAGCAGGCGGCAGGAACGTTGAATCCGGGTGACTTGCAAGACCTGGCGCGCTATCTGAAGGCCGACTACAACCCGGACAAGGACTTCCTGCCACCGGATCTGGCCAAGGCAGCGGAAGCACAGCTCAAGGCGCGCCCCTAAACAATCTGGAAAATCCCCTGTGGCGAGGGGATTTATCCCCGATGGGGCGCGTAGCAGCCCCAAAACCATTCACCGCGGTGATTCAGTCTGATATGGCAAGCAGGGTTAACGACTGCTGCGCAGCCGATCGGGGATAAATCCCCTCACCACAATAAATGTTCCGGGCGACTATTTGATCAACCGGCCCAAGCCATCCAGCAACCGCTGCAGCGCCCCCTGATTACGCCGCATCACCGCCAGCCCCGCCTCGGCCATGCGCTGGGCATCGCGCGGCAATTCGAACAAGCGCTGCACTTCCACCGCCAGCCCTTCGGCATCATCCACTTCGGCCAGCGCGCCGGCTTCACGCAATTGCGCGGCGATGTCGAGGAAGTTGAATAGATGCGGGCCGCTGAGCACCGGTTTTGCCAGTGCTGCCGGCTCCAGCAGGTTATGCCCGCCGTTGGGCACCAGGCTGCCGCCGACGAAAGCACTGTCAGCCAACGCATAGAGAAACAGCAGCTCGCCCATGGTGTCGCCGAGCAGCACTGAAGTGTCCGCTTCGACGTTGGCACCGGTGGAACGGCGCACCGTGGCAAAGCCTTCACGCTGGCACAATTCGAACACCGAGTTGAAGCGCTCGGGATGGCGCGGCACCAGGATCAGCAATGCGTTCGGGTAGTTCGCCAACAGCCGGCGATGGGCGTCGAGCACCACTTCGTCTTCGCCTTCGTGGGTACTCGCAGCGATCCACACCGGGCGCTCGAGCGCCTGCCATTGGCCGCGCAACTCATGGGCGCGCTGCAGCAGTTGCGGGTCGATGGTCAGGTCGAACTTGATCGAGCCAGTGACCTCGACCGCCTGCGGACGCGCGCCGAGATCGCGGAAGCGCTGGGCTTCAGCCTCGGTCTGCACCGCGAAAAAACTCATTTCAGCGAGCATCGGCGCGGTCAGCTTAGTGAAACGGCCATAACCCCGGGCCGATCGTTCGGACAACCGGCCGTTGGCCAGCGCCACCGGAATCCCGCGCTTGGCGCACTGATGGATGTGGTTGGGCCACAGTTCGGTTTCCATGATCACCGCCAGTTTCGGTTTGGCGTGATCAAGAAAACGCGCCGCTGCGCACGGCAAGTCGTAGGGCAGATAACAATGCTGGATGCGCGGTTCGCCGGCGAACAACGCCTGAATCCGTTCCGATCCGGTCGGCGTCATGCAGGTCACGGTGATCGGCAGCTGTGGATAACGCTGCAGCAAGGCGCGAATCATCGGCGCGGCGGCAATGCTTTCGCCCACCGACACCGCGTGCACCCAGATCCCGCCGGGTTGCAGTGGTGGCATCCCGTAGGAGAAGCGCTCGCCAATCCGTTTGGCATACGCCGGGGCCTTGCGCGAGCGCAGCCACAGCCGAATCGCCACCAATGGCAGCCCCAGGTAAAACAGCGCGGTGTAGAGAGTTCTATTCATGGCGGCGGAGTTTATCGACTTTTGTCGCCAATCGCCCGCAAGTGCACGGCAAAACGTTCAGCCAGCCAGCGCGCAGCCGGGCCGAGGGGTTCATCCCGGCGCCAGACCAGCTCCACCACCAACGCCGGCGGGGTCCATTCGCTGTCCAGTTCGACCATCAGGCCCTGATAAGCCGAATACTGCACCACATGCCGGGGTAGCCAGGCCCAGCCCAGATCCCGCACCAACCATTCGGCCATCACGTAGAAACTGTCAGCGCGCCAGACTTGCGGGCTAGCCGGTTCGTTGCCGGGGTAGACGCTGGTCTGCGTCGACATCAGCAGTTGCCGATGCTGCGCCAGTTGCTGGCAGGTGACGTAGGACTGCGTCGCCAGCGGATGATTGATCCCGCAGACGGTGACCATTTCCACCCGGCCCAATACCCGACGCTCCAGCGCTTCGGGAATTTCGTCGTGATAGAACAGCAGGCCCAGATCAGCGCGACGCTCGACCAGTTTGCGTGCGACTTCACCCTGGGCGGCGCTGGTCAGTTGCACTTCGAGGCTGGGAAATTGCTCGGCCAGCGCATCGAAGCTTTCCACCAGTGCCTGATACGGCATCGCTTCATCCTGCGCCACGCGCAACTGCGCTTCCTGGCCGCGCATCATCGCCATCGCCCGACCATTGAGGCGCTCGCATTGGCGCAGCACTTCCCGGGCTTCTTCGAGCAGTGCTTCGCCCGCTTCGGTGAGCCTGGGTGAGCGACCACTGCTACGCTCGAACAGGCTGACTCCCAAATCATCTTCCAGCATGGCAATCGCACTGCTGATCGCCGACTGTGCCTTGCGTTGCTGGCGCGCCACGGCAGAAAACGAGCGCTGTTCGGCGACGCTGACGAAGGCGCGCAGTTGTTCCAGATTCCACAGGGTATTCATGCTGCAACCCATCTTCAAAACAGATAGGTAATGACTTTACCCCATCTGGAGAGCGACTAGAATGCCGCCTCAGCAAGCAACGTTTTACATGAGGATTTACACATGAACGCCTACGCCTTTCTGGCCATCGCCATCTGCGCCGAAGTGATCGCCACCGTTTCGATGAAAGCGGTCAAAGGCCTGAGCACCCCGCTGCCGCTGATTCTGGTGATCGTCGGCTACGGGATTGCTTTCTGGATGCTGACGCTGGTGGTGCGCACTGTGCCGGTGGGAGTCGCCTACGCCGTGTGGGCGGGCATGGGCATCGTCATGGTCAGCGTCGCAGCGCTGTTCATTTATGGGCAGAAGCTGGACGTGCCGGCGATGCTCGGAATGGCGCTGATCGTGCTCGGCGTGGTGGTCATCCAGCTGTTCTCCAAGACTGCCGGGCACTGATTTGCAGTAACGCAAATCCCCTGTGGAAGCGGGCTTGCTCGCGAAGGCGGTGTGGCAACAACATTTCTGTTAACTGACACAGCGCATTCGCGAGCAAGCCCGCTCCCACATTTGGTTTTGCATCTGCCCTGTTGATCATCGACAAATCCCGCTCTTTCCCGAGTCTGTATACTGCGCCCTCGTCTTGAACACTGAGGTCGTTGCATGCCATCCGTTATTTCCACCGACGTTCTGATTGTCGGCGCTGGTGTCGCCGGCCTCTGGCTGAACGCGCGTCTGCGCCGTCAGGGTTTTTCGACCGTGCTGGTGGAAAGCGCCAGTCTCGGCGGCGGGCAGAGCGTGAAGTCCCAGGGCATCATCCACGGCGGCGCCAAGTATGCGCTGCACGGTGCGCTGACCGGCGCCTCGGAAGCCATCGCCGACATGCCGCGCCGCTGGCGTGAAGCGCTGGCCGGCAACGGCGAGCTGGACCTGTCCGGCGTGCGCCTGTTGTCCGAAGCGCATTACCTGTGGTCGCCCGGCACCCTCGCCGGCAACCTCACCAGTTTCTTCGCCAGCAAAGCCGTGCGTGGCCGGGTCGATCAGGTCAAGGGCGATCAACTGCCGCCGGCCCTGCAAGACAAGCGCTTCAAGGGCAAGGTCTATCGCCTCGCCGAACTGGTGGTCGACGTGCCGAGCTTGATCCAGCGCCTGGCCGATCTGGCCGGTGACGGCCTGCTCGCCGGGCAAACCATCGAGCCGCTGCTGGAAGCCGGTGTGCTGGTCGGCCTGAAAGTCGACGGTCGCGAGATCCGTGCTCAGCGCATCGTCCTCAGTGCCGGCGCCGGCACTGCCCGATTGCTGGAAGACCTGGGCCTGACTCATCCGCAGATGCAACGCCGGCCGCTGCACATGATCATCGCCAAAGGCCCGGGCCTTAAACCGTTGTACGCCCATTGCCTGGGCGGCGGCACTAAACCGCGCATCACCGTGACCACGCACCCGGCCGCTGACGGTCAGTGGGTCTGGTACATGGGCGGTGACATCGCCGAAAGCGAAGGCGTGGCGCGCGAACCTGCCGAACAGATCGCCACGGCGCAAAAGGAGATCGCACAGCTGTTGCCGTGGATTGACCTCAGCACCACGCAATGGGCGACCTTGCGTGTCGATCGCGCCGAGCCCCTGCAAACCGGCCTGACCCGTCCGGACAACGCCTTCCTCGCCGAGGAGGGTCGCCTGCTGGTGGGCTGGCCGACCAAACTCGCACTGGCGCCGGACTTCGCCGACCGGGTCATCGCCTCGCTGGAGCGCGACGGCATTCAGCCACAAGCCGCCGAACCTTTGCCGGCGTTGCCAAAACCACCGATGGGCGTTCCAGCCTGGGAGCAACTGCTGCCATGAGCGTAGCGACCCTGCACGAACTGCATCGCCCCTTGGGCAGCACCGGCCTGATGGTTTCACCGCTGGGCCTGGGCACGGTCAAACTCGGCCGCGACCAAGGGGTGAAATACCCCAACGGTTTCCAGATCCCCGACGATGACGCGGCACGCATGCTGCTCAATCAGGCCAAAGGGCTGGGCATCAACCTGATCGACACCGCCCCGGCCTATGGTCGCAGCGAAGAACGCCTCGGCCCGCTGTTGCGCGGCCAGCGGCAGGACTGGGTAATCGTCAGCAAGGTCGGTGAAGAGTTTGCCGACGGCCTGTCGCGCCATGACTTCAGTGCGGCGCATACGCGGATGTCGGTGGAGCGCAGCCTGCAACGTCTTGAAACCGATTTTATCGACCTGGTGCTGGTGCACTCCGACGGCAACGATCTGGCCATCCTCGAACACGAAGAGGTCTACGCCACCCTCGCCGCACTCAAGGCCGAGGGCAAGATTCGCGGTTTCGGCTTCTCCGGCAAAACGGTCGAGGGCGGACTCAAGGCGTTGGAGCAAGGGGACTGCGCGATGGTCACCTACAATCTGAACGAACAGAACGAGAAGGCAGTCATTGACTATGCTGCTGCCCACGGCAAAGCCATTCTGGTGAAAAAAGCCCTGGCCAGCGGCCATGTATGTCTGAGTCCGGGCGTGGATCCGGTGCGCGCCAGCTTCGAGTTGTTGTTCCAGCAGCCCGGCGTGGCCAGTGCTATTGTCGGGACGATCAATCCGCTGCACCTCGCCCATAACGTTGCGACCGTTGCCCAGGTCCTCCGTGGTCACTGACGCCGCCCCGCGGCCTTAAGCAGGAGCCGACATGCCGCGCACGCTCATCAGAAAGAACCCGAGCAACTTCAAGACGCTGCCGCTGTTCGTCGAGGCCACGCCCGAAGGCCTGACGTATCAGAGCGTCGGCATGCCGCTGAATTTCGCCCAGACCCTGCAGCGGCGCAAACCGGTGAGCGTGGCGGATGCCGAGCGCTTTGCGGTGGAACTGGCCAACCTCGGGGTCTCTGTGCGCCTGACCCTGCACTGGCAGAATCGCGATTACTGGGTGCTGGTGCGCCAGCGTCGGCAGGATCGCGGCGATGTGGTGCTCAAGCTGATTTCCGGTTACGTGCCTGCTCAAGAACTGAACATCCCGCTGCACACGGCGATTCAGGAAATTGCCGAAGAGTGCCTGCTGGAAACCCCGGAAGGCTGGCTCGGCGGGCGCTTCAACGACACCTGGCTACCCGCACCCTACGCCTCCGCCCTGCATTATCGCGAGGCCCTGCCGTTTCGCCTGACGCCGCAGTCCGGTTCGGCGCGACCGGTGCGCTGCGCCAATCTGCAATTGCTCGAACGACCGCGGGCCTACGTGCATCTGCCGACAGCATCGCTGCAACTTATCTATGACTTGCGCCTGGACGTGCCAAAGGAAGCCAAATCCCTGAGTCTGTTTCACGTCGATGAACGCCTGGAAGGTGATCAACTGGTGGCGCGACTGGACCGCAAGCGCCCGGATTTGTACCTGATGCCGTTGCAGGACGGCGAACCGCTGGCCGAGCTGTATACCTTGAAGAAAGGTCAGCTGTCTCCGGCGGGCACGCGCGGTCTGTATCTGGCCGAAAGTTTTGCCAGACAGGATGGCTGGCTGGTGCGTGACGAGCGGATTCGCTGGAAGGACTGGTTACGCCAACAAGGCCTGACCCCGCCGGAGAAACCCACGGGACTGGCGCGGTTGCGCGGCAAGGCCAGGCAATTGCTGAAGAAGATCGTACCGCGCAAGAAAGTCAGTTCCTGAAACGCAAAAGATCGCCGCCTGCGGCAGCTCCTACAGGGAAACGCATTCCAATGTAGGAGCTGTCGCAGGCGGCGATCTTTTTAGCTTGAATCAGTTACCGCGGATTTTTTCCACGATCGCCGTGGTCGAGCTGTTTTCCACCAGACCCAGCACTTTCACCGTGCCGCCGTAAGCCTTGACGATATCGGCACCAACAACCTGGTCGATACCGTAATCACCGCCCTTGACCAGCACATCCGGCTTGACCTCGCGCAGCAGGTTTTCCGGGGTGCCTTCGGGGAAGCTGATCACCCAGTCCACCGCACCGAGGCCGGCGAGTACCGCCATGCGTCGGTCGACACTGTTGATCGGACGTCCCGGCCCCTTCAGGCGGCTGACGGAGGCGTCATCGTTGATCGCCACGATCAGACGGTCGCCCTGGGCGCGCGCCTGCTCGAGGTAGGTCACGTGCCCGGCATGCAGAATGTCGAAGCAGCCGTTGGTGAAGACGATGCGCTCGTTATGCGCACGGGCATCGGCCACTGCCAGCACCAGCTGTTCCAGACCTAGCACCCCACGCTCCGAACCTTCTTCACGCTGAATCGCGCGGCGCAGTTCCGGGGCGCTGATCGCCGCAGTACCGAGTTTGCCGACCACGATGCCCGCCGCCAGATTGGCCAGCGCCACCGCGTGCGGCAGTTCTTCACCGGCAGCGATCGCCGCCGCCAGGGTGGAAATCACCGTGTCGCCGGCACCGGTCACGTCGAACACTTCGCGGGCACGGGCCGGCAAGTGCAGCGCCGGATGCTCCGGACGCAGCAGGGTCATGCCGTGTTCACCACGGGTGACCAGCAGCGCGCCGAGCTCGAGATCGTGCATCAGGGTCGCGCCCTTGCTCACCAGTTCGTGCTCATCGGCGCAACCGCCAACGATGGCCTCGAACTCACTGAGGTTCGGCGTGATCAGGCTCGCACCACGGTAGATCGAAAAATCCTTGCCCTTGGGATCGGCCAGCACCGGAATGCCTTTGGCCCGGGCCGCCTGAATCAAGGCCTGATGATTCTTCAGCGCGCCTTTGCCGTAGTCCGACAGCACCAGCACCTTGATGCCTTCGAGCAGATCATCGACCTGCGAGGCCAGGGCCAGCGCATCGGTGGCAAACGGTTCTTCAAAGTCGATACGCAGCAACTGCTGGTGCCGGCTCATGACCCGCAGTTTGACGATGGTCGGCTGGTGCGCGATGCGCTGGAACAGCGCGCGCACGCCCGCGCCCTTGAGACTGTTGCTCAAGCTGTCGGCGGCTTCGTCGTCGCCGGTCACACCGACCAGTGACGCCGGCGCGCCCAGCGCGGCAATGTTCAAGGCAACGTTGGCAGCACCGCCCGGGCGGTCTTCGATTTGCTCGACTTTTACGACCGGTACCGGTGCCTCAGGGGAAATCCGTGAGGTTCCACCATGCCAGTAACGGTCGAGCATGACATCGCCGACCACCAAGACTGGGGCTTGATCGAATCGCGGCATGGACAACTTCATGGAGCAACCCACATACAAAATGAACAGGGGCGCGATATTAACACAGGGTTGGCGCAGGCTTGCGTGCAGCCTGCAACAGGATGAAACAGTCCGTTACTTTGCTCATTTTTTGAGCACCAGTGCCGCCAGTTGTCCACAGGCTTCGGACAATTCCAGCGCCTCGGTGTCGATTTGCCACTCGGCTGCCAATGGCGCTTCGTAAGGACTGTCCACGCCCGTAAAGTGCTTGATCCGACCTTCCCGTACGGCCTGATACAAACCTTTCGGATCGCGACGGGCGCAGACTTCCAGCGAAGTGCTGACGTGCACTTCAATGAACTCATCCTGCGCAAACAGCCTGCGCGCGGCGTCGCGTTCGGCGCGGAACGGCGAAATGGCCGCAACGATCACAATCAGCCCGGCGTCGACCATCAACCGCGCCACCTCGGCCATACGCCGGATGTTTTCCCGGCGGCAGAGATCGCTCATGCCCAGGTCGCGGCACAGGCCATTGCGCACATTGTCGCCATCGAGCAAAAAGGTGTGCAGACCCGACGCATGCAGGTGCAGTTCGAGGGCATTGGCCAGGGTTGACTTGCCGGCGCCGGAAAGTCCGGTCAACCACAGGCAGCGTGGGTGTTGTGCCTTGAGCGCTGCCCGGGCCAGGTGCGAGAGCGCCAGACCGTAAGGCCGAATGGCGAGCTTCTGTAGCGGCAGTGACAGGGACTCATTCATACCCGAGCAACTCGTAATCACGCTGATAAACCCGACGTACCAGACGCTGGGTGCGCACCGAACAGAACTCGCGCGCCGGCATCGATTGCCGTTCCCGCGAGCCGTTGACGTGAGGCAACTCGCCAGTCAGCCCCAACTGTTCGCAAACCAGACGAAAATCCCGCGTCAGGTGTTCCTGATAACCGATGAAGTCCAGCGCCAGATGCCCCAGCGAGTCCGTCAGAAAGTCGGTCTGCGCGGCAAAGTGCAATTGCCGGGCAATCGTTTCCGGATGCAGCCAGCGCGCGACAAAATCGTCGAAATCCCGGTACTGCCGCACCAGCCGTTGCGCCATATGGTCACGCGCGCTCAACTCGTTGCCACGCAAAAAGGCGTAGGCCGAATAGGCACGTTCCAGCGGGTCGCGAACAAAAGCGAACTTGAAGGCGTTGGCGAACTGCTCGGGAAACTGCTCTTCATACCAATACAGCGGCAAGTGCCCGGGTCGCCAGCCGTCGAACAGCGCCGTGCAAACGCTGCTGCCGGCGCATTTCGGAACATGGATAAACAGGCAGGAGCGCTGCTGGAAGGCCTGAGGAAACGTCAGGTTGGCCGACATCGACTTGTTCACCACCTGCCGATCGACCACCGACAGGCGCCCGAGCAGAAAAGCCCGCTGTGGCTTGGGCAGCAGTTTCCAGAGATAGCGTTGCAGCATGAAAGCACCCGCGCGACGGGGATGGCCCCCTCGATGGAAGTCAGAGTTCGTTGAGGAACCTTAACAAGCGCGGTGCCAGGTTTTATTCCGGTTTGGTCAAGAAGGGTAAAGGTCTGGATACAAACGACTGTGGGAGCGAGCAGGCTCGCTCCCACAGGGCAGGGCCTGGAGTCAGGCGATATCTTCGGCCGGGGCATCGAGGCCCATGGCGTTGAGGCGCGCGTAGTAACCATTTTGCGCCAGCAACTGGTCGTGGGTGCCGCGCTCGACGATGCGCCCCTGATCCATGACCAGAATCAGGTCGGCCTTCTCGATGGTCGACAGACGGTGAGCGATCACCAGCGTGGTACGCCCCTTCATCACCTGATCCAGTGCCGCCTGAATGTGCCGTTCGGACTCGGTGTCGAGTGCCGAGGTGGCCTCGTCGAGAATCAGCAGCGGGGCATTCTTCAGCAACGCACGGGCAATCGCCAGACGCTGGCGCTGTCCACCGGAAAGCAAGACGCCGTTCTCGCCGACCTGGGTGTCCAGGCCTTGCGGCAACTGCGAAATGAAGTCCATCGCGTAGGCATCACGCGCGGCTTTTTCAATGTCTTCACGCGGCGCACCGGCCAGATCGCCATAAGCGATGTTGTTGGCCACGGTGTCGCTGAACAGAGTGACGTGCTGAGTCACCTGAGCGATGTGACGACGCAGGTTGAGCAGTTTGTACTGTTCGACTTCCACATCGTCGATGAGGATTTCGCCCTTGTCGTGGTGATAGAAACGCGGAATCAGGTTGGCCAGCGTCGACTTGCCGCTGCCCGAACGCCCGACCAGTGCGACCATCTGCCCTGGCTGGACCGAGAAACTGATGTCGTCCAGCACCTGGCGTTCGGTGCCAGGGTAGGTGAAGCTGAGGTTGCGCACGTCCAGACGACCGCTCACCGCATCGCGCTCGACGGTGCCGGTGTCGACTTCCGGCTCGACATCCAGTTGCTCGAAAATGCTCTCGGCACCGGCCACGCCTTTCTGAATGGTCGAGCTGACTTCGGACAATTGACGGATCGGCTTGGGCAGCAGGCCCGCCAGCGTGATGTAGGCGACCATGTCACCGGCCGAGGCGTCACCGCGCAGGTACAGCACCAGGAACATCAGCACGGCCATGGCGGTGTAGATCACCAGTTGCAGCATCGGCGTGTAGATCGCGCCGGTACGGGTCATGCGCAGTTGCTTGTCGGTGTTGCCCTGGCTGGCATCGAGGAAGCGCTTTTCTTCATAGGCCTCGCCGCCGAAGCTGCGAACCACGCGATAACCCTGGATGGTTTCCGAGGCCACATGCGTGACATCGCCCATCGCCAGCTGGATCTTCTTGCTCTGCTTGCGGAATTTCTTGCTGGCGGTGCGCACCATTACGGCGATCAGCGGCAGGATCGCCACCATCACCAGGGTCAGCTTCCAGTTCATGAACAACAGCGAGGCAAACAGGAAGATCACCGTCATGCCTTCACGGATTACGACCTTGATCGCATCTGTTGCCGCCCCCGTGACCATCGTCACGTTGAAGGTGATACGCGAAATCAGATGACCGGAGTTATGCTTGTCGAAATAGCGGTTAGGCAGCACCAACAGGTTGTTGAACAACTGCACACGCAAGTCATGCACCAGCCCGAGGGAAACCTTGGCCAGGAAATAGTTGCCCAGATAGGAGCCCAGCCCCTGCCACGCGGCGATCAGGATGATCAACAGCGGCACGGCCTGCAGCAGCTGCAGGTCACGCAGGTAGGGCACGGAAGGAAACAGCACCGCTTCAGGGTTGGACAGGCCATCGACAAAGTACTTGAGGATGTAGCCAAGCATCGGTTGCGTCGAGGCGAAAATCAGAAAGCCGACGATGCTGATCAGGAACAGACTGATGTACGGCCGGACATAGCCGAGCAGGCGGAAGTAGATTTTCAAGCTCGATGGGCTTGCGGCGGGACTGGAATCGGTCATATCACGCGAAAGTCGATAAAAAGGACGCTGACTTTAGCACAGCTTCTTCAGGGTTCTGGCAATCGGCGAAAGGCTGTTATTGTTATGCACCTCTTCTGCATCAAATAGCCATCACTCGAATGGTCGATCAACCTCAGGAATGAATCTCACAGCATGCAACTTCGCGGCTTCAGCAGTACGTCCAATCGGATTTTCGATTTCATTAGCCTGTGGATTCTTCCCACCGGTTTTTTCCTGCTCCTGTGCGCGCTGTTCTTCTTGCCGGGTCGAAGTCTGCATCACAAGTTGTTCTATGGCCTGTTCAGCATTCCGACACTGATCGCGCTGTGCCTGCGCCCGCGCGAACTCAAGGAGCTGCTGCGCGAGCCGATTTTCATCGCGACCCTGCTGTTCGCCGCCTGGGCGTTGCTCAGCCTCGCCTGGGGGCCGGGCGGGGAGCCGCTCGGCGGAATGTTCAAGCCGCCACTGCATACCTTGCTGCTGTTTGCCGGCTGCTACCTGCTGGTGCGCTACCGCAGCGACATCCTGCAACCCTTGCTGTTCGGCGCCGCGTTGGTCGCGCTGATTGCCACGACCATTTTCCTGTTCATGTTCGCCCGGGTTTATGAGCCGGGCATGCGCCTGATCGGCGGTGGTGCCTTCGATAACCCGTTGCTCAGCTCGCACCTGTTCGGCTTCTTCAGTGCCTACTGGCTGAGCGTGACCATGACCTGCAAACGTCGCCAGATGATGTGGCTCAGCTTGCCGGCGATGGCAATCATGTTCATGGCGGTGATCGGCACCGGTTCCCGGACGCCGTTGGTGGCACTGACCATGGCGGCGCTGTGGCTGTGTTTCATCTGCTGGAACAAGCGCTCGGTGGGGTTACTGATCGCGCTGGTCCTGAGCGGCGTAGCAGTCATTACGCAGTTTTCGCAGATGATCACCGAACGTGGCGACTCCTATCGTCTGGAAATCTGGCAGAAGGTACTGCACATGATTGCCGATCATCCATGGATCGGTCATGGCTACAGCGCCAGCCTTGCCGTAGACCCCGGTAACGGCATCAGCTTTCAGGAGCCGCACAGCTTTATCCTGGGTGTGCTGTATTACGTCGGCATCATCGGCTTGCTGCCCTGGCTGTTCTTCCTGCTGTGGGGCCTGCTGAGCAGTTGGCGCCAGCGTGTGCAGCCACTGCTGATCATTGCCTCGACCTGGCTGGTATTCGGTATCGGCGCCGGGCTGACCGAAGGCGGCGGGATCATTTCCCGGCCCAAGGAACACTGGTTCCTGTTGTGGATCCCGCTGGCACTGATCGCGGCGCTGAGCATCAATCAACGCGCGCGGCGCCTGTTGACCCAGCCGGTGCAAAAGCTTGCGACCGCTGACCTGGAGCACATGAGCAGCACGGCCCAGATCATTGAAGAAGATGGCCTCGGCCCGAAAGTCCTGCGCCTGACCGACGGCAGTTTCCTCAAGCTGTTCCGCCGTCGCCGCTGGTACACCTCCGGCAGTTTCAATCCCTACTCCGAACGTTTCGCAGTCAACAGCGAACAACTGCGTAAGATGGGCATCCCGACCCCGCAAATATTGAATCTGTACCGTCTCGACGATGGCAGCAGCGCTGTGCATTACGCGCCGTTGCCGGGGCACACGCTGCGTCAGGTGCTGCAGAGCATTACCGCTCCTGCGGTGCGCCAGGCGCTGGTGGAGCGCTTTGGCAAATTCATGGCGCAACTGCACGAGAAAGGCGTTTATTTCCGCTCGCTGCACCTGGGCAACGTACTGGTGCTGGAAGATGGCGAATTCGGCTTGATCGATCTGGCCGACCTGCGTATCTACCCTACTCCGCTCAGTCTTTCCCTGCGGCAACGCAATTTGCGTCATATGCAACGTTACACTGTCGACAAACGCTGGCTGTTCGAGGATCACCTCGATGCGTTGCTCCAGGGGTACGCCGTGACGGCGTCCAAATCCGCGGTTGAAAATCTGCACAGGCAAGTGCTGGCCGGCAACACCCCGGTCCGGGTTCATTGATGATCGAAACCAATCCGCTTATCGCGCTGGCAGCCTATCTGCTGGCCATCGTCACTTCCGCCCTGCTGTTGCGTGCGGTGCCGAAAATCGCTCGGCACCTGCAGCATTCCGGCGAAAGTCGATATGCCAGCATCGACGGCCTGCGTGGCTATCTGGCGTTTGGTGTGTTCGTGCACCACTCGGTCATTACCTGGATCTTCTTGCGCACCGGGGTGATCGACTTTCCGCCGAGCAACTTCTATTCGATGCTCGGTCAGGGCAGCGTCGCGCTGTTCTTCATGATCACCGGTTTTCTGTTCTGGAGCCGCCTGCTCGCGCAGGGACGCAACCATGACTGGCTGGCGTTCGGCGTGTCACGGGTATTTCGCCTGTATCCGCTTTATCTGCCACTGATGCTGCTGGTGTTCGTCTCGATCTTCCACTTGCAGGGCTGGCAAATGAAGGAGCCTGGCCTGGAGCTGTTCAAACAGATCCTCGCCTGGCTGACGTTCGACCGCCCGGACATCAACCAGTACCGCCACTCCGGCATGCTGATATCCAACGTCACCTGGACGCTGGCCTATGAGGTGTTTTTCTACATGGCGCTGCCATTGGCCGGGCTGGTGTTCATCTACCGCGGCAGCTGGTTGCAGGTGGTGCTGTGCCTGATCGGCATCTACACGCTTTACCAGGTCATCGGCTGGGAACATTCGCTGAAGAAACACTTTCTGGCGAGCTTCCTCGGTGGCATCGCCGCCGCCTACTGGATTCGCCGGCCGGCGCTCGTGGCGTGGAGCCAGTCGCGTCTGGCGAGCATCATCGCCGTGCTCGCGCTGTTGATCGCGTTCACCGCGTTCAGTCGGGCGTTCAAGACTGCACCGCTGTTTTTGCTGGGGTTGTTTTTCGTGATCGTGGCGTCCGGCAATAATCTGTTCGGCGCGCTGAAACCACGCAGCATTCGCTGGCTCGGCGAAATCAGCTACAGCACCTATCTGCTGCACGGGTTCGTTCTATGGCTGATGGTGCAACGGCTGCCGCTGCTGCTGAATATCGATGCGCGGGAAACGGCGGTGTACCTGCCCCTGGTGGCCGTCTGCACGTGCTTGCTGATTCTGATCAGCAGCGCGACGTTCCTCTATATCGAGCAGCCGGGCATGGCTGCCGGCAAGAAGGTTGTGCATTGGCTGCGCCAGCGTCAGAAGGGCGAAAAGCGCTTGCCGGAGAAGGTCGCCCGCTGAGCGCGAGCGACCGCTGCCTCAGTCCTTTTCCAGCGGGGAAAAGAGTAAACGCCCCAGTCCGCGCCAGGTCTTCTTGTTCCAGGCCTTGAACGGGATCTGCGCCAGCAGCTCCCTTGCCAGTTTGCGATTACGGTTGGCGGTCTTGAGGAACATCGAGTTAAGCGCCTTGAAGCGCACTTCGTCGTACAGCGGATGATCGCTGAACAGCGCATAGGTGCGCAGGATGTTCTCGATCATGAAGCGATGATTCTTGTACGAGTTGGTGGCGTGCTTGCGGTAACGCGCCATCACCACGTTCAAACCGTCGATGAAGTAGCCAGCACGGGTCACCTTGAGCTCGATGTACAGGTCTTCAAGACGAATCGTCGGATCGAACCCTCCCACCTTTTCAAGCGCCTCACGACGGATCATCAGCGTCGGCGCTGGCGGATACGGCTTGCGTTCAAGAAACATGTCGTCGAAATCGAGGCGGCGAAACGGCACGTCGCGGCGCTGACGTTTCTCCGGGTAAAGACTGCCGTCGGCGTGCATCAGCTCGATATTGCCGGCACAGATCCCGACTTCAGGCTTGCCGTCCATGTACGCCACCTGGGTGGCAATACGTTCGGGGTACATGATGTCGTCGGAGCCGAACGGCACAATCAGGCTGCCCTTCGAACGGGCGATCGCGCCGTTTAGGGTATTGGTCAGGCCCTGATTCTGCTGCACACGGAAATCGAAGCCGTACTGCGCCTGCAACGCGCTGATGCGCTCGACGCTGTCGTCCTTCGAACCGTCATCGACCACCAACAGCTCGATGTTCTTGTAGCTCTGGTTGAGGACACTGAGGATGCTCTCCTCGATGTACGGGCCGTGGTTGTACGAGGCGATGATCACGGTGACGAGGGCGTTGGCTTCGCTCATGACTCTTTCTTCGCTCACGGTTTTCTCTTCGCTCACGGCTGTTCCTTGCGGGCCTGCTCCAGGCCGGAGTCGATCAGGTCCAGGTATTCCTGACGGAACACCTCGATGTCGTGCTGTTCCTGCAGATAACGGTAGGCCTGTTCGCCCTTGGCCTTGAGCTCGTCGTCCGACAGCGCCAGATAGTTATCCAGCGCGGCGACCAGACTCGGCACGTCCTTGGGCGTGATCGCCAGACCACCGGCACCTTCGATCAGCGGCAACATCGCCGGCACGTTCGAAGCGATCACCGGCAAATGGCCGCTCATGCCTTCGAGCAAGGCCAGACCCAGGCCTTCGGCCAGCGACGGCATGGTCCAGATGTCGAACGCACGCACGTATTGCAGAGCGTTTTCCTTGAAGCCCAGCAGGTGCGCGCGACCGCTCAGGCCCAGTTGCTCGATCTCGGCCGCCAGCGGTGCCTGCAGGCGTCCGGCACCGATGATCGCCAACTGGGTGTTCGGGTATTTGTCTTTCAGCGCGGCAAAGGCTTGCAGCAGATAGGTGTGGCCCTTGACCGACACCAGCCGCCCCAGTGCGCCAATCAAGCGCACATTCGGGTCGAGGCCCAACAGCTCACGAGCTTTTTCGCGGCTGTGTTGCAAGCCCTCGGCCTGCTCGATGTCGATGGCATTGGTGATGGCGTAGGTGTTCTGGTCGGTAAAGCCGCAATCGCAATCGAGCAGGTACTGTTTGACCGCTGGCGACACACCGACGAAGCGCCAGTGCCGATCGATCAGACGCTGGGTCTGACGACGCCGGTAAAAGCGATCGTACTCACCGAAACCATGGGAGATGCCAATGCACAGCGGCACCTTCAACCAGCGGTTGAGCGCGAGCATCATGTTCACCGGTTTGAAGCGGTTGCAGATCACCACGTCGAACTTTTCCCGGCGGCAGAACTTGTACAACTGCCACATCGCCCGCAGGCGCATGCCCTTGAGCGACTTGTCGGAAAACTCGAAGTACACCGAATGGTCGGCCCGGCTTACCGGCTCGCCCGGCCCCGGTTTGCCGCGCAGGAAAGCCGCGGTGATCTCATAGCGATCGCTCGGCAGCGCCTTGACGATCTGCTCGGCGAGGTCGGCAAAGTCATGGGCTTTGACGTTGTAGTCGGGTTGCAGCTGCAACACCTTGAACCGTTGACTCATGACTCTCCCCGCTGGACGCCTGTCTCACCGTGCTTCAGTAGCCAGAACAACTCCTGGCGCCTGACTGCTTTTCGAAAAAATTCGTTTTCGCCGTACACCGACCCAGCCCGCCCGGCGAGCACACGCTGGATAACCCGGCGCAGTCGACGCTTGAACGGTGCCGGCGGCTGCAGGTCATGCATCATGCCCAGCGCCATGGCCTTGTCCCGTTGCAGCTCGATGGACAGCGGCAGGCACAGCGGCTGCATCGGCACCGCCGAATCGAAGGCCGGCGGCAAGGCAATACCCTGCCCGGTGTTGCCCATCGGCCAGCGGTCGTTGTCGTGCAAGTGGTTGGCGTAACCGAGCAGCGTCGGCTGCCAGTCGAGACCCTGGAGCGCCTGCAAAACAGCTTGCTGGGCGCAGATATGGTCAGGGTGCGGATCGAGGGTCGGGTGCGGCAGCACGATCACCTCCGGACGCGCGCGCAACAGCACTTCACGCAAGTCGGCCAGCAGGTTGTTCCAGCTCGGCGCGCCATCGGCATCGCCCGGCAGAGTGAACGGATTCAACTGACGAAACAGGCGCGTGTCGTTCAGGTCGGCTTCGCGCGAGCCCACCGCCTGATTCGGCGCGGCCTGCATCGCCGCCAGTTGCAGGCAAAAGTAACCGAGTTGCACGCAGTGTTCCTGCGGCACACCGGCCCAACGCGGCACGGCGAGGCTGTCCCAGGCACGCAGACGGCCCTTGAGCCGCGCGGCCTCGACCTTGTTCATGCCCATCTGTTGATAGTGTTCGGCTTCGATCTCACCCGCGGTCAGGGTGACGATCCAGGCTTCGTCGGCCTGGCTATACAAGCCATAGGCGGCCAGCTCGGCATCGTCGGCGTGCGGGGCGATCACCATCACCCGCTGACGGCGGTAGTCTGGTTGCTCCAGCGCCCACAGCACCGGCTCGCCAAAGACCCGGCAGAAGCGCCCGCGCAAGCGCAACTGGCCTTGCGCCAGAGCTTGCGCCTGACCGCTGAGGTTCAGGTAACGCAGGCCATTGACCCCGCGCTCGAAGGTTTGCGCATCCGGATGCGTCCCGCCGAGCAGTTCCACGCGCGGATCGAGAAAACGTCCCAGCCAAGTGCTTTTGACCTTTACCGCGAGGATCAACGTCGCTTCGTCGACCAGCATCACACCCTCGTCCAGGCGCAATTGCTCGCCGCTCAAATGCACCTTCGGCTGCGGTGTGAACGGCGGAAAGCTGTACTGGTAATCGTCTTTCGGCGAATAGAACAGGTGATCGGCAAACCACGCTTCATGGGCGACCCAGCCAACCACCGCGAGCACCAGCGGCAACCACCACGCGACCAGCACACCGAGCGTGATCAACACGATCAGGGCGATCAGCAAGGTAATGCGCTTGTTGCGACGATGACGCTTGAGCAGTTGCTGTTTGCGGCTCATGGGCTGACTCATACGGTGAACACCGGCACAGGATTGCACCAGCGATCCTTGTATTCACGGTCGGCGCGACCGAAGGAAAACCGCAGCGGCTTGTTCAGGGCGCGCGCGTGTTCCCAGGCGCTTTGCGTATTGAGGAAGCTCAACACGCTGCCGGGGCTGAATTCGCGGGTTTCGGGATCGACGCCGCCGTTGATGTACTCGACGCTGATCCACTCTGGGGCTTCGACGCGGTACACCAGTTGAATGGCGATCGGCGCATCATTGAGGAAGATCACCGAGCCGATCAGCAGCTCGCGCAGCAGCTCGATGACCTCGGCCATGCGTGCCGCGCCGGTGGCCGGGAAGCCCCAGCGGCGCTGGAACAGATCACAGTAGATCGCCGCCAGTTCTGCACTGGAAAACTCTGCGACCGGACGTACCACGCCACCCGCCTCTTCCAGTAAACGCAATTCGCGGCGCTGGTTGTAACGAAACTTCTTCGACAGCTCTTCGGGGGTGCGGGCCATGGCCAGTTGTTCGGTCTGCAACTTGAGGCCGCTGAAGCGGTTTTCGTTGAGCGCCGACAGATAGCGTGCGCGATGGCGCAGGGGTGCCTGGGCATCGACCGCGGCCGGCAGGATCAGCTCGGCATTGCCGAGGTCGAACAGGCCCTTCTTGCCGTTGCGCTTGAGCACGTCCTTGGACAGGGCCAGGTCGCGGCCCCAGGTCGGGATTGCCGCTTTGACTTCACCGTCCTGCTCCCAGGCCAGATAGCGCACCGGGATGCCGGCCAGATCCGCCAGACGCTCGACTACCAAAGGATGCGTCGCGACGCTGCCGCCAAAACGTTGCCAGGCGCTGGCATAGGTGGAGGCGTCAACGAGCGACCAGCCACGTTCGCGCCAGCCTTGAAATCGGTTGAGCATCAGCCCCTCGGTGCCAGATCGGTAACTTGCGGCAGACGCCAGAAGGTGTCGCGCACCGCACGGTCGGAGAAACGCTCACGCAGGCGATCGAGCATCAGCTCGGCGCACTGCCGACGTTGCTGATCATCCATACCGGCCAAATGTTGCAGGCCTTGTGCAAGGTGTTCGGCATCGCCCAGCGGGAACAGAATCCCCACGCCTTCGACCACTTCCTTGGCCCCGCCACAGGCCGTGGCGAGCAACGGCACGCCAGCG
This sequence comes from Pseudomonas sp. MWU12-3103b, assembly GCF_023100615.1. NCBI lineage: Bacteria > Pseudomonadati > Pseudomonadota > Gammaproteobacteria > Pseudomonadales > Pseudomonadaceae > Pseudomonas > Pseudomonas sp. MWU12-3103b. Next base: position 257,747 of record NZ_JALMEY010000006.1, read on the forward strand.
GCCATGGCTTCGAGCAGCACCATGCCGAACGGTTCATGATCGGAGCTCAGGGCAAACACGTCGAAGGCGCGGAAGTAATTGCGCGCGTCCGGCACCTGACCGAGAAACAACACCCGATCACCGATGCCCAGTTCGCGCGCCAGCTCCTTGAGGTCCTGTTCCAGACGGCCCTTGCCGAGAATCACCAATTGACTGTTGCGCGGCAGACCGGGCAACGCCGCGGCAAAACCGTGCAGCAAGGTGGCCTGATCCTTGTCCGGGTGCAGCCGTCCGACGTTGCCGACAATGAACGCATCCGCCGCCAGACCGAGGGTCTCGCGCGCTTCGCGGGCTGACACCTGACTGGCCTGCAAGGCCGGCACATCGATGCGGTTGTACAAGGTCTGGATGCGAGTGGACGGCCATTTCGGCAGGCAGCGCCGCATGTCGTCGCGTACCGCGTCGGACACACCGAGCAGGCTCAGACGCTTGCGGAAAATATGCGCGAACAGCTTGCGCGTGCCACGTTTGTAATCGTCAAACGCGTGGTGCACGCCAATCACCGGCAGCGACGTGCCGAGCAAGGCGATGTAGATCGGCTTGAAGCGATGGGCGATGCAGAAACTGAAATTGCGTGAAGCGGCGATCTTGCGCAGATCGCCGATGGCGCCCAGCTTCAGGCCACGAATGGCCTTGGAGCTGTATTCCATGAACAACACTTCATCGGAAGCACACGCTGCAGCCACCTCGCTATCGGCGGCCCCGGTCAGAAAGACCGTGGTCACCCGATAACCGGTGCCCGCGAACAGGCTGGCGTACTGCCGTGCGCAGTCGAGGAACGGCCCGTCATAGCCGTGACAGAACTGCAGCACATGGCGTTCAGCCGAGCGAGTCATAAGCGTTTGCGCCCTCTTTGACCACCAGAATGTCTTCCATGATCAGGTACTGCAGATCGGAGCCGAAGAACATGTTCAGGGCGTCGGTCGGCGAGCAGATCATCGGCTCACCACGACGGTTCAGCGAGGTGTTCAGCGACACGCCGTTGCCGGTGAGGTTTTCCAGCGCCTTCATCATGTCGTAGTAGCGCGGGTTGTATTCGCGCTTCAGCACCTGGGCACGGGAAGTACCGTCTTCGTGGACGACTTCCGGCACGCGGGTCTTCCACTCTTCCGCCACTTCGAACGTGAAGGTCATGAACGGCGCCGGGTGATCGATCTTGATCATCTGCGGTGCAACGGTGTCGAGCATCGACGGGCAGAAAGGCCTCCAGCGCTCGCGGAACTTGATCTGGTGGTTGATCCGGTCAGCCACACCGGCCACGCTCGGGCAACCGATGATCGAACGACCACCGAGCGCACGCGGACCGAATTCCATGCGGCCCTGGAACCAGGCCACCGGGTTGCCATCGACCATGATTTTGGCGATCTGCTCCGGCATGTTGTCGAGCTTGCGCCAGGTCGGCTTGTTCTCGTGACGGGCGCACGCGGCGATCACGTCTTCGTTGCTGTACGACGGGCCGAGGTAGACGTGTTCCATCTTCTCGACCGGTACGCCACGGGCGTGGGACACATAGGCTGCTGCGCCGACCGCGGTGCCGGCATCGCCGGACGCAGGCTGGACGAACAGTTCCTTGATGTCATCGCGGGCGATGATTTTCTGGTTCAGCTTGACGTTCAACGCACAGCCACCGGCGAAGGCCAGCTTGCCGGTTTCCTTGAGCACATCGCCCAGGTAGTAATCGATCATCTGCAGCGCCAGTTTCTCGAACAGCGCTTGCATGCTGGCGGCGTAGTGGATGTACGGTTCGTCGGCGATATCACCTTCACGCTTCGGACCCAGCCATTCGATCAGCTTCGGCGAGAAGTAGAAGCCTTTGCCCTTCTCTTTGTAGCGACGCAGGCCGATCACGTTGGCGTAGTCGGTGTTGATCACCAGCTCGCCGTTCTCGAACGAGGCCAGACGCGAGAAATCGTATTTGCTGGCGTCGCCGTACGGCGCCATGCCCATGACCTTGAACTCGCCGTCGAGCATCTCGAAACCGAGGAACTCGGTAATCGCGCCGTACAGGCCGCCAAGGGAGTCCGGATCGAAGAATTCCTTGATCTTGTGGATCTTGCCGTTTTCGCCATAACCGAAGAAGGTCGTGGCGTACTCGCCCTTGCCGTCGATGCCGAGGATCGCGGTTTTCTCTTTGAAACCCGAGCAGTGGTAGGCGCTGGAGGCGTGAGCGAGGTGGTGCTCGACCGGCTCGATCTTGATCTTCTTCGGATCAAAACCCAACTGCTCCAGGCACCAGACGATCTTGTTGCGATAGCGCTTGTAGCGACGGTTGCCCATCAGGATCGCATCGAGGGCGCGATCCGGTGCGTACCAGTAACGCTTGGCATAGTGCCAGCGGGCCTTGCCGAACAGGCTGATCGGGGCGAACGGAATCGCCACCACGTCAACGTCGGACGGCTTGATACCGGCCTGTTCCAGGCAGAACTTCGCCGATTCGTAGGGCATGCGGTTCTTTGCATGCTTATCGCGGACGAAGCGCTCTTCTTCAGCCGCCGCCACCAGCTTGCCGTCGATGTACAAGGCGGCTGAAGGGTCATGGCTAAGGGCGCCGGACAGGCCAAGAATCGTCAATGCCACAGGGTCTAGCCTCTTTAGTCTGCATTCAGGCGCGATGCGCCTTGAAAATTGATGTGCCCTCGCACCGGGCGAGAGACAGCTAAAGGGCGGGATTATAGCGTAAAAGCGCCGACAAGCCTCTAGCGGAACTGGCCGGCCTTTGCGTTGACACTCCCGAGCCTCTCAACATAGACTTCCGTGCAAATGGGCTGGGGGATCCCGGTCGGCGCTAATGCCTCGGTGAGATCACCGGGGCTTTTCGCTTTCTGGGGGAGGGAAAACCTTCAACCCCCAGTTCTCGAAACTTACTCCCCCGCATCATTTCGTCCTCCACTCCAATAGAAAGCTGAAGCTCGGCACATCAAAGTCTGGATGCAAAAGAACTGAGAGCGCTTTACTCGCTCTGGTTTTCAAACAGAGAAAATTGCAAAAAAAGTTACCCGCGATCTGTTCGCCAATAGATGCCGATATTGCCATCCACGACCTGTTGATAAATCGTATACGGCAACACCACCGTATCCAGCACCCCGGACAACGGCAGGTCCAGCAGCACAAATGGCAGCAGCACACCGGTAGGGTCAGGCGGGGCATTCAGTACGCAGAAATCGAACGCCAGCCCGCTGTAGATCCGTGGAATCGATTGGCAGTAGGTTTTCTGTTTGCGCATGTCGCGGGCGACGTCAGCGTCCATTTGCAGGACCGAGGCGGCGGTGCCGCAGCCGGATAAAAGCCATGCGCAGGTGCTGAGTGTTAAAGCGTTTTTGATGGTCAAGTCTTGCCCTCCGAAGTGGTCAGGGCAAGCTAGCATCGGGGCTGGAGCGGGCACAGTTCATGGCTTCTGGAGAAGCTGTAGGACAAGTCAGTGGTGTTTGTCCGCTATTGCTCAACGGGAGTTTTCTGGGGCTTTAAAGCCCTATTGCGAGCAGGCTCACTCCTATAGGGGAATGCTATCCCATGTGGGAGTGAGCTTGCTGGCGAAGGCGGCTCAGGCCGCGCTGGAGAGATCTTTGGGCAATCGCTGATCGATCACCTGATACAGCGCGCTGCTCTCGGGCCAGTTGCGCATGAACCGTGCCCGATCCCGCGCATAGGCCGCTGCGAAACTTCCGACAGAGCTGTGCTGGCACATCGAATCCAGATCGATCAGTGCCCAGCGATCTTCCTGCCAGAACAGGTTATGCCCCTTGAAGTCGCCATGGCTGATGCGCTCGGCAATCAATCGTGCGAACAGTTGATCCAGCGCCTGCAACTCGGATTCCGGCGCCGCACCGCTTTCCACATACGGCGCAAAGCGCTCGATGATGTCCGGCCCCGGCAGGAACTCGGTCACCAGATAAGCACGGCTGCGCAACCATAAAAAACGCTTTTCCAGCACCGCCAGCGGTTTCGGCGTGGCGATGCCGAGGAACGCCAGGCGATTGCCTTCACGCCACGAATGCCACGCGCGGCTCGGGCGCCAGAAGCGCTTGAGCCAGTGCGCAAAGCCTTTGATGTTGTAGCGCTTGATCACCAGCGTACGCCCGGCCACTTCGACCTTGCCGACGCTCGCCGCGCCGCCGGTCTTGTACAGATGGCCCTGATCGAGCAGCGCATCGGCCTGATCCAGCACCGGGAGCATCGCCGCTTCTTCCTCGCGACGGATCGCCCGCAGACCGAACGCACCGCGCTGCACACTGAACAACGTGCACTCGCGGCCCACCTTGATCAGATAATCCTTCAGCCGCCAGGCGCGGACCTTGGCGATCTGCTTCTGCAAGGCTTCCAGCGGCAACGCGTGCTCGCTGTTGCTCAGCAGGTAATACACCAGCAATTCTTCGGTGAACGGCTCCAGCGACTTGGGCAACTGGGCGAAAAACACCCCGAGGTTTTCCAGCACTTTCTGCCGCGACAGCGGCTGGCCAGCGGTCTCGGCACAAATCCCGGCACCATCGATCAGGTACAACTGACCGCCCTGGCGCAGCAGGTTGTCGAGGTGCAGATCTTCCTGCCACAGGCCTTTGCCATGCAGTTGACCGATAGCGCCCAGCGCCTCGGCGAGTACCGCCGATTGCTCGTCCGCCAGCACCGGCAGTGATTCGACTTTCTGCCAGGCATCACCGAGGCTTTCAGCACCTTCGAGGAACTCGAACAGCAGCCAGCCGTCCTCGCCATCCTGCAAGCCATCAGCCAACAACAGCGGCGTGGTCAGACCTTGTTCGGCGAGCAGCTTGACGCCCGCCAGCTCACGCTGAAAATGCCGCGCAGCCTTGCTGCCCACCAGTAATTTGGCCAGCACCGGCCGCCCGCGCCAGACCCCGGCACCGACATAGCGCTGCCCCGGCAGCACCCGCAGCAGACTCAGCAGTTGCAGATCCGCTGGGCCTGCCGCATCGGCAAGCGAAATCGTCAGCGGCAGACTCGGCGTACGTCCGGCGTTTTTCAGTTCGGACAACTGCATCAACGGGTCTCCTTGCGACTGCGCCGTGCAGTCAGGCGCGTCACCCAGCTGTCGACCAGCGAACTGTCGACTGGCTGATCGAGATAGGCCGCGAGCAATTCGCGTAATTGCGCCTCGCTCCATTCCGGGGCGCGACGCAGCAGCGGCTCCAGATCCTTGACCCGGTCGCGCATGCCGAACAGCAGGGGCCGGGTCTTTTCCAGGTCGATCAACTGCGCCTTATATGCATCGCCATCAGCCTGCAAAAAGATGTGTTTCGGATAAAAGCAGCCGTGCACCTGACGCACGCCGTGCAGCCGGCGCGCCAGCTGTCCACAGGCCTGGAGAATGGCCGATTGCTGCGCGGCGGTCAGGTCGGACCAGCGTTGCAACAGCGAATCAAGGTCGTCCCAGCCGTCGAGGGCACGGGTCAGCAGGATCGCCCGGACTTCGCCCTTGACCTTGCGCTCACCGAAGAACGCCGCTTGCAGCGCCGGGATCCCCAACTTGTTGTAGCGGCTGATGTTGCGAAACTCGCGGGCGAAACTCGGCTCGCCGAACGGCGCATGCAGGGTGCGGGTCAGGTAGTTGCTCTGGCGCTTGAGGTAGTAGGCCTGCCCTTCCAGCTCCAGGCGAAACACGCTGCTCCAGCCACCGCCATCGGTGTTCGGTTCGTCCACGGCTTCGAGCTGTTTGGCCCAGAGCGCGTCGAAAGTGCCGAGGCCATGACGCTCAAGCAGCGCCCGGTCTTCAGCGGCCAGGAAATCAGTCATTCGCGTCCCTCGAAAAATCTCACCACGTGGCGAATCCGTTTCTTGTCGGCGGCATTCAGCCGATCACGTCCGCGGTATTGCAGGTAGAAGCGCAGGCGCTGGGTGTTCGACAGGTGATACTTGGCCACCTTGTCGAGACAGGCCAGATCCTTGGTGATCCGGTATTTGAGCCAGAAGCCGCGCCAGAAATCGCCGTTCGGGCAGTCGATCAGAAACAGCTGCGCCTGATCGTCGATCAGCAGGTTGCGCCATTTCAGATCGTTATGGGTAAAGCGGTGGTCGTGCATGGTTCTGGTGTAGCCGGCCAGTTGGCGGCTGATGCCATCGACCCACAGACGATCCTTGAGTTTCGGATCGTTGCGTTCGGCCAGCGCCGACAGGTCTTCGGTGCGCGGCAGCTCGCGGGTGATCATGGCGCCACGGGCATAGGCCGCGCCACGTCGCTCCAGACCCCAGGCCACCACTTCGGCGGTGGGAATGCCCCATTTGGCGAAGCGTTTGAGGTTCTGCCACTCCATCTTCACCCGTGGCTTACCCAGGTAACGGCGCAAGCCTTTACCGGCGCCGACGTAGCGTTTGACGTAGTAATTCACGCCGTTGCGCTGCACGCGAATGACTTCGGACAGCGGATCACGGGTCAGACGTTCGCCCTGCAGGGCAAACACCGCTTCGAGGCTGCCGAAATCTTCGGCCAGTTCGCTGTATTGCGGTTCCAGAGTCCAACCCGCCATCAGAGCGCATCCCCGTAACGCTGTTTGCGCGCATAGAGCTTGTTGGCCTTGCCTTCGAGCCAGCTCAGCAACGGCGCTTCTTCGGCGAGGATCTGCCGTAGCGGCTGCTGGAAGTAGCCTTTGAGGAAACGCAGCTTGTCGCGTCGGGTCAAGCCGATGTCCAGTGCCGAGAAATACAGCGCGGCCAGATCCTTGTTGCGCCAGCGTTGAGTAATTCTTGGGCGAGTCTGGGCGCGGTGCAGGTCGATCACCGAGAGCTTGAAATCGTCCGGGGTGATCGGCTTGTCGGTGTGCAGCAGAAAGTGGCAGATGTAGCAGTCGCGGTGGTTGACCCCGGCGCGGTGCATCATGCCGGTCATGCGCGCCACTTCAGCGATCAGCGCGCGCTTGAGTTTCGGCTGCGGCGGGTTCTTGACCCAATCGATGCTGAAATCTTCGAGGCTGATGGTGGGCGCCAGTTCTTCGGTGACGATGAACGAATGCTGATCCGCCGGGTTGCTGCCCTTCTCGCCGTAAGCCACGGCGGTCATGGTCGGCACGCCGACTTCCTGCAGACGCTGGATTGCCTTCCACTCCTGACCTGCGCCAAGCACCGGCAGCTTGGCGGTCAGCAGGTTCTTGAAGATCTCGCCCCAGCCGATGCCCCGGTGGATCTTGACGAAAAATCCGTTGCCGTCGACTTCCGTGCGCAGAGTCCGTCGAGCTTCCAGCTCGCGGTAGACCTCGCCCTGCAAGCCTTCGACTTCGGCGAACGGGTCGCGCCCGGCCCAAAGGCTCTTGAACGGTTCAGCCAGCATCAACTTCATTTAAGCGTGCTCCGCCAGAATCACATCGGCCGCGTGCTGCGGCATGCTGTAGAGGTCGGCTGTCTCGGCGAAAGCCAGACCATTGCGGCTCCAGGCCGCGCGTGCAGCGTCGTCATTCAACATGTCAGTCAGGTACTGCGTCAGTTGCGCCTGATCGAACGGCTCGTCCAGCACTCGCCCGGCGTCCGCCTCGGCAATGTAATGGGCGTAACCGCAGACCGCGCTGACCAGCACCGGCAACCCGGCGACCAGCGCTTCGAGCAATACGGTGCCGGTGTTTTCGTTGTACGCCGGGTGGATCAACAGGTCGGCGCCGAGCAGGAACCGCGGAATATCGCTGCGCCCCTTGAGGAACGTCACGTTGTCGCCCAGGCCCAAAGTCGCACTCTGCATCTGGAACAATTTGGGGTCATCCTGGCCGATTACAAACAGCCGGGTGCGCTTCTTCAGCTCGGCGGGCAGTGCAGCCAGCGCCTTGAGGCTGCGATCGACGCCCTTGGTCTTGAACCCGGAACCGATCTGCACCAGCAGCAGTTCGTCGTCCTTGAGGCTGAATTCGGCGCGGAAACCGGCGCGAATCTGGTCGGCATCCGCCGGCCGGCGACGATCCTGGGCGATACCCGGTGGCAGCAGGTGGAAGCGCTCCAGCGGCGTGTCGTAGTGCTTGATGAACAGCGGCTGCTGCACTTCGGAAATCATCAGCACTTCGGTTTTCGCGTCTTTGGCGAACACCGCGCGCTCGTACTCGGCGAAGTGGCGGTAGCGGCCCCAGCGGCGGTACAACGAATGGCGCAGGTTCTGCGCCTTGTCTTCGAAGCAGCCGTCGGCGGCGTAGTAGACGTCCAGCCCCGGCATCTTGTTGAAGCCGATCAAGCGGTCCACCGGACGCTTGGCCAGATCCGCTTCCATCCACGCCGTGAGTTTCTCGTTGCGCCGATGATTGAAGAACGCCTTGACCGGCGCCACCAGCACTTCGAAACCGGGCGGCACGTCGCCTTCCCAGATCAGCGTATAGACACGGATCTGATGGCCGCGCTTCTGGCATTCGAGGGCGATGCGCATGAAGTCGCGCTGCAAGCCACCGAACGGGAAATATTTGTACAGAACAAAAGCCAATTGCATCAGCGCAGCTCCTCAGCCATTAACAACGTGCTCAGTCGGCTGGCGACACGCTCGGGATTCAGACGCGTGAAGCACAGCGGCTGCTCGCGTTTCAGGTCAAACTGACGGGCATCCTGCGCGGTCGGTTGGTAAGTGCATTTCTTTTGCAGGCAAGGGGCGCAGGGGAAATCACTGGCCATGTGAATCTGCACCTTGCCGTAGGCGCCGGTCAGGCCCGGGTTGGTCGGGCCGAACAGGGAAATCGTCGGCACATCCAGCGCGGCTGCAAGGTGACCGAGACCGGTGTCCACAGCGACGCAAGCCTGGGCGCCGGCCAGCACTTTGCCGACCCCGGCCAGATTCAGCTTCGGCAACACTTCGGCGTGTTTGAAACCGGCGGCAATCCGTTCGGCACGGGCCTTCTCCAGCGGGTTGCCCCACGGCAGTTTGACCCCGACGCCCAGATAGCCGACGCGTTCGGTCAGCTCGCGCCAGTAGGCTTCCGGCCAGTGCTTGGTGTCCCATGTGGTGCCGTGCAGGAACACCACGAACGCGCTCTTGCGCGGCAATTCCACCAGCCGCTCGACGTTGAGGCCGTAATCGCCCAGACCTTTGGGCAGGTCATAACCGAGGGCGATAGCGAACAACTGGCGCACCCGCTCAACGGCGTGCTGCCCACGAGCCACCGCCAGTTTGCGATCGTAGAAACGTGCGGCGATCGGCTCGCGCGCCGAGCCTTTGTCGAGGCCGGCCACCGGAGCTTTGACGTAGCGCGTCAGCCAGGCGCTTTTCAGCAGACCCTGAGCGTCGATCACCAGATCGTATTTATGGGCGCGCACGCTTTGCTTGAAGCGCTTCCACTCGCCGCTCTTGATGGTCTGCCAGAGGTTTTTGCGCCAGCGGCGGATCGCCACCGGAATCACCTTGCCGACGGCCGGGTGCCAGGTCGGGATCTCGGCGAAGCCTTCTTCCACCACCCAGTCGAACTTGATCCCGGGGATGGCCCGGGCCGCGTCGGTCAGCGCCGGCAACGCGTGAATCACGTCGCCCAGCGATGAAGTCTTGATCAGCAATACCCGCAACTTAATGAACCTCGACCACGGAGCCCTGCAGTTTCTGCAAGGCATCGTTGACGGCGTCCGGCATCAGCTGGCGCAGGCAGTTGTAATGGCCGAACCGGCAGGTACGGTCGAAGCACGGGCTGCAATCCAGACCCAGCCGAACGATTTCGACGTGCTCGGCCAGCGGCGGGGTGAAGCCCGGCGACGTCGAGCCGTAGACCGCCACCAGCGGACGGTTCAGCGCCGCAGCGACATGCATCAGGCCGGAGTCGTTGGACACAACCGAATCGGCGCACGACAGCAGGTCGATGGCCTCGGCCAGCGAAGTGCCGCCGCTGAGGTTGACCGACTCTTCACGCAGGCCGGGAATCAGCCGTGCGCGAATGTCTTCGCCTACCGCGTGGTCGTTTTTCGAGCCGAACAGCCACACCTGCCAGCCTTCGCGAATCCGCGCTTCGGCAACCTTGGCGTAGTGCTCGGACGGCCAGCGCTTGGATTCGCCGAACTCGGCGCCGGGGCACAGGGCCAACACCGGACGGTCCAGAGTCAGGCCGAACTTGGCCAGCGCCGCTTCGCGGGTCACCGGATCGATTTGCAGGCTCGGACGCGGATAAGGCTTTGGCAGCTCGGCGTTCGGCTCGTAAGCCAGCGCCATGAAGCGCTCGATCATCAGCGGATAACGTTCTTTATCCAGCGTGCGCACGTCATTGAGCAGGCCGTAGCGGAATTCGCCACGCCAGCCGGTGCGTTGCTTGATGCCGGCGAAAAACGGCACCAGCGCCGATTTCAGCGAGTTCGGCAGCAGGATGGCCTGATCGTACTGGCCGGCCAGGGATTTGCCGATCCGCCGACGCGTCGCCAGTTCCAGCGCGCCATGGCCGAGCGGAAAGCTCAAGGCCTTGCGCACTTCAGGCATGCGCTCAAGGATCGGCCGGCTCCACTCGGGGGCCAGCACGTCGATTTCGCATTGCGGGTGGCGCTGCTTGAGACACTGAAACAGTGTCTGCGCCATCACCATGTCACCGACCCAACTGGGCCCAACGATCAGAATATTCATGTGGTTTCCATAAACGAACCGGGGAGGCATTTACGCCTCCCCGCCTCGAGAATCACTGAGGGAGCGGCGCTGCTTGCGATGGGTCATTACCTTCAACATGACTGTCGACTGTCACTCCGCTATCGCGAGCAGGCTCGCTCCCACATGGTTTGTTCGCCTTACTTCAGATCTACAGACACTGTAAATCCACTGTGGGAGCGAGCTTGCTCGCGAAGGGGCCATCACATCCGACATCGGTGTCATCTGACACTCCGTCTTCGCGAGCAAGCTCGCTCCCACAAGGTAATCGGTGCTTCAACTATCCGGTTTCAGCTTAGCCCCAACTCTTTCCAGATCCGCAATACCTGCCGGCGCTCCTCGACAAACTGGTCGCCTGCAATCACCCCGGCGTCCTTCTGCAAGGCCTGTCGGTGGGCGGCGGAGCGGTAGGCTTTATAGGCCTCGCGCAGCAGGCTGGCATCTTCGGCAGGCATCAGCCCTTCGTGTTCCAGCTCTTCCAGAATGCGGATGTTATCGGTCCAGCGCAGCAATGGCGGGTGGCTTTGCGACCACGCCAGGGCCGCGTATTGCACCATAAATTCAATATCGACGATACCTCCGGCGTCCTGCTTGAGGTCGAACGGCGCCGTGGCCTCGAAGGCATTTGCCGCGGTACCGGCCGCCGTGCTCTTGCTGCCGAGGTTATCGCGCATCTTGGCGCGCATCTCGCTGACTTCCTGTTGCAGCTTCGCCAGATCCCGCGCCTTGCCCAAAACCTGCGCACGAACTTTCTCGAACGCCTGGCCGACATCCTGACTGCCGACCAGCACCCGCGCCCGCACCAGAGCCTGATGTTCCCAGGTCCAGGCTTCGTTTTCCTGATAGCGCTCAAACGCCCCGAGCGAGCTGACCAACAGCCCCGACGCGCCGGACGGGCGCAAACGCATATCCACCTCATACAGCTGACCGGAGTTGGTCTGCGCCGTCAGTAAGTGAATGATCCGCTGCCCCAGACGGGTGAAGAACTGCGCGCCATCGATCGGCTTCGGCCCGTCGGTTTCCGCCTGCGGATCGCCGTCATGGATGAACACCAGGTCCAGATCCGAACCATGCCCCAGTTCCAGCCCGCCGACTTTGCCATAACCGACAATGATGAAGCCGGGATCGCACAGGCTGCCATCAGTGCGCAGCGGCGTGCCGTACTTGGCCACCGTCTGGCGCCAGGCCAGCGCCAGCACTTGCTCGAGAATCGCTTCGGCGAGCCAGGTCAGGTAATCGCTGACTTTCATCAACGGCAGACTGCCGGCGATTTCCGAGGCGGCGACGCGCAAGCGGTGCGCCAGTTTGAAGTGACGCAGGGCTTCCATCTGCTGTTCGAGGTCGTCTTCGGGGATCCGCGTCAGGCGCTCGCGCAGCTCGGCGGCCAGTTCCGGCGCCAGGGGCGGCTTGAACAGCCGGCCTTCGTTGAGCAATTCGTCGAGCAGCAGCGGGAAACGGGTGATCTGTTCGGCGATCCACGGACTGGCCGCACACAGCGTCAGCAAGCGCCGCAGGGCGCCGGGGTTTTCCGTCAGCAACACTAAATAAGCCGAGCGTCGGGCCACGGCTTCGACCAGTGGCAACACTCGTTCCAGCACCAGATCCGGGTTGTCATGCTCCACCGCCTGCGCCAGCAGGCGCGGAATAAACGCATCGAGACGCTCGCGACCCAGCCGCTGCATGGCGCGCAATTGCGGACTGCCACGCAAACTGGCCAGAGCTTTCAGCGCTTTGCTCGCGTCCTTGAAGCCGCCCTCTTCCAGTTGCCGACAAGCAGCCTCTTCATCCTGCTCCTCTTCCCACAGCGGCAACCACTCACCGCCCACCACCACCTCGCAGTCGGCGCCCTCTTCCTCATCGGGATCGGCGATCACCTGCGCAAAGTGCCAGGCCACCCGACCACGCCAGAACATCAGCTTTTCATGGAAGGCCTGCCAATCGGCGAAGCCCAGCATGAACGCGATGCGCGCCTGATCCTGAGCGCCGTCCGGCAACATCTGGGTCTGGCGGTCGGCAATCGCCTGGATCGCGTGTTCGGTGTAGCGCAGGAATTCATAGCCTTCGCGCAGCTCGCTGATCACCGCCGGTGGCAGGTAGCCCTGCCCTTCCAGCGTGCTCAGCACCTTTAATAGAGGACGCTGTTGCAGGCTGAGGTCGCGCCCGCCGTGGATCAACTGGAAGGCCTGGGCGATGAACTCGACCTCGCGGATACCGCCGGAGCCGAGTTTGATGTTGTCGGCCATGCCCTTGCGCCGCACTTCCTGCTGGATCAGCTGCTTCATGGTGCGCAGCGCTTCGATCGCCGAGAAGTCCAGATAACGCCGGTAGACGAACGGGCGCAGCATATCGAGCAACTGCGCGCCGGCCGTCTGATCGCCGGCCACCACCCGCGCCTTGATCATTGCGTAGCGTTCCCAGTCGCGGCCCTGATCCTGGTAATACTGCTCCAATGCATTGAAGCTCAGCACCAGCGCGCCGGACGAACCGTACGGGCGCAGGCGCATGTCGACGCGGAACACAAAACCGTCGACGGTCATCGGGTCGAGGGCCTTGATCAGGCGCTGACCGAGGCGAATGAAGAATTCCTGATTATCCAGCGCGCGTTTCACACCGACGGTTTCGCCGCCCTCGGGATAGGCGAAGATCAGGTCGATGTCCGACGACAGATTCAACTCCACCGCGCCGAGCTTGCCCATGCCAAGGATCACCATCTGCTGCGGCAAGCCGCTGCGCCGGCCGGTCGGCGTGCCGAATTGCTGGCAATGGCGGCTGTACAGCCATTGGTAGGCCTGGTCGATGGTGGCATCGGCCATGTCGGACAGATCGCGGCAGGTCTGTACCAGATCGGCCTGGCGGTTGAGGTCACGCCAGATGATCCGCACTTGATGGCGTGCGCGCTGGCGACGCAGGACGCGTCCGAGTTCGTCTTCGCTTTGCACGGTGTTCACGGCGGCGGCAATCTGCGCGCACAATTCACCCGGTGCGAAAGGCCGGTCGAGCTCACCGGACTGCACCAGCGACAGCAACATCAAAGGGTCACGAACGCTCTGTTCAATGACGAAATCGCTGGCGGCACTGACGCGGGCGAATTGCGCCCAGCGTTCCGGGGTCCAGCTGGAGAAGCCGTGATCGTCTTCCAGCGCGGCGACGGCCGTACGGAACGACTGCTCGGATCGAGTGACCAACGGCAGGAGAATGGCGGGGAGTTCAGCGAGCACGGGCAGGGTCATGGTCTATCCTTGATCGGCGTGTAAATGGCCGCTTGTAGTGTTTGATGAAAACCCGCTACGCGAAGGACTGTCGAACAAAAGTTAGAAATAGCTGAAATTTCTTCTTCTTTGGCATCCAGCATCAAACTTTCACCTTTTTCGGATGGTAATCGACCAACCTTAACGATTATTCTCACAACGCAGTCGGAGGCCACAAGCCTTTCCTCTGTAGTTTTACTACTCGTCTATACAGGCGAAAGGCTGAAATGCTCAAAGATTTGTAGTAAAACTACACGCCGCCGGAACAACCTGTCGGCAATCCAAGAATTTTAAATCGTCTGCCCACAAGGCCAGTCGCAAACTCAGGCAACCGATTCTGGAAGCCTTTCCGCCCTGGAGCAAGCCATGCAAGACCTCGATCCCGTCGAAACCCAGGAATGGCTGGACGCCCTGGAATCGGTTCTCGACAAAGAAGGCGAAGACCGTGCTCACTATCTGATGACCCGTATGGGTGAACTGGCGACCCGCAGCGGTTCGCAGCTCCCTTACGCCATCACCACGCCTTACCGCAACACCATCCCGGTAACCCACGAAGCACGCATGCCTGGCGACCTGTTCATGGAACGCCGCATTCGCTCGCTGGTGCGCTGGAACGCAATGGCCATGGTAATGCGTACGAACCTGAAAGATTCTGACCTGGGTGGTCACATCTCCAGCTTCGCTTCCAGTGCGACCCTGTATGACATCGGCTTCAACTATTTCTTCCAGGCCCCGACCGACGAACACGGCGGTGACCTGATCTACTTCCAGGGCCACACCTCGCCAGGCGTTTACGCCCGTGCGTTCATGGAAGGCCGCATCACCGAAGACCAGATGAACAACTTCCGCCAGGAAGTCGACGGTCAGGGCCTGTCGTCCTACCCGCACCCTTGGCTGATGCCTGACTTCTGGCAGTTCCCGACCGTATCCATGGGTCTGGGTCCGATCCAGGCGATCTACCAGGCTCGCTTCATGAAGTACCTGGAACACCGCGGCTTCATCCAGCCGGGCAAACAGAAAGTCTGGTGCTTCCTGGGCGACGGCGAGTGCGACGAGCCGGAATCCCTGGGTGCGATCTCCCTGGCCGGCCGCGAGAAGCTGGACAACCTGATCTTCGTCATCAACTGCAACCTGCAGCGCCTCGACGGCCCGGTTCGCGGCAACGGCAAGATCATCCAGGAACTCGAAGGCGTGTTCCGCGGTGCACAGTGGAACGTGACCAAAGTCATCTGGGGCCGTTTCTGGGACCCACTGCTGGCCAAAGACGTCGACGGCATCCTGCAACGTCGCATGGACGAAGTCATCGACGGCGAGTACCAGAACTACAAAGCCAAAGACGGTGCGTTCGTTCGCGAGCACTTCTTCAACACGCCTGAACTCAAGGCGATGGTTGCCGACCTGTCCGACGACGAGATCTGGAAACTCAACCGTGGCGGCCACGACCCGTACAAGGTCTATGCGGCGTACCACGAAGCGGTCAACCACAAAGAACAACCAACCGTCATCCTCGCCAAGACCATCAAGGGTTATGGCACCGGTGCCGGCGAAGCGAAAAACACTGCGCACAACACCAAGAAAGTCGACGTCGACAGCCTGAAGTTGTTCCGCGATCGCTTCGACATCCCGGTCAAGGACGAAGAGCTGGAGAACCTGCCGTTCTTCAAGCCAGAGCCAAACAGCGCCGAAGCCCGCTACCTGAGCGAGCGCCGTGCCGCACTGGGCGGTTTCGTACCGCAGCGCCGCGCGCAGAGCTTCAGCGTACCGACGCCGGACCTGGACACCCTGAAAGCCATCCTCGATGGTTCGGGCGACCGTGAAATTTCCACCACCATGGCCTTCGTGCGGATCCTCGCGCAACTGGTCAAGGACAAGGAAATCGGCCCGCGCATCGTGCCAATCATCCCGGACGAAGCCCGTACCTTCGGTATGGAAGGCATGTTCCGTCAGCTGGGCATCTACTCCTCCGTCGGCCAGCTCTACGAGCCAGTCGATAAAGACCAGGTGATGTTCTACAAGGAAGACCAGAAAGGTCAGATCCTTGAAGAAGGCATCAACGAAGCAGGCGCCATGAGTTCCTTCATCGCTGCCGGTACTTCGTACTCCAGCCACAACCAGCCGATGCTGCCGTTCTACATCTTCTACTCGATGTTCGGCTTCCAGCGTATCGGTGACCTGGCCTGGGCCGCTGGCGACAGCCGTACCCGTGGCTTCCTGATCGGCGGCACCGCCGGCCGTACCACCCTGAACGGTGAAGGTCTGCAGCACGAAGACGGTCACAGCCACCTGCTGGCCGCGACCATCCCGAACTGCCGCACCTACGATCCGACCTACGGCTACGAGCTGGCGGTGATCATTCAGGACGGCATGAAGAAGATGACCGAAGAGCAACAGGACATCTTCTACTACATCACCGTGATGAACGAGTCGTACCAGCAGCCAGCCATGCCGGCCGGTGCCGAAGAAGGCATCAAGAAAGGCATGTACCTGCTTGAAGAAGACACCCGCGATGCAGCGCATCATGTACAGCTGATGGGCTCCGGCACCATCCTGCGTGAAGTGCGTGAAGCGGCGAAGATCCTGCGTGAAGAGTTCAACATCGGCGCCGACGTATGGAGTGTCACCAGCTTCAACGAACTGCGTCGCGACGGCCTGGCCGTAGAGCGCAGCAACCGTCTGAAGCCTGGCCAGAAGCCTAAGCAGAGCTACGTTGAAGAGTGCCTGAGCGGCCGTAAGGGTCCGGTCATCGCTTCTACCGACTACATGAAGCTGTTCGCCGAGCAGATCCGTCAGTGGGTACCGTCCAAGGAATTCAAAGTCCTGGGCACCGACGGTTTCGGCCGCAGCGACAGCCGCAAGAAACTGCGTCATTTCTTCGAAGTCGACCGTCATTTCGTGGTGTTGGCAGCCCTGGAAGCACTGGCTGACCGTGGTGATATCGAACCTAAAGTGGTGGCCGAGGCCATCGTCAAGTTCGGCATCGACCCGGAAAAACGCAACCCACTGGACTGCTGAGGAGACATTTTGTGAGCGAACTCATTCGCGTACCTGACATCGGCAGCGGTGAAGGTGAAGTAATTGAACTGTTTGTGAAGGTCGGCGACCGTATCGAAGCCGACCAGAGCATCCTGACCCTGGAATCGGACAAGGCCAGCATGGAAGTGCCGGCCCCGAAAGCCGGCGTCATCAAGAGCCTGAAAGTCAAGCTGGGCGACCGTCTGAAAGAAGGCGACGAACTGCTTGAGCTGGAAGTCGAGGGCGCCGCTGCCGCGGCCCCTGCTCCTGCTGCTCCGGCCAAGAAAGCCGAAGAAAAACCGGCTGCGGCCCCTGCCGCCGCCGCGCCAGCCGCTGCGCCTGCCGCCGCTTCGGTGCAGCAAGTGCACGTGCCGGACATCGGTTCCTCGGGCAAGGCGCAGATCATCGAGATCCAGGTCAAGGTCGGCGACACCGTCGAGGCTGATCAATCTTTGATCACCCTGGAATCCGACAAGGCGAGCATGGAAATCCCGTCGCCTGCCGCGGGCGTGGTCAAGGCCATCAGCGTCAAGCTCAACGACGAAGTCGGCACCGGCGACCTGATTCTGGATCTGGAAGTGGCGGGTGCTGCGGCCCCGGCTGCGGCCGCTCCGGCTCAGGCCGCTGCGCCAGCCGCTGCTGCGCCTGCTCCTGCGGCAGCCCCAGCTGCTCCAGTGGCTGACAGCGTTCAGGACATCCATGTTCCGGACATCGGTTCGGCCGGCAAGGCCAAGATCATTGAAGTGTTGGTCAAGGCTGGCGACAGCGTTGAAGCCGACCAGTCACTGATCACTCTCGAATCCGACAAGGCAAGCATGGAAATCCCATCGCCTGCCGCTGGCGTGGTGGAAAGCATTTCCATCAAGCTGGACGACGAAGTCGGTACCGGCGACCTGATCCTCAAGCTGAAAGTCAAAGGCGCAGCCCCTGCTGCTGCCCCGGCTCCAGCTGCCGCCGCTGCGCCAAGCGCTCCGGCACCGGCCGCTGCTGCTCCGGCTGCCGCTGCACCTGCTGCTGCCGCTCCGGTTGCTGCTCCGGCCAAGCCTGGTGCCAAAGTTCACGCCGGCCCGGCCGTGCGTCAACTGGCCCGCGAGTTCGGCGTCGAGCTGAGCGCCGTTGGCGCCAGCGGTCCGCACGGTCGCATCCTCAAGGAAGACGTGCAGGTTTACGTCAAGGCGATGATGCAGAAGGCCAAGGAAGCGCCGGCTGCTGGCGGCGCAACCGGTGGCGCGGGCATCCCGCCGATCCCGGTCGTGGACTTCAGCCGCTTCGGTGAAATCGAAGAAGTGCCGATGACCCGCCTGATGCAGGTCGGCGCTGCCAACCTGCACCGCAGCTGGCTGAACGTGCCGCACGTGACGCAATTCGACTCGGCGGATATCACCGAGCTGGAAGCGTTCCGCGTTGCGCAGAAAGCCGTCGCAGAGAAGGCCGGCGTCAAGCTGACCATCCTGCCGCTGCTGCTCAAGACCTGTGCGCACCTGCTCAAGGAACTGCCGGACTTCAACAGTTCGCTGGCGCCAAGCGGCAAGGCGATCATTCGCAAGAAGTACGTCAACATCGGTTTCGCGGTCGACACTCCAGATGGCCTGCTGGTACCGGTCATCAAGAACGTCGACCAGAAGAGCCTGCTGCAACTGGCTGCAGAAGCTGCTTCGCTGGCTGAAAAAGCCCGCACCAAGAAGCTCTCTTCGGACGAGATGCAAGGCGCCTGCTTCACCATTTCCAGCCTCGGCCACATTGGCGGCACCGGCTTCACGCCGATCGTCAACGCGCCCGAAGTGGCGATCCTCGGTGTTTCCAAGGCAACCATCCAGCCAGTCTGGGACGGCAAAGCCTTCCAGCCGAAACTGATGCTGCCACTGTCGCTGTCCTACGATCACCGTGTGATCAACGGCGCCGCCGCTGCACGCTTCACCCAGCGTCTGGGCAGCCTGCTGGGCGACATCCGCACCATCCTGCTGTAAAGCGTTCGGCCCTCCGGCAACGGAGGGCCGATTGCGTCCCACGTTTTCGAGCGCCACACGCTCGTACCTCAACCCCGTCAGTTTGACGGGGCTTTTTTTGCCCGAAGAAAAGTTACAACGCTTTTATTCCTACAACTTCGGTCTACTTAAGCCACGAGTCCAGTCCACTTCGCGCCGATATTTTTTATCCGCCGACAACTAACCTTGGCGGCACAAGTTAAACGAATAACTTGCTAAACACTGACCGTTATTCAAGTATCAATTCGAACGGATTCGAACATGTTAAAACCAACTGTCGGCCCGATTATTGGCCATACAACAACTAATCACGCACGCATCTTCATGCGCGGCGACTCGCAAAACAACGCCACCACATTTGCCGGCCTGCGTTATCGAAAGCGCGACAGCAATCAATGGTCAAATAGCCTTTTTTCCCGTTTAAGTGCTTTGCGCGATTTTTGCCAGGTCTTTTCATTGAATGACCTGGAGAGCCATTGCGAATACGAATACCAGACGGGCTGGTTCAGCCCCATGAGCCCGGTGCATACCGTCGAGAGCATCGCCGAATTGCCTTTGCAATGGCCGCGCGAGATCTACCGCTTTCGCACCCGTGCCAGCGACCCCGCGCAGCCACGCGCTTACATCATCGGCTCCTGTCGCTACCTGCGCATGACCGCCGGCATTGCTTCCCTGCCCCAAATTGGCGACCGTATATTCGCCTCGATCAATCAGTTGATCGAAGGCGCCGAGCCGCCGATCAGCGCCACCCTGATGACCGGAGACCAGATCTATGTCGACGACCTCAACCTGATTGCCCCGGATCGCGAATACAAGGACATCCTCGACAAATACCGCGCGGCGTTCTCGCAACCGAATATTCAGCGGCTGATGTCCGGCACTTCGACTTACATGATCCTCGACGATCACGAAATTGAAGACAACTGGCCGGCGAACGCCAGCAAGTCCGATCATGAGTTATATCGCAATGCAATGGCGGCGTATGAGTTGTATCAAGCCAGTCATAGTCCGGCGCATGAACTAACAGTTGATGGCGAGATTGATCATTCAAAACTGGCGCATTACTGGTATCAGTTCAGCGATGGCGATATTGAATGGTTTGTCACTGATAGCCGCACTCGGCGCAACCTGGCTGCTGATGATCGACGCATCCTGGACAGCGAGCAGGAACAGGCCCTGGTCGCCTGGCTGAGCAACAGCAAGGCACGGGTCAAATTCGTGGTCACCAGCGTGATGTTCTATCCGGATCGCAAACTGCACGGCGACGATGCCTGGAAAGCCTTCCCGGAGCAGCGCCTGCGTCTGCTGGAAACCATTCGCACCCAACAGATCAGGAATGTCGTATTCGTCTCGGGCGACGTGCACGGCTCGCTGACCTCGCGCCTGACCCATAGCGAAGACCCGGACTTCGAAGTCCACACCATCGTTTCCTCGCCGCTGTGCAACAGCAAGCTGTTGCCCTATGCCAAGGCGTCGACGTTCATCCTCGATCAACCGCTGGCGCGCACGGCCGCGGGCGATTATCGGCATGAATTGACCAGCGCGGTGGTCAGTGAGGACAACTTCGCCCATGTGGTGGTCGAGGCTGATCAGATTCTGGTCTATTACCATGATCGGGATGGCAAGAAGCTGCAATCGATCAGCATTAAATTGCGTTGAATTCTGAAAAGATCGCAGCCTGCGGCAGCTCCTGAAGGACTTCGTATTCCCTGTAGGAGTTGCCGCAGGCTGCGATCTTTTGCTCTTTTCAACCACCCACTGGAGAAATGCCCCGAGCGGCCGACACATTCTTATAGCACTTGGCCTTCATCTCTCTTGTCAGTCGGTGCCGCAATGATGCAACCTTGCCGCAGGCAACAGTAAAGAGGGCGCGAGCCCGGCGCGTTCAGCATATTTCCAAGCGAGTTCCTTCATGAAGAGCCAACCCGATGCCGCCAGCCGTATGGCGGCCGAGGTAGTGACGCAGTTGCCTGTGCCCTCGCGGCTCGGCATGCTGCGTTTCGAGCGCTTGAATGAAGCCAGTTGGGCAATGCTGTTTCTTGACCCCAACTGCGAACGCCAGTTCGGCCAGCCGGCCGTCGAGCTCTGTGCACTGGTCGGTTCACCGTATGCCAGCCTGATGGAGCCTGAAGCGCGCTATCAACTGCACGACACCATTCAGCAGCAACTGCGTGACAGTCCGCACTATCTGGTGCGCTACGCACTGCACACCGCTGCGGGCGTGCTGAGCATCCTCGAACTGGGCGAAGCCTATAAACAGCACAATCGACACTTGCTGCGCGGTTATTTGCTGGCGGTCGATGACGTGTTCGACGAAGCGCCAACGCTGCCGTCCGTTGACCTCGAAACCCAGAACTCGCGCCTGCAGATCGCCCTCGAACTCAACCAACGTGCCCAGCAGGAACAACTGCAGCACCTTGATCGGGTGCGCGCCCAGCAGGATCTGATTCTGCTGCTCGCCCGCCAGCGCTACAGCAGCCACAACTCGCTGCAGGAAGCCGCCGAACTGATCACCCGCTGCGCCTGCGATATCTATGAAATCGACTGCGCCAGCCTGTGGAACCTCGAAGGCAATCTGCTGGTGCCGATTTCGGCGTATCACCGCGCAACGCAGGAATACATCCTGCCGGAAGTGATCGACATCAGCGGCTTCCCCGACTACATGGAAGCGCTGCACGGCAGCCGCGCCATCGACGCGCACAATGCGATGCGCGACCCGCGCACCCGTGAGATGGCCGAAGCCCTGCGCCCGCGTGACGTCAACGCCATGCTCGACGCCAGCATCCGGGTCGACGGCCAAGTGGTCGGCGTGCTCTGCCTGGAGCAGACCGGCGTGACCCGCGCCTGGCAGTCCGACGAAATCGCCTTTGCCGGTGAGCTGGCCGACCAGTTCGCCCAGGTCATCAACAACCACAACCGCCGCACCGCCACCAGCGCCCTGCACCTGTTCCAGCGTGCGGTCGAGCAAAGTGCCAACGCCTTTCTGCTGGTCAATTGCGACGGCGTGGTCGAGTACGTCAACCCGAGCTTCACCGCGATTACCCAGTACTCCACCGAGGAAGTCCACGGCCAGCGCCTGTCGGAGCTGCCGGCGCTGGAAAACCTCAGCGAGCTGCTGTTCGACGCACCCTCGGCGCTGGCCAAGAGCAACAGCTGGCAGGGCGAATTCAAGAGCCGGCGCAAAAACCTCGAACCGTACTGGGGCCAGTTGTCGATCTCCAAGGTGTATGGCGACAACCGTGAGCTGACGCACTACATCGGCATCTACGAAGACATCACCCAGACCAAACTGGCGCAGCAGCGCATAGAACGTCTGGCGTACACCGACAACCTGACCAACCTCGGCAACCGCCCGGCGTTTATCCGCAATCTGGATGAACGCTTCGCCCGCGATAGCGATACCCCGATCAGCCTGCTGCTGGTGGACATCGACAACTTCAAGCGGATCAACGACAGCCTCGGTCACCAGACCGGTGACAAACTGCTGATCAGCCTTGCCCGGCGCCTACGCAACAGCCTCAGCCCGAGCGGCAGCCTCGCGCGTTTCGCCAGTAACGAATTTGCAGTGCTGCTCGACGACACCGACCTCGCCACCGGCCAGCAGATCGCCAACCAATTACTGGCGACCCTCGATAAACCGATGTTCGTCGACAACCAGCTGATCAGTGTCACCGGCTCCGTGGGCCTGGCCTGTGCGCCGCTGCATGGTCGCGATCCGCAGACCCTGATGCGCAACGCCGGTCTGGCCCTGCACAAGGCCAAGGCCAACGGCAAACATCAGGTGCAAGTCTTCACCGAGGCGCTGAATGCCGAGGCCAGTTACAAGCTGTTCGTCGAGAACAACCTGCGCCGCGCCCTGACCCAGAACGAGCTGGACGTGTTCTACCAGCCCAAGCTGTGCCTGCGCAGCGGTCGCCTGCTGGGCATGGAAGCGCTGCTGCGCTGGAATCACCCGGAACGCGGCATGATCCGCCCGGACCAGTTCATCAGCGTTGCCGAAGAGACCGGCCTGATCATTCCGATCGGCAAGTGGATCGCGCGTCAGGCCTGCCGCATGAGCAAGGCACTGACCGCTGCGGGCATGGGCAATCTGCAAGTGGCAATCAACCTCTCGCCGAAGCAGTTCTCCGACCCGGATCTGGTCGCGTCCATCGCCAACATCCTCAAGGAAGAAGCGCTGCCGGCCAATCTGCTCGAACTGGAGCTGACCGAAGGCCTGTTGCTGGAAGCCACCGAAGACACTCACTTGCAGCTCGACCAGCTCAAGCGTCTGGGCCTGACCCTGGCCATGGACGACTTCGGCACCGGTTACTCGTCGCTCAGCTACCTGAAGAAATTCCCGATCGACATCATCAAGATCGATCGCAGCTTCATCCACGAAATCCCCGACAACCAGGACGACATGGAAATCACCTCCGCGGTGATCGCCATGGCCCACAACCTGAAGCTCAAAGTCGTGGCCGAAGGCATCGAGACCGCCGAGCAACTGGCGTTCCTGCGTCGCCACCGCTGCGACGTCGGCCAGGGCTACCTGTTCGACCGGCCGATCCCCGGCGCCGAGCTGATCCAGGCGCTCAAGCGCTACCCGCGCGGCCCGCTCTGCCTCTAGCCCCCACCGATATCCCTGTCGATGAATTCCACTTGTGGGAGCGGGCTTGCTCGCGAATGCGGTTTGTCAGGCAATCTTGATGTCGACTGACACACCGCATTCGCGAGCAAGCCCGCTCCCACATTTGAATAGTGCGAAATCCGGCATCATTCGGCACACTGACGGTCTGACTTTTTACATCCCATCCTGACTGAGAGGAACGATCATGGTTCTGCGCTCGGAAATTCTGGTGAACAAAAACGTGCTACCGACCAAAGAACAAGCGCTGCCCGGCCGCGAAACCGCGATGACCCTACCTGAAAAGCATTTCGTCTTCGAAGAAACTCCGCTGCTCGGCCCGTTTTTCCAGGACGTCGACTTTGCGATCTTCGGTCTGGGTTGCTTCTGGGGGGCGGAGCGCCGCTTCTGGCAGCGCGAAGGCGTGGTCAGCACCGTGGTCGGCTACGCCGGCGGCTACACGCCGAACCCGACCTACGAAGAAGTCTGCTCGGGCCTGACCGGCCACGCCGAAGTGGTACTGGTGGTGTATGACAAGGCCAAGGTCAGCTACGAAGAGCTGCTGGCGATGTTCTGGGAGCTGCACAACCCGACGCAGGGCATGCGTCAGGGCAACGACATCGGCACCCAATACCGTTCGGTGATCTACGCGACCTCGCCAGAGCAACTGGACGCTGCGCTGAAGAGCAAAGCGGTGTATCAGGCTGAACTGTCGAAGGCGGGTCTGGGCGACATCAGCACCGAGATCGAGCAGGCGCCGACCGTGTACTTCGCCGAGGCGTATCACCAGCAATATCTGGCGAAGAACCCTGAGGGCTATTGCGGGATTGGCGGCACCGGCGTGTGCATGCCACCGAGCCTGGCGGGTAACTAAACCCCAAAGCATCGCGGGCAAGCCCGCTCCCACAGGTTTAGCGCCGACTTCAAAATGGCGCAGTACTTTGTGGGAGCGGGCTTGCCCGCGAAGGCGTCCGTTCAGACACCGCTAAAACAGTTGATCAGCTTTCAGCAATCAACCAATCCATCTGCCACCCACCCTGAGTCTGCCCAAGCTTCTTGGACAACCACGGCAGCAGCTCACGCAATTCTTCCTCCAGCCCCCACGGCGGATTGGCAATCGCCATCCCCGAGCCGTTGAGGCTGTTCGGCGTATCCAGCGGATGCACCAGCAGTTCCACGCGCAGCAACTTCGGCGCACCGGTACCAGCCAGATCCTGATAGAAACGTCGCAGCGCACGCTGGTCCTTTACCGGGTACCAGATCGCCGCCACGGTTTGGCGCATCCGGCCAATCGCTTCTTTCAGCGACGCCGCACACTTTTGCATCTCGTCGAGCTGCTCGAACGGCGGATCGATCAACATCACCGCACGCTTCTCCTGCACCGGCAGCATCGCCCGCGCCACATGCCAGCCCTCGCCCAGATGCACCTTGACCCGACGGTCACCGGCCATGTTCTCTTTGAGCTGCACCCCGTCTTCCGGGTGTTTCTCGTTGAGCATCACCCGGTCCTGAGGCCGGGTCAGACGCCGCGCTAACTCCGGCGAACCCGGGTAGTAGCGCAACTGGCCATCCGGGTTCATCTCGTGCAGCACCTTCATGTAGTCGGCGGTCAGCGCCGGAAGATCCGGCTGATCCCACAAACGCGCAATGCCTTCCAGGTACTCGCCGGTACGGTTGGCCTGATCACCCTGCAAGTCATACAAACCGATACCGGCGTGCGTATCGAGATAGGCAAACGGCTGCTCCTTGCGCGACATCAAGGCGATGAGGCGGGTCAAGGTCAGGTGTTTGAACACATCGGCGTGATTGCCGGCATGGAAGGCGTGACGATAATTCATGGCTGCTCCTGCGAGGGCCGTGAAGTTTACCTTTTACCGGGCGGCAAGTCAGGGGTTGGCGGCCGAGCGGACAAAAGCCGGCCCTCACCCTAACCCTCTCCCGGAGGCAGAGGGGACTAACGGTGGTGATCTTGCGAGTTACATCGACCTGAATGATCAGCGTGATCTCAGGCTTGGCCAACTGACGTTCACCACCGAAGGCGCAGGTCGGCGTACATCACCCAGACAACTCGGTCAGTCCCCTTTCCCTCTGGGAGAGGGCTAGGGTGAGGGGCTTTGCTTTTATGGCGTTAAACTGGCGAACCATGAACGACAGGAAGTCAAAAACTCATGCAATATCTGATCATCTGCTTATTCAGCCTGCTTAGCCCATACCTCGCCCTTGCCGACGAAACTCACATTGAACAGGCACGCCAGTCACTAAAAAACTACGGACTGAGCCACTGCATTCTGAAGCCATTCAACGAACGCTCCGCGCTGGAAAAAGACATCGCACTGTCCGCCAATGCCTATTCGTTCATGGGCAAAGGCATGCATACCATTTTGCAAAATGAAGACACGCTCCAGGTGCTGCACGATCCCTACAAAGAAACCCGAAACTACGTGTTGGCGGCTTACGAGCAGAAACCTTCAAACAGTAAATACTCGAATGAAAAAGTAGTGTTTTTTGGGTGCATGAAGGTCTACAACTCCGAGGCGTTCGACCGCTTTATCAAAACTCAGGATGCGTATATCGCTGATTGAGCCAAAGTCCAAAGATCGCAGCCGTCACGCAGCTCCTACACAGGATTGGCGTTCCCCCCTGTAGGAGCTGCCGAAGGCTGCGATCTTTTGCTCTTTTTTCAGGCCGGCATCGCGCTCAAGCGTTTGCCGATGACATCCAGCACATCGCAGCCGTCACGCAGCGGAATGGCGCAGAGCATGGCGAAGTCGCTGAGGATGATGGAGTCGCACTCGACCGAGCCGCGCATGCACATGTTTTCCAGCACTTGAATCACGGCGCGGATGCGGTGGTTGGCGGCGTCCATTAGGATGTCGAGGGGGACTTGGGTGTCGATGAACAGGGTGGGCATGTCGCTGCAGTTGCCGGTCAGGGCCATGAAGCGGTTGTCGGGATGGGGGATGATTTGTTCGTAGGGTGGGTCGGGTTTAAGCATCGTCATATTTTCTACCATGGATGTGAAAATGAACTGCCTCGCTCCTTCCTACGGGATCGGGTGGCAGCTGTGCACGGGAGTAGGAACCGACCCATGGAATTCGGCCACGCCAAAGCGTGCCCCGCACACAGCCGCCGCTAAAGATATTGCTGGCACAAGTTACATGTCGCAATTAAATCAACAGCGCTGATGCACCATAGGTAACGGGTTCCTACACCCTGCCACCACTCTCGCAGTGACAACGAAAAGACTATCCCCGCAACCCACCGCCCACCAGTTCATGAAATCCGCCGCAACTCGCGGGAAATTTCCGAAGCCTTCGCCCGGAAATTTCATTCTGCTTCGTCCTGCAAATACGCCAACAGCACCGATGGCGACGATTCTTCCGACGCCGAAACCTGAAAAAACTGCTGAACCTTGCAGCGCAACACAGCCTGCGGAAACGCCTCGTACAGCGCCGGATGCTCCTCGCTCAGCCACTGCAGCGCATTCCCGATCCGGACTGAATTCCCTGCTGAAGCCAGCACTGACTCAGGCACTTTCCACCAGGGAAACACCCGCCCTGAAACCTGCGCCCTGCCCCCAATCTCCACGGCCTGTCCATTGATCAAGCCGCGCGAGATCACCGGCATCAACTGCGCAGAATGCACTTCATCGGACTGCAGGATCGGCAACAAAAACCGCCCATCCCAGAAGCGAAAAAACACCGCTTTGCCATCCGGCATCAGCACCTGAGTCAGGCTGCAAAAATGCTCGACCAGCACTTCCAGGCTCGCGGAAGATACCGCCAGCCAACCCCAGTCGCGAGACTCGGTAGAGGCCACCCAATCGAGAAACTCACTGTCCGCCGCGACAATTCCCACGAAGGGCATCACCGCGTCCCACTCGGCGTAGATCGTGTCCGCCCAGATCGGGGCCGGCGCGACCAGCGGAGGCCTGGCGTCGCTGGCATTACTGAAAATCGCGAACAGTTGCTCCGAAGGTTTCAGCGGTTCACGCGCCAGCCACTCTGCAGGTGTGAGGCACTCAGGCTGCACAGACACCGTCCTTGCAACGCTCGCATTCTTCGCAGAATGGTGCATCACCTTTAAAGCTCATGATTTGCGCAGCAGTGAGCATGGCCGCTGGTGCTGCTGCGAGTTTTGCCGGCAACCCCGGCACACTCGGCGCCGCGCTCATCGCCGCCATTGGCGCCCCACCCACGACAATCGGCACGCTACTGAAAATCCCGCCGGGACCGATGTTGATCCATTGCCCGCCGGCCTGAATCGTCGCGCTCGCGCCACCGTCGATCACCACTTGTTGCCCGGCACTGACGTGAATTTGTGCGCTCGCACTGGTTGCCTGACTACTCACCCGAATATGCCGATCACCAATAACCGTGAGGTGATCGTCCTGTTTCACTTCGGTCTGGCGCTGGCCGTGGGTGATGCGCTGCTCGTCAGCCTTGAGTTCATGGCTGGCAAGGCCAGTGACGACAATGCTGCGCTGGTTGTCGACCTGCACCTGCTGGTCGTGCAGGACATGCTGGGTCCAATTGCGCTGGGCGCGCAGGTAAATTTCCTCGGCGCCTTTCTTGTCCTCGATGCGCAGTTCGTTATAACCGCCGCCACCGGGGCTGCTCTGGCTGCGCAGGATGCTGCGGGTCTTGTCCGCTGGCAAATCCAGCGGCAGCGGAGTTGCGGCGTTTGGCAGGCAACCCATCACCAACGGTTTGTCGGCATCGGCATCGATGAAACCGACCAGCACTTCCATGCCGACCCGCGGGATCAGCACGCTGCCGTAATGATCATGCGCCCAACCCGTGGCAACGCGCAGCCAGCAACTGGAATGCTCGTTGAGCTCGCCGTCACGATCCCAGGCCAGTTGCACCTTGACCCGGCCGTACTCGTCGCAATGGATTTCCGTGTCTTGCGGCCCGGTGACCACGGCCGGTTGATAACCGGGCATGCGCGGTTTTTCCGGCCCCAACGCCGGGCGAAAGAACACCTCCCACGGCGTGGCAAGAAAGGTATTACGGTAACCCTGGAATGTTTCCCCATCGCTGGTCACCGATTCCTCCAGCACTTGCGGCTGTCGGCCATGATGCTCGATGGCGGTGAGCAGCCACAGGTCATTCCAGTCCTGGCGCGGATGCTCGCTCAGTTGCAGGAAATGTCCGCAAACCAGTGCGGATACGTCGCTGATGCCCTCAGCCTGACGGTAGTCGGCGACATGCCTTTCCAGCGTACGTTGCGCCAGTTGCCTGCCGGTTTCTCGATCGTTGAATTGGCCGGGAAAGTGATAGTCCTCGAGCACCGGGCGCTGCTCACTGTCGCTGCGGCTTTGCAGTTGCAGTCGCGGCTTTTCGAAGTTGTAGTCGCGCCGGGTGACCACGCTGGTGCGAGTCTCCACCCGGACGTTGAAGCGCTTGATGGCCGGCGCCGTCGACGCCATGCCGCTGCCCGGCAGATACAGCGTCGGCTCGGCCAGGCGCGGAAACACCGTTTGATCGTCGCCGAACACCAACAGATGGCCTTCGGGACTGTGCTGAAAGTGGTAATGAATGCCGACCTCGGCACACAGGCGCTGGATGAACGCCAGATCGCTCTCGACGTATTGCACGCAATATTCCCGCACCGGGTAATCGCTGCCGAGGCGGAACTCGAAGGCATCGCGCAGGATTGCGTGATCCTTGAGGATCTGCGCGACGATCTGCGGAACCGTCTGATGCTGAAAAATCCGCTGGTTGATGCGGTGACCGAGGTAGGTCAGACGCGACACCAGGCTCAGGTGGTAGCGCGTCAGACGTTTCCCGGAATCGCCCTGCCCGACCTGATAAATCTGACCATGGACACCGGAACCTTCCGCATCGAAGCTCAGAAACGCCTGACGGTGCAGCAGGCTTTCGAGGTCCAGATCCGGACGCTCACTGACCAGTTCCAGCTCGAAACGAAAGGGTTGGCTGATGGCTTCCTTGCCCGTGAACTCAAGGACTTTGAGATCAACTTGGGCGCCTTCGAGGGTCAACGTGAAACGCGGTTGATTGGCAGGCGCGAACATCCGATGTCTCTCTGCAGATTGAGGGCGGGCGATTCTGCATGAGGGGCAAGAGGTGTTGGGTGGGTGACGGGAAAATCAGATTTGCCCTACTTTTCCTGTCGAAAAAGCCTTCGAAAATCGGCGCATGCGACTACAGACAACCCTCTCAAAATCACCCCCGAACAACTGTGGGAGCGGGCTTGCTCGCGAATGCGGTGGGTCAAATGAAATCAATGTCGACTGGCACGACCCTTTCGCGAGCAAGCCCGCTCCCACAGGAGATCTATGCTGACTCAGGGATATTGCAGGCATAAAAAAACGGCCCGCCTCCTGTAGGAAGCGGGCCGTTTTCTGGTGAGCCGAAGCTCAATGCATCACTTGTTCAGGTGGAAATCTTTTTCCGCCGCTTCAAAGCGCTGCACCATGCCTTTGGTTGGCTCACCCAATTTACTGACGATGTAGATGGCCAGACTGGCGAAGATGAAGCCCGGGATGATTTCGTACAGACCCAGCAGTTCGAAATGCTTCCAGACCACTACGGTGATCGCGCCGACCAGGATGCCGGCCAGTGCGCCGTTGCGGGTCATGTCCTTCCAGATCACCGAGATCAGCACCACCGGACCGAACGCGGCACCGAAACCGGCCCAGGCGTAGGACACCAGGCCCAGTACGCGGTTTTCCGGGTTGGCGGCCATGGCGATAGCGATCAGCGCCACCAGCAACACCATCGCGCGACCGACCCACACCAGTTCCACCTGGGAAGCGGATTTGCGCAGGAAGGTTTTGTAGAAGTCTTCGGTCAGGGCGCTCGAGCAAACCAGCAGCTGGCAGCTCAGGGTGCTCATCACAGCGGCGAGAATCGCCGACAGCAGGACACCGGCAACCCACGGGTTGAAAAGAATTTTTGCCAGCTCGATGAACACCCGCTCGTGGTTCTCGGTGACTGGACCGGCCACTTCCGGGTGCGCCGAGAAGTAGGCGATACCGAAGAAACCCACGGCGACGGTGCCGCCTAGGCACAGGATCATCCAGGTCATGGAGATGCGACGGGCGTTGGCAATCGACTTCACCGAGTCAGCAGCCATGAAGCGCGCGAGGATGTGCGGTTGACCGAAGTAACCCAGACCCCAGCCCATCAGCGAGATGATGCCGATGAAGGTGGTGCCCTTGAGCATGTCGAAGTTGCTCGGGTCCTGAGCTTCGATGGCGAGGAACGTGGTATCGACACCACCGGTGGCCAGCAGCACGATGATCGGCGTCAGCAGCAGCGCGAAGATCATCAGCGTGGCTTGTACGGTGTCAGTCCAGCTCACCGCGAGGAAACCGCCGACGAAGGTGTAGGCAATCGTCGCCGCAGCACCGGCCCACAGCGCCGTCTCGTAGGACATGCCGAAGGTGCTTTCGAACAGACGGGCGCCAGCCACGATGCCGGAAGCGCAGTAAATGGTGAAGAACACCAGAATCACCACCGCCGAGATGATGCGCAGCAGGCCGCTTTTGTCTTCGAAACGGCTGGAGAAGTAGTCCGGCAGGGTCAGGGCATCACCGTTATGCTCGGTCTGCACACGCAGACGGCCGGCGACGAACAGCCAGTTCAGGTAGGCGCCGACGATCAGGCCGATGGCGATCCAGCTTTCGGACAGACCGGACATGTAGATGGCGCCCGGCAGGCCCATCAACAACCAGCCGCTCATGTCGGAAGCACCGGCAGACAGAGCCGTCACGACGCTGCCCAGGCTGCGGCCGCCAAGAATGTAGTCAGAGAGGTTATTGGTGGAGCGATAGGCCATGAAGCCGATCAGCACCATTGCTGCGATGTAGATCACGAACGTGATCAGTGTTGGATTGCTTACGCTCATTAAGTTACGCCCTGGCTTTGTTTTTATGTTGCAGCGGTGATTGATCGTCCACAAACGACGACGTTTGGCAGACGAAACGGGATCCCGCGCATTTAGGACTGATGTTTCCCCAGGAAAGCCACCAGCCGATGCACCGGGTATTCCCGGTTGCACCTTGGGCGCGAATGCTATGCAACAAAGTAAAAAAGGTGCAACCAGTTTCTGGCGATTAAGTTGCACCTAGTCGGATATACCGATAAATATGCCGTTTTTGCTCCTTTTTAGCGCAGTCACGGCGCTCCGCTAGAAGTAAAAGCACCACGCAGGAGCGGCACTTCAGTACCAGAAAATAATTCCTGACGAAGCGTTTATTTTTCCGACAAAAAAAGGGTTGCACCCGGTTGCACCTCTTCCGGCGCACGGCTAATCTTGCCGCCAGCTGATGCCACGCAACTGTGGCAACCATGAGGATAAAAATATGGCTACCACCACCCTTGGGGTCAAACTCGATGACCCGACCCGCGAGCGCCTGAAGGCTGCCGCGACCTCGATTGATCGCACACCGCACTGGCTGATCAAGCAGGCAATTTTCAATTACCTGGAAAAACTCGAGGGTGGTGCAACCCTGACCGAGCTGAACGGTTTGACCGCCAAGGACAGCGATGACGCTGGCGAAGTCCATACCGATCACGCCCACCAGTGCTTCCTCGAATTCGCTGAAAGCATCCTGCCGCAATCAGTACTGCGCGCATCGATCACCGCTGCTTACCGCCGCCCTGAGCCGGAAGTGGTGCCGATGCTGATCGAGCAGGCACGCCTGCCGGCACCGATGGCCGAAGCCACCAACAAACTCGCTGCGACCATCGCGGAAAAACTGCGTAACCAGAAAAGTGCCGGCGGTCGTGCAGGCATTGTTCAGGGCCTGCTGCAGGAATTTTCCCTGTCGTCCCAGGAAGGCGTGGCCCTGATGTGCCTGGCCGAAGCGCTGCTGCGTATCCCGGACAAAGGCACTCGCGATGCACTGATCCGCGACAAGATCAGCACCGGCAACTGGCAGCCGCACCTGGGCAACAGCCCGTCGCTGTTCGTCAACGCCGCGACCTGGGGTCTGCTGCTGACCGGCAAACTGGTGTCGACCCACAATGAAGCTGGTCTGACCTCGTCGCTGAGCCGAATCATCGGCAAGAGCGGCGAGCCGATGATCCGCAAGGGCGTCGACATGGCCATGCGTCTGATGGGCGAGCAGTTCGTCACCGGCGAAACCATCGCCGAAGCGCTGGCCAACGCGAGCAAGTTCGAAGCCAAGGGCTTCCGCTATTCCTACGACATGCTCGGTGAAGCGGCACTCACCGAACACGACGCGCAGAAGTACCTGGCGTCGTACGAACAAGCCATCCACTCCATCGGCAAAGCCTCCCACGGTCGTGGGATTTATGAAGGCCCGGGCATTTCCATCAAGCTTTCGGCCCTGCACCCTCGCTACAGCCGTGCGCAGTACGAGCGCGTGATGGACGAGCTGTACCCGCGCCTGCTGTCGCTGACCCTGCTGGCCAAGCAATACGACATCGGCCTGAACATCGACGCCGAAGAAGCCGACCGCCTGGAGCTGTCGCTGGATCTGCTCGAGCGCCTGTGCTTCGAACCGCAACTGACCGGCTGGAACGGCATCGGCTTCGTGATTCAGGCTTACCAGAAGCGTTGCCCATACGTGATCGACTACGTGATCGATCTGGCCCGTCGCAGCCGTCATCGCCTGATGATCCGTCTGGTGAAAGGCGCGTACTGGGACAGCGAAATCAAGCGCGCCCAGGTCGAAGGCCTGGAAGGCTATCCGGTCTACACCCGCAAGGTGTACACCGACGTGTCCTACATTGCCTGCGCACGCAAACTGCTGTCGGTGCCGGAAGTCATCTACCCGCAGTTCGCCACGCACAACGCCCACACCCTGTCGGCGATTTACCACATTGCCGGTCAGAACTATTACCCGGGCCAGTACGAATTCCAGTGCCTGCACGGCATGGGCGAACCGCTCTACGAGCAAGTTGTAGGCAAAGTTTCCGAAGGCAAGCTGAACCGTCCGTGCCGCGTGTACGCACCGGTCGGTACCCACGAAACCCTGCTGGCGTACCTCGTGCGTCGTCTGCTGGAAAACGGCGCCAACACTTCGTTCGTCAACCGCATCGCCGACCAGTCGATTTCGATTCAGGAACTGGTGGCCGATCCGGTGGCGCAGATCGAGCAGATGGCGACCGTGGAAGGTGGTTTCGGCCTGCCGCACCCACGCATTCCGCTGCCGCGTGACCTCTACGGCGCCGATCGCGCCAACTCCGCCGGCATCGACATGGCCAACGAA
The DNA here is from genome assembly GCF_023100615.1 of Pseudomonas sp. MWU12-3103b. Classification (NCBI taxonomy): domain Bacteria; kingdom Pseudomonadati; phylum Pseudomonadota; class Gammaproteobacteria; order Pseudomonadales; family Pseudomonadaceae; genus Pseudomonas; species Pseudomonas sp. MWU12-3103b. The sequence continues at coordinate 291,363 of NZ_JALMEY010000006.1, forward strand.
CATCGTCTGGCCTCGCTGTCCTGCGCCCTGCTCGCCACTGCGCACAACAACTGGAAAGCCGCGCCGATGCTCGGTTGCGCGTCCAGCAACGAAGCCCCGGCACCGGTGCTGAACCCGGCGGATCACCGCGATGTGGTCGGTCACGTGCAGGAAGCCACCGTCGAAGACGTCGACAACGCGATCCAGTGCGCCCTGAATGCTGCGCCAATCTGGCAGGCTACTCCGCCAGCCGAGCGCGCGGCGATTCTGGAGCGTGCCGCCGACCTGATGGAAGGCGAGATCCAGCCACTGATGGGACTGCTGGCCCGTGAAGCCGGCAAGACCTTCGCCAACGCCATTGCCGAAGTGCGCGAAGCGGTCGACTTCCTGCGCTACTACGCGGTGCAGGCACGCAACAATTTCAGCAATGACGCCCACCGCCCACTGGGCCCGGTGGCGTGCATCAGCCCGTGGAACTTCCCGCTGGCCATCTTCAGCGGTCAGGTCGCTGCCGCGCTGGCCGCCGGTAACCCGGTACTGGCCAAACCGGCTGAACAGACTCCGTTGGTTGCCGCGCAAGCCGTGCGCTTGCTGCTGGAAGCCGGGATTCCCGAAGGCGTGCTGCAACTGCTGCCGGGTCGCGGTGAAACCGTCGGCGCCGGTCTGGTCGGTGATGAGCGCGTCAAAGGCGTGATGTTCACCGGTTCCACCGAAGTGGCGCGTCTGCTGCAACGCAACATCGCAGGTCGTCTCGACAGCCAGGGCCGTCCGATTCCGCTGATCGCCGAAACCGGCGGGCAGAACGCGATGATCGTTGACTCCTCGGCGCTGACCGAACAAGTGGTGATCGACGTGGTGTCCTCTGCCTTCGACAGTGCCGGTCAGCGTTGCTCGGCCCTGCGCGTGCTGTGCCTGCAGGAAGATTCCGCCGACCGTGTCATCGAAATGCTCAAAGGCGCGATGGCTGAAAGCCGCCTCGGCAACCCTGAGCGTCTGTCCGTGGACATTGGCCCGGTGATCGACGCCGAAGCCAAGGCCGGCATCGACAAGCACATCCAGGGCATGCGCGATAAAGGTCGCAGCGTGTACCAGGTGGCTATCGCCGACAGCGAAGAAGTCAAACGCGGCACCTTCGTCATGCCGACCCTGATCGAATTGGAAAGCTTCGACGAGCTGCAACGCGAGATCTTCGGCCCGGTGCTGCACGTGGTGCGCTACAAGCGCAAGGACATCGACCAGTTGATCGGCCAGATCAATGCCTCCGGTTATGGCCTGACCCTCGGCGTACACACCCGCATCGACGAGACCATCGCCAAGGTGATCGACAACGTCAACGCCGGTAACGTCTACGTCAACCGCAACATCGTCGGTGCCGTGGTCGGCGTGCAGCCATTCGGCGGCGAAGGCCTGTCGGGTACTGGCCCGAAAGCCGGCGGTCCGCTGTACCTGTACCGCCTGCTGTCGACCCGTCCTACTGACGCGATCGAACAATCCTTCGCTCGCGGTGATGCAGCCGTCGCCCCGGACGTGCGTCTGCGTGATGCCATGAGCAAACCGCTGAACGCCTTCAAGGCCTGGGCCGAGAGCAACCAATACGCCGAACTGAGCGCCCTGTGCGTGCAGTACGCCGCGCAGTCGCAAAGCGGTATCACCCGCGTGCTGGCCGGCCCGACCGGCGAGAAGAACAGCTACGCGATACTGCCGCGTGAACACGTGCTGTGCCTGGCCGACGTCGAAGGCGATCTGCTGACCCAACTGGCGGCGGTCTTGGCGGTCGGCGGTTCGGCGGTATGGCCGGAATCCGACATCAGCAAGGCATTGTTCACACGCCTGCCGAAGGAAGTTCAGGCGCGGATCAAACGGGTTGCCGACTGGCACAAGGATGAAGTGGTGTTTGATGCCGTGCTGCATCACGGTCATTCCGACCAGTTGCGTGGTGTCTGCCAGCAGATTGCCAAACGTGCCGGTGCGATCGTTGGCGTTCAGGGCTTGTCCCAGGGCGAGACCAACATCGCGCTGGAGCGCCTGGTGATCGAGCGCGCGTTGAGCGTCAACACCGCGGCGGCGGGGGGTAATGCGAGCTTGATGACTATCGGTTAAACCCGAGAAGTCAGGCAACCGCGATGGTTGCCTGACAATCAAATCCCAATGTGGGAGCGGGCTTGCTCGCGAAGGCGTTGTGTCAGTCGACATCTGCAATGACTGATGCACCGCTTTCGCGAGCAAGCCCGCTCCCACAGTTGTTTTGGGGTGTTTGTTAAGTCGGTGCTCGGCTCCAACATCACCGTCATCAATCATCCTGTTCAGCCTTTATCAGCACGCCTAGACTCGGCCCAATCCCAATGTTCAGGTAGGCCGCCATGTCCGAGACGCTGCTCAGTTCCCGTAATCTGGCTTTCGAGCTGTACGAAGTCCTCGATGCCGAGGGCCTGACCCGGCGTGAGCGCTTCGCCGAACACAACCGCGAGACCTTCGACGCGGCCATCGGCACCGCGCGCAGCATCGCCGAGAAATACTTCGCACCGCACAACCGCAAGGGCGACGAGAACGAGCCGCGTTATGAGAACGGTCAGGCGATGCTGATTCCCGAAGTCAAACCGGCGGTGGACGCGTTCCTCGAGGCGGGTTTCCTCAATGCCGCACGAAGCTTCGAAGCCGGTGGCATGCAACTGCCGACGCTGCTGTCGCAAGCCTGCTTTGCCCACTTTCAATCAGCGAACGCGGCGACCACTTCCTACCCGTTCCTGACCATGGGCGCGGCCAACCTGATCGAAAGCTTCGGCACCGACGAGCAGAAACAGCGCTTCCTGCAACCGATGATCGACGGGCGCTTCTTCGGCACCATGGCCCTGACCGAACCGCACGCCGGCTCGTCGCTGTCGGATATTCGTACCCGCGCCGAGCCGGCGTCCGACGGCACTTATCGACTCAAGGGCAACAAGATCTTCATTTCCGGCGGCGATCATCCGCTGTCGGAAAACATCGTGCACATGGTCCTGGCCAAGCTGCCGGACGCGCCGCCGGGGGTGAAGGGCATTTCGCTGTTCATCGTGCCGAAGTTTCTGGTCAATGATGACGGCAGCCTCGGCCAGCGCAACGATGTGCTGCTGGCCGGGCTGTTCCACAAGATGGGCTGGCGCGGCACCACTTCCACCGCGCTGAACTTCGGCGATAACGGCGAGTGCGTCGGCTATCTGGTGGGCAAGCCGCACCATGGTTTGAGCTACATGTTCCAGATGATGAACGAGGCGCGGATTGGCGTCGGTATGGGCGCGGTGATGCTCGGCTACGCCGGTTACCTGTACTCGCTGGAGTACGCCCGCGAACGCCCGCAAGGCCGAGTGCCGGACAGCAAGGATCCGAGCACCGCACCGGTAGCGATCATTCAGCACGCAGACGTAAGACGCATGCTGTTGACGCAAAAATCCTACGTCGAAGGGGCCTTTGACCTCGGTCTGTACGCGGCGCGGCTGTTCGATGACACCACCACGCTGGAAACCGAAGGCGAGCGCAAACAGGCCCACGAGCTGCTGGACTTGCTGACGCCGATCGTCAAATCCTGGCCGTCGGAGTTCTGCCTGAAGGCCAACGAACTGGCGATCCAGATTCTCGGCGGTCACGGTTACACCCGCGAATACCCGGTGGAACAGTACTACCGCGACAACCGCCTGAACCCGATCCATGAAGGCACCCACGGCATTCAGTCGCTGGACTTGCTCGGGCGCAAACTGGCGCAGAACGGCGGCGCTGGGCTCAAGCAACTGATCCGCCTGATCGCCAACACTGCCGAGCGCGCGACCGCGTACGAATCGTTGACCGCACTGCGTGAGCCACTGGAGCAATTGGTGGCTCGCCTGCAAACAGTCACCATCGGCCTGCTGACCGATCTGGCGCAGGGCAAGGTCAACAGCAGCCTGGCGAATTCGGCGCTGTACCTGAAGGTGTTCGGGCACACGGTGATTGGCTGGCGCTGGCTGGAGCAGGCGATTCGGGCTGAGGAAGGCTTGGCCAAAGGCAATGCGGCGGATGCTGACTTCTATAAGGGCAAGCTACAGGCGGCGCGGTATTTCCTGACATGGGAAGTGCCGGGTTGCCAGCATGAGCTGGCGTTGCTTGAGGCGCGGGATGATACGTGTCTGGCGATGCAGGATGGGTGGTTCTGAGAGCCAA
>NZ_JALMEY010000007.1:0-288063 GCF_023100615.1 Pseudomonas sp. MWU12-3103b
AGGGTGAGGGTAGCGGTGAACTTGACGCACTCAAGCCGCCGCCCACGCCTGCAAACTCAAATGCGCCTTCTCCCCCGGCGCCAGATGCAGGCTGTCGGTACCGCCCGCCGCCGCTTCGACACAGACAAACTCCGTCACTTCATCCCAGCTCACGCCCAACAGGGGGCGCGAGCCAGGATGCCAGACCACGGTATCGCCACTGTCACCGGTATCGATGCACAACTCGCGCTGCCAGGCGTGATCCTTGAGCTGTAATTCGCCGTCGTGCTGGAACACTCGCTGACAACCGCCATCGACGCGCAACTCGCCTTCCTGCTGACAGGACTGGCGGCTCAGTTGGTCATAACCCTGCGCACCTTCGAGCCCAGACAGCGCTATCTCACCGACATCACCAATACGCCAGTAAGCGTGCAAAGCCTGGCTCAATTGGCACGGCATGTCGTCCTGATGCTCGGTGCTCAGGCGTAATTCCATGCGTTCACCGAGGTGCGCGTGCAGGTCGACCTGCCAGTCGCACAACTGCAATTGCCAGTGCAGTCGCACGCCATCTTCGGCGCTGCTGCTGTCGAGCAACTTCCAGTCGAGCAGTCGTGCCCAGCCATGGGATGGCCAAGCATTTTCGCTCGGATGGCGGCCATACCACGGCCAGCACACCGGCACGCCACCACGAATGGCGCCAACGTGCGGCCACTTCGCCGCACACCACAACCACGGTTTCTGCCCGCGCGGCTGAAAGTGCAGCAACTGCGCGCCCTGGCGACTGAATACCGCCTGACACAGCGGATGGTCGATCACCAGCACATCGCGCATCTGATAGCGCTCCCAGGCAAACACCGGTCGTTCGCGCAGGGATTTGAAGAAGCGTTGCAGCGGATGCTCATGCATTGGCCACGGTCCTGAAAATCATGGGGGTACTCAATTACCTTTGTGCCCAGTGAGAGTGAACACTGTGGCGAGGGGATTTATCCCCGATGGGTTGCGAAGCAAACCCAAACCTGCAACCGTTTTCCCACTGACATATCGTATGCAATGGGTTCAGGGCCGCTTCGCGCCCCATCGGGGATAAATCCCCTCGCCACAGGTATAACATCGGACGTCTATCGCAAAAAAAAGCGGACAGCCTTGGCTGTCCGCAAATATGCGCACATAGAGAGGAGCTTATCGCAACAGCGTTAGAACGTAGACTGAATTTTCAGACCGGCGACCAATGCGTTGTCCACTTCATCCACACCACCCGGGTGAGTGATGTACTGCAGGTTAGGACGCACCGTCAGCCAGTTGGTGACGTGGAAGCCGTAGTTGATCTCGTAGTTGTATTCGGTTTCACGAATCGGCGAGAACACCGGATTGTCGTAGTCCGAAACACCGTTGGACGCATTCAGGAACTCGGCGTTTTTCTTCACGTCATCGTTGACATGAATACGCGCCGCACCGATACCCACGTCATCTTTAGGACGCGCGTCGAACGGGCCTTTGTAGACAAACATCACCGACTGGTAGTTGTCGATGAAGTTGGTGTCCTTGTCGTGGAAGGTCGCGTTGGCGGCGATGTTCAGACCGCGAGTAGCATCACCGTTGTGGCTGGTGAGTTGCTGCTGCGCGACGAACCAGTAGCCGTGTTTGCTGCTGTGGGTCTTGTACGCGTCGCCAGTGGTTGCAGCGTCGAAGCCGTTGACGTCTTCACGGACGTCATTGGCGTCAGCCGTGCTCTTGTAGTAACCGACGCGGTATTCGCCCGGCAGGCTGTTGACCTTCGGCGACCAGACCAGTTCGACTGGCAGAACGGTGCCTTTGGTGCCGCTGCCGCTGAGCTTGAAGCCGTTGCCGTGTTCCAATTGCGACGGGTTCTGGTTGTAAGCACCGATCTGCGCGTAGAGCTCGTCGTTGATGTTGTACTTCACACGGATCGCGGCCTGGCTGACGGGCCAGTTGTACCAGATGTTGGTCGCCCAGTTACCCACTTGCGAGCCGCAGAACGCCAGGTTCTGGAAGTCGCACGGGAAGGTGTTGAAGTCTTCGCCTTCACCGAAGTAACCGGCCTTGACGTCCAGCTTGTTGTCGAAGAACTGGTGCTGAATCCACAACTGCGTCAGACGTACCATGTGGCCACGACCGTAAACTTCCTGCGAGGAAGACAGAGTGCCGGCACGCGGATCGCCAACGCGGTCGTTGGAGATGTTTTGCCCGTTACGGTTGGTCAGCTGGATCTTGGCCTGAGTGTTGTCCCAGCCCCAGAGTTTTTGCAGGTCCAGCGCCACGCCCAGACCGAACTGATCGCTGTAGCGACCGGTCTTGTCGTCGTTGTAGCCGCCATGCAGGTTGGCGCCCATTTCCCCAACGTAGTCAGCCTTGATGTCGATACCTTGCTCGATCAGCTTGGTCCGCTCGCCACCCCAGTCACCGGTCATCCATTTCGAGTCGGAGCTGAAGGCATCCGCCGCCATGGCGTTACCGGCCAGCACCAATGCCGCCGCAGCTGACACTTGGCAGATCAACCGGGCATTGACGTGTTTCTTTTTCATCCCTACATCCTCGTCTTTATTGTTATTAACTGTTTTTTTCCAACGCGGTTTACATAAAAAGTGCGGCGAACGACAGGCCGAACACCACTTTTCCCCTGTGGGAGCGGGCTTGCTCACGAAGGCGTCATGTCAGTCGCCATGTGTGCTGCCTGACACTCCGTTTTCGCGAGCAAGCCCGCTCCCACATTTTTGATCTTCAGCGACCCTTGAATTGCGCGACGTTCGCCGACCGCGCTTCGGTCTGCGCTTGGCCCGCAACGCCCAGACGCTCGCCAGTCTTGGCATCGAACAACAACACTTTCGACGGATCGAATTGCAGGGTCAGGGTCTCGCCCACCTGCGGTGCCACGTCCGGCGCCAGGCGGCAGCAGACCTTGGTCTCATTCAGGTTGACGAACACCAAGGTGTCCGGACCGGTCGGTTCGGTGACCTGCACTTCGGCCTTGATGCTCGGCAGACCATTGCCCTCGCCGTTCGCCAGAACAATCTGTTCCGGGCGCAGGCCGAGGATCACTTCGCGATCTTCCAGCCCGGCATCCTGCATGCTCATCGGCAACTCGCAACGGGCCTGGCCGCTGTCGAGCAGCGCCAGCAGACGACCGTCCTTGCGTTGCAGACGCAGCGGAATGAAGTTCATCGGCGGCGAACCGATGAAGCTTGCGACAAACAGGTTGGCCGGATCGTTGTAGATCTCTTTCGGCGTGCCGAACTGCTGAATGATCCCGTCCTTCATCACCGCCACTTTGTCGCCCAGGGTCATCGCTTCGATCTGGTCGTGGGTCACGTAGACCGTGGTGGTTTTCAGGCGCTGGTGCATCAGTTTCATTTCGGTACGCATCTCGACGCGCAGCTTGGCGTCGAGGTTGGACAGCGGTTCGTCGAACAGATAGATCTTCGGCCGACGCGCCAACGCACGGCCCATCGCCACACGCTGTTGCTGACCACCGGAGAGCTGACCCGGCTTGCGGTTGAGCAGGTGTTCGATCTGCAGCAGCTTGGCCACGCGCGCGACTTCTTCGTCGATCGCCGACTGGCTCATCTTGCGGATCTTCAGACCGAACTCGATGTTCTCGCGCACGCTCATGGTCGGGTACAGCGCGTAGGACTGGAACACCATGGCGATGTCACGATCCTTCGGGCTCATGCCGCTGACGTCCTGATCGCCGATCATGATCGCGCCACCGGTGATGGTCTCGAGGCCGGCGATGCAGTTCATCAGGGTCGATTTGCCGCAGCCCGACGGGCCGACCAGGATCAGGAACTCACCGTCCTTGATCGACAGTTCGATGTTCTTCAGGGTGTCCGGCAGGCCGGCACCGTAGGTCTTGTTGACGTTGCGAAGTTCGAGCGTTGCCATGATTACCCCTTGACTGCGCCGGCCGTCAGCCCGCGCACGAAATACTTGCCTGCGACCACATAGACCAGCAGGGTCGGCAGGCCGGCGATCATCGCCGCTGCCATATCAACGTTGTATTCCTTGGCGCCGGTGCTGGTGTTGACCAGGTTGTTCAGCGCCACCGTGATCGGTTGCGAATCACCGCTGGAGAACACCACACCGAACAGGAAGTCGTTCCAGATCTGGGTGAACTGCCAGATCAGGCAAACCATGATGATCGGGGTCGACATCGGCAGAATGATCTGCCGGAAGATCGTGAAGAAACCCGCGCCATCCAGCCGTGCAGCCTTGATCAGCGCATCGGGAATGCTCACGTAGTAGTTACGGAAAAACAGCGTGGTAAACGCCAGACCGTAGACCACGTGGACGAAGACGAGGCCGGTGGTGGTGCTCGCCAGGCCCATCTTGCCGAGGGTGAACGAGGCCGGCAGCAGCACGGTCTGGAACGGCAGGAAGCAGCCGAACAGCAGCAGACCGAAGAACAGCTGCGAACCGCGGAAGCGCCAGAACGACAGCACGTAGCCATTCAACGCGCCGATGGCGGTGGAGATGACAACGGCCGGCACGGTGATCTTGATCGAGTTCCAGAAGTAGCCGTCCACCGTGGCCCAGGCCTTGACCCAGCCGATGCCGCTGACCACGGTCGGCCAGCTCAGCAGGTTGCCGGTGCTGATGTCTTCCGGGGTCTTGAAACTGGTCAGCAGCATCACCACCAGCGGAATCAGGTACAGCAGGACCGCGAGGATCAGCACCGCGTAGATCGCGACGCGACTCAGGCTGAAAGCGGGTTTGGCAGCGAGACTAGTCATTACGCTTGGTCCTCAGCTCGGAGTACAGGTAAGGCACGATGATCGCGAGAATCGCACCGAGCATCAGAATCGCACTGGCCGAGCCCATGCCCATCTGGCCGCGACTGAAGGTGAAGGAGTACATGAACATCGCCGGCAGGTCGGAGGAATAACCCGGGCCACCCGCCGTCATCGCCGCGACCAGGTCGAAGCTCTTGATCGCGATGTGGGCGAGGATCATCACCGCACTGAAGAACACCGGACGCAGGCTTGGCAGTACGACTTTCCAGTAGATGGTCGGCATGCTCGCGCCATCAATCTGCGCGGCACGGATGATCGACTGATCGACCCCACGCAGGCCGGCGAGGAACATCGCCATGATGAAGCCCGAGGCTTGCCACACGGCGGCGATCACCAGGCAGTAGACCACGCGATCCGGGTCGATCAGCCAGTCCAGACGGAAGCCTTCCCAGCCCCAGTCACGCAACAATTTGTCCAGGCCCATGCCCGGGTTGAGCAGCCATTTCCACGCGGTACCGGTGACGATCATCGAGAGCGCCATCGGGTACAGGTAAATGGTGCGGATAAAGCCTTCGCGACGGATGCGCTGGTCGAGGAACACTGCCAGCAGCACACCGATCACCAGGGTGATGCCGATGAACATGCCACCGAACACCGCGAGGTTCTTGCTCGCCACCCACCAGCGATCGTTGTCGAACAGCCGCGCGTATTGCGCCAGGCCGGCCCACTTGTAGTTGGGCAGGAACGTCGAGGTGGTGAACGACAGCACGAACGTCCACAGGATGTAGCCATAGAAGCCCACCAGCACGATGAACATGCTCGGCGCCAGCACCAGTTTCGGTAGCCAGCGCTGCAGTGCATCGAACGGCGAGGCTTTGCTGAACACAGCAACAGAACTCATGGGGAAATCCAGTACAGGGAATAAAAACTACAGTGAGATCCCTTGTGGGAGCGAGCTCTGTGGCGAGGGGATTTATCCCCGATCGGCTGCGAAGCAGTCGCAAAACCTTTGCACGCGGTCTTTCTGGTACTCCACCGCTGCAACTTTCTGGGGCCGCTGCGCGACCCATCGGGGATAAATCCCCTCACCACAAAGCCCGCTCCCACAAAGAGGGACCTACGCTACTGAGGGTTATTTGGCCGACTGAACCGCCGCACCCAGTTTCCTGGCCGCATCGGCCGGGTCGGCTTTCGGGTCGTTGATGTAGTTGGTCACGACATCAAAGAACGCGCCCTGCACCGCCAGCGTGGTGGCCATGTTGTGCGCCATGCTCGGCTGCAGGCCACCGGACTTGGCGTCTGCCAGGAAGTCCTTGGCAGCGGTCTGCGCGCAGGAGTCGAAACCGAGCTTGTCCATGTTGTTCAACATGTCGTTACGTACCGGGATCGAGCCTTTGTTGATGCTGAAGACTTTCTGGAAGTTTTCACCCAGCACGACTTTGGCGATGTCCTGCTGACCGGCCGCAGTGCCTTTGTCTTTCTGCTTGAACACCGCCAGGGAGTCGATGTTGTAGGTGAACGCCTTGTCGGTGCCCGGGAAGGCTACGCACTCGTAATCCTTGCCGGCGACTTTCTTGGCGGCGGTCCATTCGGACTTGGCCCAGTCACCCATGATCTGCATGCCGGCCTTGCCGTTGATGACCTTGGCCGCTTCCAGGTTCCAGTCCTGGCCTTTACCGTCCTGGTCCATGTAGGTCGCGACTTTCTTCAGCTCGGTCAGCGCCTTGACCATTTCCGGGCCAGTCAGCGCTTTGTTGTCCAGATCGACCAGGGCTTTTTTGTAGCCATCAACGCCCATGACCGAGAGCACCACGGCTTCGAACACAGTGCTGTCCTGCCAAGGCTGACCGCCGTGGGCGAGCGGGATGAAGCCCGCAGCCTTGAGCTTGTCGCCGGCGGCGTAGAATTCTTCGAGGGTGGTCGGGTTCTTGGTGATGCCGGCCTTTTTGAAGACTTCCGGGTTGATCCACAGCCAGTTCACCCGGTGAATGTTCACCGGTACGGCCACGTAATCACCGTCGTACTTCACGGTATCGGAGACTTTCTTGTCGAGCAGGCTGTCCCACTTCTCTTCTTTGGCCACGTCCTTCAGGACGTCGGTGTCGAGCAGACCGGTGGAAGCCCACTCCTGGATGTCCGGGCCCTTGATCTGGGCGACACCCGGCGGGTTACCGGCAACGGCGCGGCTTTTCAGCACGGTCATGGCCGTGGCACCGCCACCGCCGGCGACAGCGCCGTCTTTCCAGGTGAAACCGTCTTTTTCAACTTGCGCCTTGAGCACATCGACAGCGGCTTTTTCGCCACCGGACGTCCACCAGTGCACGACTTCGACCGAACCTTTGGATTCGGCAGCGGAAACACTGAGAGGCAGAATTGCGAGCGGGAACAGGGAGGCGACAGAAATGACAGTAGCGAGGCGAGAAATCGCATTCATCTGAGATGTACCTTTCTTGTTGTTATGCATGCAAGTCTGGTGCTTGCGCTGCACAGGAGTTTAAACAGGGCGATTCCCTTCGCAGGTAACGAAGGGACGCGCAAATGTCACCACATGGTTACACAGGAACAGGCCGGGATATTTGCGCCAGAGCTGTCGCCATACTCGGTGACAAGGGTAGACGAGGGATCAATACCGCCTGCCAGGCATGATACAGATCGGGTTTGCCCGGCCAGATATCGGCGCTCGGACGGTTTTGCGGATCGAGTTCGTGATGCCAGCTGCCGTCGCAGCGATCGATGAAATGGCCTTCACAGAATTCCCAGAACAGCCGGTACCAGGTTTCGTATTGCGCATCACCGGTGCGTTTGAGCAAGGCGCTGGCAGCCGCGCTGGCTTCAGCATGGGTCCAGTGCAAGCGATGACGCACCACGGCTTTGTTGCCCCAGTCGAGGGTGTAAACGATCCCCGGCGCGCCATCGACGTCCCAGCCGTTGCGGCAGTTCTGTTCGAAGAGTTTTTGCGCATCGGTCGCCAGCCAGCCCGGCGTAAGCATCCCGGCCTGGACCCGCGCCGCTTCGAGGTGCAGCAGCAGCCGCGCCCACTCGAAACCGTGGCCCGGGGTGGTGCCGTAAGGGCGGAAGCCGTCAGCGGGATTGTCGTGGTTGTACTCGCGCAGCGGTTGCCAGTCGCGGTCGAAATGCTCGATGACCATGTAGCCGTTGGTGGCGGCGTGACCGTGGATCACCCGCTCGACGATGCGCTGCGCACGTACCAGCCAGCGCGGATCTTCAGTGACATCGGCCAGCGCGAGGAACGCTTCGGTGGCGTGCATGTTGCTGTTGGCGCCGCGATAGGCCTCTTCTTCGCGCCAGTCGCGATTGAAGAATTCGCGCATGGCGCCCTCTTCTTCGCTCCAGAAATACGTGTCGATGATGTCGATCGCATCATCCAGCAGCGCCTGGGCGCCGGGACGCTGCGCGACCACCGCCGAGCTGGCCGCGAGTGCGACAAAGGCATGCAGATAGGCGTTCTTGCCGGTGTTGCCATCGCGATGTTCGGCGACCGCAAACCAGCCGCCGTGCAGCGCATCACGCAATGGTCCGCGCAGCGCCGCAATGCCGTGATCGACCAGCTCCGCGAACCCCGGCAGACCCTGAATGTGAGCCATGGCGAAACTGTGGGTCATGCGTGCAGTGTTCATGGTTTCGGCTTGCGCGTGCGCCGGCAAACGGCCGCGCTCGTCGAGGTTGCCGAAACCTTCGGGCAGTTTTGCCGCTTTGGCGAACGCCAGCAGGCGCAGGCCCTCGTCGGCGAGCCATTGCTGGTGGGCAGGGGCATTCAGCCAACTGCTGAAGTCTGGGTGAAAGGTGTCCATGAGTGGCCCTTTTTTGTTGTTATGACTGCGGGGAGTCTAAACAACGAGTCGGGGTGGGCTTGTAACGAAGGGGGCGGGGTTTGTCACCAGGCTGTGACAAAGAGCAACCCCTCACCCCAGCCCTCTCCCAGAGGTAGAGGGGGCCGACCGAGGGGTATTGAAGAGTTACGCCGACCTGAAAGTTTTTCAGCGAATCCATAATCGACACGGTGTTTCAGGTCGATGTATGACGCAAGACAACTCGGTCAGTCCCCTCTCCCTCCGGGAGAGGGCTAGGGTGAGGGGCTCTTTTGATCTAATCCGCCGAACGCGGCAACTGCAGGGTCACGCGCAACCCGCCCTCACGCAAATTCTGCAACGTCACCTCACCGCCATGGCTGTGAGCAATGTTGCGCGCAATGCCCAAACCGAGACCATAACCCTGCTGCTGCCCGGCCAAGCGAAAGTGCGGCTCGAACACCTGCTCCAGCCGCTGCTCCGGAACCCCCGGGCCTTCATCGTCGACGTGCAGGACAAACGCGCGCTCATCGTCGTCGATGTGCAGATGCGCGTTCTGCCCGTACTTCAGCGCATTGTCGATCAGGTTGCCGATGCAGCGTTTCAACGCCAGAGGCTTGCCCGGATACGCCGCCAGCGCCTTGCCTTGCTGGGTCACGCGGCCATTGCCGTTGGGCGCCAGATACGGCTCCACCAGGCAGTCGAGTACGTGGTTCAAGTCCACCGGCTCGATGTTCTCGTGGATGTCGGTGTCTTTCACGCATTGCAGCGCGCCTTTGACCAGCAACTCCAACTCATCCAGATCGCGACCGAACTTGGCTTGTAGCTTCTCGTCTTCGAGCAGTTCGACGCGCAAGCGCAGACGGGTGATCGGTGTGCGCAGGTCATGGGAAATCGCGCTGAACAACTGGCTGCGTTCGGTCAGGTAACGGCTGATGCGTTCGCGCATGGTGTTGAATGCACGGCCCACTTCCACCACTTCGCTGCCGCCGCCCTCGGCCACCGGCTCGACATCGGCGCCCAGCGACAGATCCCGCGCCGCCCGCGCCAGACGCTTGAGCGGCCGGCTCTGCCAGTGCACCAGCAGGCCGATGAACAACAGCAAGAAGCCGCTGGTGAGGACGATGAACCACACCTGCTGCGCCGGCAGGCCTTGCTCTTCAAGACTGGTGTAGGGTTCGGGCAACAGCGAGGCGATGTACAGCCATTCGCCCGGCGCCATCTGAATCTGCGTGACCAGCACCGGCGGATTCACCGGTTCGAGGGTCAGCGCGTAATGCGCCCACGAGCGCGGCAGCTCATCGAGTTTAAGCCCGGCATTGAAGATCCGCAGATCCTCGGGGCTGACGAAGGTCACCGAGATATCGGTATCGTGGCCCAGCGACTGACGCAACACTTCGTCCACCGCCTGAATCACCGCAGCCTTGCGCGGGGTGATCGGCAACACGTCCATACCCAGCGGTTTGTCGTTGAGCGTCACCACGAACCGGGTGCCGCCCATGCTGCGCAACTGGTCGAGCACCAGCGGTCGATACGCCACTGGCAACGAGCGAAAATAACTGACGCTGGCGGTCATCGAATGGGCCAGGCTGCGGGCGCTGGTGACCAGGCCTTCGAGCTGGGTGGCGCGCAGTTGCGAGACCCAGATCACGCTCGACAAAGTCTGCGCAAACAGCACCGCCAACAGGGTCAGCAGCAGCATCCGCCCGAGCAGCGAACGCGGCACCGGCACCTTGCTGGCGAGGCGGCGCAGCGACTCAGTGAGCATTGCCGGCAACCACATTGGCTGCCAGTTGGTAGCCGCTGCCGCGCACGGTGCGGATCAGTCGTGGCGGTTTTTCCGTGTCGCGCAGACGTTGGCGCAAGCGGCTGACGGCCATGTCGACAATCCGGTCGAGCGGCATCAGGTCACGGCCCCGGGTGGCGTTGCCGATGGTGTCGCGGTCGAGAATTTCCTGCGGATGATCGAGAAACAGCTTCAGCAGAGCGAAGTCGGCGCCGGAGAGAATCACTTCTTCGCCGTCGGTATGGAACAGTCGATGACTGACCATGTCCAGCCGCCACTCGTCGAAGGCCAGCACGTCGCTGCCGCTGCGTTCCTGACCGAACTGCGCGCGACGCAGCAAAGCCTTGATTCGCGCTTGCAGTTCACGAGGGCTGAAGGGTTTGCCGAGGTAGTCATCAGCGCCGAGCTCCAGCCCGATCACGCGGTCGGCTTCGTCGGAACTGGCGGTGAGCATGATGATCGGCACCTGCGCCTGACGCGGATGCTGGCGCACCCAGCGGCACAGGCTGAAACCGTCTTCGTCGGGCAGCATCACATCGAGGATCACCAGATCGCTGGGCGCCTCGTTGAGGGCCTGGCGGAAACTGGCGCCGTCGGCCGTGGCCCGCACCTGAAACCCGGCGCGGGTCAGGTAGGTTTCCAGCAACTCGCGTATTTCCTGGTCGTCATCGACCAACAATATCGACTTGTTGACTGAGCTCACTTCGAAGGCATCCTTGTTGTTGGAATTGGGGCGGATTATGCCTTAAGCATCGAACTTGCAAACACCACAGAACCACTGTGGGAACAAACCTGTGGTGAGGGGATTTATCCCCGATGGGTTGCGCAGCGACCCTGGAAAAACCGGGCCTGCTTCGCAGGCCATCGGGGATGAATCCCCTCGCCACAAAGGCTCGCTCCCACAATTGGATTGCATTTCAGGTCGGGATTGCTTGTTCCAGTGCGACACCGGCCCCCACCAGCCCGGAATACGGCGCCGTCACCAGCCACACCGGAATGCCCTTGAAGTAATCGCTCATGCAGCCCTTGTCGGCGAAGCTGCGGGCAAAACCGCTTTCGACGAAGAAATCGGCAAAGCGCGGAATCACCCCGCCAACGATGTACACGCCGCCACGCCCACCGGTGGTCAGCACGTTGTTGCCGGCCACGCGGCCGAGCCAGCAGCAGAACTGCTCCAGCACTTCCAGCGCGATCGGATCGCCAGCCAGACCGGCCGCAGTAATCGCTTCCGGCGTATCAAGCTTTGGTTCATGTCCGTCCACCGCACAGATCGCCCGGTACACACGAGGCAAGCCGCCGCCGCTCAACGCAGTCTCGGCGCTGACGTGGCCAATCTCGTTGTGGATGTGCTGCCAGAGCTGGGTTTCACGCGGGCTGCTCAGCGGCAGATCGACGTGACCGCCCTCCCCCGGCAATGCGGCAAACCGGCCTTCGCCCAGATCGAGCAAGGTGCCGACGCCCAGGCCAGTGCCCGGGCCGATCACCACCGCCGGGCGCAAAGGCTCCGGCGTGCCTTCGCAGACCACGCGGAATTCGCCGGGCTGCAAACGGGTCATGCCCAGCGCCATCGCCGAGAAATCGTTGATCAGCAGCAGTTGCTCGACCTGCAAGGTTTTGCAGAACGCCGTGCGGCTCAGGCGCCAGTGGTTGTTGGTGAATTTGAATTCATCACCACTCACCGGCCCCGCCACCGACAGGCACACCGAACCGATCGAACCCGGCGCCAGACCGAGGCCGCTCAGGTACAGGCTGATCGCCTGTTCCGGGCTGGCGTGGTCGGCTGTCGCCAGCACCTGAACCGATTCCAGTTGCTGGTTTTTCCACAACGCGAACCGCGCGTTGGTGCCTCCGATATCACCGACCAAAGCCAGTTTCAATTAAGCGTCTCCAGGGCAGAAGTGAAGGCGCTGGCGCCCTGCTCCGCCGAGCTGAAGGCCAAACGCATGAAGCCAAACAGTTCGCGACCGCTGCCGATGTTGTTGCCCAACAGGCCTTTGGCAGGTTCGCGCGCTGCAAATTCGGCGGCGTCGACCTTGAGTTCCAAAGTGCCTTTGACGCCATCGACGCGGATGATATCGCCCTCTTGCACCCGCGCCAAAGCACCACCGACATAAGCTTCGGGGCTGACGTGAATCGCCGCCGGGATTTTCCCCGACGCTCCGGACATGCGCCCGTCGGTGACCAGCGCGACTTTGAAGCCACGATCCTGCAGCACGCCGAGGAACGGCGTCATCTTGTGCAGCTCGGGCATGCCATTGGAGCGCGGGCCCTGGAAGCGCATCACCGCGACAAAATCCTTCTCCAGCAAACCGGCCTTGAACGCATCGGCCAGATCCTGCTGATCCTGGAACACCATGGCTGGCGCTTCGACGATCTGGTTTTCCAGCGCCACAGCGGAAACCTTCATCACCCCGCGACCGAGGTTGCCTTCCATCACCCGCAGACCGCCCTCGGCGGAGAATGCACGGGCAACCGGGCGCAGGATGTTTTCGTCGAGGCTTTCGATCGGCCCTTCGCGCCACACCAGCTCACCGTTATCGAGGAACGGCTCTTTGGTGTAGCGGCTCAGACCGTGGCCAAGCACGGTGTTGACGTCTTCGTGCAGCAGGCCCGCTTCAAGCAGCTCACGGATCAGGAACGACATACCGCCAGCGGCCTGGAAGTGGTTGATGTCGGCTTTACCGTTCGGGTAGACGTGGCTCAGGGTCGGCACGACTTCGGAGAGGTCGGCCATGTCCTGCCAGGTCAATTGAATGCCCGCAGCCATGGCGATCGCCGGCATGTGCAGGGTGTGGTTGGTCGAGCCGCCGGTGGCGTGCAGCGCGACGATCGAGTTGACCAGCGCCTTCTCGTCGACGATTTCGCCGATCGGCATGAAGTTGCCGTTCTGCTTGGTCAGGCGTGTGACCTGATGCGCGGCTTCGCGGGTCAGGGCATCACGCAGCGGGGTGTTCGGGTTGACGAACGACGCGCCCGGCAAGTGCAGACCCATGACTTCCATCAGCAACTGGTTGGTGTTGGCGGTGCCGTAGAAGGTGCAGGTGCCCGGGCTATGGTAGGACTTCATCTCCGATTCCAGCAGCTCTTCGCGGGTCGCCTTGCCTTCGGCGTACTTCTGCCGCACGTCGGCTTTTTCCTTGTTGGAAATTCCCGAGACCATCGGCCCGCCCGGGACGAAGATCGTCGGCAGATGGCCGAAGCGCAGCGAACCCATCATCAGCCCCGGCACGATCTTGTCGCAGATGCCGAGCATCAGCGCGCCGTCGAACATGTTGTGCGACAGCGCCACCGCCGTGGACATCGCGATCACTTCGCGGCTCGGCAGGCTCAGCTCCATGCCTGGCTCGCCCTGGGTCACGCCGTCGCACATTGCCGGCGTACCGCCCGCGAACTGGCCGACCGAGCCGATTTCGCGCAAGGCGTTTTTGATCTGCTGGGGAAAGACTTCGTACGGCTGGTGCGCCGAGAGCATGTCGTTATACGAAGAAACAATGGCGATGTTCGCCGAGTTCATCATCCGCAAGCTGTGCTTGTCTTCGCTGCCGCACCCGGCCACGCCGTGGGCGAAGTTGGCGCATTGCAGCTTGCCGCGCATCGGCCCGTCGGTAGCGGCACCGCGAATCAGTGCAAGGTAAGCCTGACGCGTGGCGCGGCTGCGGGCGATAAGCCGTTCGGTGACCTCAAGAACGCGGGGATGCATGTGTAGAACTCCAGGCTAACGGATGTGGCGACCTGATTGTCTATGCTGATCAAACGCCGTTGTTGTTGGAATGACAGACGGCTTTTTTGACCATTCGGACCAGTTGATTCAGGTCACTCGTTGTAGATAAAACAAAATATTGCCACTAAAAAGGCTTGTTTTCTATTTTTATGCGAATAATCTTGTAATTCCAACAACAAAACGACGGCGGCGCTGTTCAATGACTCTTCGAATCGCAATCAATGGTTTTGGCCGCATCGGCCGTAATGTCCTGCGCGCACTGTATACCCAAGGCTATCGACAGGATTTGCAGATCGTCGCCATCAACGATCTGGGCGACAGCGCCATCAATGCCCATCTGCTCAAATACGACACCGTTCACGGCACATTCGACGCCGAAGTGGCCCATGACAATGAGAGCCTGACGGTCAATGGCGACCGCATTGCGGTCAGCGCCATTCGCAACCCGGCCGAGCTGCCATGGGCGGCGGAAAAGATTGATGTGGTGTTCGAATGCACCGGTCTGTTCACCGACCGCGCCAAAGCGGCTGCGCATCTTACTGCCGGCGCGCGCAAAGTCATCATCTCGGCCCCGGCCAAAGGCGCCGACGCTACGGTGGTTTATGGTGTGAACCACGACATTCTGCGCCAGTCGCACCAGATCATCTCCAACGCTTCGTGCACCACCAACTGCCTGGCGCCAGTGGCGCAGGTGCTGCACCGCGAGCTGGGGATCGAAAGCGGCCTGATGACCACGATTCATGCCTACACCAACGACCAGAACCTGACCGACGTTTACCACACCGACCCGTACCGCGCGCGTTCGGCCACGCAGAACATGATCCCGAGCAAGACCGGTGCCGCCGAAGCGGTAGGCCTGGTGCTGCCGGAACTGGCGGGCAAACTGACCGGCATGGCCGTGCGCGTGCCGGTGATCAATGTGTCGCTGGTGGACCTGACGGTGCAGTTGAAGAAGGAAGCCACGGCCGAGGAAGTCAACGCGCTGATGAAGGCGGCCAGCCAGCACTCGAAAATTTTGGGTTACAACACGTTGCCGCTGGTTTCCAGCGACTTCAACCACAACCCGTTGTCGTCGATCTTCGACGCCAATCACACCAAAGCCAGCGGCAAACTGCTGAAGGTGCTGGCCTGGTACGACAATGAGTGGGGCTTCTCCAACCGCATGCTGGATAACTGCCTGGCGCTCTGCAACGCCGAATAATCCCCTCCTCCCATGTGGGAGCGGGCTTGCTCGCGAAGGCGTCGTGTCAGGCAATTAATGTATCGACTGACTCACCACATTCGCGAGCAAGCCCGCTCCCACAGGTTTTTGATTTCAATCTGAAATCAACACTTGACCACTCGACTAGATGATAAGCATTATCATTCGCTCGAAATGGATCAGGTTCCCCCGTGAGTCAATCGCGCTTCAATCATGTCTTCCTCTCTCAGCGCACGTCCCTGCTGCGCACGATCGAGCGGATGGTCAACAACCACAGCACCGCCGAAGACCTGTTGCAGGAGACCTACCTGCGCGTCACGCGGGCGCTGAGCGAGCGCGCCATCGATCACCTTGAACCCTTCGTGTTCCAGACCGCGCGCAATCTGGCGCTGGATCACCTGCGTGCGCGCAAGATCCATTCGCGGACCATGGTCGATGACGTGCCGCAGGACGTGGTGCACAGCGTCGCCGCCCCCGCCAGCAGCGCCGAAGACGCCGCCCACGCCGAACAATTGCTGGAGCGCCTGAACGTGAGCCTCAGTCAACTCAGCCCGCGTCAGCAGCAGATTTTCATCCTCAGCCGCCTGCACGGGCACAGCTATCAGGAAATCGCCGACGAATTGAATGTGTCCCTCAGCACCGTGCAGAAGGAACTCAAGCTGATCATGTCGATCTGCATCGGTGTTGCCGAGCGCTTGAATGGCGACTGAGGCCAAAGGCGTTTGCTGTCATCCACAGGATCGACTGCACTGATCATTGGGCTTTGCTACCCTTGCCCGACTTTTACGCTTCACTAAAAAAACAGCCGTGCACAGACACTGCCGAGGACACACCGTGACGGACACCCACCGCCCGCCTTCGCCCGCAACGGCGCAGGACGCCGCCCGTGCAATGGACCAGGCTCTGGACTGGCTCATCGTGCTCGGCAGTGCGGACGAAGAGCAGACCCGGCAATTTCACGCATGGCTGGCGGCCGATCCGTTGAATGCCGAGGCGTTCGCCAAGGCGCAGGCAGTCTGGGACGGGCCGCAAGTCGCCCAGTGCGCGCAAAGCCTCGCGGCCAAACCGGCGAAAGTCACCGTCCTCAAGCGGTTACGTCCGCACTGGAAACCGTTGGCCACCGCTGCGGTGCTGATTCTGGGCCTGTTCAGTTTCAGCAATCTGCCGATGCGCCTGCAGGCCGATCACCTGACCGTGATCGGCGAGCGTCAGCGCCTGCAACTGGAGGATGGCTCCAAGGTGCTGCTCAACACCAACTCGGCATTCTCCAGCACCATCAATGACCGGCAGCGCGTGGCGCGGCTGTATCAGGGCGAAGCGTTTTTCGAAGTGGCTGCCAACCGTGGCCAGCCGCTGCAAATCGATGCCGGCCCGGTGCAGGCCAGCGTGCGCGACACCGCGTTCGCCGTGCGCTATCTGGACGGCGTCGCGCAGGTCAATGTGCAACGCGGCGATGTCGATCTGCGCGCCACGCACAACGATGCACGAGTGCGTTTGAGCGCCGGCGAAAGCATTCGCATCGGCCCCAACGGTTTCGATCGTCCGGCCAAACTGGATACTGCCACCGACCTGGCCTGGGTTCAGGGCCGGTTGATCTTCGAGAACTGTCCGCTCGACAAGGTGCTGGCCGAACTGCGCCGCTACTACCCGGGCTGGATCATCAACACCAACGAACAGTTGGCCGACGTCAACGTCACCGGCAACTACCGCCTCGACCAGCCGCTGGACGTGGTGCGTTCCCTCGCCCACATCACCTCGGCGCGCCTGCAGGAATTCCCCGCGCTGGTGATCCTGAACTAAATGAGAATTATTTTTACTCGATAGCCAAAGCCCGTTCGTCTCGTTATAGCCAATGCAATTGATTCGCATCTTCGGAGGCGGATCAGCACCTATAAAGATTCGTGCGACACGGAGCGCTATCGATGTCCTCTCGCCTTACCCGCCAGACTGCTACCCCTTCCCGCGTATTGTCGCTGCTGACGGCCGCCATCCTCATGGCCGGCACCGCACCGCTGATGGCTGCCAGCGAACAGCCGGCGCGCAACATGGGTGATTATTCGTTCTCGATCGGCCAGCAACCGCTGGTGTCGGCGCTCAATGCCTTCACCAGTGTGACCGGCTGGCAGGTCGGCTTGCCGGCAGAACTGGGTCAAGGCGTGTCGTCGCCGGGTGTGCGCGGTTCGCTGCCGCCGGAAAAAGCCCTGGAGCGCCTGTTGGTGGGGACCAACCTGAGCTTCCGCAAGCTGAGCAACAACAACGTGGTGCTGGAGAAGCGCAGCTCCAGCGGCGCACTCAATCTGGATCAGGTGACCATCAGCGCCACCCGCCAGGAACAGTCGGTCAATAGCGTTCCGGCCACCGTCACTGTGCAGACCCGCCAGGATCTGGATCGCAACAACGTCAACACCATCAAGGATCTGGTGCGCTACGAGCCGGGCGTATCCGTCGGCGGCGCCGGCCAGCGTGGCGGTATCAGCGGCTATAACATCCGCGGCATCGACGGCGACCGCATCCTGACGCAGGTTGACGGCGTCGAAGTGCCGGACGGTTTCTTCAATGGCCCGTACGCCAAGACCCAGCGCAATTACGTCGACCCGGAAATCGTCAAACGCGTGGAAATCCTCCGGGGTCCGGCCTCGGTGCTGTACGGCAGCAACGCCATCGGCGGCGCCGTCAGCTACTACACCCTCGACCCGGACGACATCATCAAGCCCGGCAAAGACGTCGGCGCTCGCCTCAAAACCGGTTACAGCTCCGCCGATGAGAGCTGGCTGAAATCCGCCACCGTCGCCGGGCGTGCCGAGCAGTTCGACGGCTTGCTGCACTTCAGCCAACGCGACGGTCACGAAACCGATTCCTACGGCAGCAACAACGGCACTGGCCTGGCGCGCACCGCTGCCAACCCGGAAGACGTCAAGGCCACCAACGTCCTGGCGAAGATCGGCTGGAACTACAACGACGATTCGCGTCTGGGCCTGACCTACGAGAAGTACAAGGACGATCGCGACACCGATCAGAAAAGTGCCTACGGCGGCCCGTACTTCAACGGCGCGCCGACCATCCCCAACAGCATGCTGCCCGGCGGCATGTACCAGTGGCGCACCGGCAATGACACCATCACCCGCGAGCGTTTCGGCCTCGAGCACAGCTTCGCCCTCGACAGCCTGCTGGCCGATAACGTGAAGTGGAGCCTCAATCACCAGATCGCCAAAACCGATCAGAGCACCGAAGAGTTCTACTATCCGATGACCCGTAAAGTGCTGCGCACCCGCGACACGGTCTACGAGGAAAAACAGTGGGTATTCGATGCGCAACTGGACAAGGCCTTCGCCATCGGTGACACCGATCACGTGCTGACCTACGGCACCACGATCAAACAGCAGAAAGTCACCGGTTCGCGCAGCGGCGACGGCAAGTGCCTGGCAGTCGGGCGTGGTTGCACCGCCATCGGCGCCACCAGCGCGGCGGACGTGCTGAAAAAATCCAGCGACTTCCCGGACCCGACCATCAACACCTACAGCCTGTTCGCCCAGGATCAGATCAGCTGGAACCAGTGGACCTTCCTGCCGGGCCTGCGCTACGACCACACCCAGCTCAAGCCGCACATCACCCAGGAATTCCTCAACACCGTGGCCGCCGACGGCAACGGCACGGTCAGCGACGCGAACAAGAGCTGGCACAAAGTCTCGCCCAAATTCGGCCTGACCTACGCCCTGACCGACAATTACACCTGGTACGGCCAGTACGCCGAAGGTTTCCGCACGCCGACCGCGAAAGCGCTGTACGGACGCTTTGAAAACAGCACCACCGGCTACAACGTGGCGCCCAACCCGAACCTGGAACCGGAGAAAAGCAAAAGCTATGAAACCGGTCTGCGCGGCAACTTCGAACAAGGCTCGTTCGACGTGGCGGTGTTCTATAACAAGTACCGCGATTTCATCAACGAAGACGCGGTCACTCCCGGTTACGACGAGCTGACCTTCCAGTCGAGCAACATCAAGCACGCGACCATCAAGGGTGCCGAAGTCAAAGGTCGTCTGAACCTCGATGCGTTCGGCGCGCCGCAGGGCCTCTACACCCAAGGCTCGATCGCCTATGCCTACGGTCGCAACAACGACAACGGCGAGCCACTCAACAGCGTCAATCCGCTGACTGGCGTATTCGGTCTGGGTTACGACCAGGACAATTACGGCGGCCTGCTGAGCTGGACCGTGGTGAAGAAAAAGGATCGCGTCGACGACAGCAACTTCAAGTCGCCGGATGGCGTCAGCAGCCAGTTCAAGACCCCGGGCTTCGGCATTCTCGATCTGGCCGGCTATTACAAAGTCACCGACGACGTCACCGTCAGCGGCGGCATTTACAACCTGACCGACAAAAAGTACTGGCTGTGGGATGACGTGCGCGGTTACGACAGCGTCGGCGAAGCCTCGGTGACACAACCGGCCAACCTCGATCGCCTGACCCAGCCGGGCCGCAACTTCGCGATCAATCTGGTCTGGGACATCTGAACCGCACGGCCCTGCGACGCGCATTGATCAGCGCGTCGCGGGGCTTTTTTTACGGTTTGGCACCTGCCCGTTCGTCTCGTTATCAAGCGCCTCTTTTATCAAGGACACCCCCATGACCACTTCGGAAAAAGCCCTGCGTTCACAACGCCTGAACCAGATCACCCACGAGCCGCACAGCAAGCTCGACGCCCTGGTCAAGGCCCACGCGCCGTTCGAAACCCGCGCCAACTTCGCGCGTTTCGTGGTCGCGCAGTACCTGTTCCAGTCGGAACTGGTCGACCTGTATAACAACGCCGAACTGACGGCCATCGTCCCGGATCTGCCGGCCCGTTGCCGCGCGGATGCGGCCAAGGCTGACCTGGCGGATCTCGACACCGACATCCCGGCACCGGTGGCCGGTGCGCTGAAAAACCCGAGCAAGGCTCGCGCCCTCGGCTGGATCTTCGTCTCCGAAGGTTCGAAGCTCGGCGCTGCGTTCCTGATCAAACGTGCGGTGGCGCTGGAGCTGAGCGAAACCTTTGGTGCCCGTCACCTGGGTGAACCGGAAGGCGGCCGTGCCGAAGGCTGGAAAAGCTTCGTGCGCACCCTCGATTCCCTGCCGTTCACCGCCGAAGAGGAAGCCGAAGTCGAGCAAGGCGCAATCGACGCATTCAACCGCTTCACCGTGCTGCTGGAACAGGCTTACGCCACAGAAGCCGAACCGGCCTGACGCAACACAAATCCCTACTGTGGGAGCGGGCTTGCTCGCGAAAGCGCTGTGTCAGCCACCTCATATGTCACTGACACAGCGCATTCGCGAGCAAGCCCGCTCCCACATGGGAACAGCGCGAGCCTGTAGAATCCCCGATTCGTCTCACTGTACTCCCCGAGCCCATGCCGCAACCCGCCACCTCAAAACTCGCCCGTCTGCTGTTCGGCCTGTTGGCCTACGTCAGCCTCGGCATTGGCCTGATCGCCATCGTCGTGCCCGGCCTGCCGACCACCGAGTTCATCCTGCTCGCCGCCTGGGCCGCGACTCGCAGCTCGCCGCGCCTGAGCGCCTGGCTGGAAAACCATCGGCTGTTCGGGCCGATCCTGAGCAACTGGCGCAACGGCAAGATCATCGCGCGCAAAGCCAAGGTCAGCGCCACGATCAGCATGCTACTGTGCGCGACGTTGATGCTGGTAATGCTCGATCACGGCTGGCCGGTGTACCTGGCGATTGCCGGGATGAGTCTGGGCAATCTGTGGATCTGGTCACGCCCGGAAGCGCTCCCCTCCTCTTCCTGACCTCCCACTATGCTTTGTGGATGTGGCTTTTGTGGTGAGGGGATTTATCCCCGATTGGCTGCGCAGCAGCCACTAAATCAGGCATCCGCAGAGTTTCAGTTAAAACTGGTTGTCAGGTTTTGGGCCTGCTGCGCAGTCCATCGGGGCGGTGCGACGTTTCGCTAAATCCCCTCACCACAAAGCCTCATCACAAGCAGTGCCTCGGGGTTCATGGGACTGAAACTTCCCTGTAAATAATCGCCTTTTCAGCACAATCCCCTGCGCAAACGTTTAGCGCTGACCGTTCGTCGGCAAGCGCCTCATGCACCTTCGCTGCGCGCCGATGAGCAATGCATGGCGCTGAATGGATTTGGCGAACCGGGTAGTTCATCCCGTGGCCACCTGCTCATTCATTCACGAGATCGCCCCATGTTCGACTCTCTCTCCATTCGCCTGAAAATCGTCCTGCTCTCCGGCCTGTGCCTGCTGGGTGTGGTTGCGCTGATCGTCGGCATGAACATTTACCAGACCAACCAGAACGACGATCTGGTCAGTGACTCCAGCAGCAAGATGCTCACCGCCAGTGTGCAGAACCTGTTGCAGGCCAAGGCGGCCGAACAAGCAGTGCGGGTGCAGAAGACCTTTGGCGAAAGCCTGACGGTGATCACCGCGCTGGCCGATCAGATCAAGGACATGCGCGCACTGGCCGCCAAGCGTTCGCTGGACGCCGGTGCCCTGCGTGAAGAGTTGAACCAGAGCCTGAAAACCGCGTTCGAGCGCAACGACAAGGTGCTCGGCATCTGGCTCGCCTTCGAACCCAACGGCCTCGACGGCAAGGACAGCGAGTTCGTCAATGATGCCGCGCGTCAGTCCAACGAAGCCGGGCGTTTTGCAACTTACTGGAGCCGCGCTGCCGGCTCGGCGCTGAACACGATCATGGTCGAAGAAGACATGACCAAGACCACCCTCAGCGTCAGCGGCACGCCGTACAACAGCTGGTACACCTGCCCTCGCGACAACAAGCGTACCTGCCTGCTCGACCCGTACGCCGACACCGTAGGGACCAAGGAAATGTTGATGACCACCATTTCCGTGCCGCTGATCGTCGATGGCAAGGCCATCGGCGTGGTCGGTGTCGACATCGCCCTCGATGCCCTGCAAGCGGCGGCGGTGGATTCCCAGCGCAACCTGTTCAAAAACGCCGGGCACATGCTGATCGTCTCCGGCAGCGGCGTATTGGCTGCCGACAGCTCGGACGCCGCCAAGGTCGGCAAAAAGATCGGCGACACCCTCGGTGCCGATGGCAAGGATCTGCTGCAACTGGTCAGCAGCGGCACGCCGAAGATTCTCGAACAGGGCGAGCTGATTCGCGCGGTGTATCCGGTCGATCCGATTGGCAACTCGCGGGCCTGGGGTGTGGTCATCGACCTGCCGAAACAGGTGCTCCTGGCCGACTCGGTCAAGCTGCAAGCGGTACTCGACGATGCGCAGGAAACCGGTGTGCTCACTGCGTTGCTGGTGGCTGTGGTGGCCGGTCTGGTCGGTCTGCTGCTGATCTGGCTCACCGCCTCGGGCGTGACCCGGCCGATCAACAGCGTCGCCGAGATGCTGAAGAACATCGCCAGCGGTGAAGGCGATCTGACCCAGCGCCTGAACTACAGCAAGAAGGATGAACTGGGCGAACTGGTGAACTGGTTCAACCGCTTCCTCGACAAGCTGCAACCGACCATCGCCCAGATCAAGCAGAGCATCACCGAAGCGCGCGGCACCGCCGATCAGTCCTCGGAAATCGCCCGCCAGACCAGCGAAGGCATGCAGGTGCAGTTCCGCGAAATCGATCAGGTCGCCACCGCGTCCAACGAAATGAGCGCCACCGCCCACGACGTCGCCAACAGCGCGTCGAACGCGGCCAACGCCGCCAAGGGCGCCGATCAGTCGGCCAGGGACGGCATGTCGATCATCGAGCGCAGCACCCGCGACATCAATCAACTGGCCGATGAAGTCAGCAAAGCGGTGACCGAAGTCGAAGCGCTGGCGGTCAACAGCGAGCAGATCGGTTCGGTGCTGGAAGTCATCCGCAGCATCGCCGAACAGACCAACCTGCTGGCGCTCAACGCCGCCATCGAAGCGGCCCGCGCCGGGGAAAGCGGTCGTGGTTTCGCGGTGGTGGCCGACGAGGTGCGCAACCTCGCCAAGCGCACTCAGGATTCGGTGGAAGAAATCCGCATCGTCATCGAACGCATCCAGACCGGCACCCGTGGCGTGGTCGCGACCATGCATTCGAGCCAGACCCAGGCGCACAACAACGCCGGGCAGATCCGTCAGGCCGTGGACGCACTGGGCAAGATCAGCGATGCGGTGACGGTGATCAGCGACATGAACCTGCAGATCGCCAGCGCCGCCGAACAGCAGAGCGCCGTGGCCGAAGAGGTCAACCGCAACGTCTCGGCGATTCGCACCGTGACTGAAACCCTGACTGAACAGGCCACTGAATCGGCGGCGATCAGCAGCCAGCTCAATGCCCTGGCCAGTCAGCAGATGAAGCTGATGGATCAGTTCCGCGTCTGAAATCCACCACAGTCCCCTTGTGGGAGCGGGCTTGCTCGCGAATACGGTGTGTCAGTCACTTTATATGGCGCTGATACACCGCATTCGCGAGCAAGCCCGCTCCCACAGGGATTTGTGTTGACTCAGGAGATGAGGGTTTTCATCTAAGCCGAGATTTTTTTGCACTATCATCGCCCTCTCTCCCGGAGGGCCTTCGATGACTGATTTACTCACGTCCATTCAAGCCGCACTCGGCTTGCCCCACACGCCGATTCCGTTCACCGCCAGTGGCGCCCTGCCCTCGGCGTTCGCCGTCAGCGACCTGGCCTGCGCCAGCATCGGCGCTGCCGGTCAGGCCGTCAGCGAACTGCTCCGGCAACAGACCGGGCACTTGCCCGCCGTGGAAGTCGATCGACGTCTGGCGTCGTTCTGGTTTGCCACCTCGTTGCGGCCGATCGGCTGGGAAGTCCCGCCGCTGTGGGATCCGGTCGCCGGCGACTACGCAACCAAGGACGGCTGGATCCGCCTGCACACCAACGCCCCACATCACCGTGCTGCGGCTGAAAGCGTGCTCGGTACCTGCGCCGATCGCGCCACGATGGCGGCGAAAGTCGCGCAATGGAGCAGTACCGAGCTGGAGCAGGCGGTGGTCGAGGCCAAGGGCTGCGCCGCGGAAATGCGCAGTTGGGCGCAGTGGCAACAGCATCCGCAGGGCCAGGCGGTGAACGCCGAACCGCTGGTGCATTTCATCGATTCGCAGGATGAAATCACCCACCCGTGGCAAGGCTCGGTGGCGCAACCGCTGGCCGGGCTCAAGGTGCTCGACTTGACCCGCGTGCTCGCCGGCCCCACCGCCAGCCGTTTTCTCGCGGGCCTCGGCGCCAACGTGCTGCGCATCGATCCGCCGAGCTGGAACGAGCCGGGTGTCATTCCCGACATGACTCTTGGCAAACGCTGTGCGCGGCTGGACCTGCAGCAACCGAGCGATCGCGCGGTGTTCGAAATCCTGTTGAAGGACGCCGACATTCTCCTGCACGGCTACCGTGCCGATGCCCTGGAACACCTCGGTTTCGGCGCCGAACGCCGCCGACACCTGGCGCCGGGGCTGATCGACGTCAGTCTCAATGCCTACGGCTGGAGCGGCCCATGGCGCAACCGGCGGGGTTTCGACAGCCTGGTGCAAATGAGCAGCGGCATCGCCGAGGCCGGGCAGCGCTGGAAACAGGCTGACAAGCCGACGCCGCTGCCAGTGCAGGGGCTGGATCACGCGACCGGGTATCTGATGGCGGCGAGTGCGATCACATTGCTCACTGAACGTTTGCGCAGCGGTCGCGGCGGTTCTGCACGCTTGTCACTGGCGCGCACCGCCAAACTGTTGATCGAACATGGGCCTGGGACGAGCGAAGCGTTGCGCGCCGAGGCTAAACAGGATCAAGACTCACGGGTGGAGCAGACCCCGTGGGGGCCGGCGCACCGCTTGCTGGCACCGGTGACGATCAGCGGGACGCCGCTGCAGTGGGCGTTGCCGGCTACTGAATTGGGTTCGCATCGCGCGCAGTGGTGATGACCATTCGGGCCTCTTCGCGAGCAAGCCCGCTCCCACAGGGGAATGCATTTCAAATGTGGGAGCGGGCTTGCTCGCGAAGAGGCCCGCACTGACACCACCGATGCACAATCAATCCACCTACAGCGACAACACCCCGCTGTACAAACCATACGCCGCCAGCCCCGCGCCGATCAGCACGCAGGCGAAAATGCCTTTCTCGACAGGGGTGAACAGCGGCTCGCCCTGCTCATGCTTGGCCTTGGCGAACAGGACCACCCCCGGCGCATACAGCAACGCCGACAGCAGCAGGTATTTCACTCCGCCGGCATACAACAACCACACCGCATAACACAGAGCAATCCCGCCAATCAGCAGATCCTTGGTACGTTCGGCCGAGGCATGTTCGTAGGTTTCGCCACGTCCGCTGAGCAGCACCGCGTACGCCGCCGACCACAGGTACGGCACCAGAATCATCGACGAAGCGAGGTAGATCAGGCTGGTGTAGGTGCCGGCGGAAAACAGTGTGATCAGCAGGAATATCTGAATCATCACGTTGGTCAGCCACAGCGCATTGACCGGCACATGGTTGGCGTTTTCCTTTTTCAGGAACGCCGGCATGGTCTTGTCCCGGGCCGTGGCGAAGAGGATTTCCGCGCACAGCAGCGCCCATGACAGCAATGCGCCGAGCAGCGACACCGCCAGACCGAGGCTGATCAGCAGCGCGCCCCACGGCCCGACGATGTGTTCCAGCACCGCCGCCAGCGACGGGTTTTGCAACCTGGCCAATTCGGGCTGGCTCATGATCCCCAGCGACAGCACGTTGACCAGCACCAGCAGCGCCAGCACCCCGAGGAAACCGATCACCGTGGCGCGCCCGACATCGGTGCGTTTCTCCGCCCGCGCC
Source organism: Pseudomonas sp. MWU12-3103b (assembly GCF_023100615.1). Taxonomy (NCBI): domain Bacteria; kingdom Pseudomonadati; phylum Pseudomonadota; class Gammaproteobacteria; order Pseudomonadales; family Pseudomonadaceae; genus Pseudomonas; species Pseudomonas sp. MWU12-3103b. The sequence goes on from NZ_JALMEY010000007.1 coordinate 25,998, forward strand.
GAATAGACGCTGGCGCCCTCGATGCCGATGAACACGAACACCGTGACCAGCATCATGCTGCGCACCTGATCCATCACCCCGCCGAAGCTCGGGTTGCTGCGGCCCCAGATGTCGCGGGTGAAAATGTCGGCCTTGAACGCCACGGCGGCAATCACGATGAACATGATCAGCGGCACGATCTTGGCGACCGTGGTCACCTGATTGATGAACGCCGCCTCCTTGATCCCGCGCATCACCAGAAAATGCACCGCCCACAACAGCACCGACGCGCAGCCGATGGCGATCGGCGTATTGCCCTGACCGAATACCGGAAAGAAGTAACCGAGGGTGCTGAACAGCAACACGAAATAACCGACGTTGCCCAGCCACGCGCTGATCCAGTAGCCCCAGGCGGACGAGAAACCCATGTAGTCGCCAAACCCGGCCTTGGCGTAGGCATAGACCCCCGAGTCCAGCTCGGGCTTGCGGTTGGCCAGGGTCTGGAACACGAAGGCCAAGGTTAGCATGCCGATGGCGGTGATCCCCCAGCCGATCAGGATTGCCCCGGCATCGGCGCGGGCCGCCATGTTCTGCGGCAGGGAAAAAATCCCCCCGCCAATCATCGACCCCACCACCAGGGCGATCAACGCACCCAGTCGCAGCTTTTGCGTCGGTTGCGACATTCCAGTCTCCCTTTTCCTGACAACGGTTCTCGAAACCTGTTTATACCTGTGGCGAGGGGATTTATCCCCGATGGGCGGCATAGCCGCCCCAAAACCTGAGAACTCGTTCTGCCTGACACCGCGCCGAATGGATCTGGGGCGGCTACGCCACCCATCGGGGATAAATCCCCTCGCCACAAGGTGTGTCTATTTCTGGGTATTAACTAAACGGATAAAGCGTAAGTACGTTTTTTGAATAACGCCAATACCCCTCTTATATATAGCCAACAACGCTAACGCATAGCACGACTAATCGCTTTTGTGCGCGAATCCTGATTATTCGATTCTGTACTGAAAACAGATGTGAAAAATTTGCCAAAAGCTGAAAACCAACTAGCGTGATAATTCCAAAGTAATAAGAGAAATTCCCAACCACATCTGCCAAAAGCCTCTGGAATGGGCCTTTTCGGGCAGCAGCTTTATGCCATCAGCTCTTTCATAAGTCATTCATTAACAATGGAATGTGGCCATGCACTGATCTATGTCAGCTGATTGAACAGACAACAGATCTACGCTGTGAACTCTTCTCTCCTGCAATGGAGTCATGCAATGTCTGAAGCTCCCGGAAAACTACGACTCGGTGCATTGGTTGCCTTGGTAGTCGGCTCAATGATTGGTGGCGGGATATTCTCTTTGCCACAAAACATGGCCGCGAGCGCCGACGTCGGCGCGGTACTGATTGGCTGGGCCATCACCGCTGTCGGCATGCTCACCCTCGCTTTTGTCTTTCAAACCCTCGCCAATCGCAAGCCTGACCTGGACGGCGGTGTCTACGCCTACGCCAAGGCCGGATTCGGCGATTACATGGGTTTCTCGTCCGCCTGGGGTTACTGGATCAGTGCCTGGCTGGGCAACGTTGGCTACTTTGTTCTGTTGTTCAGCACCCTCGGGTATTTCTTTCCGATTTTCGGCGAAGGCAACACGGTAGCGGCGGTGATCGGCGCCTCGGTGCTGCTGTGGGCCGTGCACTTTCTGGTACTGCGCGGGATCAAGGAAGCGGCGTTCATCAACCTGGTGACCACCGTCGCCAAGGTCGTGCCGCTGCTGCTGTTCGTGCTGATCGCGGTATTCGCCTTCAAACTGGACATCTTCACCGCCGACATCTGGGGTGTGAAAAACCCGGATCTGGGCAGCGTGATGAACCAGGTGCGCAACATGATGCTGGTCACCGTGTGGGTGTTCATCGGCATTGAAGGCGCGAGCATCTTCTCGGCGCGGGCGGAAAAACGCTCCGACGTCGGCAAGGCCACCGTCATCGGTTTCATCACCGTGCTGCTGTTCCTGGTGCTGGTCAACGTGCTGTCGCTGGGCATCATGACTCAGCCGGAACTGGCCAAATTGCAAAACCCGTCGATGGCCGCCGTGCTCGAACACGTGGTTGGTCACTGGGGCGCAGTGCTGATCAGCGTCGGTCTGATCATCTCGCTGCTGGGCGCGCTGCTGTCGTGGGTGCTGCTGTGTGCGGAGATCATGTTCGCCGCCGCCAAAGACCACACCATGCCCGAGTTCCTGCGCAAGGAAAACGCCAATCACGTACCGGTCAACGCCCTGTGGCTGACCAACGCGATGGTCCAGCTGTTCCTGATCATCACCCTGTTTTCGGCCAGCACTTACCTGTCGCTGATCTACCTCGCCACTTCGATGATTCTGGTGCCGTACCTGTGGTCGGCGGCCTATGCCCTGTTGCTGGCGGTGCGCGGCGAAAGCTACGAAGGCTTCGCGGCCGAACGACGCAAGGATCTGATTATCGGCGGCATCGCGCTGATCTACGCGGTGTGGCTGCTGTATGCCGGCGGGGTCAAGTATCTGCTGCTCTCGGCCCTGCTCTACGCACCCGGCGCGATCCTGTTCGCCAAGGCCAAGCTGGAACTCAAACAACCGATTTTCACTAACGTCGAGAAGCTGATTTTCGCCGCAGTGGTCGTGGGTGCCCTGGTGGCTGCCTACGGTCTCTACGACGGCTTCCTGACCTTGTAACCCTTGATTTGTAATCTGGAGGATCACTGCAATGACCACGGAAAAAGTTAAGTACGGCGTCCATTCCGAAGCCGGCAAACTGCGCAAAGTCATGGTTTGCTCCCCAGGTCTGGCCCACCAGCGCCTGACCCCGAACAACTGCGATGAACTGCTGTTCGATGACGTGCTCTGGGTCGCCCAGGCCAAGCGCGACCACTTCGACTTCGTGACCAAGATGCGTGAGCGCGGGATCGACGTACTGGAAATGCACAACCTGCTGACCGACATCGTCGCCATCCCGGAAGCGCTGGACTGGATTCTCGAGCGCAAGGTCACCGCCGACTCGGTGGGCCTGGGCCTGATCAGCGAAGTCAAATCCTGGCTGAAAAGCCTTGAGCCGCGACACATCGCCGAATACCTGATTGGTGGCGTATCCGCCGATGATCTGCCGGACAGCTTCGGTGGCAAGACCATCCAGATGTTCCGCGACTTCCTCGGCCACTCCAGCTTCATCCTGCCGCCGCTGCCGAACACCCAGTTCACCCGCGACACCACCTGCTGGATCTACGGTGGCGTGACGCTGAACCCGATGTACTGGCCGGCGCGTCGCCAGGAAACCCTGCTGGCCACTGCCATTTACAAATTCCACCCGCAGTTCACCAACGCCGATTTCGAAATCTGGTACGGCGACCCGGACAAGGATCACGGCAGCTCGACCCTTGAGGGCGGCGACGTGATGCCGATCGGCAACGGCGTGGTGTTGATCGGCATGGGCGAACGCTCATCGCGTCAGGCGATCGGCCAACTGGCGCTGAATCTGTTCAAGAACAAAGCGGTGGAAAAAGTCATCGTCGCCGGCCTGCCGAAGTCCCGCGCCGCGATGCACCTGGACACCGTGTTCAGTTTCTGCGATCGCGACCTGGTGACGATTTTCCCGGAAGTGGTCAACCAGATCGTCGCCTTCACCCTGCGTCCTGACGAAAGCAAACAGGGCGGCATCGACATCCGCCGCGAAGAAGGCAGCTTCCTCGACACCGTGGCCAAAGCCCTCAACCTGGCGAAGCTGCGCGTGGTGGAAACCGGCGGCAACAGCTTCGCCGCCGAACGCGAGCAATGGGACGACGGCAACAACGTGGTGGCCGTGGAACCGGGCGTGGTCATCGGCTACGACCGCAACACCTACACCAACACCCTGCTGCGCAAGGCGGGCGTGGAGGTCATCACCATCAGCGCCGGCGAACTCGGTCGTGGCCGTGGCGGCGGCCACTGCATGACCTGCCCGATCATCCGCGACCCGATCGATTACTAAACCTCTGAGCCTTGGCCGCGACTTACAAAGCGCGGCCAGGGGGATAACCGACACCGAAGGAGATCCATCATGGCTTTTAACATCCACAACCGTAACCTGCTCAGCCTGGAACACCACACCCCACGCGAGCTGCGTTACCTGCTCGACCTGTCCCGCGATCTGAAACGCGCGAAATACACCGGCACCGAACAGCAACACCTCAAGGGCAACAACATCGCCCTGATCTTCGAAAAAACCTCGACCCGCACCCGTTGCGCGTTCGAAGTGGCGGCCTATGACCAAGGCGCCAATGTCACCTACATCGACCCGAACTCGTCGCAGATCGGCCACAAGGAAAGCATGAAAGACACGGCCCGCGTGCTGGGTCGCATGTACGACGCCATCGAATACCGTGGTTTCAAACAGGAAATCGTCGAAGAGCTGGCGAAGTTCGCCGGGGTGCCGGTGTTCAACGGCCTGACCGACGAATATCACCCAACGCAAATGATCGCCGACGTGCTGACCATGCGTGAACACGCCGACAAGCCGATCCACGAAATCAGCTACGCCTACCTCGGCGATGCGCGCAACAACATGGGCAACTCGCTGCTGCTGGTCGGCGCCAAGCTCGGCATGGACGTGCGCATCTGCGCGCCGAAAGCCCTGTGGCCGCATGACGATCTGGTCGATCGCTGCAAGAAATACGCGGAAGAATCCGGCGCACGCATCACCCTGACCGAAGACCCGAAAGCCGCAGTCAAAGGCGTCGATTTCATCCACACCGACGTCTGGGTGTCGATGGGCGAGCCGGTTGAAGCCTGGGCCGAACGTATCCAGCAACTGCTGCCGTACCAGGTCAACAAAGAGCTGATGAAAGCCACCGGCAACCCGCGCACCAAGTTCATGCACTGCCTGCCGGCGTTCCACAACAGCGATACCAAGGTCGGCAAACAAATTGCCGAACAGTATCCGCACCTGGCCAACGGCATCGAAGTCACCGACGACGTGTTCGAGTCGCCCGCCTGCATTGCCTTCGAGCAAGCGGAAAACCGCATGCACACGATCAAGGCGATTCTGGTCTCGACCCTGGCTGATCTGTAACTGAAATAGCTCCCACTGAAGGAACCGAATCCCAATGTGGGAGCGGGCTTGCTCGCGAAAGCGGTGTGTCATTCAACAGAGATGTCGACTGATCCGCCGCCTTCGGGAGCAAGCCCCCTCCCACCAAGGCCCCCGGTTCCGGCAGTGCGACCGAGTCGTTTGCCATTCCTCTGTTTTAGAAGGACATGCACCATGCGTATCGTCGTAGCTCTGGGCGGTAACGCCCTGCTCCGTCGTGGCGAGCCGATGACCGCTGACAACCAGCGCGCCAACATCCGCATCGCCACCGAGCAAATCGCCAAGATCCATCCCGGCAATCAACTGGTCATCGCCCACGGCAATGGCCCGCAAGTCGGCCTGCTGTCGCTGCAGGCGGCGGCCTACACCTCCGTCACCCCTTACCCGCTGGACGTGCTCGGTGCCGAAACCGAAGGCATGATCGGCTACATCATCGAACAGGAACTGGGCAACCTGCTGGACTTCGAAGTGCCGTTCGCCACCCTGCTGACCCAGGTTGAAGTCGACGCCAAGGACCCGGCCTTCCAGAACCCGAGCAAACCGATCGGCCCGGTCTACGAGAAAGCCGAAGCGGAAAAACTCGCCGCCGAGAAAGGTTGGGCCATCGCTCCGGACGGCGACAAGTTCCGCCGCGTGGTGGCCAGTCCACGGCCGAAACGCATCTTCGAGATCCGTCCGATCAAGTGGCTGCTGGACAAGGGCAGCATCGTCATCTGCGCCGGTGGCGGCGGGATTCCGACCATGTACGACGAGCACCGCAACCTCAAGGGCATCGAGGCGGTAATCGACAAGGATCTGTGCTCGTCGCTGCTCGCCGAGCAACTGGAAGCTGACTTGCTGGTGATCGCCACCGACGTCAACGCGGCGTTCGTCGACTATGGCAAGCCGTCGCAGAAAGCCATCGCCGAAGCCCACCCGGATGAACTCGAACGCCTCGGTTTCGCCGCTGGCTCCATGGGGCCGAAGGTGCAGGCAGCCTGCGAATTCGCGCGCCATACTGGCAAGGTCGCGGTGATCGGTTCGCTCGCGGACATCGAAGCGATCGTCCAGGGCACTGCCGGCACACGCGTCAGCACGGCGAAGCCGGGCATCAGCTATCGATAATTAGAAACTCAAGGGCAGGCCCAGGGTCTGCCCTTCTCCCATGCCTTGATCAGGAGAAACCCATGGCCATATTCAACCCCGGTCATTTGCACATCGAGCGACATGCGTTGACGCCAGATGACGTCAGTTACGACCTGTGTCTCGACTATGAAGTGTTCACCGATCCGCAAAAAGGCAAAGGGATACAGTTCACCCTGCACGGCAATATGCAGGGCAAGGACATGAAGGAAGCGTTTTTCCTGCCCAAGGAAGAGGCTTACAACTTCGCCCGCGACGTGACCCGGATTGCCGAGAAATACGGGATTCCAAAGGCTCACAGCCAGATCGGTTCGGTGCACAAACATTACGATCTGATGTTTGAGGACATCCGGCAGAAGTTGAATATGCAATCCGGGGATCCAGTCAATCTCGAGCACTTCGAGTAACCCCAAAAGCCCCCTCACCCTAACCCTCTCCCGGAGGGAGAGGGGACTGACCGAGTTGCTCGCTCAAGGTACACCGACCTGAAATAGCGAGCCGAACTCAAGTTTTGAAAAGCCCCCAACCTGCTCCCTTTCCCCCTCGCCCCTCTGGGGAGAGGGTTGGGGTGAGGGGTAGATCTCCAGCACGACAACAATCTCAAGATTTCACCCCAGTCCCCCATCAAGGCATACTTGCCCCCCTCCGCATTCCAGAACACTGAACCGCCCCATGCGTATCCACGTCAGCTTCATCGACCGCGTCGGCATCACCCAGGAAGTCCTGGCGATCCTCGGTGGGCGCAATCTCAATCTGGATGCGGTGGAGATGATCCCGCCCAACGTCTACATCGATGCACCGACCTTGAGCCCGCAAGTGCTCGAAGAACTCAAAGATGCGTTGTTTCGGGTGCGCGGCGTGGAGGCCGTGGTGGTGGTCGACATCCTCCCTGGTCAGCGTCGGCACCTGCAGCTCGATGCGCTGCTCGCGGCGATGACCGATCCGGTACTTGCCCTCGATAGCGCCGGCAAGGTGCTGCTGGCCAACCCGGCACTGATTGCGCTGTACGGGCGTGAACCGGCGGGGGAAAGTGTCTCTGAGCTGTTCAACGATCCCGGCCTGCTGGAAACCCTGCTCGAACAAGGCTTCCGCCTGCCGCTGCGCGAGATCACTGTCAATGGCCAGACCCTGCTGCTCGACGCCACACCGATCACCGACGCTGGCGCGCTGCTGACCCTGTATCAGCCGAATCGTATCGGCGAACAACTGTCAGCGTTGCACCATGACCATGCCGAAGGTTTCGATGCACTGCTCGGCGAATCCCCGGCGATCCGCACACTAAAGGCCCGCGCGCAACGAGTCGCAGCCCTCGACGCACCGCTGCTGATTCAAGGCGAAACCGGCACCGGTAAAGAACTGGTGGCCCGCGCTTGCCACGCGATCAGTGCGCGGCACAGTGCGCCGTTTCTCGCGCTGAACTGCGCGGCGCTGCCGGAAAACCTCGCCGAGAGCGAACTGTTCGGCTACGCCCCCGGCGCCTTTACCGGCGCGCAACGTGGCGGCAAACCGGGGCTGATGGAACTGGCCAACCAGGGCACGGTATTTCTCGACGAGATCGGCGAGATGTCGCCCTACTTGCAGGCCAAGTTATTGCGCTTTCTGAATGACGGCAGCTTCCGTCGGGTCGGCGGTGATCGCGAAGTGAAGGTCAACGTGCGGATCCTCAGCGCGACCCACCGCGACCTGGAAAAAATGGTCAGCGAAGGCCTGTTCCGCGAAGACCTGTTCTACCGTCTCAACGTGCTCAACGTCGAAGTGCCGCCGCTGCGTGAGCGAGGTCAGGACATTCTGCTGCTGGCGCGCTATTTCATGCAGCAGGCGTGTGCGCAGATTCAGCGCCCGGTCTGTCGCCTTGCGCCCGGTACCTATCCGGCGCTGCTCGGTAATCGTTGGCCGGGTAACGTGCGGCAGTTGCAGAACGTGATCTTCCGCGCCGCGGCGATCTGCGAAAGCAGCCTGGTCGATATTGGTGATCTCGACATCGCCGGCACCTCGGTGGCGCGGCAGACCGACAGCGACGTCGACAGCCTTGAACAAGCCGTCGAATCCTTCGAAAAATCGCTGCTGGAAAAACTCTACGTCAGCTACCCCTCAACCCGCCAACTGGCCAGCCGCCTGCAGACTTCGCACACGGCGATTGCCCATCGATTGCGCAAATACGGCATCCCCAACAAACCGTAAGCCGCACGCGATCAAAAATGTGGGAGCGGGCTTGCTCGCGAATGCGGTGGGCCATTCAACAGGGATGTCGACTGACCTGACGCTTTCGCGAGCAAGCCCGCTCCCACAGGGGGTTCATGTGACGGATTCGAAATCCGTTCAAAACCGACCTCCATCTGTACTGAAAGCGCTACAGCGGAACGATATCGCTACACCCGCCTCTGATCACCGCTGTGCAAGGCTTTGATCCGCTTCAGCTTTTCTCCCCGCCCCAAGCTGTAGCGATTTCGCTACAGAAGCCCCACACCCATCACAACCAGAAACATATAACTATTTGATTTATATAGATAAATACAATCTGGCCGCGTTCTTGCTAAGTAACCGCTCATAAATCAGGGCTTTCATGCCCAAGCCTTCCACCGCGTCCACCAGACGAGTCTGGCCCCCTTAGGAGTTTCCATGAGCGAGTTGCGTTTTACTGAAGATCACGAATGGCTGCGCACCGAAGCTGACGGCAGCGTTACTGTCGGCATCACCGCTTTCGCGCAGAACGCTTTGGGCGACGTGGTGTTCGTGCAACTGCCTGAGCTGCAGGCTTACGAAAAAGGCGCCGAAGCCGCCACCGTTGAATCGGTGAAAGCCGCCAGCGGCGTGTACATGCCGCTCGACGGTGAAGTTGTGGAAGTGAACCCGGCACTGGACGGCAGCCCGGAACTGGTCAACGAAGATCCGCTGGGCGAAGGCTGGTTCTTCCGCTTTCAGCCAAGCGACGCCGCCGCTGTCGGCAAACTGCTCGATCAAGACGCCTACGACCGCCTGATCAAAGCCCAAGCCGAAGCCTGAGGAGTAACGACATGACCCAAGTAAACCTCGGCACTGCCAACGAATTCATCGCCCGTCACATCGGCCCACGCGCCGGTGACGAGCAAGCCATGCTCAACAGCCTCGGCTTCGACTCGCTCGAAGCGCTGAGCGCCAGCGTCATCCCGGAAAGCATCAAGGGCACCAGCGTCCTCGGCCTGGACGACGGCCTGAGCGAAGCCGATGCACTGGCGATGATCAAATCGATCGCCGGCAAAAACCAACTGTTCAAGACCTACATCGGCCAGGGCTACTACAACTGCCACACGCCGTCACCGATCCTGCGCAACCTGTTGGAAAACCCGGCCTGGTACACCGCTTACACCCCGTACCAGCCGGAAATTTCCCAGGGCCGTCTCGAAGCGCTGCTGAACTTCCAGACCCTGATCAGCGACCTCACCGGCCTGCCGATCGCCAACGCCTCGCTGCTCGACGAAGCCACCGCCGCTGCCGAAGCCATGACCTTCTGCAAACGCCTGAGCAAAAACAAGGGCAGCCACCAGTTCTTCGCCTCGATCCACAGCCACCCGCAAACCCTCGACGTGCTGCGCACCCGTGCCGAGCCGCTGGGCATCGACGTGGTGGTTGGCGATGAGCGTGAACTGAGCGACGTCACGCCGTTCTTCGGCGCGCTGCTGCAATACCCGGCGAGCAATGGTGATGTGTTCGACTACCGCGAACTGACCGAGCGCTTCCACGCCGCCAACGCGCTGGTGGCCGTGGCTGCCGACCTGCTGGCCCTGACTTTGCTGACCGCTCCGGGCGAGTTCGGCGCCGACGTCGCCATCGGTTCCGCACAACGCTTCGGCGTGCCGCTGGGCTTCGGTGGCCCGCACGCGGCTTACTTCTCCACCAAGGATGCGTTCAAGCGTGACATGCCGGGCCGTCTGGTCGGTGTTTCGGTTGACCGTTTCGGCAAACCGGCGCTGCGTCTGGCGATGCAGACCCGCGAGCAACACATCCGCCGCGAGAAGGCCACCTCGAACATCTGCACCGCACAAGTGCTGCTGGCCAACATCGCCAGCATGTACGCCGTGTACCACGGTCCGAAAGGCCTGACCCAGATCGCCAACCGCGTGCATCACCTGACCGCGATTCTGGCCAAGGGCCTGAGCGCACTGGGCCAGACCGTCGAGCAGACAAGCTTCTTCGACACCCTGACCATCGCCACCGGCGCACACACCGCCGCGCTGCACGACAAGGCGCATGCCGCGCAGATCAACCTGCGGGTGATCAACGCCCAGCGTCTGGGCCTGTCGGTGGACGAAACCACCACTCAGACTGATATCGAAACCCTATGGGGGCTGTTCGCCGACGGTAAGGCCCTGCCGGACTTCGCTGCGCTGGCCGCTTCGGTGCAAAGCACCATCCCGGCTGCACTGGTACGTCAGTCGCCGATCCTCAGCCACCCGGTGTTCAACCGTTATCACTCGGAAACCGAGCTGATGCGCTACCTGCGCAAACTGGCGGACAAGGACCTGGCACTGGATCGCACCATGATCCCGCTGGGCTCGTGCACCATGAAACTCAATGCTGCCAGCGAAATGATCCCGGTGACCTGGGCCGAATTCGGCGCCCTGCACCCGTTCGCCCCAGCCGCACAGAGCGCCGGTTATCAGCAACTGACCGACGAACTGGAAGCGATGCTCTGCGCCGCCACCGGTTACGACGCGATCTCGCTGCAACCGAACGCCGGTTCGCAGGGTGAATACGCAGGCCTGCTGGCGATTCGCGCGTACCACCAGAGCCGTGGCGACGAGCGCCGCGACATCTGCCTGATCCCGTCGTCGGCCCACGGCACCAACCCGGCCACCGCCAACATGGCCGGCATGCGCGTGGTGGTGACCGCGTGCGATGCCCGTGGCAACGTCGACATCGAAGACCTGCGCGCCAAAGCCATCGAGCACCGCGAACACCTCGCGGCGCTGATGATCACCTACCCGTCGACCCACGGCGTGTTCGAAGAAGGCATCCGCGAAATCTGCGGGATCATTCATGACAACGGCGGCCAGGTGTACATCGACGGCGCCAACATGAACGCGATGGTCGGCCTCTGCGCACCAGGCAAGTTCGGCGGCGACGTTTCGCACTTGAACCTGCACAAAACCTTCTGCATCCCTCACGGCGGTGGCGGCCCGGGCGTCGGCCCGATCGGCGTCAAGTCGCACCTGACCCCGTTCCTGCCGGGTCACGGCCAGATGGCACGCAAGGAAGGCGCGGTCTGCGCAGCGCCGTTCGGCAGCGCGAGCATTCTGCCGATCACCTGGATGTACATTCGCATGATGGGCGGCGCCGGTCTGAAGCGTGCTTCGCAACTGGCGATCCTCAATGCCAACTACATTTCCCGTCGCCTCGAAGAGCACTATCCAGTGCTGTACACCGGCAGCAACGGGCTGGTGGCGCACGAATGCATTCTCGACCTGCGTCCACTGAAAGACAGCAGCGGCATCAGCGTCGATGACGTTGCCAAGCGCCTGATCGACTTCGGTTTCCATGCGCCGACCATGTCGTTCCCGGTGGCCGGTACACTGATGATCGAGCCGACCGAAAGCGAATCCAAGGAAGAACTGGACCGCTTCTGCGACGCCATGATCCGCATCCGCGAAGAAATCCGCGCGGTGGAAAACGGCACGCTGGACAAGGACGACAACCCGCTGAAAAACGCTCCGCACACTGCTGCGGAACTGGTCGGCGAGTGGACCCATCCGTACAGCCGTGAGCAGGCCGTTTATCCGGTAGCGTCGTTGATCGAAGGCAAATACTGGCCGCCGGTCGGTCGCGTCGACAACGTGTTCGGCGACCGCAACCTGGTCTGCGCCTGCCCGTCGATCGAAAGCTACGCTTAAGCGGAGGAGGGGCAGGTCACCTGCCCCGATTTTCAGCAACACCATAGATCCCAATGTGGGAGCGGGCTTGCTCGCGAATGCGGTGTATCAATCGCCATCAATGTTGCCTGACACACCGCATTCGCGAGCAAGCCCGCTCCCACAGGGGATTTGTGTCCAGCCTCGAGCTTGCGCCAATTCCTATAACAAGAAACCGGAGAACCACTCATGTCGTTAAGCGTGTTCGACCTGTTCAAGATTGGCATCGGCCCTTCCAGCTCCCACACCGTCGGCCCGATGCGTGCCGCTGCGCGCTTCGCCGAAGGCCTGCGCCGCGATGACCTGTTGTCGGCCACCAGCACCATCAAAGTCGAGCTGTACGGCTCGCTCGGTGCTACCGGCAAGGGACACGGCAGCGACAAAGCCGTGCTGCTCGGCCTTGAAGGTGAACACCCGGACACCGTCGACACCGAAACCGTCGCCGCGCGCCTGCAGGAGATTCGCGGCAATGGCCGGCTGAATCTGCTCGGCGAACACAGCATTGCGTTCAACGAGAAAGAACACCTGGCGATGATCCGCAAACCGTTGGCCTATCACCCCAACGGCATGATCTTTCGCGCCTTCGATGCTGCCGGTATTCAGATTCGCAGCCGTGAGTACTACTCGGTCGGTGGCGGCTTTGTGGTCGATGAAGATGCCGCCGGCGCCGACCGCATCGTCGAAGACACCACCCCGCTGACCTTCCCGTTCAAAAGTGCCAAGGACTTGCTCGGCCATTGCGCCACCTACGGTCTGTCGATCAGTCAGGTGATGCTGACCAATGAAAGCGCCTGGCGCCCGGAGGCGGAAACCCGCGCCGGTCTGCTGAAAATCTGGCAAGTGATGCAGGACTGCGTTGCCGCTGGCTGTCGCAACGAAGGCATTTTGCCGGGCGGGCTGAAGGTCAAACGCCGGGCGGCGGCATTGCATCGGCAACTGTGCAAGAACCCGGAATCAGCCCTGCGCGATCCGCTGTCGGTGCTGGACTGGGTCAACCTGTACGCCCTCGCCGTCAACGAAGAAAACGCCAACGGCGGCCGCGTGGTCACCGCGCCGACCAACGGCGCGGCGGGCATCATCCCGGCGGTGCTGCATTACTACATGCGCTTTATCCCGGGTGCGAACGATGACGGCGTGGTGCGCTTTCTGCTGACCGCCGCCGCGATCGGCATTCTGTACAAGGAAAACGCCTCGATCTCCGGCGCCGAAGTCGGCTGTCAGGGCGAGGTCGGCGTGGCTTGCTCGATGGCCGCCGGCGCGCTGTGTGAAGTGCTTGGCGGCAGCGTGCAGCAAGTCGAGAACGCGGCGGAAATCGGCATGGAACACAACCTCGGCCTGACCTGCGACCCGATTGGCGGGCTGGTGCAGGTGCCGTGTATCGAGCGCAACGCCATGGGCTCGGTGAAGGCCATCAACGCGGTGCGCATGGCCATGCGCGGCGACGGGCAACACTTCGTCTCCCTCGACAAAGTCATCCGCACCATGCGCCAGACCGGCGCCGACATGAAAAGCAAATACAAAGAGACCGCCCGCGGCGGTCTGGCAGTCAACATCATCGAATGCTGATTTATGTCCTCTCCCTTTGGGAGAGGACCGCACTTAGCCCCCTCTCCCTCCGGGAGAGGGCTGGGGTGAGGGGCTTTTGATCTTGATCTAAATCTAGCCCCATGCCCCCCAAACTCAAACTTTCAAGGAGCCACGCATGTCCACCGAACAACTGTCGAAAACCCCGCTGCACGCTCTGCACATCGAACTCGGCGCCCGCATGGTGCCGTTCGCCGGCTACGACATGCCGGTGCAATACCCGCTGGGCGTGATGAAAGAACACCAGCACACCCGCGAGCAGGCCGGGCTGTTCGATGTCTCGCACATGGGCCAGATCCGCCTGACCGGCGCCAATGCCGCCAAGGCTCTGGAAACCCTGGTGCCGGTGGATATCATCGACCTGCCGGTGGGCATGCAGCGCTACGCAATGTTCACCAACGACAACGGCGGCATCCTCGACGACCTGATGGTCGCCAATCTCGGTAACGACGAGCTGTTCCTGGTGGTCAACGCCGCGTGCAAGGATCAGGATCTGGCGCATCTGCAAAGACACATTGGCGCTCAGTGCACCATTACGGAGCTGTTCGAAGCGCGCGCGCTGCTGGCGTTGCAAGGCCCGGCTGCGGTCACCGTGCTGGCGCGTCTTGCGCCAGAGGTGGCGAAGATGACGTTCATGCAGTTCAATCGCGTGCAACTGCTGGGCGTGGATTGCTTCGTCAGCCGTTCGGGCTACACCGGTGAAGACGGTTTCGAAATCTCGGTGCCCACCGCCGATGCAGAAAAACTCGCCCGCGCCCTGCTGGCCGAACCGGAAGTTCAGGCCATCGGCCTCGGCGCCCGCGACTCGCTGCGCCTGGAAGCCGGCCTGTGCCTGTACGGGCACGACATGAACACCGAGACCACGCCGATCGAAGCCAGCCTGTTGTGGGCAATCTCCAAGCCACGCCGTGCCGACGGCGCGCGGGCCGGTGGTTTCCCGGGGGCAGAGACAGTTTTTGCTCAGCAGCAGAATGGCGTCGCGCGCAAACGCGTCGGTCTGCTGCCACAGGAACGTACGCCGGTGCGTGAAGGCGCAGAAATCGTCAACGACGCGGGCGAAATCATCGGCAGCGTGTGCAGCGGCGGCTTCGGCCCGACCCTGGGCGGGCCGTTGGCGATGGGTTACCTCGACAGCGCTTATGTCACCCTGGATACGCCAGTCTGGGCCATCGTTCGTGGGAAAAAGGTGCAAATGCTTGTAAGCAAAATGCCATTTGTTCCACAACGCTACTATCGTGGTTGATTGACTGTTTCTATAAGTAACGCGATTGCGTTATGCGTGCACTAATGTGTAACGCAATCGCCACAAAAAAGTGCATTTTCTAACATTTGATTCGATTATGAACTTTACTTATAACGTTCGAAAACTTTTGAACAAGCTAATCGTCTAAGCCGCACTAGCAGACTGACTAACTGCCAGCAGGGACAGTAAAACCGGGGCCTTCGCGGGGCTTGTTTTTTCTCCCGTAGTTGGCGTAGAGTTTGTCCACTGTGTTTGCATGGGTCAGCTTGGAATCGTGACCTGGGCAGTAGCCTACAAGTTAGCTACATCCCGCTCGACGTCTTCTTACTCTCCTGCAACCAGCCCCAGTACTCTTTCATGAGAAAGAGGCTGTCATCAATTTATGCGTCAAAGGAAATAAGAAATGTCCCAACGTCAGAGCGGTACCGTCAAGTGGTTTAACGACGAGAAAGGTTTTGGTTTTATCACTCCAGAAAGCGGTCCGGATCTGTTCGTGCATTTCCGCGCTATTCAGGGCAACGGCTTCAAGAGCCTGAAAGAAGGCCAGAAAGTGACCTTCGTTGCTGTGCAAGGCCAGAAAGGCATGCAGGCTGATGAAGTACAAGCAGAAGGTTAATCTTCTGTAACGAAAAAGCCCCTGATATTGATATCAGGGGCTTTTTTGTGCGCGCGAATCCGTAAAATGGCGCTTCATTTTGCGTCCAGAGGCTGCCATGTCGAAGAACCTGCTCACTCCCCAGGGCGACTTTCCTGCTGCTGGCCTCGGCCGGCGCCTGGCCGCGATGTTCTATGACTTCCTGTTGTGCACTGCCCTGCTGATCGTCACCGGATTCGTCTACAAGTTGATCCAGGCAGCGATCATCGGTGAAGAACGCCTGCGCGTGCTGACCGACGCCGGAAAAATGGATGGCGATCCGCTGTATTCCACAGTGTTGCTGTTGGTGCTGTTTGCGTTCTTCGCCAAGTTCTGGACCCACGGCGGGCAGACACTGGGCATGCAGGTATGGGGCATCCGCGTACAGAACGCCGATGGCAGCGCGATCAGCCTGTGGCAGGCGCTGCTGCGCTTCATGGTATCGATCGCTTCGTGGCTGTGCGCAGGGCTAGGCTTCTTCTGGTCGCTGTACGACAAGCAAAAGCGCACCTGGCACGACATCTACTCCGATACCCGCGTGGTGCGGATTCCGAAGAAGGTCAAATAGTTTCCAGACACCAGATACCAATGTGGGAGCGGGCTTGCTCGCGAAGGCGTCGTGTCAGTCAATCTAAATGATGACTGATACACCGCTTTCGCGAGCAAGCTCGCTCCCACAGGTCTTGTTTTTTGCCTTTGGAACTTAAGCGTTACCCGCCAGCTTCATCCGCGCCGCCTGGGTGAAATCCAGCATGCGCTTCAACGGGCGGATCGCCTGCGGAATCAGCGCTGGATCGACAAAGATCTCGTTGGTCCCTTCCTTCAGGCTCTTGAGCGTGCGCTCAAGGGTGTTCATGGCCATCCACGGGCAATGTGCGCAACTGCGGCACGCCGCGCCGTTACCGGCGGTTGGCGCCTCGATGAAGACCTTGTCCGGGCACAGCTGCTGCATCTTGTAGAAGATGCCACGGTCGGTGGCGACGATCAGAGTCTTGTTCGGCAGGCTTTGCGCGGCAGCGATCAACTGACTGGTGGAACCTACTGCATCCGCCAGTTCGATCACCGAGGTCGGCGACTCCGGATGCACCAGAATCGCGGCGTCCGGATACAGCGCCTTCATGTCTTCGAGCTGCTTGGACTTGAACTCTTCGTGGACGATGCAGGCACCGTCCCACAGCAGCATGTCAGCGCCGGTCTTGCGCTGGATGTAGGTGCCCAGGTGCTTGTCCGGGCCCCAGATGATGGTCTCGCCGTTGTCCATCAGGCTTTCGACGATCTCCAGTGCGCAGCTCGACGTTACCACCCAGTCAGCACGGGCTTTGACCGCGGCCGAGGTATTGGCATACACCACCACCGTACGCTCCGGGTGCTGATCGCAGAACGCCGAGAACTCGTCCACCGGGCAACCGAGGTCCAGCGAGCAGGTCGCGTCCAGGGTCGGCATCAGCACGCGTTTTTCCGGGTTGAGGATCTTCGCGGTCTCGCCCATGAACTTCACGCCGGCGACCACCACGGTCTTGGCCGGGTGAGCGTTGCCGAAGCGCGCCATTTCGAGGGAGTCAGACACACAGCCGCCGGTTTCTTCGGCCAGGGCCTGAATCACCGGATCGCAATAGAAGTGGGCCACCAGCACCGCGTCCTGAGCCTTGAGCTCGGCGGCGATGGCGGAACGGTAGTAGGCCTCTTCCTCGGCAGTCAGCGGTTTGGGCTGTTTGGCATCGAGGTGGGCTTGAACCAGAAGGCGTTCGGAAATCTGCGTCATGTTCGCAAGACCTGCAGGCGCTTTCGCGCGAAAGTCGAGTATACACCCGGCTCCGGACCACTTGAGGGTACCGCCGGGAGAGTGAGTATTATCAGGCACGGACAGCGTTGAAGCTGCGCAAGGCTACAGAATATCCCGTTGATACAAAAGATGATTCTGACCTGTGTCAGCGCAGGCAACGATCAAGGGAGAGGTGCCTGAATCGCAGGCAAAAAAAAACCCGGAAATCCTCACTTTCGTGGGCCTTCCGGATTTTCTAAACCGCCAAATATGGTGGGTCGTGTGGGATTCGAACCTACGACCAATTGGTTAAAAGCCAACTGCTCTACCAACTGAGCTAACGACCCGCTGTGTGGTGGCGCGTATAATACTGATTTTTAAGGACTATTCAACACCTTTTTGAAAAAAATCAAAAATAAGGTGTTGGATCGCTTACACCGGCCGCTGCGAAGCCTTCTGCACGCAGGCGGCAGCTGTCGCATTTGCCGCACGCGCGGCCGTCATCGTCCGCCTGATAGCAGGAAACAGTCAGGCCGTAATTCACGCCCAGCTTCACGCCCGCCTGGACGATCTGCGCCTTGCTCAGGTTCTGCAGCGGTGCCTGAATGCGGAAACCGTTGCCCTCCACACCCGCCTTGGTCGCCAGGTTGGCCATGCGCTCGAACGACTCGATGAACTCCGGACGGCAATCCGGGTAACCGGAATAGTCCACCGCGTTGACCCCGATAAAGATGTCACGCGCGCCAAGCACTTCAGCCCAGCCCAGTGCCAGCGACAGGAACACCGTGTTGCGCGCCGGTACGTAGGTCACCGGGATGCCCTCGCCCAGCTCTTCCGGGATGTCGATGCTGGTGTCGGTCAGTGCCGAGCCGCCCATGCCATTCAGGTTCAGGCCGATCACTTTGTGCTCGACCACACCCAGATCGCGAGCGACGCGCGCGGCGGCATGCAGCTCTGCATGGGAGCGCTGGCCGTAATCGAAACTCATGGTGTAGCAGGCGAAACCTTCGGCTCGGGCCATCGCCACGACCGTGGCCGAATCCAGACCGCCCGACAGTAAAATCACTGCACGCTGTTCGGTGGTGTTCAGTTGTTCAGTCATCTCAGCGCCCCGGCTCGTCATTCCAAAGATACTTGTGCAGCTGTAATTGCAGACGCACCGGCAGGTTGTCTGCCACCACCCAGTCCGCCAGATCCCTGGCATTGAGGTCATGATGACTTGGGGAAAACAGCACTTCACCCGCACGTTGATCGAGACCGTACTGGATCAGTTTGGAAACCGCCCAGTCATAGTCGTCCCGCGAACAGATGACAAACTTCACCTGATCGTTGGGCGTCAACAGTTCGATGTTTTCGTAGCGGTTGCGGTGCGCCTCTTTGGAGTCCGGTGTCTTCAAGTCGACCACGCGACTGACGCGCGAATCTACCGCCGAGATATCGAGTGCACCACTGGTTTCCAGTGACACTTCGTAACCGGCATCACACAATTGCTTGAGCAACGGGATGGCATTGGGCTGCGCCAGCGGTTCACCGCCGGTCACACAGACGTAGCGCGGGCGAAACCCGGCCACTTGTTCGAGGATATCGTCGAGAGTGCGGATCGTACCGCCGCTGAACGCGTAGGCGCTGTCGCAGTATTGGCAACGCAATGGGCAACCGGTCAGGCGCACAAAAACCGTGGGCAGCCCGGCAGTCCGCGTTTCCCCCTGCAACGAGTAGAAAACTTCGGTAATTCTCAATGTGTCTTGCATAGTCGCCACGGGCGTAACAGCTAAACAGGCTGTCCGCCTCCGTCAGGCACTTCAGATAACCCCGCCAACGCGTAGATCACCAGAAGCGTGTTTCAGAAAAAGGGCGTGAATTCTAACGAAAAAACCCGCGACAAGCGCGGGTTTCTTCCAAACGGGTCAAACACACTTACATGCGTTGCAGATCGCGTTGGGCCAACTGAGCAGCGGAGGTCCCCGGGTATTGGGAAACCACCTGTTGCAGAATGCCTTTGACCTTGTCGGTGTGACCGAGGCGGCGCTCTACATCAGCCAGCTTGTACAGCGAATCCGGCACTTTGGCGTGCTTGGGATAGAGCTGCGACACCTTGGCAAAAGCCTGACCTGCACCTTGCAGATCGCCCTTGGCCAGGTTCACTTCGCCCAACCAGTACTGGGCGTTGCCCGCGTATTGGCTGTTCGGGTATTTGCGCAGGAATGCCGAGAAAGCCTGGCTGGCCTTGTCGAAATCCTTGGCTTTGATCAGGTCGAAAGCGGCATCGTAATACAGCTTTTCCTTGGCCGGATCACCCGGTTCGCTACTTGCAGCAGGTGCCTGGGCAGCAGCCCCGGCGCCAGCGGCAGCACCGGCAGCAGCACTTGCATCGCCACCGGCAGAAGAATTCTCAGGAGTCGCGGCAGGTGCAACACCGGATCCTATGCGCCGATCAAGATCCTGGTATCGCTCCAGGGATTCCTGTTTCATGCGCGCAACCTGATTCTGCAGTTCTTCGATCACACCTTGCTGGCGCGATATCTGATCCTGCATCTGTTGCAGTTGGTTGAACAGCATGCCCTGTGCCGAGGCAGGGGCCGAAGCCGCTCCCCCGGCATAGGCGCCGTTCGTACCGTAACCCGCAGGCGGATAACTGCTCCCGCTATTGTTATAACCGGAGTTGTCATCGACCACAGGAACCGCAGCCCACGCCGCAAGCGGCGCGAGGCTGAGAGCCAGAACAGTTACAGCACGACGGCACGTTCGCATATCGAATTACTTACGCAGTTCGACGCGACGGTTTTGAGCCCAGGACTGCTCGTCGTTGCCGGTAGCAACTGGACGCTCTTCGCCGTAGGAAACCAGTTCCAGCTGAGCTGGGGAAACACCTTGCAGTACCAGGTAGCGCTGAACGGCTTTCGCACGACGCTCGCCCAGTGCCATGTTGTACTCACGAGTACCACGTTCGTCGGTGTTGCCTTCCAGAACAACGCGAGCGCCGTTTGCTTTCAGGTCTTTGGCGTGAACGTCCAGAGCGCGCATGGCTTCTGGCTTCAGGTCCGAGCTGTCGTATTCGAAGTAGAAGGTGGTGATTGCGCGCAGAGCAGCTTCTTCGCTCAGGGAACCGTCAACGGCACCAGTGTTTGCGCCGTAACCAGCGTTTGGATCAACAGCGCCTTCACCGGCGTTGTCGCCGCCTTTGGACGAGCAACCTACAGCTACAGCCATGGCCAGAGCCAGCGCAGCAAATTTACCAAACTTCAGCATTTCCATCGTGAAACTCCTAATGAACCCCAGTGTGTTAAGTAAAACGTAAAGCGCCGCGTCAGTTCAGGTAAGGGGACCAGGACGGTTCTCTGACTTCGCCTTGTGCGGTAGGAAGCGGGAGCCTCACGCGTCCATTAATGGACACGAGCATCAAGACTCCCCGGCCCTGCTGGCGGGTGGCGTAGATTACCATGGTGCCGTTGGGCGCAACAGTAGGTGACTCGTCCAGAGTGCTATCAGTGAGGATCTTTACACTACCTCGCTGCAAATCCTGGGCCGCCACCTTGAAATTGGTGAAACCATCCTGGCGATGAATCATCACCAGCGTCTTTTCATCAGCCGACAGCTTCGGGTTGGCGTTGTAGTTGCCAATGAACGTCACACGCTCGGCACCGCCGCCGCTGGCGCTGGTTTTGTAGATCTGCGGCTTGCCGCCACGGTCCGAGGTGAAGTAGATGGTCGAACCATCCTTGCCCCAGTACGGTTCGGTGTTGATGCCAGGACCTGCCGTCACACGAGTGATCTGACGCGAACCCAGATTCATCACATAGATGTCAGGGTTACCGTCTTTCGACAGGACGAAAGCCAGGCGATTGCCATCCGGCGACCAGGCTGGTGCGCCGTTCAGGCCTTCGAAGTTGGTGATCTGCTCACGGCGACCGGTGTCGATGTTCTGCATGAAGATCCGTGGACGCTTCTGCTCGAACGACACGTAGGCGATGCGCTTGCCATCCGGTGCGAAACGCGGCGACAGGATCGGCTCGCGCGATTGCAGCAGAGTCACGGCACGGGCACCGTCGTAGTCCGAACGCTGCAGGGTGTAGCGCGTGTTCTTCTCGGAGAAACGCTCGGCTGTCACGTACAGCAGACGGGTCGAAAACGCACCTTTGATACCGGTGAGTTTTTCGAACGACTGGTCAGAGATGAAGTGCGCCATGTCACGCAGTTGCTCGGTGGTACCAGAGACACTGCCGTCAGCCACTTTCTGCTCGGTGGCCACGTTGAACAGTGCCCACTGCACCTGCAGACGACCGCCTGCTGGAGCAATGCTGCCGACCATCATGTATTGAGCACCCACCGCCTTCCAGTCACGGAAGATGATTTCGCTCGGCTGGCTTGGCTGGCTGATCATGTTTTGCTTTGGAATCGGCGAGTAGTAGCCCGAGTTCCGCAAATCGTTACCAATGATTTCAGCCATGTCGTCCGGCAGAACGGCACCGCCCTGCATGCCGAACGGTACGACGGCGATCGGGGTGGCCCGATCGCTGCCGCTGGTGACCAGAATGTTCTTTTCATCAGCCATCGCGATCCCTGCCATGCAGCAGATCACGACCAGCATTCCTCGAAGAAGGTTTCTCACAAGGCTAGATCCTCAGGTGTGAATGTCATCTTGAATGAACGATACGGAGCGAAATCGCTCGGCTTCATTCCCTGCATTTCTGTCAAACGTCCAATATTCTTCACTGCCGCAACTGCCGACGCATCGAACGGACCATCGCCACTGGACTTGGCCACGCTGACCGAAGTCACCGTACCGTCCGGCAACATGCCGATTTGCAGCACGACCGTCATGCCTTTGCGTGCCGAAGGCGGACGCGCCCAACCTTCCGCTGCTCGCGCACGAATCAGGTCATCGAAACTGCCCGCGACTTCGTCACCCTGTTCATCGGCCAAGGCCTGCTGACGCTGTGGCGTGTCGGAAAGCAAATCTGCCAGGGCCTGAGCCTTTTTCTCTTCGGCGGATTTACGTGCCGCTTCCTGCGATTTTTTCTTCGCAGCATCGGCAGCAGCTTTCTTCTTCGCTTCGTCGGCGACTTTCTTCTTCGCCTCTTCAGCTTCAGCTTTTTTCTTGGCGTCTTCGGCGGCTTTCTTCTTCGCGTCTTCGACGATCTTCTTCTTGGCTTCTTCAGCGGCCGCTTTCTTGGCCTCTTCTTCAGCCGCCTTCTTGGCTTCTTCTTCGGCTTTCTTCTTGGCTATATCAGCCAATTGTTTCTCTTCTGCCTTCTTGGCCTCGGCTTTCTTCGCATCGTCGGCTTTCTTGGCTTCATCAGCCTTTTTCGCCTCGTCCGCTTTCTTCGCCTGATCGGCCTTCTTGGCTTCCTCGGCCTTTTGAGCCGCTTCTTCTTTCTTTTGTTCCGCAGCCTTCACCGCTTCCTGCTCGACCTTTTTCTGTTCCATCTGCTCGACTTCGGTCTGGCGCGCGGCGGATTTCTTCGCCTCACCCGCAATCTTCTGATTGGTCTGGGTGGTTGCCTGACTTTTCGATTTCAACTGGTACAGGGTCGCCTGGACAATCGGCTTGGCCGGCGGCAACTCGGGTGTAAAGGCGAAACTGACGAACAGCATGCCGAACACCAGCACGTGCAGGACAATCGCCAGAACACTAGGCCAGAAGTAGCTTTCCGAGGCGGACGGCTCTCGCTGTTGCTGCATCAGGGGGCCTCGGTAATCAAACCAACATTACCGACCCCGGCTTTCTGCAACCCGCCCATGGCACCCATCACGGCGCCGTAGTCGACCGACTTGTCGCCACGGATAAAGACCTGGGTACGCTTGCCGCCTTCGGTGCCGGCACGAATGATCTTGGTCACCGCGTCAGTCATCTGCGGCAGCGTCATTGCCCTGTCCTGCTGCTTTTCGGTATCGACTTCGCTGCCAAGGTTCCAGTAGTAGGTCTTGTCAGCCTTGATCGAAATGGTCAGCACCTGAGTGTTGTTGTCCTGCGGCAAGGCTTCGCTGGAAACCTTGGGCAGATCCACTTTCACGCCCTGATTGAGCATCGGCGCGGTCACCATGAAGATAACCAGCAGCACCAGCATCACGTCGATGTATGGCACCACGTTCATCTCGGCGACCGGCTTGCGCTTGTTTCGGGCTCGAGCGATTAAAGCCATCGGGAAATACCTGCTTATTCTTCGCTGGTGTGCACTTTGCGGTGCAGGATCGCCTGGAACTCATCGGCGAAGGTGTAGTAGCGGCTCAGCAAGGTTTCGCTGCGTGCAGAGAAACGGTTGTAAGCGATAACGGCCGGGATCGCGGCGAACAGGCCGATCGCGGTAGCGATCAGGGCTTCGGCGATACCCGGGGCCACGGTGGCCAGGGTCGCCTGCTGGGCGCTGGCCAGACCGCGGAAGGAGTTCATGATGCCCCACACGGTACCGAACAGACCGATGTACGGGCTGACCGAACCAACGGTGGCGAGAAACGGCAGGCTCTGCTCCAGCTTCTCTTCTTCGCGGGAGATGGCAACGCGCATGGCACGCGCCACACCTTCCATCACCGCTTCAGGGTCAACACCTGGCTGCTGACGCAGACGGGAGAACTCCTTGAAACCGGCACGGAAGATCTGCTCCACGCCCGAATCCGGATCCGGGTTGCTGCCGGCCTGACGGTACAGCTTGGACAGATCGATACCCGACCAGAAGCGCTCTTCGAAGCTCTCCAGGGCGCGTCGACCGGCGCGCAACAGATTGCTGCGCTGAAAGATCATGATCCATGAGGTCACCGATGCGGCCACCAGGGTCAACATTACCAACTGCACCACGATGCTGGCATTGCTGACCAGGCTCCACATGGAGGAATGGTCGACGACGTTAGCTTCCACGCTTTATCTCCTGCTTTGAGTGTGTACCCGTGCCGCCCGCGTCGGCAAAGGCCGCACGCAAGGATTCGGGCATGGCCCGGGGTTTCAAACTGTCGGTGCGCACGCAGGCCACCAGAAACTGCCCTTCACAGAGCAGCGCATTATCCGTGGCCCGCCTGACCTGCTGTTTAAAGCGCAGGCTGGCACGGTTCAATTCGATTACATCAGCGCTTACCAGCAGTTCATCGTCCAGTCGCGCCGGCGCGTGGTAGCGCGCTTCGCTGGAATGCACGACAAACAACAGGTCCTCCCCGGCCAGTTCCGACTGGGCAAAGCCCAGCGTCCGGAGCCGCTCGGTTCGAGCCCGTTCCATAAACTTGAGGTAATTAACGTAATACACGATGCCGCCCGCATCGGTGTCCTCGTAATAAACGCGACAACGATGTGCGAACGGCTCAAGCCCGTTTTGCGCGCGCATACTCTAGTGCTTACTCCTCGGGTTGCCAATCCGGCCAGGCAACTGTTTTTTCAGTGTTTAAGGCTTTACCGCAAAAGTACCGTCCTGTGACAGTACAAACGCTGAATAAATCGCCAAAAAATGTGTATCAATCGTCCACGGCATCGAGAAACTCGTCTGCCACAGGCATTTCGCCCATTCGTGACGGAATGTTTAAACCGAAATGCAGGTACGCATGTCGCGTCACCACCCTGCCCCGTGGTGTACGCATGATGTAACCCTGCTGAATCAGGTACGGCTCCAGCACATCTTCGATGGTGTGGCGCTCTTCGCTGATCGCCGCCGCGAGGCTGTCGATGCCCACCGGACCGCCATCGAACTTCTCGATCATGGTCAGCAGCAAGCGCCGGTCCTGATGATCGAAGCCGTGTTCATCGACATCCAGCAGATTCAACGCCAGATCGGCAACCGCCTTGGTGATATGGCCCTTGGCCCGGACTTCGGCAAAATCGCGCACCCGACGCAGCAGACGATTGGCGATCCGCGGCGTGCC
This sequence comes from Pseudomonas sp. MWU12-3103b, assembly GCF_023100615.1. Classification (NCBI taxonomy): domain Bacteria; kingdom Pseudomonadati; phylum Pseudomonadota; class Gammaproteobacteria; order Pseudomonadales; family Pseudomonadaceae; genus Pseudomonas; species Pseudomonas sp. MWU12-3103b. Next base: position 51,134 of record NZ_JALMEY010000007.1, read on the forward strand.
ACGGGCACGACGAGCGATTTCGAAAGCCCCCTCCGGATCCAGCGGCAGACCGAGAATCGCCGCCGACCGACTGACAATCGTCGCCAGATCCGCCGTACTGTAGAACTCAAGGCGCTGGACGATACCGAAGCGGTCGCGCAACGGGTTGGTCAGCATGCCGGCACGGGTGGTGGCGCCCACCAGGGTGAACGGTGGCAGATCAAGCTTGATCGAGCGCGCTGCCGGCCCTTCGCCGATCATGATGTCGAGCTGGAAGTCCTCCATTGCCGGATACAGCACTTCCTCAACGATGGGCGACAGGCGATGGATCTCGTCAATGAACAACACGTCGTGCGGTTCCAGATTGGTCAGCAGTGCCGCCAGATCTCCCGGACGCTCAAGCACCGGGCCGGATGTGCTCTTGATCGACACGCCCATTTCCTGGGCAATGATGTTGGCCAGCGTGGTTTTACCCAACCCCGGCGGGCCGAAGATCAGCGTGTGATCCAGCGATTCACTGCGACCACGCGCCGCCTGGATGAACAGCTCCATCTGCTCGCGCACGGTCGGCTGGCCAATATAGTCGGCCAGACTGACCGGGCGAATGGCCCGGTCCTGGACTTCTTCGCGCTCGCGCGGGCTGTGCGCGGCGGCGATCAGACGATCAGCTTCAATCACTTAAATCATTCCCTTCAGGGCGCGGCGGATCAGGTCTTCACTGCTCAAATTCTTGTCCTTGATGGCGGTAATCGCCTTGCTCGCTTCCTGCGGCTTGTAGCCCAGGGAAATCAGCGCACTGACCGCATCGTTTTCAGCGGTGTTGACCGGCGCCGGGCCGTCCGGCTGGTTCGGCACCAGAGCGAACATGGCCGGCGAGGTTTCCCAGGCCTTGAAGCGATCCTTCAGTTCAACCAGCAGGCGCTCAGCGGTTTTCTTGCCGACCCCGGGGACCTTGGTCAGCGCCGAGGTGTCCTGGGATTGCACGCAGCGAATCAGTTCATCGACTTCAAGGCTCGACATCAAGGCCAGGGCCAGTTTCGGTCCGACACCATTGAGACGGATCAACTCGCGAAAAAAGTCTCGCTCACGCTTGCCGGCGAAACCATAGAGTAACTGCGCGTCTTCGCGTACGACCAAATGGGTGTGCAGCGTCAGCGGTTCACCGACCGACGGCAGACGATAAAGGGTGGTCATGGGCACTTCCAGCTCATACCCGAGGCCGTTTACATCCAGAATCAGGTGCGGCGGCTGTTTCTCAGCCAGGGTGCCGCGCAAGCGTCCAATCACGTTTCAGATCCTTGAGCGTTGGCCAGCCGTGGGCTGGCGACAGATGGAAGGCGGGAATCGGGCCGACGACCCAGGCGCGAAATCCGCATTCCGCAAAAATGATTGCTGATGCTATCAGAGACGCAGGCGCCCGCCACGACTGCGTGCGGTTCCCAGGCCATGCGGCAGCAGGCTGGAACGGGTGTGCGCATGACAAATCGCGATGGCCAGGGCATCCGAGGCATCGATCTGCGGTTTGCTGGTCAGCTTGAGCATGTGCATGACCATCATCTGCACCTGTTCTTTATTGGCGGCGCCGGTGCCGACCACAGCTTGCTTGACCTGGGTGGCGGTGTACTCGGCAATCTCCAGGCACTCTTCAGCGCCAGCCACAATGGCGGCGCCGCGAGCCTGCCCAAGTTTGAGCGCCGAGTCGGCGTTTTTCGCCATGAACACTTTTTCGATGCCCATGGTCACCGGGCCATAGGTCTGAATGATTTCACGCACGCCGCGATAAACGATCTGCAGCCGCTCATGCAACTCACCGGCGCCGGTACGGATGCAGCCCGAGGCCACATAGATGCAGCCGCCGCGGCCGGTATCGCGAACAATCCCGTAACCGGTGATGCGCGAGCCGGGGTCGATACCCAGAATTAAAGTCATAACGCCTGCGGAGTCGGTAAAAACAAGAAATTCAAAACAGCGAATAACCAATGTGGGAGCGGGCTTGCTCGCTCCCACATTGAAGCCTAGTCGCTCTTAACCGAGCTGAGCGGCCACGTCTTCCGGAATGTCTGCGTTGGAGTAGACGTTCTGTACGTCATCCAGATCCTCGAGCATGTCGATCAGCTTGAGCACCTTCTCCGCGCCTTCCAGATCCAGTTCGGCGCTGGTGGTCGGCTGCATGACGATTTCTGCGTCGTCACCCTTGAACCCGGCCGCTTCCAACGCGTTACGCACCGCGTAGAAGCTGGTGAACGAGGTGAACACATCGATCGAGCCGTCTTCATGGCTGACCACGTCGTCGGCATCCGCTTCCAGCGCCGCCTCGGTCAGGGCGTCTTCGTCAACGCCCGAGGCGAAGCTGATCTGCCCTTTGCGTTCGAACAGGTACGCAACCGAACCGTCGGTACCAAGGTTGCCGCCACATTTGCTGAACGCATGGCGCACGGCAGCTGCGGTACGGTTGCGGTTGTCGGTCATGCACTCGACCATCACCGCCACGCCGCCCGGGCCGTAACCTTCATAGGTCAGCTCTTCAACGTTGTCCGCTTCGGTCGCACCGGCGCCACGCGCAACGGCGCGGTCGATGATATCGCGGCTCATGTTCGCACTGAGGGCCTTGTCCAGGGCCAGGCGCAGACGCGGGTTGGAACCCGGGTCGCCGCCGCCCTGACGGGCCGCAACGGTCAGCTCACGGATCCACTTGGTGAAGATCTTGCCTCTCTTGGCATCCTGACGTTCTTTGCGGTGCTTGATGTTCGCCCACTTGGAATGACCTGCCATAACTCGCTCCGAATTCTCTTGAAACGTTGCCCGCCCTGCTCACGCAGTGGCCAGCAAACAAAAAATCTCGACCTGCTCTCTATAGAAAGAAAAAAGGCGCATCCGAAGATGCGCCTTCAGGCCCGTCTTACTCAGCCTTTGGCGTTTCGCGCAAACGAATGTGCAGCTCGCGCAGTGCCTTGGCATCTACCACACCCGGGGCTTGCGTCATGACGTCCGCAGCACTCTGGGTTTTCGGGAAGGCGATCACTTCACGGATCGACTGGGCGCCGGTCATCAGCATCACCAGACGGTCCAGACCGAAGGCCAGACCACCGTGCGGCGGTGCACCGTACTTCAGCGCGTCGAGCAGGAAGCCGAACTTCTCTTCCTGTTCCGCTTCATTGATACCCAGCAGGCGGAACACCGCTTGTTGCATTTCCTTGCGATGGATACGGATCGAACCGCCACCCAGCTCGGTGCCGTTGAGCACCATGTCGTAGGCGCGGGACAGAGCGCCGGCCGGATTGGCTTCCAGCTCTTCAGGGGAGCACTTCGGTGCGGTGAACGGATGGTGCAGCGCAGAGAAGCTGCCGTCGTCGTTCTCTTCGAACATCGGGAAGTCGACGACCCACATTGGCGCCCACTTGCAGGTCAGCAGGTCGAGGTCGTGACCGAGCTTGATACGCAGCGCGCCCAGGGCTTCGCTGACGATCTTGGCCTTGTCGGCACCGAAGAACACGATGTCGCCGTCAACCGCACCGACGCGATCGAGGATCACGTTCAGGTTGGCTTCAGGGATGTTTTTCACGATCGGCGATTGCAGACCTTCAACACCGGCAGCGCGCTCGTTGACCTTGATGTACGCCAGGCCCTTGGCACCGTAGATGCCGACGAACTTGGTGTAGTCGTCGATCTGCTTGCGCGGCATGCTCGCCCCGCCTGGAACGCGCAGTGCAGCGATACGGCATTTCGGATCGTTGGCCGGGCCGCTGAACACCTTGAATTCGACTTCTTTGAGTTGATCGGCAACGTCGACCAGTTCCAGCGGGTTACGCAGGTCCGGCTTGTCGGAACCGTAACGACGCATGGCTTCTTCAAAGGTCATGTGCGGGAATTCGCCGAATTCCAGATCCAGCACTTCCTTGAACAGGTTGCGGATCATGCCTTCGGTCAGGCCCATGATGTCTTTTTCGTCGAGGAAGCTGGTCTCGATGTCGATCTGAGTGAACTCAGGCTGACGGTCGGCACGCAGGTCTTCGTCGCGGAAGCATTTGGCGATCTGGTAGTAACGGTCGAAACCGGCAACCATCAGCAGTTGCTTGAACAGCTGAGGCGATTGCGGCAGCGCGAAGAACGAACCGGCGTGAGTACGGCTCGGCACCAGGTAGTCGCGGGCGCCTTCCGGGGTAGCACGGGTCAGAATCGGCGTTTCGACGTCGAGGAAGCCGTTCTCGTCGAGGAAGCGACGGATGCTGGTGGTCATGCGCGAACGCAGACGCAGCTTCTCGGCCATTTCCGGACGACGCAGGTCCAGGAAGCGGTAGCGCAGGCGGGTTTCTTCGCCGACGTCGGAGTATTCGTTGAGCGGGAACGGCGGGGTTTCCGACTCGTTCAGCACTTCCAGCTCGTAGCCCAACACTTCGATCATGCCCGACGCCATGTTGGCGTTGGTCGCACCGGCCGGACGCAGACGCACCTTACCGGTGATCTTCACGACGTATTCGCTGCGCACGCGATCGGCGGCGGCGAAGCTCTCGGCGCGATCCGGATCGAACACCACCTGAGCCAGACCATCACGATCACGGATATCGAGGAAAATCACCCCGCCGTGGTCGCGACGACGGTGAACCCATCCGCAAAGGGTAATTTCCTGGCCTTCCAGGCTTTCGTTCAGTTGGCCGCAATAATGGCTGCGCATCATGGTAGTGGTTTCGCTTCTCGTAATTCGAAATTCGGTGGAGATCCCGTCGCACTCAAGCACTGCAGAATCTCACGCGTGTCGTTCGACCTGGGCCTGAACCCTAGTCAGATTTGTCGCCACCGGCCAGATTCTTCTTGGCTCCGGTCTTGAAATCGGTTTCGTACCAACCGCTGCCGCTGAGGCGAAAACCCGGCATGGACAGCTGTTTCTTGAGCTCTGGCGCCTGACAGGCAGGGCAGTCGACCAGCGGTGCCTCGCTGATCTTTTGAATGGCTTCCAACTGATGACCACAGGAAGCACATTGATAATCGTACATCGGCATGGGGGTGTCTCGGCGATCAGATTGCCACCGCGCGCAGGGCTTTGCGGCGAAAGAGCGGGATTATATCCATTAAATGCGGGCTGTGCAGCCGTAAGACTGCACAGCCCGCCACGTCATTTCAAGTATTGCCCGTTCAGGGCATGACGGCCGCCGGGGTATCGCGCAGGCCATTCATCACGCACACCACCCGTACCAGACCACTGAAGTTTTTCACCCCGCCGTGGCGCAGGTGCACTTGGCGGTCCACATGTGACAGCAGCGTGCTGACCGAACAGCCGTTGTGCCCGGCCATGTCACCAAGAATGTTCCAGTAAACCTGCTCGAGCCTCAAGCAAGTGGCAAAGCCGTTCAAACGCACTGATCTGGCCAGCGGCCGGATCAGCTCAAAATCGAAATCGCTGACAAACGGATCGACCTTCATTTCCCGTTGCGAACCGACGTGCTCGCATCGCCTGTCTCCACCTACCATATCGCTGACACTCCTTTGTCATCGCTGCTTTTATAAAGACAACATCCTGTGCCTTCATAAAAACGCAGACGCAAAGTCAGCGCCAGATGACTAGTTGCCCAGCAGCGTAGGATAAGCCGACATGTTCAGTAAGATTTGAAACAGTATGCGGACATCCACACCTGCGGACGTCCGCGCACCGAACTATCAGGCCTCGAGCAACGCGCGCAACATCCACGCGGTCTTCTCATGCACCTGCATGCGCTGGGTCAGCAAGTCAGCCGTCGGCTCGTCACTGACCTTGTCCAACAGCGGGAAGATGCCGCGAGCGGTGCGAGTGACCGCTTCCTGGCCATCGACCAACTGCTTGATCATGTCCTCGGCACTTGGCACCCCGACTTCTTCTTTAATAGAGGAGAGACGCGCGTAAGTCGCGTAGGCACCCGGCGCAGGAAAACCCAGAGCGCGGATACGCTCGGCGATCAGATCCACCGCCAGCGCCAGCTCGTTGTATTGCTCTTCGAACATCAGATGCAGGGTCCTGAACATGGGACCTGTGACGTTCCAGTGGAAGTTATGGGTTTTCAGATACAGCACGTAGGTGTCCGACAGCAGCCGCGACAGCCCCTCGACGATGGACTTGCGATCTTCTTCACTGATACCGATATCGATTGCCATGTTTACCCCCTAAGGCGATTGAATTCATCCAACAGGTGCAGACCCACTCTAGCAAGGCAGCCGCCACCTCGCAGCCGACAATCTTCACTCGCCATGCGACAAATCGACCGGGCACGTGCCGCTGGCCGGGGTAATTTGAGTAGCTGCAGGCTTTGCTGTTAAATAGGCAGTGTGTCGCTACGCCCCATTTTTCGGGGGTGTCGCGCATAGGCTGATGCCGGGCACGTGTCCAACGCCTCTTTATTGTTCCGAAGCGAACCGTGCGCCTTCAGCTCTTCCTTGTGAGCCGTCATAACGTGAGCCAATCAAAATGTTGAAAATCGTCCACCTGCTAATGGGCGCAGCGGCCTTGCTGCTGTCGTTCATACCTAGCTTGAAATCCGAAGCCGTTCCTTACCTGCAACAACCCGATGCACTTTACCTGGCCTTTTTCGGCCTGCTGAATCTGGTCATCGCTCCAGTGATTCCTTACTGGAACAAAGGCCCGCGCCAGCATCTGCAAAATCTGGTCAGCGCTCTTCTCGTGCTGACTGTCGTCCTGCAAACCCTGACCCTGATCGCACCGATGCCAGTCATCGCCGGTCAACCGGCGGTGTTGTTCAGCCTGGTGATCGCTCTGGTTGCCGTGGTCCTGCATCTGGCCATCAGCTTCTACAAGTCTTCACCGGCCGCCGCACCGACTACCTATGACATGAGCAACCGCGATACCGGTACCGTCAAGTGGTTCAACACCTCCAAAGGCTTCGGCTTTATCTCCCGGGATTCCGGCGATGATATTTTCGTGCACTTTCGTGCAATCCGTGGCGAAGGCCACCGCGTACTGGTCGAAGGCCAGCGCGTGGAGTTCTCGGTGATGAATCGGGACAAAGGCCTGCAAGCCGAGGACGTGATCGCCGCCCTGCCGCGTCGCTGATCCAAGGCAATAAAAAACCGCGAACAGCCAGGCTGCTCGCGGTTTTTTTTACGCCTGCATAAAGGTGTCGGCATCAGTAATGCGGTGGTGGCGCCTCTTCCTCGAAAGAATCGAACTGCCCGACCATCTCCTCCTGACGCTTGAGCAACGCCGCCATTTGCAACTGCAGGCGCTCGATCACCCGCTGCTGCGCCACCAGTTCGTCGTTCAACGCCTGAATGGTGTCATCCTGAAAAGCCAGACGGCTTTCCAGATCGGTGACGCGTTCTTCAAGGTTCATGGTTCACCCCTCCAGAAACGTGAAGTGTTCGGTCAGCACCAGACGCAGCCGCTCACGAATGCTCGCGACCTGCTCGGCGCTGTAGGGTTTGGCCGGGTGTTTGCCCCAGACCGGCGCCGGCCATGCCGCATCGTCACGCTTGCGCACGATCACATGCATATGCAACTGGCTGACAACGTTGCCCAGCGTCGCGACGTTCAGCTTGTCGGCATCGAACAAGTCCTTGAGCAACTCGGCCAGCGCCGTGGTTTCCTGCCACAACTGCTGCTGGTCGGCGACATCCAACTGAAACAACTCGCTGATATCGTCGCGACGAGGCACCAGGATGAACCACGGGTAATTGGCATCGTTGGACAGCAGCAGCCGGCAGAGCGGGAAATCGCCGATGGTCAGGGTGTCCTGTTGAAGTCGTGAATCTAAAGCAAACACTGCGTGCACTCCCGGCTGATCTACACAATTCAGCTTAGCGGCCATCCAGACAGACATGACGCCAAGCGACAGGCAGGCAGCATACCTGCGAATGCGCCGGGCTTCACGATGAGCGTGCCAGGACAGACATTGCTCAACGCTCCTGCATGCGACATTTTCGGGCGGCACGCACCATGACGGAACCGACTGCGCGGTGCAGCACAATGAAATGACCAGAAAAGCCCAAAGCGTTCACCCCCTGCTCCCGCTCAAACTGTATGAATCCGGAACAACTGGAAAAATTTTTGCACCAAAACCGCACAGCGCGTCTACGCTCAGTGCGTCGGGCATCCGCCGAATACTCACCGGCGGGGTGAACCGGTAACGTTTTTCGTTGTCGCGCGCACGAACCTGCTCGACAACACCAAGCAAGGGATGGCGTCAAGCCCTGATAAAGAAGGGCTTGAGGCCCAGTATTTATGAGGTTTTTACAGCGAGTGACGAGTGTTCAGAAAAATAACCGCATAGAAAAAGCGGTTTGTGCACGCTTGTTGCATTCGTACCCATATGGACTATAAGCGCACCACGGGAAGTGGGAGCCTTAGGCCCAACAAAAACAGTGGCAGGGTTGCCCGATGGAGATTCAAGTGTTTTGCCAGGGACTCTTTTTTAGCGATGCAAAAGGCTAGAAAAACAGCGAGAAAGTTGTCGATCCGATTGCATCGGTACTGTGAATTTGCGACATCTACAAAGCCATCTGCGACAGCGTCGTAAAGAAGGTGAAAGGTTGGATTAGCAAGTATCGCCAACATTGTCGGCGTGATATAAGTTTGCGCCGACACAAAAAGAAAGAGCCGCCCAGATAATAAAACAGGTGGGACGGCAGTACTCTTCTAAAAACCAAAGGAGCAAATCACGATGCGCGTGATGAAGTGGAGCATGATCGCCCTGGCTGTTGCAGCAGGCACCTCGCAGTTCGCAATGGCATCTTCGCAGGATGACGCCAAAGGGTTCCTGGAAGACCAGAGTCTGAAACTGAAGACTCGTATGGAATACATGAACCGCGATTACAAAAATGGTGCCGGTAACGTTGCAAAGAAAGACGGCACCCCGGGTTTTGAAAGCGGCTATCGCCAGGACACCGGTGTCAGCCAACTGCTGACCTACGAATCGGGCTTCACTCAAGGCACCGTAGGTTTCGGTCTCGACGCCATGGCCATGGGTTCGGTCAAGCTGGACGGTGGCTCGGGTCGTCGTGGTAACGGCCTGTTCGCGATTGATAGCGACGGCAACGAAGAGAAATCCCAAGGCAAGATCGGCGGCGCTGTCAAATTCCGCGTTTCCGACACTGTGCTGAAATACGGTCAGCAATTCGTTGCCAGCCCGGTCTTCGCCACTGACGACAGTCGTCTGTTGCCAGAAGTGGCTACCGGTACCTTGATCACTTCCAAAGAGATCAAAGGCCTGGAACTGAGCGCAGGTCGCTTCACCGCCCTGAGCAAGCAAACCGGCATGGGCCGCGACAGCATCGGCGGCCTGCCTGATGAGAACGGCAACGGTGGCAAGGGCCTGACCAGCATCAACATCTTCGGCGCCAGCTATGCCTTCACCGACAATTTCACCGGTGCATTGGCCGCTTCGGATGCCGACCAGTACTTCAAGAAGCAATACATCAATCTGAACTACACCCTGCCTATCGCCGAAGACCAGTCGCTGAACTTCGACTTCAACGGTTATAAAACCGAAGGCGAGAAGCGTGGCAACCTGGTCAGCGCCATTGGCGACGAAACCCCCGACAACGACACCCGTGGCGTAGACAACAAACTGTGGTCCCTGGCAGCAGCCTACAGCCTCGGCGCGCACAAGTTCACCATCGCTCACCAGCGCTCCAGCGGCGACAATGCCTACTACTATGGCGTTGACGGCAACAGCACCATCTTCGTTGCCAACTCCATTCAGATCTCCGACTTCGTGGGCCGTGAAGAACGCTCCTGGCAAGCTCGTTACGACCTGAACATGAAGACTTATGGCGTTCCTGGCCTGAGCTTCATGACCCGCTACGTGAAGGGTGACAACATCAAGACCAACGGTCTGGGTGAAGGTAAAGAAAACGAGTGGAACGCCGAGTCCAAGTACGTGATCCAGGAAGGTCCAGCCAAGGATCTGTCGTTCCGTCTGCGTTACGCCATGTACCGCTCGAACGGCGCGTACAGCGGCTACGCGTCTGACAACAACGACACCCGTCTGATCGTCGAGTACCCACTGAACATCCTCTAATCGGGATATGCAGCTGACGTACTGTAGAGCTTTGCTCTAACAAGAACCGCTCACCTGACTCAGGTGAGCGGTTTTTTTATGAATCAAGTTTGCCCTGCCTTCCTGTTTCTGACCGTACAAACAATAGTAGCTAGCTACTTATTAGCCAACGAACATCTAGATCAGACATAAAAAACCCAAGAGTGCGGACAGCTCTTGGGTTAGTCCACTCATTAACTGACCGCGAGGCCAAGTATCAGTGGTATTACTGAACAGCCGATTCCTGAACTACTCGAATAACCCGCTGTGGAAACGGAATATCAATACCGGCAGTTTTCAAACGGTCACGCGACTGTTCGTTAAACATGAACATCACGTCCCAATAGTCTGCAGTTTTAACCCACACACGCAGGGAAACAGTGATCGAACTGTCACCCAACGTCGAAATGACCGCTTGTGGCGCAGGGTCCTGCAATACGCGCTCATCCTTGGCCAGATCCAGCAGCACCTGACGGGCCTTTTGCAGATCAGCTTCGTAATCCACACCCACGTCGAACACCACTTTGCGGGTTGGCTGACGGTTGGTGTTGGTGATGATGCCGTTCGACAGATTGCCGTTCGGGACGATGATGGTCTTGTTGTCACCGGTACGCAGCACGGTGTGGAAAATCTGGATGCTGTCGACAGTACCCGCCACACCTTGCGCTTCGATCCAGTCACCGATACGGAACGGACGGAACAACAGAATCAGCACGCCGCCGGCGAAGTTCGCCAGGCTGCCCTGCAACGCCAGACCGATGGCCAGGCCGGCAGCACCAATCGCGGCCACGAACGAGGTGGTTTCCACGCCGATCATCGAGGCCACGCTGACGATCAGCAGCACCTTGAGAATGATGTTCGCCAGGCTGCTGATGAAGCCTTGCAGCGCCAGGTCGGCATTGCGCAGGGCCAGCAGACCGCCGAGTTTTTGCGTGACCTTGTTGATCAGCCACCAGCCGATGGCCAGGGTAATCACCGCCAGCAGCACGCGGCTGCCGTATTCCATGATCATCGGAATCCACGCCTGGGACGCCTTGACCAGGTTGTCTACCTCAGCATTCAAATCCATCTTCCATCTCCTGATTTCCGGCTACCCGGGCTGTACACATATAAAAAGTGGGAGCGGGCTTGCTCGCGAAAGCGGTATGTCATTCAACAATGAGTTGCCTGACACAGCGCTTTCGCGAGCAAGCCCGCTCCCACAGCCATCTGACCGGACTTAGTCGCGGAAGTTGTTGAACTGCAGTGGCATGCCGAATTCCTTGGCGCGCAGGGCCGCGATGGCTTCCTGCAGGTCATCGCGCTTCTTGCCGGTCACCCGCACCTGCTCGCCCTGAATGGCGGCCTGCACCTTGAGCTTGGCGTCCTTGATGTGAGCGACGATTTTCTTCGCCAGCTCCTTGTCGATGCCTTCTTTGAGAATGGCGTCCTGCTTCATCAGCTTGCCCGAGGCGTAAGCGTCTTTTACTTCTAGGCACTGCACATCGATCTTGCGCTTGGTCAGGGCCAGCTTCAGGATCTCGATCATCGCTTCCAGCTGGAACCCGGCTTCAGCGGTCAGGTTGACGGTCAGGTCCTTTTCCTTGAACTCGAAGCTGCCTTTGCCTTTCAGGTCATAGCGACGATCGAGTTCCTTCACGGCGTTCTCGACCGCGTTGGTCAGCTCGTGTTTGTCCAGTTCGGATACCACGTCGAACGACGGCATGTAATCTCTCCAATAAAAAGGCGCGCTCGATCAGGAGGGAGCGCGCTTGGCTTGCGGTTAAAATCCGGCTCATTATAACGGGTCTTTTCCCACCGATACGGCGAGCCTTGCATGCCAGTACCTTACCGAGTGAAAAACTGATGTCTACCCCCTGGCACGTTCTCGGCGCCGGTAGCCTCGGCACCCTGTGGGCCACCCGTCTGGCGCGGGCCGGGCTGCCGGTGCGGCTGATCGTGCGGGATGCCGAGCGCTTGCGCAGCTATCAGGTGGCCGGCGGCCTGACGCTGGTCGAACACGGCGCAGCCACGACCTATGCCGTCCCTGCGCAAACGGCGGACGACCCGGAGCCGATCCGCCGCCTGCTGGTCGCCTGCAAAGCCTATGACGCCGAAAGCGCCGTCGCCCGCCTCGCCCCGCGCCTGAGCGCAGATGCCGAGCTGATCCTGCTGCAGAACGGCCTCGGCAGTCAGGACGCTGTCGCAGCGCAGGTACCGCAGGCACGCTGCATCAGCGCCTCCAGCACCGAAGGCGCGTTCCGCGACGGCGACTGGCGCGTGGTGTTTGCCGGCCACGGTTTCACCTGGCTGGGCGATGCCAGCCATCCGGTAGCGCCAATCTGGCTGGACGATCTTGAGGCGGCGAAAATCCCCCACGAGTGGAGCACCGACATCCTCACCCGGCTGTGGCGCAAACTGGCGCTCAATTGCGCGATCAATCCGCTGACCGTGCTCCATGATTGCCGTAACGGCGGGCTGGAGCAGCATCAATGCGAAGTCGCCACGCTGTGTGCGGAACTTGCCGAATTGCTGGAGCGTTGCGGTCAACCGGCAGCCGCGGTCAATCTGCAACAGGAAGTCGAGCGGGTGATCCACGCCACCGCAGCCAACTACTCGTCGATGTATCAGGACGTGGCGAACCAGCGCCGCACCGAAATCAGCTATCTGTTGGGCCACGCCTGCAAAGTCGCCAGCCGTCATCAACTCAACCTGCCGCACCTCACTCAATTGCAGCAGCGTCTGATCGCTCATCTGCACAGCCTTGGATTGCCCAGCGACTGAGCAGCGGCTACGCTGGCCACTTGTTCCTTTGCTGCGATAAACCTGATGCCATTGCGCCAGCGCCTTGAAAACCTGCCGGTCGGCCAGAAACTGCTGGCCGCCCTGCTGGTGTTGCTGACCACCGTCCTGCTGGTCGCCAACCTGACCTTTATCAGCGCCGCCTATTACATCTCCCAGGAAAGCATGGCGCCGCAAGCTTTGCAGACCATCGGCCGGCTGATCTCCAACCCGAGCCTGGTCGCACAAGCCCTCGAGTCGCCCCAGAGCGCCGAACGCCTGCTCAAGGAACTCGACAGCTATTCGCCACTGCGCGCCGCCGCGTTGTATGACGGCAAGGGTGACCGCATCGCCCAGGTGCAGCGTGGCGACAAGCTCAATCTGCCGGAACGCTATCGACACGTCGAAGCCTGGCAGCTCACCGAGTTTCGCAGCAATCAGTTGATCACCCTGCCCCGCCCCGGCACCGCGCCTGGGCATCTGCTGCTGGTCGCCAGCAGTGAACTGCCGATGGCGTTCTACACCGGCACCCTGACCGCAAGTCTCGGTATCCTGATTTTCAGTGTGCTGCTGTGGCTGGTGATTGCCCGGCAGATCAAACGCCTGATCACCCGCCCGATCCATGAGCTGGAAGAGCTCTCGCGTCAGGTCACTCGCGAAGAAAACTACGCCCTGCGCGCCTCACGCGGTAACCACGATGAAATCGGCAGCCTCGCCGAGGCGTTCAACACCATGCTCTCGCGCATCGAGGCTCGCGAACAGCAGCTCAAGCGCGCCCGCGATGACTCGCAGGCCGCCTACGATCAGGCCCAGGGCCTGGCCGAAGAAACCCGCCACACCAACCGAAAACTGGAGCTGGAAGTCCAGGTTCGGAGCAAGATCGAGAAGAAGCTCACCGGCTTCCAGAACTACCTCAACAGCATCATCGACTCCATGCCCTCGGCGCTGATCGCCCTCGACGAGCAGCTCTACGTGACCCAGTGGAACCAGGAAGCCAGCGCCCTCTCCGGCACGCGCCTGGATGAAGCGCTGAACCAGCCGATCTTCCTCGCCTTCGAACCGCTCAAGCCGTTTCTGCCGCAACTCAAGCAGACCGTGGAAGAGCACACCGTGGCGAAGATCGAACGGGTGACCTGGTTCAAGGATGACGAACCCAAGCACTACGCCCTGACCTTTTATCCGCTGATGGGCGGCGCCGGGCGCGGTGTGGTGATCCGTATCGACGACATCACCCAGCGCCTGTCGCTAGAAGAAATGATGGTGCAGTCGGAAAAAATGCTTTCGGTCGGTGGCCTCGCCGCCGGCATGGCCCATGAGATCAACAACCCGCTCGGCGCGATCCTGCACAACGTGCAGAACATTCGCCGGCGGCTGTCGGCGGATCTGCCGAAGAACCTCGAAACCGCTGAACAACTCGGCATCGAACTGGACACGGTCAACCGTTACCTGCAAAGCCGCGAAGTACCGAAATTGCTCGACGGCATCCAGCAGGCCGGCGCCCGCGCGGCAAAAATCGTCACGCACATGCTCAGTTTCAGCCGCCGCAGCACCCGGCAAATGGCCCCGTGCGATCTGCCCGCACTGATCGATCAAGCGGTGGAAATTGCCGGCAACGACTTCGATCTGGCGATCGGTTTCGACTTCAAGGGCCAGGCGATCATCCGCCAGTTCGACCCGGCGCTCGGCCCGGTGCCGGGCACTGCCAACGAACTGGAACAAGTGTTGCTCAACCTGCTGAAAAACGCTGCACAAGCCATTCATCAGCGCGAAGACGACAGCGAGCCGGGGCGGATCATCCTGCGCACCAAACTCAATCCGCCATGGGCCGAGATTCAGGTCGAGGACAACGGCATCGGCATGAGCGAAAACGTGCGCAAACGCACCTTCGAGCCGTTCTTCACCACCAAGGAAATCGGCCAGGGCACAGGGCTGGGGCTGTCGGTGTCGTACTTCATCATCACCAACAACCACAAAGGCCAGATGGAAGTGCAATCGGCGCCGGGCCAGGGCACCTGCTTCACCTTGCGCCTGCCACTGACCCAACCGGCGGCCATCGCCGCCGAAACCAATCAACTACCGAGGTAACCCATGGGCTTTCGCTTGTCGAAGATCTACACCCGCACCGGCGACACCGGCGAAACCGGCCTGGGCGATGGCCGCCGCGTCCCCAAGGATCACCCGCGGATCGAAGCGATTGGCGAAGTCGATACGCTGAACAGTCAGGTCGGCGTGCTGCTGGCCGGGCTGATCGCCGAGCGCGAGGCGTTCCCGGGGCTGAATGAGCTGATCGACGTGCTCGCGCCTTGCCAGCATCGTCTGTTTGACCTCGGCGGAGAGCTGGCGATGCCGGAATATCAGGCGCTGAACACGGCAGAAATCGAGCGCCTGGAAGCGGCGATCGATGTGTGGAACGAGGAATTGGGGCCTCTGGAGAATTTCATTCTGCCCGGTGGGTCGATGCTGATCGCCCAGGCCCATGTGTGCCGCAGTCTGGCGCGGAGTGCCGAGCGCCGTTGTCAGCATTTGAATGCAATTGAGCCATTGGCCGGGGTTGGTTTGGCGTATATCAATCGGTTGTCGGATCTGTTGTTCGTCGCCGCAAGGTTGATTGCGCGGCGGCAGGGGATTGCGGAGATTTTGTGGCAGCCGGCGGCAAAACCTTCAGATATCTAGCGCCTGTACGGACGCCTTCGCGAGCAAGCTCGCTCCCACAGGTATGTGAACGATATAGAACCTGTGGGAGCGAGCTTGCTCGCGAAGGGGCCAGCTATATCAATACGCAATCAAGAATCCGGCCAGAACGCCCGAATCCCCGCCACACCCTGAGCGCCAACACCCCAGGCCTTCTCGCGCTCCGCCGGGCCAACCCCGCCGAGCAAGAACACTGGCTTGCCAAAGCCCTCGATCAACGCCGCAGCCTGCTCCCAGCCCAACGGCTGCGCATCCGGATGGGTCAAGGTTGGTTGAACCGGCGACAAGGTGACGAAATCCACGCCCATCTGCTCGGCCAACGCCAGTTCTTCAGCGTTATGGCAGGACGCCGCCAACCAGCGCTCAGCTGGCAGCGGCCGCCCTGCTGCGGCGTATTTGCGAAGTTGCGCGGCAGTGATATGCCAGCCGGCAGACGGGAAATCGCCGAGCCATTCGAACGGCCCCTTGATCATCAACTGCGCCTTGCCGGCACACAGACCGGCTGCATCCACCGCCAGATCGCGGTATTTGGGGTCATAGCCGTTCGGCGCGCGCAACTGGATCAGTTTGATCCCGCCGGCAATCGCCTTCTGAATGCCGCGCAGCAAGGCCGGGGCTTCCAGATCGTCCGGGGTGATCAGGTATTCGCCGGGCAGACGCGCCGCGGCCACGATCGGCTGATTGGCCGCCGGGAATTCGTAGTTCAGCAGATCCTTGGCGGTCACCCAGGCCAGTGGCTGACCTTCGGCACCGTGCGGCTCACCGGTGAACTGAGACACTTCCCAGACATCCAGCAGTACCTGCTTGTCCGGGTAATCGTGGCGCACCTTGATCAGTGGACGAGCGGCGCCAACGACAATACCCAGCTCTTCCTGCAGCTCGCGAGCCAGTGCGCTTTCGACCGATTCGTCAGCCTCGACCTTGCCGCCGGGAAATTCCCACAAGCCGCCCTGATGCTGGGTGTCGGCACGACGGGCGATGAGGATTTTGCCGCTGTCGTCACGAATGACGGCAGCCGCGACGTGTACACGTTTCACGGATTCAACTCCTCCAGTCCAGCCTTTTGCCACGCCTTGAAGGCGGGCCATTGGTAGACGGTTTCAACATAGGCTTCATCAACCGCCGGCAACTGCACCTGGTAAGTCCGCAGGCGCACGGCAATCGGGGCGAAGAACGCGTCAGCCAGGCTCACCCGGCCAAACAGATACTGCCCAGGCTCCGTGGCGGCAGCGCGGCATTCAGCCCACAGCGCGAGCATGCGTTCGATATCGACCTTCACCTCTGGCGGCACCGGGTTGAGCGGTGCGTCGTGGCTCAGGTTGAACGGCATGTGATTGCGCATGGCGAAAAAGCCACTGTGCATCTGCGCGCAGGCGGATCGCGCCTGGGCACGGGCGAACAGGTCGGTTGGCCAGAGCTGTTCGGACGGGAACTGCTCGGCCAGGTATTCGGCGATCGCCAGAGAGTCGGCGATGGTGCCGCGAGAAGTTAGCAGCAGCGGCACCTTGGCGGTCGGCGAATGCTTGAGCAGCTTCTCGCGGGTGTCGGGCTTGCCGAGCTTGATCAGTTCTTCGCTGTAGGGAGCGCCGGTCAGCTCCAGCGCCAGAGCGGCGCGCAGGGACCAGGAGGAAAGCAGTTTGTCGCCGATGATCAGGTGCAGGGACATGGTGTGGCGCCTTTTCGTCAGTGGAAAGCTTCAAGACTTTTGGTGACTGGGCCGACGCTTTCGCGGGCAAGCCCGCTCCCACAGTAGTTTCGGTCGTGCACAAATCTCGTGTACACCACAGAACCCTGTGGGAGCGGGCTTGCCCGCGAAGAGGCCGGCAGCCCACCCTCACCCTTTGGATCAGGTGCGGTATTCGGCGTTGATCTTCACGTACTCATGCGACAGGTCGGTGGTCCAGATGGTTTCGCTGCAGTCGCCGCGACCCAGTTCGATACGGATGGTGATCTCTTCCCGCTGCATCACCGCCGAACCCTGTGCCTCAGTGTAGGTCGCTGCGCGCGCGCCACGGCTGGCGATGCACACGTCGCCAAGGAACACGTCGATCTTGCTCACATCCAGATTCGGCACGCCGGCACGGCCGACAGCGGCCAGAATACGGCCCCAGTTCGGGTCGGAAGCAAACAGCGCGGTCTTGATCAGTGGCGAGTGGGCCACGGTGTAACCGACGTCGAGGCATTCCTGATGATTGCCGCCGCCGTTGACTTCAACGGTGACGAACTTGGTCGCGCCTTCGCCGTCACGCACGATGGCCTGGGCCACATCCATGCACACTTCGAACACAGCCTGTTTCAGTTTGTTGAACAGCTCGCCTTCGGCGCGAGTGATTTCCGGCAGTGCAGCCTTGCCGGTGGCAATCAGCATGCAGCAGTCGTTGGTCGAAGTGTCGCCGTCGATGGTGATGCGGTTGAACGACTTGTTCGCGCCGTCGAGCATCAGGTTGTGCAGTACGTCGCGGGAAACTTTGGCATCGGTGGCGATGTAGCCGAGCATGGTCGCCATGTTCGGGCGAATCATGCCTGCACCTTTGCTGATGCCGGTGACGGTAATGGTCACGCCATCATGCTCGAACTGGCGGCTGGCACCCTTGGGCAGGGTGTCGGTGGTCATGATGCCGGTGGCGGCGGCTTCCCAGTTGTTTTCCGACAGATCGTCCAGCGCCGCTTGCAGCGCGCCTTCGATCTTCTCAACCGGCAGCGGTTCACCGATCACGCCGGTGGAATACGGCAGGATCTGGCTGGCATCGACACCGGTCAGCTCGGCCAATTTGGCCGTGGTGCGCTCGGCAGCCGCCAGGCCCGGCTCACCGGTGCCGGCGTTGGCGTTACCGGTGTTGGTCAGCAGGTAACGCACGTCGTTGTGCACGCGTTTTTTCGCCAGGATCACCGGCGCGGCGCAAAAGGCGTTCAACGTGAACACACCGGCCACGGTCGAACCTTCGGCGCAGCGCATCACTACCACATCCTTGCGCCCGGGGCGCTTGATGCCGGCCGAGGCAATACCGAGTTCAAAACCGGCAACCGGGTGCAACGTTGGCAAAGGACCAAGACCAACAGCCATGAATGCGCTCCTTACTCAATGATGTCAGCACCGCTCACAGGGATGGCGGTGGTGTAAATGGCAAAACGCCGCGACGGCAGGAGCCGGTCGCGGCGCGGGTATTTCAGCGATTGAAACGGGGGTTACTGGATCTGCCCGTGGCAATGCTTGAATTTCTTGCCCGAACCGCAGTAGCACAGTTCGTTGCGACCCAGCTTCTGCTCGTTGCGCACCGGCGCGGTGGCGAGGGCGACATCGACCTCTTCACCCAATACTTCCGGCTGCTCCAGACCAGGGGCCTCGGCGTGTTCGAACTGCATGCGCGCGGCCAGTGCTTCGGCTTCCTCACGCAGGCGTTGCTCTTCGGCTTCCGGATCTTCGCGGCGCACCTGAACGTGCGACAGCACACGGATCGAGTCGCGCTTGATCGAATCCAGCAGCTCGGAGAACAGCGTGAACGACTCGCGCTTGTATTCCTGCTTCGGGTTCTTCTGGGCGTAGCCACGCAGGTGGATGCCGTGACGCAGGTGATCCATGGTCGACAGGTGGTCTTTCCACAGATCGTCGAGCACGCGCAGAACGATTTGTTTCTCGAACGAGCGCAGTGCTTCGGCACCGGCCTGATCTTCTTTCTCGTTGTACGCTGCCATCAGCTCGACCATCAGCTTCTCGCGCAGGGTCTCTTCGTACAGGTGATCGTCTTCGTCGAGCCATTGCTGGATCGGCAGTTTCACCCCGAAGTCGCTGGCAATCGACGCTTCCAGACCGGCCACGTCCCACTGCTCTGGCAGCGATTGCGGTGGAATGTGCGCGCTGACGGTGGCGTTGAGCACGTCCTGACGGAAATCGGCGATGGTTTCACCGATGTTGTCGGCGGCCAGCAACGTGTTACGCATGTGATAGATCACTTTACGCTGTTCGTTGTTGACGTCGTCGAACTCGAGCAGTTGTTTACGGATGTCGAAGTTGCGACCTTCCACCTTGCGCTGCGCCTTCTCGATCGCGTTGGTCACCATGCGGTGCTCGATCGCTTCGCCCGGCTGCATGCCCAGGGCTTTCATGAAGTTCTTCACCCGGTCAGAGGCGAAGATGCGCATCAGGCTGTCTTCCAGCGACAGGTAGAAGCGGCTGGAACCGGCATCGCCCTGACGGCCGGCACGGCCACGCAGCTGGTTGTCGATACGACGGGATTCGTGACGCTCGGAGGCGATCACCTGCAGACCGCCGGACTCCAGCACTTGCTGGTGACGCTTCTGCCAGTCGGCCTTGATCTGGGCGATCTGCTCGGGGCTCGGGTTTTCCAGCGCCGCGACTTCCACTTCCCAGTTACCGCCCAACAGGATGTCGGTACCACGACCGGCCATGTTGGTGGCGATGGTCAGGGCGCCCGGACGACCGGCTTGCGCGATGATCTCGGCTTCTTTTTCGTGGAATTTGGCGTTCAGCACCTTGTGTTCGATGCCTTCCTTGTTGAGCAGGTTGGACACATGCTCGGAAGTTTCGATGGTCGCGGTGCCCACCAGGATCGGACGGCCCTGGGCCATGCCTTCCTTGATGTCGTTGATGATCGCCGCGTATTTCTCTTCGGCGGTCAGGAACACCAGGTCGTTGAAATCTTTACGCGCCAACGGCTTGTTCGGCGGAATCACCATGACCTGCAGGCCGTAGATCTGGTGGAATTCGAACGCTTCGGTGTCGGCGGTACCGGTCATGCCGGACAGCTTGGTGTACAGACGGAAGTAGTTCTGGAACGTGGTCGAGGCCAGGGTCTGGCTCTCCGCCTGAATGTTCAGACCTTCCTTGGCTTCGATGGCCTGGTGCAGGCCTTCGGACAGACGACGACCCGGCATGGTACGACCGGTGTGTTCGTCGACCAGTACGACCTGACCGTCCTGCACGATGTATTCGACGTTGCGGTGGAACAGCTTGTGCGCACGCAGACCCGAATAGACGTGGGTCAGCAGGCCCAGGTTATGCGCCGAGTACAGGCTCTCGCCTTCAGCCAGCAGGCCGACGCCGGTGAGCATTTCTTCGATGTACTGGTGACCGGCTTCGTTGAGTTCGACCTGACGGGTCTTCTCGTCGATGGTGTAGTGACCGGCCTTGGTGACCTGGCCTTCGACTTCTTCGACGTGCAGTTCCAGCTGCGGGATCAGTTTGTTGATCTCCATGTACAGCTTGGAACTGTCCTCGGCCTGACCGGAAATGATCAGCGGGGTACGGGCTTCGTCGATGAGGATGGAGTCGACTTCGTCGATCACGGCAAAATTGAGTTCGCGCTGGAATTTCTCTTCCATGCTGAACGCCATGTTGTCGCGCAGGTAGTCGAACCCGAATTCGTTGTTGGTACCGTAGGTGATGTCGGCAGCGTAGGCGGCGCGCTTCTCTTCCGGCGGCTGGAACGGCGTCACGACGCCGACGGTCAGGCCGAGGAATTCATACAGCGGGCGCATCCAGTTGGCGTCACGACGGGCCAGGTAGTCGTTCACGGTTACAACGTGCACGCCCTTGCCGGACAGCGCGTTGAGGTAAACGCCCAGGGTTGCCACGAGGGTTTTACCCTCACCGGTACGCATTTCGGCAATCATGCCTTCATGCAAGGTCATGCCGCCGATCAACTGGACGTCGAAGTGGCGCATGCCCATGACGCGCTTGCCTGCTTCACGGGCGACCGCGAAGGCTTCAGGCAACAGCTTGTCGAGGGATTCCCCTTTGGCGATACGGGCCTTGAACTCATTGGTCTTGGCGCGCAATTGATCGTCCGAAAGGGCCACCATTTGCTCTTCGAAGGCATTGACGAGCTGCACCGTCTTGAGCATGCGTTTGACTTCACGCTCGTTCTTGCTTCCAAAAAGTTTCTTTAACAAAGGCGCAAACATATCGGCAGGATCTTCCACACTAAAGGGATGGAGGGCGGCCCCGTGAGTCGCCCGTGCAGCCCTCATGGCCGCATGCGAACGAGCATTCTACCCGGAAACGGTGGTGAGGAAAGTGGCGATATTCCACGATGCTGGCACTGCGCTTTGACGGGGCTCACTTAAAATAAGGGCGTTTTGCTCAACTTCAACCCATCAAGGCAAGAAGTTAGTTGTTGATTTAATGGGTAAAGCAGGGACAAAAGCAATGGGCGAGTGGTTCCGTTGCTTTCTGCTAACATGGCGCCTCTGTTACTTCAGGTGTTCGATCATGGCATTTCGCCCCCTTACAGCCAGAGCGCCCGCCGTTCTGCTACGCGAAGCCAAGCCGCTCAAAGCCATTCTTGGCCATGCCCAACGCCTCGCTCATCTGCAACGCCTGCTTGAAAGCCAGCTGCAACCTGCCGCCCGCGCACATTGTCATGTGGCCAAGTGGCGTGAAGGCGAACTGTCGCTGGTGGTCACCGACGGCCATTGGGCGACACGCCTGCGCTACCAGCAAAAACGCCTGCAACGGCAATTGCAGCTGTTCGAAGAGTTCGCCAACCTGACGCGAATCAAATTCAGTGTGCGACCACCGATCGTCCAGCCTGGGGCTGTCGGGCACACGATGGACCTGTCGAGTAATGCCGCGGCAACCATTCAGTCCACGGCCGACGGGATCAGCGATCCTGCTTTGCGTGCGGCACTTGAGCGTCTGGCGGCGCACGCAAAGACAAAACCTGATATCAATTCAAAAAACTGACACTTATCCGATGTGAGAGCGGGCTTGCTCGCGAAGGCGTCCTTTCAGTCAACATTATTGTTGACTGGCAGACCGCTTTCGCGAGCAAGCCCGCTCCCACAGTTTGGATCAACGCCGTTTGCTGCCACCGAGCAACGACCCCATCAAGCCGCGCACCAGTTGTTTACCCAGATTGTTGGCCGCCTGACGCATGGCTGACTTCAACGCCTGCCCCGCCGCCGTGCCCAGAAACTCTCCGGCACGATCAGCCAGGCTCGGCTCTTCGGCTGCCGGCTTACCCGCTGGCGCATCCGCCTCCGGCGCCAGATCCTTGCGGCCCATCAGGATTTCATATGCCGACTCACGATCGATCGGTTTGTCATATCGGCCCTTGAACGGCGACCCGGCGATCAGCATCGTGCGTTCGGTTTCGCTCAACGGCCCGATCCGCGACTGTGGCGGCGCCACCAGCACCCGCTGGACCATCTCCGGCGTGCCTTTTTCCTGCAGCGTCCCGACCAGTGCTTCACCGATGCCCAGCTCGGTCAGTACCGACAAGGTGTCGAACGCCGGATTCGGCCGGAAGCCATCGGCTACCGCTCGCAGGGATTTCTGTTCCTTGGCAGTGAACGCACGCAAGCCGTGCTGAATCCGCAGGCCAAGTTGCGCGAGCACGTCATCCGGCAGGTCGCCCGGCGACTGGGTGACGAAATACACACCCACGCCTTTCGAGCGAATCAGCCGCACCACCTGTTCCAGACGTTCCTGCAACGCCTTGGGCGTATCGCCGAACAACAAATGCGCTTCATCGAAGAACAGCGCCAGCAGCGGTTTGTCGGCATCGCCGCGCTCCGGCAATTGCTCGAACAGCTCGGCCAGCAGCCACAGCAGGAACGTCGCGTAGACTTTTGGCGCCTCATGTACCAGACGACTGGCATCGAGCAAATGAATCCGCCCACGACCATCGGCGGCCGGTTGCAGAATGTCTTCGAGTTGCAGCGCCGGTTCGCCGAACAGGGCTTCAGCGCCTTGCTGCTCCAGGGTCGCCAGCCGGCGCAACAGTGCCTGGCTGGAACCGGTGGTCATCAGCGCGGCGTCTTCGCCGAGCAACTGCGGGTTATCCTTGAGGTGATTGAGCAGCGCCTTGAGGTCTTTCAGATCCAGCAGCAACAGGCCTTCGCGATCGGCCACTTTAAACGCCGCGTACAGCGCCGACTGCTGGCTGTCGGTCAGTTCCAGCAGGCTGCCGATCAGCAACGGGCCCATTTCACTCAACGTGGTGCGCAACGGATGACCGGATTCACCGTGAATGTCCCACAGCGTCACCGGATAAGCCTGCGGCTTGTGGTCGAGCCAGGGCATCCCGGCGATGCGCTCGGCGACCTTGCCCTGCGGATTGCCGGCGGCGCCCAGGCCGCACAGGTCGCCCTTGATGTCGGCGGCGAACACCGCCACGCCGGCATCACTGAACGCTTCGGCAAGGCGTTGCAAAGTCACGGTCTTGCCGGTCCCGGTCGCTCCGGCGATCAGCCCGTGGCGGTTAGCCAGGCGCATGGCCTGAGCAATCGGTTGCCCCGCCAGATCGGCGCCGATAACGAGTTGCGATGTGTCAGGCATTTTGTCACCTATGGTTAATCTTTAATCCGCTGTGGCCGATAGATAAGGGCGAGAACCTGACTGAAAAGTCGGTCGGACATTTCCCTAAGGAGAGTCGGAAATATCAGTTTGTTTCACCCTTGCCCATATTGCGCGTCTTTATAAAAGCACGCCCAGGACATTAAGACCTTAGCGGAACCCCAAGCCATGAACAAAAACCTGCGCTTCAGCCATAAAATTTTGCTTGCCGCCGCCCTCATCGTCATCGCCGCTTTCGCCTCGTTCACGCTGTACAACGACTGGCTGCAACGCAACGCGATCCGCGATGACCTGAACAACTATCTCAACGAGATGGGCGAAGTCACCGCCGATAACATCCAGACCTGGCTCAACGGGCGCATTCTGCTGGTCGAGAACGCCGCCCAGAATATTGCCATCAATCCGGACCCGGCCAACGTCGCCAGCCTGCTGGAACAGAAATCCCTGACCTCGACGTTCATGGCCACTTACCTGGGCGATGCCACCGGTCACTTCACCATCCGTCCGGACGTGAAGATGCCGGACGGTTTCGATCCTCGGGTGCGCCCTTGGTATAAAGGGGCCGAGAGCAGCAGCGCGTCGACCCTGACCGAACCGTACATCGACGCCGCCACCGGGCAGTTGATCATCTCCATCGCCACCGCCTCGAAAAAGGCCGGTCAGAGCGTCGGCGTGGTCGGCGGTGACCTGAGCCTGCAAACCCTGGTCGACACCCTCACCGCCCGGGACTTCTCCGGCATGGGCTACGCCTTCCTGGTCAGCGCTGACGGCAAGATCCTCGTGCATCCGGACAAGGCACTGGTGATGAAATCACTGAAAGAAGCCTATCCGCAGGACACCCCGCGCATCAGCAGCGACTTCAGTGAAATCACCGTCGATGGCAAGACCCGCATCGTCAGCTTCGCGCCGATCAAAGGCCTGCCGTCAGTCAACTGGTACATCGGGCTGTCGGTGGACAAGGACAAAGCCTTCTCGATGCTCAGTGAGTTCCGCACCTCGGCGGTGATTGCCACGGTGATTGCGGTGGTGATCATCATCGCGTTGCTGGGCATGCTGATTCGCCTGCTGATCCAGCCGCTGCACGTCATGACCCGCGCCATGGAAGACATCGCCGACGGTGAGGGCGACCTGACCAAGCGCCTGACCATCGTCAATAACGATGAGTTTGGCGTGCTGGGTACCGCATTCAACCGTTTCGTTGAGCGTATTCACGGCTCGATCCGCGAAGTGTCGTCGGCCACCGGCCAGGTCAACGAGGTTGCGCTGCGCGTGGTCGCGGCGTCCAACTCGTCGATGTACAACTCCGACCAGCAGGCCTCGCGCACCAGCAGCGTCGCCGCCGCGATCAATCAACTGGGCGCCGCCGCCCAGGAAATCGCCCGCAACGCCGCGCAAGCCTCGAACCAGGCCAGTGACGCCCGCGGCCTCGCCGAAGACGGCCAGCAAGTGGTGGATCGCAGCATCAAGGCGATGAATCAACTGTCGAGCATGCTCAGCGCCTCCAGCAGCAACATCGAGTCGCTGAACAGCAAAACCGTGAACATCGGGCAGATCCTCGAAGTGATCACCAGCATCTCCCAGCAGACCAATCTGCTGGCGCTCAATGCCGCCATCGAAGCGGCGCGTGCCGGTGAGGCCGGACGCGGTTTTGCCGTGGTCGCCGACGAAGTGCGCAACCTGGCGCACCGCACTCAGGAATCGGCGCAGCAGGTACAAACCATGATCGAGGAGCTGCAAGTCGGCGCCCGTGAATCGGTGAGCACCATGAGCGACAGCCAGCGCCACAGCCAGGACAGCGTGGAAATCGCCAACCTCGCTGGCGAACGCCTCAACAGCGTGACCCAGCGTATCGGCGAAATCGACGGGATGAACCAGTCGGTAGCGACCGCGACCGAGGAACAGACCGCAGTGGTCGAGTCGATCAACGTCGACATCACCGAGATCAATACGCTGAACCAGGAAGGCGTCGAGAACCTGCAGGCGACGTTGCGCGCCTGTTCGGATCTGGAGCAGCAGGCTTCGCGCCTGAAGCAGCTGGTCGGTAGCTTCCGCATCTAAGATCAAAAGCCTCCCCCCTCACCCCAACCCTCTCCCCCCAAGGGGCGAGGGGAAAGGGAGCCGATCTTCAAGCTTTTCAAGACCTGAGTTCGACTCCGACTTTCAGGTCGATGTATCAAGCCAAAACACCACGGTCAGTCCCCTCTCCCTCAGGGAGAGGGTTAGGGTGAGGGCCGTTTCAGCTCTACCGCGTATTCCCGACCGAACATCTATTCTGGATAAAGGTCAACCAAGGGAGTGCAACGCAGCGGAGGGTTGATCACTGTGCATATCGCCGACATCACCATGTTCTACGCCCCGGCCAGCGGCGGCGTACGCACCTATCTGGATGCCAAGCATCGTCGGTTGGGGGGCAAAACGGGCATTCGTCATAGCCTGCTGATTCCCGGCGCTCATTTCGGTGATAACGACGGTATCTACACCGTGCCCGCACCCGCCCTACCCTTCGGCAAAGGCTATCGCTTCCCGCTGCGTCTCGCGCCATGGCGCAATGTCCTGCAGGGTTTGCAGCCGGATCTGATCGAAGTCGGCGACCCGTACCTCACCGCGTGGGCGGCGCTGGATGCGCGACGGCAACTGGACGTACCGGTGATCGGCTTTTATCACTCGGACCTGCCGCTACTGGTCGGCAATCGCATGGGCCATTGGGTCACGCCGAACGTCGAGGCGTACGTCACCAAGCTCTATGGCAACTTCGATCGAGTGCTGGCGCCCAGCCAGGTGATGGCCGACAAGCTCACTGGTCTGGGAGTGCGCAATGTATTCGTGCAGCCATTGGGCGTGGATCTGCAAACCTTTCACCCTGACGCCCGCGACAACGGCCTGCGCGCCGAACTGGGAATTGCCGAAGACACGCGCCTGCTGATCTTTGCCGGGCGCGGTTCCAAAGAGAAGAACCTGCCGGTGCTGCTCAAATGCATGCAGCGCCTCGGCCCACGCTATCACCTGCTGCTGGTTGGCTCGTCGATGCCGGCCGTGGTCCCGGACAATGTCAGCGTGATCGACGGGTTCTGTCCCGCCGCCACCGTGGCCCGGTTGATGGCCAGCGCCGATGCCCTGATCCATGCCGGTGACCAGGAAACCTTCGGTCTGGTGATCCTTGAAGCCATGGCCTGCGGGATTCCGGTAGTCGCCGTGGCGGCCGGGGCGTTTGAAGAGATCGTCACCGAAGACTGCGGCTTGCTTTGTGCGCCGAACAACCCACAAGCCATGGCCAATGCCGTGCGCGAGCTGTTCAGTCGCGGCTGCGTGAAACTCGGCCAACAGGCGCGGCAACACGTTGAACGGCGTTATTCCTGGGACAGTGTGGTCGACAGCTTGCTCGGTCACTATCACGCGGTGCTCGGTCACTCGCTGCCAAGGGTGGCCAATGGCTGATTCCTTGAATGACCGCGCAGTGCTGCTGGTGCTGCACGACGTGGCACCGTCGACGTGGGCGGATTATCGGCCATTTGTCGAGGCGGTCGACGCAATGGGCGGCGTGCCGATGACCTGGCTGGTCGTTCCGGATTTCCATGGCCACGATGCGCTTGAGGATCATCCCGCGTTTTGCCGAATGCTCGGCGAGCGGCTGGCCCGTGGCGATGAACTGGCCTTGCACGGCTATTACCATGACGACCGCGAGCCAGCGCCAGCCACACCCCGCGACTGGTTCATGCGCCGAATCTACACCCACGAAGGGGAGTTTTATCGCCTGTCCCGTGAAGCTGCAATTGCTCGCCTGCGCGACGGTATCGAACTGTTCCGGCGCAATGGCTGGCCGTTGCACGGCTTCGTCGCCCCGGCCTGGTTGATGAGCGAGGGCACGCGCCAGGCCCTTCGCGAAACACCATTGAGCTACACCAGCGACCCGCAACATCTTTATCAATTACCGGATTTCACCGCCATCAACGCCCCGGGTCTGGTGTGGAGTGCGCGCAGCGCCTGGCGCCGGGGTCTGTCAAAACTCGTCAGCGAGCAACGCGAACAGCAGTGGCGCGACGCCGCGGTGATTCGTCTAGGCTTGCACCCGGTAGACATGCGCCACGCCTTCGCGCGTGATTACTGGCTACGAACCCTTGAACGGCTGCTGGCAGAAGGACGCACGCCCATGACCAAAATCGACTGGCTCACTGAGCAACGCGAGCGAATGGAGCGCGCTGCATGAGTCGCGGCATTGTGTTGTTGATCGGCCTGCTCGCTGCTGTACTGATCCCGGTGTTGCTCGGCGGCGGCGAGATCGGTGCGCGCCTGCAAAATTTCCCCCTGCAATGGCTGCTGATCATGTTCGGCATGATTCTGCTCTGCTGGGGCATCAACACCCTGCGTCTGCGCCTGCTGCTGGGTGATCAGCGCGATCGGGTCACGCCGCTGAAAAGTCTCGGCGTGGTCATGGCCGCCGAGTTCGCCTACTGCGCCACTCCCGGCGGCAGTGGCGGACCGCTGACGATCATGGCGTTGCTGGCGCGCTGCGGCGTACGCCCGGCCCGTGGCAGCGCAGTGTTTGCCATGGATCAGTTGAGCGATCTGCTGTTCTTTCTCTGCGCCCTGAGCGGCATCCTGATTTACGCGTTGTTTCAGCATCTCAGTGACCGCCTGGAGTGGTTGCTGATGGTCAGCGCCGTGTCGCTGTTCGGTGGGCTGTTCAGTTGCGTGCTGCTGGCGCGCTACCACCGCCGCCTGATCCTTCTGAGTGGACGCCTGCTTGCCCGCCTCAACGTGCAACCGGCCACGCGTCGGCGCTGGGCGCGCAAGCTGCTGCATTTTCTCGACGCATTTATCGACACCCTCAAGTTGCCGTGGCAAACCCTGGTCAAGGTGTTCGCCCTGACCTGCATGCACTGGCTGCTACGCTACAGCGTGTTGTATCTGGCCCTGCGCGGACTGGGCGCGGACCTGCAGTGGGCCTGGAGTTTTCTGGTGCAGATGCTGTCGCTGGGGGCTGGCCAAATGAGCCTGTTGCCCGGTGGAGCGGGCGCCGCAGAGCTGACCTCGGCGGCGCTGCTGGCGCCGATGGTCGGCAAATCCACTGCGGCGGCAGCGATTCTGATCTGGCGGGTGGTGACGTTCTATTTCTATCTGGTGGTGGGCGGCCCGGTGTTTCTATTGATGCTGGGGCGGCCGCTGCTCAAGAAGCTGTTGAAGATCAGGCAGGCTTCTCAGGTTCGTCCGCCTGCTCCTTGAGCTGCTCCCACAGCTCGGCGGCGCCGGGAAACTCGGTGCCGTCTTCCGGGCTCAGGTCATCCGGGTCGTAGCGGCTCAAACAGCCCTCCCCCAGAGTGGCAGGCGCTTTCGAAGTGGCTTTGTCCAATGGGTCGCTCACGGGCAGTTCCTCAAGGGCTGAAACGAAAAAAGGGCCTGGGACGATTGAACGCCCAGGCCCTTTTTTATTCAAGTACGCGCAGGTTCGATCAGAACACCACGGTCTTGTTGCCGTGCACCAGCACACGGTCTTCGAGGTGATAACGCAAGCCTCGGGCCAACACCATCTTCTCGACGTCACGGCCGAAACGCACCATGTCTTCGATGCTGTCGCTGTGGCTGACACGCACCACGTCCTGCTCGATGATCGGACCGGCGTCCAGCTCTTCGGTCACGTAGTGGCAAGTCGCGCCGATCAGCTTCACGCCGCGCAGCGACGCCTGATGGTACGGCTTGGCGCCGACGAACGACGGCAGGAAGCTGTGGTGAATGTTGATCACCTTGTGCGCGTATTCGCGGCACAGGGCCGGCGGCAGGATCTGCATGTAGCGCGCCAGCACCACCACTTCGGCATCGTGCTGTTTGACCAGACGCGAGACTTCGGCGAACGCCGGCTCCTTGTCCTGCGGATTGACCGGGACATGGTAATAAGGAATGCCGTGCCACTCGACCATGCTGCGCAGGTCATTGTGGTTGGAAATCACGCAGGAGATTTCGCAATCGAGCTCGTCGCTGTGCCAGCGGTGCAGCAAGTCGGCCAGGCAGTGGGATTCGCGGCTGGCCATCAGCACCACGCGTTTCTTCTGCTCGGTGTCGGTGATGCGCCAGTCCATCGAGAACTCTTCGGCGATCGGCGCAAACTTCTCGCGCAGCACTTCAATACCGAACGGCAGCGAATCGGCGCGGATCTCGTGACGCATGAAGAACCAGCCGTTCTGATTATCCGAGTGGTGGCTCGCTTCGGTGATCCAGCCGTTGTGGGATGCCAGAAAGTTACTGACTTTGGCAACGATGCCAACGCGGTCAGGGCAGGAAATCACCAACCGAAAGGTGCGCATGGGGGGAAAACTCCAGAACTTCGCAAAGGCGGCCATTCTAGCGACTGTGCGCGGAAACTGCAGTATTGATGACCACATGTCCGCAGGCAGGCCCGATTA
Source organism: Pseudomonas sp. MWU12-3103b (assembly GCF_023100615.1). Taxonomy (NCBI): domain Bacteria; kingdom Pseudomonadati; phylum Pseudomonadota; class Gammaproteobacteria; order Pseudomonadales; family Pseudomonadaceae; genus Pseudomonas; species Pseudomonas sp. MWU12-3103b. The sequence continues at coordinate 81,295 of NZ_JALMEY010000007.1, forward strand.
GCGACGCCTGACGCCACGCGCGGCGAAACCATAGTCCTGCAGTGAAGCTGTTCGGCCAGATAATTGTGAATATTCGTGATGACTGCATCACATTATTTAAATGACCATTCAATTTACCGGTTATTCCTTGCAACTAATTCAAATAAAAAAACCGGTTAAATGTTTACTTGATGAAACAGCCTGACTATTATTGCGGCACTGTCCCCTGCCATTCAACACATCTGCATAAGGTAGTTACCATGTCCTTGATCAACGAATATCGCGCCACCGAAGAAGCAATCAAAGAGCTGCAAGCGCGTTTGAAGAACCTGTCGCAAGACGACAAACTGCAAGCCGAGCTGGAATTCGAAGGCAAACTGCGCACCCTGATGGGCGAATACTCCAAGTCCCTGCGCGACATCATCGCCCTGCTGGATCCGGAATCGAAAACCAAAGGCACCCGTGGCGCCGCAGTAAAAACTACCGGCACCAAGCGCGCGCGCAAAGTTAAACAATACAAAAACCCGCATAACGGCGAAGTCATCGAAACCAAAGGTGGCAACCACAAGACTCTGAAAGAGTGGAAAGCCAAGTGGGGCGGTGACGTGGTTGAAGGCTGGGCTACCCTGCTGGGCTAAGCCGCAACGCCTGTCGCAGACTGATTCTGCGGCCCATGAAAAACGCCAGCATACGCTGGCGTTTTTTTATGCCCGGCATTTCATGGGCACACTATGTTCGATTTCAAAGATTCAAACGTTTGCGCAATGCCTGGACATAATTCTGCCACTCATTGAGCACTTGATTCTGTATCGGCGTAGCACTAAGCGCCCATTGCTGCGCGGCCTCGGCAAAAGATTGCAGGGTATTAGGCGCGCCCATTTGCGGCTCGGACAAACGCTGCTGACAGAATATTCTCCAGCGTTCTTGCTCCTCGAAATTCAACGTGTCGGGAAAGTTGCGTGCGCGATATCGAAAGAGTAATTCCGGCAGACGTTCATCATCGAACGGCCAGTGCTCTTGCGCTAATTGCGCCGGATCCGCCGTTCTCACTTGCTCGCATAGACGCCGATCGCGATCACCGATAAATCCATCGTACAACTGCTGTTCCGGATCTTCGCTAGGCGTGAAGTCTTCGCTGGCGTAAATCGCCGCGACTTTATCTTTCCAAACTTGTTGTGCGTCACTTAGCCGCAGTGCACGTGCCTGATACAGCGCCATGTCCAGGCCCAGACGCTGCTGATCGTCGGCACGCAACACCGACAACGGCGCCACCACCGGGCAGCGATTGATGTGAATCAGTTTCAGCGGCACCGGCAGTTCACCCTCGGCGAGGTCGTCGCGGCGGGTGTACAGGCGCCGGCGCAGGGTTTCGGCGTCCAGGTCCAGCAAGCCTTGCGGATCAAGGTGCAGGTCACAGACGATCAGCGCATTGCGATTACGCGGATGCCAGGCCAATGGCAGCACCACACCGACATAGTGCCGCGCCGCCGAGAAGCGTCCGGAGATATGCACCAGCGGTTGCAGCAGGCGAATCTGATCCATGACCTTCTGTTTGCTGCGCAGTTGAAACAGCCAGTCATACAACTTCGGCTGTTTCTCGCGGATCAACCGCGCCAGCGCAATGGTGGCGCGCACGTCCGAGAGCGCTTCGTGCGCATGCCCATGGTCGATGTGGTTGGCCGCCGTCAGGCGTTCGAGCTTGAGGGTGACCTTGCCTTCGTCGTCGGTCGGCCAGACCAGGCCATCCGGGCGCAACCCATACGCGGCGCGCACCACATCGATCAGGTCCCAGCGACTGTTGCCGCCCTGCCATTCGCGGGCATACGGGTCGAAGAAGTTGCGGTACAGGCTGTAGCGGGTCATCTCGTCGTCGAAACGCAAGGTGTTGTAACCCGCACCGCAAGTGCCGGGCGCCGCCAGTTGCGCGTGTACGCGGGTCATGAAGTCGGCTTCGCTCAAACCCTGTTCGGCGAGACAGCTCGGGGTGATACCGGTAATGGCGCACGCCGCCGGGTGCGGCAGGATGTCTTCGCTGGGCTGGCAGTAGAGGTTGACCGGTTCGTCGATTTCATTGAGGTCGTGGTCGGTGCGAATCCCGGCGACCTGCAGCGGACGGTCGTTGCGCGGATTGATGCCGGTGGTCTCGTAGTCGTACCAGAAGATTGAAGTCACGGGCGGTTCCTGAACTGAAGATCGGCAAAGTCTAGGCGTTGAACCGCGGTCGCGGCCAGCGCTGTGTCATTCAACCACCGCGCATCACACGATGTGCAATACATAGTTATGTCGTTTTCCCCCAAGAGGCTGCTAGCATCGGACCGACTTCGCATCCCGATCCGGCCCCATCAGGTAGCCCATGCTCGAGAACACAGCACTGCCACGGAAAGCACCGCTGAACCCGCCACTCGATACCCGCTATCAAGTGGAAACCCCGGAGGGCATCGACCTGCCGTTGCGCCCGGCCGGTCTGATGGTGCGCAGCCTCGCCTTCGGTATCGACCTGGGCATTCGCGGGGCCATCCTCGGCGTGCTGTTTCTGCTGCTGGCGTTTCTCGGCCAGCTCGGCATGGGTCTGGGTTCGCTGCTGCTGTTTGCCGTCAGCTGGTGGTACATGGTGCTGTTCGAAGTGTTGCGTCAGGGCCGTTCGCCGGGCAAGCAATGGATGGGCCTGCGGGTGATCCACGATGACGGCACACCGATCGGCTGGTCGGCCTCGCTGCTGCGCAACCTGCTGCGTTTTGTCGATCTGCTGCCGTTCGGCTATTTCCTCGGTGCCATCAGTTGCCTGCAACACCCGACCTTCAAACGCCTCGGCGACATCGCCGCCGGCACGCTGGTGGTCTACAGCGAACGCGCCCTGCTCCGCCCGCAATTACCTGACGCCCAGCCACGCAGCTCGCCCGTGCCGCTCAACCTCGGCGAACAACGCGCCTTGCTCGCCTTCGCCGAACGTCAGGCTGAACTGTCGCCGGCGCGGGTCAATGAGCTGGCCGCGCTGCTCGCCCAACCGCTGCACATCTCGGCGCCCAAAGCGGTCAGCGAACTCAATGGTATCGCCCGTGGCTTGTTGGGTCCGACATGAAGCAGAGTCTTTTCGAAGCTCGTCACAAGGCCGAATGGGAGCGCTTCATCCTGGCCCTCGAACGCCTCGAACATGGCAAGGACACTTCGCAGGCAGCCAGTTTCCCCAAGGCTTATCGACGCCTCTGCCAGCATCTGGCGCTGGCACAGGCGCGTGGCTACAGCAGTTTTCTGATCGACTCGCTGCAACAACTGGTGTTGCGCGGCCACCAGCAGCTGTATCGGCACCGCAGGAGATTCGGCGCCAACCTCCTGGGTTTCATCCTCGCTGACTTTCCTCGACTGGTGCGTGCCGAATGGCCGTTCGTGCTGGCCGCTGGTCTGGTGTTTTTCGGCAGCCTGATCGGCTTTGCCTTGCTGGTGTATGCCTTTCCCGAACTGATCTACAACCTGATCCCCGCCGAACAGGTGCGCGACATGCAAAGCATGTACGACCCGGTGGCCGGGCACCTCGGGCGCTCGGCCGAACGGGCGGCCAGCGAAGACTGGGTGATGTTCGGCTATTACGTGATGCACAACATTGGCATCGCCTTTCAGACTTTCGCCAGCGGTTTGCTGCTGGGCGTCGGTAGCGCGTTCTTCCTGTTCTATAACGGCTTGATCATCGGCGCGGTGGCCGGGCACCTGACCGAAATCGGTTTTGGCCAGACGTTCTGGTCGTTCGTGATCGGCCACGGCGCCTTCGAGCTGAGCGCCATTGCCCTGGCGGGCGCGGCGGGGCTAAAGCTCGGCTGGGCAGTGATTGCACCGGGGCGGCTGACCCGTGGTGAAGCACTGGTGGAGGCGGCGCGCAAAAGCGTGCTGCTGGTGTGCGGGGTCATGCTGTTCCTGCTGATCGCAGCATTCATCGAAGCGTATTGGTCGTCGAAGACCGGGGTCACACCGCCGATCAAATATGCGGTCGGTGCCGCATTGTGGCTCGCAGTAGCGGCCTATCTGCTGTTCGCCGGAAGGACACGCCATGCGCCTGAGTGATGCCACCGTGGCGATCCGTCCGCGCAGCACCTGGGAAGCCATGGACCTTGGCGTGCTCATGAGCCAGCAGCATCGACGCCTGCTGATGACCAGTTGGGCCATCGTCACCCTGCCGCTGTTCGCGGTGCTGACGTTGTTGCTATGGGATTCGCCGTCGCTGGCAGTATTCATTTTCTGGTGGCTGAAACCAGCCTACGAACGTCTGCCGCTGTACATCCTGTCCAAAGCCCTGTTCGGCGAAACACCGACACTGAAACAGGCCCTGCGCGAATTTCCTCGACTGCTCAAACCACAATGGCTGGCCAGCCTGACCTGGCGCCGGCTGAGCCTGAGTCGCAGCTTCCTGCTGCCGGTGGTGCAACTCGAAGGCCTCGACGGCACCGCTCGCCAGCAACGCTTGCAAGTGTTGCTGCAACGCAATGCCGGCGCCGCGCAATGGCTGACGATCATCGGCATGCATCTGGAGACCGCACTGTGGATCGGCCTGATGGTGCTGTTCTACATGCTGCTGCCGCAGCAGATTGAAACCGACTGGGACTGGCAATCGCTGATCCTCGACTCCGATCACCATTGGCGTTGGCTGGAACACCTGACTAACGCTTTCTACGCGCTGGTGCTGGTGGTCTGGGAACCGATTTATGTCGCCTGCGGTTTCAGCCTGTATCTGAACCGGCGCACCGCACTGGAAGCGTGGGACATCGAGTTGGTATTCCGTCGTTTGCGCCAGCGTTTGAACAGCAGCGCTCTGGGTTTGCTGTTGGCGGTCTGTCTTTTGCTGCCGGCGGTGCCACCCGTATGGGCTGCAGCCGATCCCGCCAGCGCACCGGAGGCACCCCGCCTGTTGCACCAACCGCTGACCAGTCAGGCTGCGCACGACAGCATCAAGGCGCTGCTCGAACAACCGCCATTCAAGAACAAGGAAAGCGTGACCCGCTATCGCTTTGGCGACGATCCGGCAGCCCCGGCCGAAGCCAAACCCGGCGAGGCGCCGCAATGGCTGAAAACCCTGCTCGGCTGGCTGGACAGTCAGCGCTTCAATGCGCTGGCCGGCCTGATTGAAGTGTTGTTGTGGGGAGCGTTGATCGCCGCTGTGGGCTGGCTGATCTGGCGCTATCGCGAGTTCCTGAGCACCTTCGTCAGTCGCCGGCCGAAGCTGCCCGCCCGCGTCAGGCCACCTGCGCCGCAACAAGCATTTGGCCTGGACCTGACCCCGCAGTCCTTGCCCGACGACATCGCCGCCAGCGCCGAACAACTCTGGCAGACCCAGCCGCGCGCGGCGCTGGGCCTGCTCTATCGCGGCTTGCTCAGCCGTCTGCTGCACGACTTTGCCCTGACCTTGAAACCTGCAGACACCGAGCATCAGGTGCTGCTGCGGGTCGAGCAATTGCAGCGCCCTGAACTGCTGGCGTTCAGTCGCACCCTGACGCTGCACTGGCAGAACATGGCCTACGGGCACCGCGTGCCGGCGGCACATCTGCAACAGGAACTGTGTGACGGCTGGCGCGCCTTGTTCGAGCAGGGAGCGCGCGCTTGAACCGGCGCAACGCGTGGCTGCTCGGCGGGCTGATGGTCGCCCTGCTCGCGGCGTTGAGCGTTTATCTGTACCTCAAGGCGCGGCCCTATCAGGAAGTGATCGATCACGGTCCCTCGCCCCAGGCGCAGGCCAATCCTTATCTGGCGGCAGAACTGTTTTTGCGCGAGCGCGGCCTCAACGTCGGCCAGGCCGAAACACTGGCGGTGCTGCCCGATATCGATCCGCGTCGGCACACCCTGCTGTTGTTCGGCGAGCGCTCGCGCATGACCCCGCGGCAGGTCGATCAGGTGTTGAACTGGGCCCGCGCCGGTGGGCGCCTGGTGTTCGTGGCCGAAGCGCTGTGGGACAAGCAGGCCAGACAAAGCGATGATCTGTTGCTGGATCGGGTGCAGTTGCACCAGTCCCTGAGCAAGGACCTCAAGGAGCCGCCGGCGGAGCTGGCCGATGATCCGTACCCGAATCTGACCAAGCTCTACCTGGAAGACGAGGACGCGCCGGCCTACGCCGGTTTCGACACCGCGTTCCATCTGGACGATCCGAAAAATCTCGCCCAGGCCTGGGCCAACAGCGCCAAGGCCACGCACATGATGCAACTGCCGTACGGCCTCGGCTCGATCACCGTGGTCACCGATGCCGAACTGTGGAAAACCCCGGCCATCAGCAAGCACGACAACGCCTGGCTGCTCTGGTACCTGAGCGCCGACACCGACGTCACGCTGATTTTCAACACCGCACACGACGGTCTGCTGACCTTGCTCTGGCGTTACTTCCCGCAAGCCATCGTCGCTCTGCTGGCACTGATCGGCCTCGGCCTGTGGCACGTTGCTGTGCGCCATGGACCACTGCAGGCACCCGCCCCGAGTGGCCGCCGGCAGTTGCAGGAACACCTGCGCGCCAGTGCCGATTTCATCCTGCGCCAAAACGGTCAGCACACGCTGTTGCAAGCCCTGCAACAGGACGTGCTGCGCCGCGCCCGCCGCCGCTATCCCGGCTTCGACCAATTGAACGTGGCCGAGCAATGGCTGGTGCTGTCGCGCCTGACCCGACAGCCGACCCGCGCCATCAGTCAGGCCCTCAGCCCGGTGCCGAAACAGCGCATGAGCAGCGCTGATTTCAGTCGCCAGGTGGCCCACCTGCAAACCTTGAGGAACACGCTATGAGTGAACAGATCGAGCCCGGCAGCGCCAGCCACGCCGCCCAGCAACGCCAGCGTGCCAGCCAGTTGGCGCAAGCGCTGCGCGGCGAATTGCAGAAGGCCCTGATCGGCCAGAACAGCGTGATCGACGATGTGCTGACCGCACTGATCGCCGGCGGCCACGTGCTGCTTGAGGGCGTTCCGGGGCTGGGCAAGACCTTGCTGGTACGGGCGCTGGCGCGTTGCTTTGGCGGCGAGTTCACGCGCATCCAGTTCACCCCGGACCTGATGCCCAGCGACGTCACCGGCCACGCGGTGTACGACCTGCACACCGAGCAGTTCAAGCTGCGCAAGGGGCCGCTGTTCACCAACCTGCTGCTGGCCGACGAGATCAACCGTGCCCCGGCAAAAACCCAGGCTGCGTTGCTCGAAGCGATGCAGGAACGTCAGGTCACCCTCGAAGGTCGGGCGCTGCCGATCGCCCAGCCGTTCATGGTGCTCGCCACCCAGAATCCGATCGAGCAGGAAGGCACTTACCCCTTGCCGGAAGCCGAGCTCGACCGTTTCATGCTCAAGGTGCGCATGGATTACCCCGAGGCCGAACAGGAGTTGAACATGGTGCGTCAGGTCAGCCGCTCGACCCGCGCCGACATGCTCGACGTGCAGCCGTTGCGCACGGTCCTGCAAGCCAAGGACGTGCAGGCCTTGCAACGCATCGCCAGCGACTTGCCGATTGACGATCAAGTGCTGGATTACGCGGTGCGGGTGGCGCGCAGCACCCGTTCCTGGCCCGGCCTGACCCTCGGCGCCGGGCCGCGTGCCTCGATTGCGCTGGTGCGATGCGCCCGCGCCCGTGCGTTGCTGCGCGGCGGCGAGTTCGTGATTCCCGATGACATCAAGGGTTGCGCGCTCTCGGTGCTGCGCCATCGGGTGCGAGTGGCGCCGGAGCTGGACATCGAAGGTCTGCAGGTCGATCAGGTGCTGCAGCAACTGCTCGACCAAGTGCCGGCGCCACGCCTGTGAAACCGTCACGCCTGCTGCTGATCTGGCTCGCGATTCTGCTGGCCGTCGGCACGCTGCTGGGCACGCTGCAAGCCCTCGACATCGACGTACCCGCCACGCTGTTGTCGATCAACTGGGGCTTGCTCCTGGCCCTGCTGGTGCTGGCGATCATCGATGCGCTGCGCCTGAACAACCTGCCCTCGCCGCGCATCCAGCGGCAGATGCCCGGCAGCCTGGCACTCGGCCGTTGGAGCGAGGTGCGGCTGCAGCTCAGCCATGACTTCATCGAGCCGGTCGCGGTGGAGATTTTCGACCACGTGCCACAGGGCCTGAGCTTCGAAAACCTGCCGCTGGCGATTGAACTGCAACCCGGGCAATTCAGCGCGGTCGGCTACCGTCTGCGCCCGCTCAAGCGCGGGCACTTCAGCTTCGAGCATTGCGAAATCAACCTGCCCAGCCCGTTCGGTCTGTGGACAGGCAAACGCCTGCTCGCCGTGAGCGGCGAGATCCGCGTCTACCCGGACTTCGCAAAGCTCTACGGTGGGCAGTTGTTGGCGGTGGACAACTGGCTCAGCCAGCTCGGTGTGCGCCAGCGCCAGCGTCGCGGGCAGGGTCAGGAATTTCATCAGTTGCGCGAATTTCGCGAAGGCGACAGCCTGCGCCAGATCGACTGGAAAGCCACCGCCCGCCAGCGCACGCCGATTGCCCGCGAGTATGAAGACGAGCGTGATCAACAGATCATGTTCATGCTCGATTGCGGCCGGCAAATGCGCAGCCAGGATGGCGAGCTGTCACATTTCGACCATGCGCTGAATGCGTGTCTGCTGCTGAGCCATGTCGCGCTGCGTCAGGGCGATGCCGTGGGGCTGAGCACCTTCGCCGTCGCGCAACCGCGTTTTCTCGCGCCGATCAAGGGTTCCAGTCAGCTCAAGGTCCTGCTCAACGCCGTTTATGATCTGGACAGCAGTCAGCGTCCTGCCGACTATTCAACCGCGACCAGCCAGCTGTTGGCCCGACAGAAGCGCCGGGCGCTGATCGTGCTGCTGACCAACCTGCGTGACGAGGACACCGAAGACCTTCTCGCCAGCGTCAAACGTCTGAGCCAGCAGCATCAAGTGCTGGTGGTCAGCCTGCGCGAGGAAGCCCTCGACCGCGTGCGCAATGCCCCGGTACAAACGCTGCCCGAAGCACTGGCCTATTGCGGCACGGTGGATTACCTCAATGCCCGGGCCGAGCTGCATGAGCAGTTGAATGCTCATGCAGTTCAGGTGCTGGATGTGCGCCCTGACGAATTGAGCACAGGGCTGGTTAACCGCTACCTCAACTGGAAGCGCGCTGGGGTCATGTAACAATCCGCACATCGCACTCTGCCGGCTTAGAGGTCGATGCCCCTTTCGTAAAGACGACTGCTCATACCAATTTCGATCCCCACATAAACTCTGCGACCGCTGATAAAATTGAACACTTTTATGGTTTTGCCATCCGGCCCGGTGATTGTCGGTTCGTATGCAGTATCGTCGAGGCGCCAGAAAACGGTTTTTCGCTCAAGCGGCACCTTCCGGCCATCAGTGATGAACACTTCAAAAAGATCTGGCCGGGGTCTCACGAAATTGCTGATTCGCGGTGCTTCTGGCCCTACGACTTCGATATTGACCGAGCTTGATGGCGGATAACCGGCGACCGAGCACGTTACAGGGAATAATCCCGATTCATGCACACGTATGTTATTCAAAGTGGACACACCCGCAGGGCTGGTAACAGTCGATCTGATTTCGCCGTTGACATTCCAATCGACGGTCAACCCGCCCCAACCTCGACCGTCGCTCGAACTGACAATTGTCACTTGGCCTGAAACATAATCATTGGGATAAACCACTGCCGGGCCAACTGCAAATCTGTCAATGACCGGCCCGATCTCGACATCCAACGCGAGCAACGCGCTGTCCCATCCACCCAAGCCACCGCGTACCACCGCCGACAAAATCAGCTCGCCTGACCTGGCGAGGTCGAACCGCACAGTCGCTTTGCCCATTGCATCGGTAACCGCCGATGGAAGTGCCACAGCATCAAGGTCCCACATGACTTCGACGCCGCCAAGCGGGTGCCGGTCAATGGCCGACACGACCGTCACTTGGGCTTCCACTTCAGCGCCCGGATAATTGGCGGAGCGAATCATGATCAGCTCAATAATTTCCCGCGGCTCCTGCAAGGTATACGGCAACTCGACTGACTCCAGATACGCGGCGTCCTCCAACGTAGCCGTGACCACCGCCGCACCCGGGGTCTGGGGTTTGAACCGTACACGGGCCACACCATAAAAGTCGGTCTGGCTGGTGACTGTACCCAAGTCGTTGTTGCGCCAGGTGACGACCACCCCCGCGATGCCCTTACCGGTGATGGACGAAACCACGGTGACCTGCTCGACCAGTTCCTGCCCCCACTCCAGCACATGCTGGAGACTGCTACTGGCAGCAAATTTCAATACCTGCACGCCCGCCCCCAGCGACATCGCATTGGCCGGTGACAGGCTGGCGAGGCGCTCCGCTCCCAGGCGCAGCGCGAAGCCACCGTCCTTCAGGTCGGCGCAACGCAGGGAATAGCGCAAACCGATTGCCGAGGGCAGGCGTGATGCGCCGAGCGCAGGTTCGAAACTCAGCCCCAGTTCCGCAGGGCCGGTGCCGGTCAAGCCCAAGGTCAGTTCCTGGTCGAACAACGGGCTGCCATCCGGAAGCAGTACTTCGATGGCATGTGAGCCATTGCGTCGCGGAAAGTACGTGTGACTGCCCCATGGATGTTCATCATGCCCATCGAAACGCACCCGCACATCCTCCCAAGGGTTACGGGCAAGCGCCGTAAAGGACAGGGCACGTTGCTCTTCATAGCCATCGAACGGGCTGTGCACATTGGCCACGACGTTCTGCTGACCGTGACTGCTCGGCACCAGGCCAAACCCGGACCAGCCCAGTTCGTCGCTGACGACGCTGTCTGAACTGTCAGCGGATTTCCACTGCACCGCCACCTGCGCCACCGCTTGCCCGGTGAATGCCGAAACCACCCTGACCCAGCTCCAGGCTTTATCCTTGCCGATGACGGCGTCAACCGCTGACTCACGCCAGTCTTCGATTCGCAGCTTGTTGTGAGCGAGCTGCATCGGATTGGTGCTCATGGAGCGATCCAGGGCAGACAAGAAAAGCCCCACACTAAAGGCGCCGGAGACCTTGCTCGAGGTGAAATCCAGACTCCAGCCAACACCACCATCACTGATTTTTTGAGCTTGATCGAGTGGCGGTTCAATGCTCGCTTCCAGGTCATCAGCCGGGGTGCCTTGCCACACCAGCGTTGCCTGCAAACCCACCAGCGGGCTCAAGGCATTGGGCAGATAGCGCAAGGTGTGCGTGGCCCCGATGCAAGGAAACATTCTCTGACTGGCGTTTGTCGCAGTCACCTGGTCCAGCATCAACGTCAGTTCATCCATAAGCTCTGTGGAGATCAGCCGACCGAACAACTCCCGGGGCGCGGTAAGCCCGGGGCTGCTCAAGGTCAGGCTGAACAGGCTGCTGGTACTCGACGCGACCTGCGAACTGAAGCGCCATTCCAGCCCCGATGGCTCAAGCATCAGCGGCTTGCCGATATCCGAGACGGTCAAGCCGATCCCCGGCGGCTCGCCACGCCATTGCAGCGTGATCATCTGTCCAATCAGCGAACTGCCGGGCGTGGGTTGTATCCGCAAGGTGTGCGGCTCACCGCGCCAGCACAGCAAGCCCAATTCGGTCAGGTCAACCTCATTGCCGTCAAACAGGATCTTGATCTTGCCTTTCCAGGGGCTGCTCTGCAGCGCCTTCACTGCAAACGGTCGCTCCACCGGCACCGCTTCGTCATGCGCCCGCACGCGAGCGGTCACCACCAGCTCACCGTCGCGGCTCGGTTGATACAACACGCTGGCCCAGCCACCGATCCCCGATCGGGTGGCAATCGTGCCTTCGGGAGTCTGCCAGTCCACCCGTGCATTGTTGACCGGATCGCCGTTGCCGCCGGTGACCACATGCACCACCTGCACCCGCAACAGAACACTTTCGCCTTCGTCCACCACGGGAAATTTGTTGGCCTCCTGAACGTCGCCAATGCGCACCAGATTGCGGGCCAGTGACATCGGTTTTCTGCTGGAGGGCAACAGCAGCTTCGAACACAGCAACTGCAAGTGGAAGCGACCGTCGAGTTTGTCCTGGCAGATCAACTCCCAGTTCAGGTCTGTTGTGCCTACAGGTATCGAGGCTTCCAGCTCCGGGCGCAATTGCACGCCCAACTGTGCGGCGCTGTCGCCATCCCAACGCAGTGCCATCGTGGAACCACGTAACACTTCAGGCACCCGAACGCTCAGTTGATAGGTCGAGCCACGGTTGGGATAGCCGGTCTTCTGCGCCCAGGGCAAGGCGTTGCTGTCTACCACCGCCAGAACATCCTTCCATGGATCGGTCGCCAGCACCTGAACGTCCAGCGTCGTGGTTTCCACCCCACTGGCATAGTAGGGGCTTGCCACCGAAGCCTGGATAGCAAGTTTTCCAGCAGCCGTTGGCAGATACTCGAAATACGCCCAGCCCTCGGCGTCGGTCGGTGTCGTGCTCAGCACCCCCAGCCCTTCGGTGGTCCAGGTCACCGTGCGCCCGGCCAGAAACTGACCGGTGTACCAGGAGGCCACTCGTACCCCCAGACGCACCGATTGCGTCAACTCCAGCACCGGGAAATACGCGGCCTCCAGCACCTCACGGAACACCAGCCGGTGATGCCCCAGCGAGACCTGCATCGAATACGGCTCGGCGGTGTACTGGTTCACCAGTTGCATCGTGAACAGGTAAGGATCCTGAGCACCGATCAGCGGGCACTGCAGCATCCACGGTGAGTCCAGCGGTTGATCGACGCCCCAGTCAGGCGTTGCGATAACCGCGCCTTGTGGATTGTCATCGCTCACCAATGCAGCTTTGGTGTGCAGCCAGGGGCTGTCGGGGTCGGGTACGAACGCAATCTGGTGCTGGAAGCTGCCGTCCGCGCCCAGGCAGAGGTGAACCAGCTTGCCGGATGACGATTGCTCCGCGTCCACCTTCACCGTCTGCATCCGCGCGGGCTCAAGTTCCACGCCCAGGCGAATGCGGGTGACCAAAACCAGAGAGTTATAGCCCTCGGGATCAGCATTACCCGGGGCGACCACTGTGACGCGAATCTTGTCCTGGCGCTGCAACGGCAGATCGAGCTCGGCGTTGTACTTGAGCGGTCTGAATTCCAGCGGCAACCCTTGACTGATCCGTGCCTGGTCCTCTTCAAGGTTACGAGGGCTGCCGGGCGGCAACGGGATTTCTCTAAGGGTGGCTCCACTGTCATCAGTGAATATCATGCGGCCCGCTTCGGTATGCCGCGTTTCATACAGGAAACTCAGCACATACCTGGCTCCGGCGCTCGGCGTTACAGATACGGTCATTTCCTGAAAGGCAGAGGCAAGGTTTGCTACTGAAAGCATCCTGATCTGTGTGCCTTCGTACGGCTCGCCCACGACCGTAACCCAGCGGCTGTTAACCGGCCCCTTTTCCCAATGGCTCAAGGCCTCACGGAAATCACCATTGAGCACCAGACTGTCATCAGCCTGAATGACGGGTTCAACCATGATGGCCTGCTCCTTTGATATTGCCTGACTGGCGGGACGTGATCGCCCGGGTGACCAGATCTTTGACAGCGAGGGTAAACGTCGGCTCACCGGCCTTGGCCGTGTAGCGGACGCGCAGAATGATGTCGGTGAGTGATTTGAGCATCGGCGCCTGCCGCTCGCTCTGCGGCCAGGGAAAGTGCAATTGCCAGCGCGAGATCGCGCCGGTGTTCTCGAAAGGGTTGAGCAAGCCTTCGTCCGGTTTGCCGGCGTTCATGCCGGTGTCGGCAATCCCCACGGACAAACCGATCTGCTGGCCACTGCGCAGATTGAACAGCACCTCGACCGGCGCCACCTTGCCCGCCGGCTGATGCAGGTACTCGACCGAGCGCGCCGAGCCCTGGGTAGCGGTCATGCTGCCGACCTGCAGCAGCGTCGCCTGTACATCCTGATAAGGTCCGAGCAGTACGGGCAGGTCGACCTCGACCAGATTGAGCAGCCGGCAATACTCGCCCGGGTGATCGCGATCGAATGACAACTGCGTCAGTTGGAACTCCAGCACGCCCTTTTCGATCAACTCGGCCAGCGCCTGGGTCCAGTCGGAGAATCCCGTCTGCGGATCCACCTTGTCATCGAACAGTCGTCGCAGCGAAATGGTCTTGACCCGCTCCAGACGGCGCTCATGGCTTTGCAGGTACAGACGATCCATGCGCAACAGGTACTCGCGCAAGTGTTCACCGGCAGTCAGTCCATGACGGTTGTCCAGCCAGACCTGCGGCAAGGCCTCAGCGGTTTCGTAATCGCCGGTCTCCGCACTCAATGACGACCGGGCACTCAGGCACAGACTGACCACCGCATCGTAAGCCTGATAGTGCAAGGCCTTGAGCTGGCCCAGCAGCCAGCCGAACAATTCTGCGTTGGTCGCGCGTTTCTTCAGGTAGTTGTAGAGCGCCAGTGCCTGACCGTTGGCCCGCAGGGTTTGCTCCAGACTCGTTCTGGCGGCATCGAGGGCGAATGTCTGCGCAGTGATCTGCTCGGCGATTGCCCCGACCTCGGCCAGTGCCTGATCTCGTTGCAACTCCCACTCTCTGCGGCGCAGGCGGTAGCTTTCGGTGATGGCTTGTTTATCCGCGTCGATCTGCAACAGCATCGCGCTGATTTCCAGACCAAAGACCACAGCATCCGCAGCTTTTTCCAAACGATGCCCACCGACAGCCGTGCCGCCAATGTTCGGCGCAGCCGCCAATGCCGCGCCTACAGACTTGATCGCGTGTAGCCCGGTGTTGATCCCTTTGACCATCGCCAGTTTGTCCATGATCTGGTATTCGGCATCGCTGATGTGTTCGTCGTACCAGGCTTTGTATCGATCGGCCCGTTGCTGGGCCATGGCCTGACTCTGGCCGAGGGCCGTGAGGCTGGCTTCAAGCTGGGCAATGGATTGCTCTTGAACCGTACGGGCGTATTCGCCCAGCTCCTTGAGGTGCTCTTGCTGCAGTTCTTCCTGTTCCGCCCGGTCGCGCTGTTCCAGCAGACGCAATACCTGGCTGCCGTACTCCTGCAGTGTCTGCACGGCGCGCAACGCCGCCTCGTAGCTGACGCGCCAGCGAAAGGCCCCCACCACCAGACGTCCGCCCATCGGCCGCGGCATGCCCACCCCGCCAGCGGCCAGATCGCGCAACAATTGATTGGGATCGGTGGGCGGGCTGAACAGCGGAACGTCCAGTGGCTTGCCATCCAGGGTCAGGTTGTTGCGCAAGTTGCTCAGGCGCTGCCCCGGCAAGTCAAACAGGTCAAGCAATTGCTCATTGATCGGCAGTTTGAACGGCTCGTTCGCCAGCAGGCCCATCAACGGTGACGCTTCGACGGCTGGAGGAATGTCAGCCAGGGAAAACTGCAGCTCCTGCTCGAACTGCTCAAGCGCCGGGCGGCTCGCGCTCTGGTTCAGCAAGGCTTCTACCGTCTGCGTTTGCCAACGGGTGACTGCCCGGGCGGAAGGCGGCTTGCCCATCAGAAACTGCGCCTGCACGTAACACAATTTTGCCGCCACCAGCGCATCGCGGGTGAGCTGGCGGTAGTACCAGTCGCCCCACGCCACCAGGTTCTTCACATACTCGGTGAACACCAGAATCTGGTAGTGCTGGGGTGCGGCATAGGCAATCGCGTCCGGATCGGTCGGCAGCATGGCTTCGACGCCCACATTCCCCACAGCGGCCAAAGGTCGGCAGCGCCAGTATTCAGGCCTCGGTGGCGCATTCCCTGGTTTTTGCGGGTCTCGCGAATCTTGCGGATCGAACACGTAATGCATCCAGTTCTGCGCTTCCAGGTAGCGATCCTCGGCCCGCAGACGGGCCGCCACCAGATGCGGCAGATGAAAAAACAGCTCCCAGAAATATAGACCGTTGGCCCCGTCGAACGCCCCGTTCGGTTCGGCGATCGGGCCCGCGGCTGGAGGCGGTTCCGTCAGGAACTGGGTCTCCCAGTCGAGTACGGCATCCACGGAAATATTGCTCAGTTGCACCAGCTCCGGGCCGAACAGCGAGTTCAAGCGCGCGCGCTGCAACATTCCGGACTGCCCGAAACTGATGAACTGCGCCGCATCCAGCGCGTTCTTTTCCAGAGTCGGCGGTACGAAACGGGTGATCTTGGTGAGTGAAACTGTAAAGGTCTTGCTGCCTTGGTCCTCGCCGCTCAAGGTAAATTCGGCCAGCCCGGTAAATCCGCCTTTCGCGCGTTGCAGTTTCATCCATTGAGTAGCCCAACCACCCGAGACGGGCTGCAGGCCTTTGGTTTCTCTTGGGTCATCTCCGGCCGGATTGTTCAGCTTCAAGGTAAAATCGACCTTCGCACCTCCAACCGGAGACTGCTCCCGGCACAGCCCTCTAACCCACAGAAAGTCGTCTGTTCCTACCTCCGAAAACACCGCCTGCAGCCCGTAATAAGCCGTCAGATCCCCCGAGGTCTCACTCTTGATCTCGACCACCGGCTGATTTTTCGGCGTCAGTGCATGCTGCAAGGTCAGGACATCGGTGAAGCGATGACTGGCCAGATATACAAGCCAGTTGCCGTCGTCTTCAGGCAACGGACGAAAGAACACATCACGGGTGGTGCTCACCCTCAGACCCGCCGGGCTGATAAGCAATACGCCCAGGCGACCCTTGGGGTGAATTGCATCGGAAAACGTTGTTGCAATCAGCCGGGAATCAAGGCTCCTGTCGCTGTTGTTGGTGTCCTCATCAGCGCTATACAAGCTCAGCGGTGCCGACCATTCTGCATTCTGGCTCATGAACGCCAGGTTGATATCCAGTCTGGGGGCCAAATAGCCCTCGCTCCCCTTGATACCCACCGGGTCGCGCCACTCAGCCCACACCAGACACAAACGCCCGCCCCAAAACAGCGGCCGCATGTCCAGAACCCTATTTCCCACCGGAATGTCGACAGGTTGCCATTCACTCCATGCCGCCGGGTTGACCGGATTACCGGAAGCGGTGAGCTCGATGTCGGCCTTGCGCCAGAAATACTGAAACGGCTGCACCCGCTGCCGGCCGACGAAATAGTAAGTGGCATCGCTTGCCGAGTCGCCATCCAGACAGGCGCTGATGACATCCAGGTTGCAGGTCTGCTCGAATGCCTTGAGGTATTGCTGCGAGGCACGCTGCACCGAATCGCCGGTCAGCCGCGCCTGATTCAAGTCATTTTCCAGTGCCTTGAACAGGCGGGTCTTGCGCTGCCGCACAAAGGGGTTGATGAAGTTTTCCGGGTAGACCGCGATCAACGCCAGCGCCGCCCAGTCGGGGTAATTGCTGTACAGCTCCCAGAGCTTCAGCTCATGCGCCGGAAAAGCCGTGTTTTTATAGCCCGGCTCAAGCTTGCGATACGCCGCATGAATGAATTGCTGCGCGCAACTGGTCGCCTCGGCGACCCACGAACTTTGCACCGGGTAGTTGTCCAGCGGGTCCATGCGCAACAGCTCGAACAGATCCTGCGGCGTTTTCACGAAAGAGTAGCGGGTCCTGGTAGCCTGACCGATGCAGTAATCGACCAGTGCTGCGCGGCGTTTTTCCAACAATGGAGCCAGATTGCGTTGAGTCATGGTCTTGTCCTGCATCCTGAGGTGAACGCTGCGTCAACCAACACGGTCATTGGTGAGTCAGTGCTTCGGTGAAGGTGATAGGGTCAAAAAGTGTTTCGTTTTCACTGGCATCGCAATGCGCGCTGACAATGAACTTGCCGCCGGACGTGCTCGACACGTACACCCGTGTAACGCCCTCGAAGTCGGCGTGGTTCTGCCCGGGGCGAATCACCGCCGAGCCGCTACTGCCGCTCGCAGGTTCGGCGGACCAGCGCACCAGACGGTTGCGCCCGGGGTTTCGATATTCGTCGCGCAGCGTGGCGTACAGCTCGACTTCCTGCCCCGCCGGAACCGGTTCCAGCGGCACCTGGGCAGTTAATGGTGCGGGGAAGGACAGCGTCTTGGGATCATCGGAGATATTGATCGTCGGGGCCTGTTGTGCGTCGATCAGGTCAAGCCAGAACAGTGGTGTTTCCTGCCCCATGACCTTGCCCGGCAGATACTCGACCGTCACCGTTCCATTGAACTCGGTGGCCTTGGCCACAATCGTGCCGAGGCTCACTTGCCAATACACATTGACGCCGCTCAGTGGCTTGTCATCGGCGTCCGTCAACGTCACGGTCAACAAGACTTTCTCTTCGGGTTTGCCGGCCACCACCTCGGTCTTGTCCACTTCACATTTCATTTTGACCAGTGGTTGCGCCACCTCATCGGCAAAGGCGACCACCAATTCACGGGTGGCTGAAAGGCTGAGCAGCGCGCGCTCGGCGGCGAATCGATAGGCGTCCTTGTCTACGTCCTCCGGCAGATTTCCCACGAGGAAAATCGTCAGGGCGTCCATGCCGCTGTGCTGGGCCAATACGCGGATGCGCATCAGCAAATCGAGCTGGGGCAAAGTCTTGAGGATCTTCAGTTCAGGATCGATGTGACTGACGCACTCGCGCACCTCCTGCACGCTCCAGTCGAAAAACGCCGCCAGCCGCAACGCTGCCGCATCCTGTGCCAGCCGCAATGCATGGCCTGTCAGAGGGTCGGGCAATGCGTTGACCTGACGCAGGTAGTCGAGCAGCTTGCCAGCCGGTTGCTCGCTCAACTCGAAGGCCCGTCCCAGCGCGCTCAGGTAATACAGGGTGCGGATCGACAGCAGGTGCCGATCGTCCTGAGCCATCCAGGCCGTGTGGCCGTATTGCAGAAAGTCTTCGAGCAATACCGCAGACAGTTCCAGCTTGCTCGCCACAGCACTGCGACGTCGCACATCAGCCAGCAAGCTCAGCAGCGGGTCGGGTTGCTCTGCGGCGCGCGCAGCGGGACTGAGTGCCTCAGTTGCATCACGATCGGCACGCGCGCTGACCTGCGACAACAACTGATAAACCGTGGCCTGCGCCCAGGTCAGCACGAGCAATCCGCGTTCGGTATCAAGGCCGGTGTACACCGCCAGACACTCCCGGGCGACCGAGACCTGCGCCTCCCGCGCCTGCAACAGCACGCCGAGCATTCGCTCGACGAGAATGCCCCGCACACTGGCGTCGTTCTCGCCCAGCCCTTCCCTGATTGCCTGGTCGAACCTTACCCGGGCACGGTTCAGGTAGTCGGTCTCGGGTAATTGCAGGTCGATGACCAGACCCGTCGGGTCGACCAGTTCGGTCAACAACCGCAGCCAGTCCAGCCCCTCCAGTGAGGGAACGCCAGCCATCGACAGCCCGGCATTGTTGAACAGCGCGGCAGGCAGCAGGTTGCGGATCTGCTCGAACAACTGCTGCTCAGCCTGTGTGGCAACCGCCAGGGCCTGCAGCGGTGCCACTTGCTGCAGCATCCACAGCACGGGAATCTCGCGATCCTTGCACCAGGACACACAGGAGTGCAGTGCATAAATCAGATTGAGCACGTCCGGTGTGGTTTCGCTATTGAGCCGTGAGTGCACGCGCGGCAAACCTGCCAGCCCGTCAACCCAGCTCTCGCCGCCCAACAGTGTCAGCATCAGCACGCCTTCGACCGGGGTAATGCCCAGCAGCCGTGGCAATTTCACCAGCCGGTAGAAACTCGAAATGACTGCCGTGGTGCGCCTCAGCGTGCCGCTGAACCCGTGCGCCCGTTCGATCGCTACTGCCAGGTAGGCATACGTCTGCAGATCGATGCCCAAGCCGCTGCACAACTGGCTGATCGTCAGCTCCGCGACACCCTGCACCGGCAGCGTCGCAAACGTTGCGTCATCCAGCAGCAGGGGCTGGCGATAATTGCCCTGGCCGTTGAAGGTGCGATCGAACAGTGACAGGGCATTGGCACGCCCGTAAATCGAGATTTCATCGATAAATGCCGCGAAATCCTCTGCCGAACAGCCATAGCGTTCACGCAGTGACTGAAACAGGCCCAGCGCATGCACCTGATGGGTAGAAATCCACCACGGATCTTCCGGTATTGCGTGACGGGCCTCTGCCCTGATCGCCGCCGTCAACAACGCATCCACCTGCTCGCTCGGTAACTCCAGCCATCGATCCAGGCGCAACTTGCGATTCATTCGTTCGTAGCGGTCAATGATGGTCGGGGCTTGTGTCAAACGATGCAGAAAGGCTTCGCTGCCTTGCCGGTAATCAATGTCGAGCGCCGGAATGGTTGCAGCGTTGAGATACACCGAGCCGGATCGCTGACTCTCGTCAGCGCCCGGTTGCGCGCTGTCATACACGCTGACGTTGGCCGAACGCGTCGGGGCGAATTCGCGAATCGACAGCAACGCCTCGATATCCCGGGTGTCCAGCCCCGTTCGCTCGCCAAAGAATTTCACCTGATCGAGATTTAGCCAATCGGTTCCTCGCGCTCCAAAGTTGCATTGGTAATAGTCGTCCCTTGCGTCGGTATCGCCAGGTTCTATCGGAGCCTCTGTCAACAATTCACGCTGATAAGGCCCCAGCCGCGACGCATGGGTAAAGGCGCGCCCGGCATCGTTGTCCCATGCCTCAGGCTGCAGGAAATAGGGATAGGCCAGATCCACCATGTGAGCGATATTGCCCACCGACAGGCCATGTTCACGGGCGACAAAATCAAGCGTGACCCAATGCTGGTAGTACGGCAGGCCGTTGGGGTAACGGGTCTGGATCAGTGCCTCTTCGAGGTCTTGCTCACTATCGTTTTCTTCGATAAACGTTTCGAGCACCGGGACGATGATGTCTAGCGCCGACACTGCCTGATGCACGGCATTGAAGTCGACCAGCAGCTTTTTCAGATCCTGACGGCGCTCATGCAAATCGAGCTTTTGCTCGCCGCCAATGGCGTGGATTTTGTCCTCGATCCAGCGCAACAACTCGATCAGGTAAGCCACCGGAGATGCGATTGACTCCAGGGCCTGCGGTGGGCACAACTCATCGAAATTGGTCGAGAACAAACTCTCGTAGCTCGGCCCCGCGACCATCGACAACAGACCGCTGTCGGGGCGCGTGACCCGGGCCTGCGGACCGCGCAACGAATGTTCGATGAACTGGCGCCGGACAAACACCGCCAGACTGTTGGCCCTGCGCAAAAAGGCCCGCGCGTCGTCGGGATTCATCCGGTAATGGCTGACCAGCCCCTGAACGCCTTGCTCGACCAGCGGAAAAATCGAACCACCATTTTCGACGTAATTGCAAAAATCGGTATAGGTTTCGCGCTGTTCATCGCTGAACACTTGTCTCAGCAACTGCTGCACTGGACGGATCACAGGCTCGGTCATGGTCTTGCTCCCGGTGGAATCGAAATCACCTCGAAACGCTCGCTTTCGACCCAGTCGGAAATGCTCGAGACATCCGCAGCGTCGGTGATGGTCTGTTGGAATCGGCACCAGTGGCCGCCTGGACGCAAGGCGTACGATGCCTCGCCGCGCCAGCCTTGATCGGTGACGGCAATGGGTTCGAGCAAGGTTTGATCAGGGTCGTACCAGCTCACCATGCGCCCCACGCCCGTGCGGCCTTTACCGACGAAGCGCAGCGGATTTTCGACCCAGCGTCCCGGCGCCGGCTCATCAATCTCGGGCAGGTAAGTGCCCAGCTCCACTGGATGTGCAGCCGAGGGGGCAGACTCGAAACCATCACGCGAAGACATCGCCACCAACTGCGCAGTGCCAACGGACTGCCCCGTTTCAAGCGTCAGCGACCAGGTACGATCCTCGAGCACCGGAGCGCTTGCGCGTACCGAGCCCTTGCTGCCCGTCAGCGTCACCAGCACTGTGTCACCGGGATAGCCGAAGCCGGACACAACAACCCGACGACCGACATGCACGCCTCGCCCGGGGCTTTCGATAACCGGCGCGGCGGGCACCACCTTGAAACTGCGCACAAGGCTTTCCTTCGACTCATGATTGTCGAAGAATTGCCGGGCCTTCACCTTGTAGTTGCCGATCGGCAACGTTACGTCGGCAAACCAATCGCCCTTGGCGTCTATCGAGACTTTATCGAGCAGGATTTCGCTCGGACTTTCACGCCAGATCGTCACGCGCCCAAGGGGTTCGCCGGTGCCACGAAGCGTCGAGGTGCGCGCCAGCGATTGATGCTCCTCCGGCACCGTGATGACCGGCGGCACCAGCACGACAAAAAAACTGCGCACAGCGCTGGGCAGAGAGGGTCTGCCGGCGATGGTTTGCACGGCATCGATCTGGTATTTGCGGAACTCGAGTTTTTTCAGCTCGATGAACCAGTCGCCATGAGCGGTCAGCCGTTTCGGCTCACCCAGATTCCGCCCGAATTGCGCGTCCCGCAGTTGCAATGTGGCACCGTTATAGCCGTTGATGCCGTGCACGTTCATGTCGTAGTGGGTGTCTGCGCTTTCCTCCGGCACGGTGATCACCGGTTTCTCCGGGCTGACCGAGAACGTTTGCGAGGCTGGCGGCGACGGAAGCCCGGCGACGGTCTGGATCACCGTCACGGTGTGCTGCGCGTCCGGAGCAAACCCGGCGTCGCGTTTGAAGGTCCATGTGCGACCGTTCCCCTCAAATGTGTGCTCGGTCGCACTGTCGCTGTACTTCAGCATCAGTGTCGCGCCGGGCCAGCAGGTGCCGGAGATTTTCGGCGAGAGTCCATCGTCTTCGACGGCAGTGATGATGGGTGCCAGCAGCGGCACAGAGATGGTCATTTCCACCGGATCGGAGGCGAAAGCGTCTTTGGACTGCACCACCAGGACGATTCTGGTGGTATTCGGCTGCCAGGGTGTCGATGCCTCTGCCGTCCAGCCCTGGCCCGTCACGGGCGCGGGTGGCGCAATGGCAGCGCCGGTCTGCTTGTCCGTCACTTGCACGGTGGCGCCGGCTATCCCTCTGCCAGTGATACGCGGCTTGTAGTCGACAACGGTAAAAGCCAGCTCGGTCGGCGGTGGGAAACGGTCGATATTGATGACCAGCTCAACAGCGTCCGACACCGCCGCACCGAGCTTCTGCACCACACGCACGGTGCGGGTCGAACCCGGTGCCCACGCATCGAAGGCACGGGTCGACCAGCCCTGAGTGGTGACCTGCGTCGATGGCGCGAGCGCAGCGCCGGTCGCCTTGTCGGTGACCTCGACAGATGCCCCTGCAATACCTTCGCCGATGAATGTCGGCGTGTAGAGGTCATTGGTGTATCTCACTGCAGAGGGCGGTGGAAGTTTCGATGAAGCCTTGAAATGGTATTCATGCGAGGGAATCGAGCCACCAGCATTGTCGTCAACCTTCTGCACGACCTTCAGATCGTAGTCACCGATGGGCCAGTTCTGTGAAGTCGTTCTCCAACTGCCTGCGGTCACGACAACGGCAGGTGGCGGCGTAGCTCCTGCCGGACCTCGGACAATCGTGATCTCAACCGTGGCGCCGGTAAGACCTGCGCCGGAAAACTCGATGGTGGTGAGGGACGGGTAGGTGAAGTTGATTGTGGTCGGTGCTGAGGGGCGGACTTTGAACGAACGGGCCACACTCACTTCTGAAGGGACGCCAGATACCGTTTGCTGCGCCACAACCGTAAAGCGGCCCGGCGGTATGTCGCGGGTGAACGTTGTAACCCTCCATCTTCCGTTGGCATCAGCAATGCCCTGGCCGACCTTGAATGAATGTTCGAGATCCTTGAGGACTTCGACGGTCGCACCTGGAACAGCCCTTCCCCCTTCTATCGGACCTCTCGGATCGGTCACCGCTGATTCGGATGGCGTCGTGATTGTCGGCTGCAGAAGCAAGGTGAAGAATTGCGCAGCGGTCCAATCATCCATGCCTCTGTGGCCAGCCGTGATATCGACGCGACCGCCGTCAGGGTAGTTGGACTGGTTGAATGATGCTTCCCACGTATCGTCAGGCTTGACGGTTGTCGTGGCGTGTAACACGGCGCCCCCCGGGGTCATCACATCGATGACTTTGCCTGGCGTGCCTCGGCCTTTGATCAGCAATCCGCTGGCCGACTTGAGTACCGCATTGTTTGCCGGAGAGTCGATACGTGGTGCCACGTACCTTGGCTTGAGGGTAACGGTATTGGACTTACCGGAGTTCTGGTTGCCAATGATTTGTACGGCGTAGAAATCCAAAACGCCAGGCGGCAACACGATGGAGGTATTCCACCTCCCGTTGTTCTGGACAGGAGCAGTACCCAGTGGAATTTCAGCATTGTTATACTGCCACCGCAAATGAATTGTGCCGGGGACAAGCCCTTTGCTACCGGATACAGTGAACGGCTTCTCGTCATCAATCTCGGTTCCGGAAGTGGGAACCTCGATAATCGGTTTCTGTGCTGGATAGATATCAAGGCCCCACCCTTCGTGGGGTTCAACATCGTTATTGGCTCCGTCATAGTCAACCCGGATTGCCAGCGACACGCCAAAATCAGGAGGACCGAGCGGGGAGTCGACATATTCCACATAATCGTGCCACCGGTCATCTTGCAGCATGCTGTCAGGTGAGTTCTTGCGCACCCATGTACCGGCCTGCAGGCCCAAATCTATGTTTGCCCTATCTTTATTGGCGCCCCGTGTGGTCATGTGGTAGCGCAAGGTCTTCACATAGATGCGGCCTGATTCGAACTTGTACCGGCACACCATTTGAGTTTGCAGCTGAGGCACTCTGGGGTGTGTCTGGTAAAGCGATGTTTCGACCGCATCCGCCCAGAACACCTCGGAAAACTGCGCTCCGTCGCCCAGTTCCTTGAGTGATCCGTCTGCCAGTTTCGTGACCTGAGCGACAGTGGTCTGAACCTTTTCGGTATCAAGCCAGGCTCGTCCTTTCTCGTCGTCCTCGACGGTTTCGTTCATGTCGGCAATGCTCCGGGCAATGGGTCGCTCACGTTGTGGGATCAACATACGTGTGCTCATTGCACGAGACCACTGTCAGAACTGACAGTCCAAAAGATCCAATTCATCTAAAAAAACATTGCTTGATTACTAGAACAGCTAAGGCTTTGCACGCCCTACTTCGACACGCGCAGCAAACTACAACGCCTTGCGCCTTTGCCTACAGATCCGCCAGAATCCGCCGGCTTGTGCGCTTTGCCGATGCTCCGTAACGTGGTCCGTGCCGCTGCCAATCAGTGGTCGGGTTTAGTCGTCCGGGGGTTTCACCAATGTGCATAAGCGTCATCAAGTCGGGTATTCCCTATCCCCGCACTCGATGGTGGCTGTTCGCAGGGCGCCTTCGGGCGCGCCGGTTTTTGGTGATGGTTTCCCCCGGTCGACTAACCTGCGTTCAGCCGCCACCCTCTCGTTTAGTCGCGAGATCGTGCTGGCATCACTTAAGGGAAAATCACCATGTTCAAACCAACTCCGAATCCACCCGAAACAAATCCTGCCGATACCTCGCCCTACGAATCCCCTGATTCAAAAAAGCTCCACGAAGCCGCCGAGCGCGCCCTCGATCACTACCTCAAATCCGAAGCGCCCTCGCGCAATTCCGTGGATCGTGGCATGCAGATGTTCCGGGTCGCGCCCGACATCAACCCCGAAGCGATCGCCATCCAGACCTACGAAACCTTTTCGT
Source organism: Pseudomonas sp. MWU12-3103b (assembly GCF_023100615.1). Lineage (NCBI taxonomy): Bacteria > Pseudomonadati > Pseudomonadota > Gammaproteobacteria > Pseudomonadales > Pseudomonadaceae > Pseudomonas > Pseudomonas sp. MWU12-3103b. The sequence continues at coordinate 106,644 of NZ_JALMEY010000007.1, forward strand.
CGGTGAGCATTCTGCTGCTGGATCTGGCGGACAGCCTGGAAGACAAACCACGGCATCTGGCGATGGCGATTTATCAGTTGAGCGAGATGGGGTTATTGCTGGCGGAGAAGACGCTGGACAGTGAGCGGGCGATTGCTATGGGTTAGCCTTTGGAGAAGCGTTGTCCGGGCTGATGCCTTCGCGGGCAAACCCGCTCCCACAGGGATTTGTGGTGTGCACAAATGCTTTGATCAACCCCGGACACTGTGGGAGCGGGCTTGCCCGCGATAGCAATTATGCGAGCGTCGCCGAAGTCAGGCAGAGGCCGGCAATGGCTGGAAGCTGAAGTACTGACGCAGCGCCTCGACCAGTTGCGCATATTCCGGGGGCGGACGCTGCAGGCTGAACCCGGCGTCGTAATGCAGGGGCGTCGCGTCTTCGTGGCACCACAGGCAGCACGCCGTGAGGTCGATGACCTGCTGGCAGCCGTCGCTGAATGGCAGTTTGAGACGCAGACTGAAATCGACGCCGATCATCATCGGCAACTGGCTGATGAGCATCAGCCCGTCCTCGGACACGTTGCCCAGAAAACCGATGGGTTTGTCGGTGACGCTGTTGTACACCCGCAGGAAGTACGGCAACTGGTGCCGTTCAATTCGACGATCGGTAAACATGCGCAGTACGCCATGCAAGGCTCCATCACAGAGCCGCACCTTTGCTTCGGAACGTGCCTGCCCTGCAGACGCGCTCTCCCCGCTTCCGGTGTGACGGTCGCCAATACGCCATCACCTCAACCTCTACCAGTCGCAGGTGTTGCCCCGGCCCAAAATCAGGCTCTGAACCGGATCACTGGACTATAGCTCAGCTTGTACAGTCGGCCAGCGTTTGTATGACAACCAGCATCAGAAACGTTGCGGACTTGGTACTGCCGCTGCGCTGCGAGTCGGGTAATGTCCCAGGCTCTGCAGGGTTTCCAGGCGGGCGCGCGCACGGAAGGCGTATTCGCTGTTGGGGTACGAGGCGATGATGAACTGGTAGGTCTGCGCCGCGTCGATGTACATTTTTTGCCGTTCCAGGCACTGGCCGCGCATCATCGACACTTCCGGCCACACATACGGACGGGCCCGGCTGGCGCGTTCGACCTTGGACAGTTCGAGCATCACCTGCTCGCAATTGCCCCGGTCGTAGGCGCTGTAGGCGTTGTTCAAATGATGGTTCATCGACCAACGGGTGCAGCCCGTGACGGCGAGGACGCTGAGGGCAAGGGCGGCAATGGGCAACAATCGCATGGGGAGGTTCTCCTGTCTTGAGGTCTGTATCGACCTTGCGCGAAAAATCTTCAATGCCGCCCTCGACAGCGTGGTATCAGTGCGGGGCGTCCTCGGGAGAGTTGGCATCGCCCTTCGGTGCAGATGGGGTTGACTCCAGATGGATGGTCACTACCGGTGACCTTGGCGAAACCGTGCCGTCCGGGCTTCTTTCAACGACATAAAAACCGAATTTGCTCAGATCCAGGAACGTATTCCATCTCCCGTTGCTACTGATCAATTGGCCAAACAGGGGATTCAAGGGATCCCTGGTGCTGTAGGCGATCGAGAAATTTCCGGGTGTTCCTGTTCCCTCCACTCGAAAACGGACACCTGGCTTGTCGCCATCTTTTGGGCTTTCAATCACTGGCGGTTCCAGCGCCTGGTGTGTTTCTTTTTCAGCTGTCATGTCGTAAGCCTCGCAGCCCCGCCACCATTGGCGGGATTCAATCTGTATATCGATCGAAAAACCGCGTGCCACCTGTAAGAAATACCAGTACCGACCAGCGGTAGCGGTTGCCGGTCACAGTCGTTGAAAAAAAACCTCGTTCAATAAAGAAAACAATAAGTAGTGCAAACGAACAATGACTACACCCCAAGAGCATAGTAGCCTCTGCTAGCGCTTGAACTCAGGAGTCTTTGCATGTCCGTCCGTCGTACCAAAATCGTCGCTACCCTTGGCCCGGCCAGTAACTCGCCGGAAGTTCTCGAACAGCTGATTCTGGCTGGTCTGGACGTTGCCCGTCTGAACTTCTCCCACGGCACCCCCGACGAGCACAAGGCTCGCGCGAAGCTGGTGCGTGACCTGGCGGCCAAGCACGGCCGTTTCGTCGCCCTGCTGGGTGACCTGCAAGGCCCGAAAATCCGTATCGCCAAATTCGCCAACAAGCGCATTGAGCTGAAGATCGGTGACAAGTTCACCTTTTCCACCAGCCATCCGCTGACCGAAGGCAACCAGCAAGTGGTCGGCATCGACTACCCGGATCTGGTGAAAGACTGCGGCGTGGGCGACGAGCTGCTGCTCGACGACGGCCGCGTAGTGATGCGCGTCGAAACCGCCACTGCTACCGAGCTGCACTGCGTGGTGACCATCGGCGGCCCGCTGTCCGACCACAAAGGCATCAACCGTCGCGGTGGCGGCCTGACCGCACCAGCCCTGACCGAAAAAGACAAGGCCGACATCAAGCTCGCCGCCGAAATGGAAGTCGACTACCTCGCGGTGTCCTTCCCGCGTGACGCGGCTGACATGAACTACGCCCGTCAACTGCGCGACGAAGCCGGCGGCACTGCCTGGCTGGTGGCGAAAATCGAACGCGCCGAAGCCGTGGCCGACGACGAAACCCTCGACGGTCTGATCAAGGCTTCCGACGCAGTGATGGTTGCCCGTGGCGACCTCGGTGTGGAAATCGGCGACGCCGAGCTGGTGGGCATTCAGAAGAAGATCATTCTGCACGCACGCCGCCACAACAAGGCGGTGATCGTAGCGACCCAGATGATGGAGTCGATGATCCAGAACCCGATGCCGACCCGCGCCGAAGTGTCCGACGTGGCCAACGCCGTGCTCGACTACACCGACGCCGTGATGCTCTCGGCCGAATCCGCTGCCGGTCTGTACCCGCTGGAAGCCGTGCAGGCGATGGCGCGCATCTGCGTCGGCGCTGAAAAGCATCCGACCAGCAAGACGTCCAGCCACCGCATCGGCAAGGAATTCGAGCGCTGCGACGAAAGCATCGCCCTGGCGACCATGTACACCGCCAACCACTTCCCGGGCGTGAAAGCGATCATCGCCCTGACCGAAAGCGGTTACACCCCGCTGATCATGTCGCGCATCCGCTCCTCGGTGCCGATCTACGCGTTCACCCCGCACCGCGAAGCCCAGGCTCGCGCAGCGATGTTCCGTGGCGTGTACACCGTGCCGTTCGACCCGGCCTCGCTGGCCCCGAACGAAGTCAGCCAGAAAGCGATCGACGAACTGGTCAAGCGCGGCGTCGTGGAAAAAGGCGACTGGGTCATCCTGACCAAGGGCGACAGCTACCACACCACCGGTGGCACCAACGGCATGAAGATCCTGCACGTTGGCGACCCGCAGGTCTGAGTGATTCGTTGAAAACCAAAAGCCCCGGCATGCGAATGCCGGGGCTTTTTTATGACCCGTTAACACCTGTCGGGCGAATCTACAACTGTCAGACCTGACAGTTGTGCCACTGACGCTGGAAGCTTTTAATCGAAACTCGTCCGATCATTAATCTTCAGAGTTTTACGCCTTTCTATCGTGCAATGAACTGACGACCTGTTTTTCCGCAATTGCACGAGGTCGAAAAAATGATTAGTCAAAAAACTTACGGCGGGATGCTCGATACCGATTTCGGCGACAAAGGAATTGTGACGATAGTCAACGGAAATCCGGACTACGGAACTATCCATATCCAAAAACTGATGGTAAAGGATTCCTGGATTTATTTCGGCGGGCGTTCCGCCAGAGGCGATTCCGTCTACATCACCATGGGCCGCCTGGATCTAAAGGGCAATCCTGATCCGAAGTATGGCGAGAACGGTTTAGTCAAATACCTTCTTCCCGGACTTGGTGCTCTTTCCTCATTTGCTTTGCAAACTGATGGCAGGATTATTGTTCACGCCGATAATGTTTCGAGCACTTCCAACTTTTCCTATTTTTACCGACTGGAAGAAGATGGATCACTGGATAAAACGTTTGGGGAAGATGGCCTGTTTTGTCTGGAATTATTGAAGGACCGCGACTCGCCTTCCACGGAACAAAGTCAACTTCTGGAAAACTCTGCCGCTGGTCAGACGGATATGGTGATCTTGAGTGATGGCAAGATCCTCACGTTTCATCGCAACGGATGGATCATACGCCTGACGCCCGAGGGAAAACCAGACAAAACATTCTCCGCTAAAGGTTATATCTATATCAAAAACCCCCATAACCCAACGAGTCTATTGCGGAGCTTGCTGGTTGACGACAAGCAAGAGAAATATGTGGTTGGAGGCTTGACGCTCGCCGCATCAAGTCACCATGCCATGCTTGCCTGCTTTCATAAGAATGGCGAGCCCGATGAATCGTTTGGCCGGATGAAAAATGGCTTCGTGGTGTTCGATGTGCGTGCATCGGAATTCAATCAACTTGTGCGACAGAACAACGGACGGATTCTCGGGGTTGGTACAGCGGGCGCATTTCCAGATATTCAAGCGTTGTTGATCAGCTCCGAGCCCAATGGTGAACCGAACATTCAATTCAATCAGGGTCAACCATTGCTGACGTCCCTGGGCAAGGAAACACAATGGGAGGCCAGCGCCTTTCAAGAGAACGGCCGATCGGTCGTTGTGGGGTCGGCAGGCACTTTCAAACCCATGACTCACCAGCTTGTCGTAGCCCGCTTTAACAGCAACGGGACACCAGATACCAGCTTTGGCAATGGACAGGGTTATGTCAAACAGACGCTGCCATCCTTTGGAAAAGGAAGGTATATGGCGAGAGTTGCCCTGCAACCCGATGATGAAAAAATCCTCGTGAGCGCCATCCCGCTCGTCCCGAAAGACGAGGAACCTGGAAATCCGGTGATCTTGCGGTACTTGCCTAACTGAAGTGCAGTCCTCGCTGATAGCAGTTTAGGCAAACGTCCTATTGCACGGGAGTTAAAGTCTTGCCTCATCAAAGCCCCGGCATGTGAGTGCCGGGGCTTTTTGCATTCTGAGCCAAAAGATGTGATGCCCGCCCTGCCCTCATCGCTGACAAGCCAGCTCCCACAAGACTCGGCGGCGATCACGGATTTTGCATCCACCACAAAAACTGTGGGAGCTGGCTTGCCAGCGATGAGGCCGTCCAGATCAGCGAAGATCTCAGTGCCGCTTGATAAACCCGGTCAACGCCGCCAATGCCTCCGGTGAGCGCAAGCGCTGGGTGAACAGTGCGCCCTCCTCCTCGATCACCTTACGGATCAATTCGCGATCCGGCGCTCGCATCAATTGCTTGCTGATACGCACCGCTTCGGCCGGTAGCTCGTCGAAACGCAACGCCATCTCCCGCGCCTTGCTCAGTGCTGCTTCGCCGCTGCCCAGCGCCTCGGTGGCAATGCCCCACTGCGCCGCCTGCTCACCGCTGAATCCTTCACCGAGCAGCAACAGCTCCGCTGCTTTCGCGTGTCCAAGCAAACGCGGCAGGATCAGACTGGAGCCGAATTCCGGACACAGCCCCAGATTGACGAACGGCATGCGCAACCGCGCGTCGCGGCTGACGTAGACCAGATCGCAATGCAGCAACAACGTGGTGCCGATGCCCACCGCCGCGCCGGCTACGGCGGCGATCACCGGTTTGCGGCACTCGAGCAGGTTGAGCATGAAATGGAACACCGGGCTGTCGAGGTCGCTCGGCGGTTGCTGGATGAAGTCGGCGATGTCGTTGCCGGCGGTGAAACACTCGGCGCTGCCGGTGATCAGCACGGCGTTGATGTCAGGATCGTTGTCGGCCTGCTTCAGGGCTTCGGCGAGGCGACTGTACATCGCGCGGGTCAGGGCGTTTTTCTTGTCCGGGCGATTGAGGCGCAGGGTGAGCAGACCGCGTTCGCGTTCGAGCAGGATGGCTTCGGTCATCAGCTTTACTCAACATTTAAAAGGGCTGACAGAGTTCTTTTGTGGTGAGGCTGGATTGCTGTGGTGAGGGGATTTATCCCCGATTGAGTGCGCAGCACTCACAAAATCCTGGGGCCGCTACGCAGCCCATCGGGGATAAATCCCCTCACCACAGGAGTTCACCTTCACACGAGATTCAGCGCTTAACTGCGGGACAGAAACACATCGGCCAGCAGTTGATTGCGCGGCAGTCCGGCCAGGTACAGACGCTTGGCAAACGCATCGACGCTGGCAGTCGAGCCGCAGACTAAGGCCAGGGTTTGCCGGGAAACAAGGCGCAGTTGCGCCAAAGCGGCGGCTGACTCGGCCGCCGTCCACAGCTCGATGCTGAGGTTTTCGCGCTGCGCAGCAAGCGCCGCCAGGGGTTTGGCCAGATAGTGCTCGCGTTCGTCATGGGCCAGGTGAATGACGCGGATGGCGCCTTGGTGATCCTGGCGCAAGGCTTCGCGCAGCACGCCGAACAACGGGCCCAGCCCGGTTCCGGCCGCCAGCAGCCACAGCGGGCGCGAGTGCCAGTCCGGATCGTAATGCAGCGCGCCGCCACGCAGTTCGCCGAGGCGGATCGGGTCGCCGATCTGCAGGCGCCGCGCCGCATCGCTGAATTCGCCGGGCTGGCGGCAGTCGAGGTGGAACTCGAGAAAGCGGTCTTCTTGCGGCAGGCTCGCCAGCGAATACGGCCGGGCGATATGGTTGATCCACAGCACCAGATGCTGCCCGGCGCTGTAGCGCAGCGGTCGCTGCGAGGTCAGGCGCAAACGCAGGACGTTATCGCTGAGCCAGTCCAGCGCCTCGACCACCGCCGGGCGCCCGTCGGTGACGGGGTCGAAGGTGTGTACCTGCAAATCTTCCGTGACCTGACACTGACAAGCCAGCCGCCAGCCTTGCTGGCGCTGTTCGGCGCTCAAGGCATCCGGGCGACTGTCGGCGGGCAGGCCGCTCACGCACTGCACCAGACAGGCATGGCAACTGCCGGCGCGGCAGCTGTAAGGCACCGCGACGCCGTACTGATTCAGCGCGTCGAGCAAATTGCTGCCCGCCGCCACCGGCCATTGCCGGTCACCGACGCGAAGTTCAGGCATCCACATTCTCCCATGCCGCTGCACAACGATTGCGCCCGTCGCGCTTGGCCCGGTACAGCGCCTGATCGGCACGCTGCAAGGCATCGTCAAGATCATCGCCCAGCTCCAGCAAGGTCATGCCTGCCGACAGGCTCAGGCTGCGCACATTCAGGCCCACCAGTTCGACGTCGGTGAAGGCGATGCGCAGACGTTCACAACAGGCCGTCAGGCGTTCGGCATCGCAGTCGGGCAGCAACACTACGAATTCCTCGCCACCGTAACGCGCCAGCACGTCGCCGTCACGCAAACAGGCACCCGCCACGCCGGCGAATGCCTGCAATACCTGATCGCCGGCGGCATGGCCGTGCAGATCGTTGATGCGTTTGAAGTGATCGAGGTCGATCAGCGCCAGACCATGCACCACGCCCGGTTCCATCTCCGCCAGTTCCCGTGAGGCCAGGCGCAGAAAATGCCGGCGATTGAACAGTCCGGTCAGTTCATCGGTGGCCACCAGATCTTCGAGTTGGCGCATCATCCCGCGCAGGGTGTCCTGATGCGCCTGCAAGGCAAACCGGCGCTGGCGCATGCGTTGCCGTGAAACCTGGACGAAGCGTGCATAAATCACCAGCCACGCCAGCACCATCGCCAGAATGCACACCTGCAACGCCGCCAGTGCCGGATCCGGCAGACGGAAGTGGTAGCCATCCCAGAGGGTGATCGCACAGAAACTGAAGAACACCAGCAGCGCGCAACGAATGAACGCGCGCCGGGTTAAATGAAACAGGCCGAACAGCAGGATCAGCACGTAGAACACCAGAAACGCGCCGCGTGCTTCATCCAGATGGGCGATCAGCCAGGTCTGCCAGCCGAGCCCGAGCAGCACTTGCGCTTCGGTCAGGCTGGGGTCGGCAAAGCGCTGGTTGCGCCCGGACCAGAACAGCGTAAACAACGTGGCCTGGCAGATGACCACCAGCGCGCTGCCGATGGCCACGCTGTTCAATGATTGCGGGTAATGCCCGGTGAAAAACGCCAGCCACAGCAGCAGCAAAGCCAATCCATAGGTGGCTGCGGCGAGGGCAAAGCGCTTGAGCAAAAGACGTTGAATGGCGTTATGGGTCAATCGTTGACTCACCGTGCGATAGGAGGCTGACCGAGTGTCCTACTCTACAGACCGGATGCCACTTTAGAGGGGCGGTCGATAAATGACCACCGATTTTCGGGCTCGAAAATTGACGTCAAAAGTGTGGCCTCAAAAGCCCCTCACCCTAGCCCTCTCCCCGAGGGAGAGGGAACTGACCGCATTGTTTATTTGAGATACGCCGACCTGATACATCATGCAGAACTCAGGTTTTGAATTCGCCACAAATCGGCTCCCTTCCCCCCTCGCCCCCTTGGGGGAGAGGGCTGGGGTGAGGGGGTGGGTATTGAAGTGCAAACCCGATGTTCGATATTCGCCCAACCATGCGACCAACGAATGACTGCCGACACGTGTATGCCCCGAAGAGGCGCGGTATACTGCCGCGCCTTTTTAGCGTCGCGCCAGCAGCCCCGGCGTGCCTTGAAAGGTGCTTGCGACCGACCGATGCACCCAAGCCGCAGGCACCTTATTGAATGTTCCCGTCTTTTAGAGGAGCGCGACTCATGACCGTGATCAAGCAAGACGACCTGATTCAGAGCGTTGCCGACGCCCTGCAGTTCATTTCCTATTACCACCCCGTGGATTTCATCCAGGCGATGCACGAAGCCTACCTGCGCGAAGAATCGCCAGCGGCCCGTGACTCGATCGCGCAGATCCTGATCAACTCGCGCATGTGCGCCACCGGCCACCGGCCGATCTGCCAGGACACCGGCATCGTCACCGTGTTCGTGCGTGTGGGCATGGACGTACGTTGGGATGGCGCGACCATGGGCCTGGACGACATGATCAACGAAGGCGTGCGCCGCGCCTACAACCTGCCGGAAAACGTCCTGCGTGCCTCGATCCTCGCCGACCCGGCGGGCGCTCGCAAAAACACCAAGGACAACACCCCGGCGGTCATCCACTACTCCATCGTCCCGGGCAACACCGTGGAAGTGGACGTGGCAGCCAAGGGCGGCGGTTCCGAGAACAAGTCGAAAATGGCCATGCTCAACCCGTCCGACTCGATCGTTGACTGGGTGCTGAAAACCGTTCCGACCATGGGCGCCGGCTGGTGCCCACCGGGCATGCTGGGCATCGGCATCGGCGGCACCGCCGAGAAAGCCGCGGTCATGGCCAAGGAAGTGTTGATGGAGTCCATCGACATTCACGAACTGAAAGCCCGTGGCCCGCAGAACCGCATCGAAGAGATCCGTCTGGAGCTGTTCGAGAAGGTCAACCAACTGGGCATCGGCGCCCAGGGCCTCGGTGGCCTGACCACCGTGCTCGACGTGAAGATCATGGATTACCCGACCCACGCCGCCTCGCTGCCGGTGTGCATGATCCCGAACTGCGCCGCCACCCGTCACGCGCACTTCGTGCTCGACGGTTCTGGCCCGGCATCGCTGGAAGCGCCATCGCTGGACGCCTACCCGGAAATCGTCTGGGAAGCCGGCCCGTCGGCTCGTCGCGTCAACCTCGACACCCTGACCCCGGAAGAAGTGCAGAGCTGGAAGCCGGGCGAAACCGTCCTGCTCAACGGCAAGATGCTCACCGGTCGCGACGCGGCGCACAAGCGCATGGTCGAGATGCTGAACAAGGGTGAAACCCTGCCGGTGGATCTGAAAGGCCGCTTCATCTACTACGTCGGCCCGGTTGATCCGGTCGGTGACGAAGTGGTTGGCCCGGCTGGCCCGACCACCGCGACGCGGATGGACAAGTTCACCCGCCAGATCCTTGAGCAGACCGGTCTGCTGGGCATGATCGGCAAATCCGAGCGTGGCCCGACCGCGATCGAAGCGATCAAGGACAACAAGGCCGTGTACCTGATGGCCGTGGGCGGCGCCGCTTACCTGGTGGCCCAGGCCATCAAGAAGTCCAAGGTGCTGGCCTTCGCCGAGCTGGGCATGGAAGCGATCTACGAGTTCGAGGTCAAGGACATGCCGGTCACCGTCGCGGTGGACAGCAACGGTGAGTCGGTACACATCACCGGCCCGGCGATCTGGCAACAGAAGATCGCCGAAAGCCTGGCGGTAGAAGTGCAGTAAGCGTTTCGCAGCTGTAAAAAGGCCGGCCCGTCATATGACGGGCCGGCTTTTTTTGTGCCCGCCTGTCCGTGCGGGGCACCCTGCACATTAATGGCTCTTTGGCACCTGTCAGATCTGACAGGTTACGAGATCTCCACTTGTTGGTAGCGTCTGTCCACGCACGTGCTTCGCGTGTGAAATGGATCCGACCATGGCTGATCAAGAGCTGAGCATCATCACCCCGTCCATCGCCAGCAGCGCCTCGATCACCACGATCGGCAAAAGCTGGGGGGCGGTTGGCGCCACTGGCGCGGCTTCATTTGAACTGCCACTGCCCCTGTCCGCCGGACGTGGCTGGGATCCGCAACTGTCGCTGACTTACAGCAGTCAGGCCGGCAACGGGCCGTTTGGCATCGGCTGGAACCTGGGTATTGGACAGATCAGCCGTCGTACCCAAAAAGGCGTGCCGCGGTATAGCGATCTCGATGAAATCATCGGTGATGACGGTGAAGTGTGGCATCCCGAACTGAACAGTGATGGCACACCGAAGTCGCGTCCCGAAGACAGCTGCAACGCAATTTCCGTCGGCGCTCATCACGTGGTGCGCTTCTGGCCCCGGGTAGAGAGAGATTTTACCCTGCGCGAACGCTGGCAGCCCGTCACTGCAGACGGTAAACCTGAGGGGCCGCCCTTCTGGCTGATCCACGGCGCAGACGGCTCCTTTCAGGTATACGGCAAGACCAGCGCCTCGCGCCGCGCCGATCCGGACGATCCACTGCGCGTCGGCAGCTGGCTGCTGTGCGAAAGCATGAACCCGCAGGGCGAGCACATCGGCTTCGACTATCTGGCCGATGATCAGGACCCCGACCCGACTCACGACTACCGCGCCCAGCGCTACTTGCGCGCGATTTTCTATGGCAACGTCACAGCCAGCCAGCATTTGTATAGCTGGACCGCGGAGGATCCGGCCGAACTGGATTGGCATTTCCATCTGCTGTTCGATTACGGCGAGCGCACCCGTTCACTGACAGAGGCCCCGGTGTACGGTGGCGACAGCCTGGCAGTCTGGGATAAACGCCGGGATCCGTTTTCCACCTTCGGTCAGGGTTTCGAACTGGGCACGCGGCGGCTGTGCCGGCAAATCCTGATGTTCCATAACTTCTCGCGGCCTGCCGGTGAGGATCCGCTGCTGGTGCGGCGGCTGCTGCTGGAATACCCGTCGCCCTCTGATCCGTGGACTTACAACCGGATCACCGCCGCCCACTATCAGGCCTTTGATGCCAGCGGCGCGCTGGAGACGACGCCGCCGGTGGAGTTTGATTACTCACCCTTCGAGATCAATAAAACTCCGTCACGGATGTTCGCCGAAGACACCATGCCGGGCCTTGAGGATGGACAGTTTTACCAGTGCGTCGATCTGTACGGCGAAGGTGTACCGGGATTTCTCTGCCGCTACGATCAGTGTTGGTATTACCGCGAACCGCTGCGCGCAACGTCGGGGTCAGACGCCATCACCTACGCTTCCTGGACCGAGCTTGAGCAGATCCCGGTGGCCAGGCACGACGCCGCCCAGCAGTTCTTGCTCGACCTGACCGGTAACGGGCGGCTGGACTGGATCGCGGCCTTACCGGGCAGCAGCGGGTATCGCACGTTGAATGCTGACCGCAGCTGGGCGCCGTTCATCGCGTTTACCGGCATGCCGCTGGAGTTTTTTCACACCCTTGCACAACTGGGCGACCTGGGAGGCAACGGCCTCAACTCGCTGGCAATGATCGGTCCGCGCGCGGTGCGCTTGTATGCCAACCAACGGGAACAGGGTTTTTCCGGCGCCGAAGACGTGCCTCGCAAAGACGATGAGGACAGTTTGCCGCTGTTCGGCAACGCCCCCACAGAACTCGTATTTCTGGGCAACATGCTCGGCAGTGATATGAGCGAGCTGTGCCGGATCCGCTACAACGAAATCAAATGCTGGCCCAATCTGGGGCATGGCAAATTCGGCGAAGGCCGGGTCATTAGTGCCCTGCCCTTCCTGTATGACCAATTCAACGTCGAGCAAGTGCGGATCGCCGACATCGACGGCTCTGGCGCGCCAGCCCTGTTTTATCTGAAAACCGGCGGCTTCGAGATCTACCTCAATCGCGGCGGCAATGGCCTGGAACAGACGCCTGTCCTCGTACCGTGGCCGGAAGGCGTGAACTACGACCGTCTGTGTCAGGTCAGTTTCGCCGACCTGCAAGGCCTGGGTTGTGCCAGCCTGATCCTGACGGTACCGCACATGACCCCCGAGCACTGGCGCTACGACTTTGTCGCGGCCAAGCCTTACTTGCTGACCGCTACCAATAACAACATGGGCTGCGCCACGCAGGTGGTCTATCGCAGCTCTGCACAGGAATGGCTGGATGAAAAGCAGCAGTGGCTTACCGATCATCCCGACGAAACGCCGGTGTGCCATCTACCGTTCGCGCTTCAAGTCGTCGCCCGGCAACGTCAGCTGGATGAAATAACCGGCAATTGCCTGACGCAATCATGCTTCTATCGCGAAGGCGTCTACGACAGCATCGATCGTGAGTTTCGGGGTTTCGGTTACCGGGAACAGACCGACAGCGAACGGGCCACAGGCGATGAAGAACTCGGGTTCACAGCACCGGTGCGCATCTGTACCTGGTACCTGACCGGGCAGGCGATGGATCGGCCAAGACATGGTTACTTCGACGGTGACAGTGAGGCCGTTGACTTGCGACCAACCGTCTTCAGCCGCTATCACGACAGTGATGAATGCGATGAACCGGTCACGCCAGACAACGAAGACGTACGCTATAAAATCGCACGCGCGCTGGTCGGCGCCGTCGCCCGCATCGAAACCTGGACCGGCACTGACGAGCCAGCCAATGCACGGCTCTACGCCGTAGAAGAATTTCGTTACCTGGTGCGTGATGTCCGGCCCGCCAACTTGCGAGAGCCGGCGAGCGTGCTGCTGGTACAGACCCTGGAAAAAATCAGCTATCAGTACGATGGTTTCATTGACGACCCGTTGTGCCGTCATGAAGTCTTGCTCGCCAGCAGCGAATACGGCCACGCCACTCACAGCCTGACCATCAGTTACGCGCGACGGCGCCTGCCCGGCGATCCTCCGCCTTTCAGCGACCCCGACGAACAACAGTGGTGGCGGGACGCGCATGACATGGCGCAGCGGTTTTTTTATCTCAACGAAACGCGCGCGCGCTCGATTGATCTGGACGAGAAGCTCTGTGAATGGCGACTGGGCCTGCCTTGGCAGCAACGCAGCAATGCCCTGGTACTGCCCAAAGGTGATTTGCCATCGGGCCTCAACCCGCAACAGCTGACATGGGAATTACTTAACGAGCATGTAAGCTCGCCCGAGTGGAATGCCCTGCGGGTGCTGACCGGGCAAACCGTGCAGCGCTATATCAATAAAGAGGACGGCAGTCTGCTGCCCGACGGCTCGGCGCAATTCGAAGCACTGAAAGGGCCGCTGGAAATGGCAAGCTTCGACAAGACGGCCCTCGCCGCCTACGACATTCTGCCGCCACCGTTCGATATCCTTCAGGAGCTGGCGAAAATCGGTTACACACTGATGCCGCTACTGTTCGATGACACGGCGGTAAACGCGGACGCAGAAAGCCTCTGGTCCGCGCATTACACCTTCGCGAAGTACGCCGATGCCAAGGGTTTCTTCCGGGTACTTGAATACCGCGAAACCCTGAGCCACGGCTGGACCAAGGCGCGGTACGACGAGTATTGGCTGCTGGTCATCAGCGTCGAACTGCCGGATGGCTGCATCACCCGCTGCGAATACGATTACCACGCCCTGCAACCGGTGCGCATCATCGATGCCAACGAGAATATTCAAGAAGCGCTTTACGAGCCTTCCGGCCAACCCTTGGCGACCAGTTTTCACGGCACCGAAAACGCTGTCGCCGCCGGTTTCCGCCCGCTCAGCGAATACGTGCGCCCGGTAGATCCAAGTCCGGACGCTGCCATTGCCGACCCGCAAGCGGCCGTGCAAAAAGCCGCCAGCACCTTGCGCAAGGATTTGTTCAGCTGGATGGGACAGTTGCCTGCGGTGGTCAACGCAACGCCACAGCTGCTTGAGCAATGGCTGGCCAGCGGCGATGTGTTGCCGAGCCTGCACATCCGCGCCAGCGCGCGACGGCGGCTGGCGCAATTGACGTCGCCGACTCCCGCCGAACAGGCCCTGCGCGAACTCATCAGCACGGTTGCACGCAAACCGGTGCACAGCGTGGCGCTGAGTGCCGACCGTTACCCGAATGATCCGATTGCGGCATTGGTGCAGATCATCATCAGCTACGTGGACGGCTTTGGCCGCGCGTTGCAAACCCTGCAACGGGTCGAGCCAGGAATCGCCTGTGCGGTCGCTGCCGATGGGTCGCTGATCGTCGATCGCGGGCAACTGCGCGAGGAGCACGCCGATCCGCGCTGGCGGGTCAGCGCGCGGGTCGAGTACAACAACAAAGGGCTCGCAGTGCGACAATTCCGGCCGTTTTTTGCCGACACCCATGGCTACGTCAATGATCAATCCCTGCGGCGGTACGGCTACTTCGATCAACTGTTCTATGACCCGCTCGGGCGCCTGGTCAAGCTGATCAACGCCAAGGGCTATTTTTCCCGCGAGACCTATCATCCGTGGTATCAGGCCAGCGAAGACTTCAACGACACCGATGAATCCGCTGTGCCGGAATCGACATCACCATGGACGCTGCACTGATGAGCGCCAACCTCCATCGGCGTACACCGTCGCTCGTCGTGATCGACAGTCGCGGCTTGCCACTGCGTCAGATTGCCTATCTGCGCGTACTGGCCGAAGACCCTGCCGAAGCCTTGGTGACTCGCCAACAGCACGACATTGCCGGGCGTCTGGTGGCGCAGTTCGATCCACGCCTGAGCGCTCCGAGCGTTACCAGCATTCATGATCTCAACGGCCAGCCACTCAAGATCAGCAGCGTCGATGCCGGCTGGCGCCTGAGCCTGCCCGGGCTGGCCGGACAAGCCTTGCAGCGCTGGGACGCGGGCGGCGTGCACTGGAGCAGCCGCTACGATGAGTTGCTGCGCCTGCTGGCGATCAGCAACAGCGTCGACCCGCTCAGCGACACCTTCACCTATGCCGATGCCAATGCCCCGGCCGATCACAACCAGCGCGGCCGATTACTGGAACAGTTCGACCCGTCCGGCAGCCTGCACCTGGACAGCTACAGCCTGGCCGGACAGCCACTGCGCGAAAGCCGCACCTTTGCCGACGCCCGGGTGTTTGTCAGCCAGCGCATTTTCAACCCGTTGGGCGCGATGCTGGAGCAGACCGACGCTGGCGGCCACCGGCAGCAATCGCGCTACGACGTCGCCGGTCAGCTCAAGCAGTTGCAACTGCTGCTGGCCGGCGACCACGACTGGCAGGACGTGTTGCTCGACTCGCACTTCAACGCCGTCGGACAAATCATCGAACAACAGACCGGCAATGGCATTGCCAGCTACTGGGACTACGAACCAACCACTGGGCGCCTGCAGCGGCAATGGGCGCAAAAGGGTGCGCAGCCGCCCCTGCAGGACATCAGCTATGAGTACGATCCGGTCGGCAACCCGACACGCATCCTCGACCACGTGTTCACGCCCAGCCACTTCGCCAACCAGCGGGTCGACGGCGAACGTGCGTTCCGTTACGACTCGCTGTATCGGCTGACCAGCGCCAGCGGTTACGACGACGCGGCCCCCAGCGACCTCCCCGGCCGACCGCAACCGAGCGACCCCAACGACCGGCGCAATTACCTGCAGACCTACCGCTACGATAACGGCGGCAACCTGACGCAACTGTGCCATGTGCGCGACGGTGCCTGTCAGACCCGTCAGATGTGTATCGACCCTGCAAGCAATCGCGGTGTGCGCTGGAAAGAAGGTGATCCCGCACCGGATTTCGATCAGCTATTCGACCGCCACGGCAATCTGATGGCCCTGCAACCGGGACAGGCACTGCGCTGGGACGCCCGCGATCAACTGGCCTCGGTGACGCTGGTTCAACGCGAAAACGGCCTGGATGACGCCGAGTTCTATCACTACAGCCAAGGCGCGCGCGTCTACAAACGCCATGACACCTACAGCGGTTCCAACCGGCATTTCCACGAAGTGCGCTACCTGCCCGGACTGGAGATCCGCAGCAAGGACAACGGTGAGGAGCTGCACGTCATCAGCCTCGCCGCCGGCGCAGGCCATGTCAGTTGCCTGCATTGGCTGAGCGGCAAACCGCCGGGCATCGCCGACAACCAGTTGCGTTACACCCTCGATGATCACCTGGGTTCATGCGTAATGGAACTGGACCAGCAGGCACGCCTGATCAGTCACGAAGGCTATTACCCGTTCGGCGCGACCGCGTGGATGAGCGCCGACTCGGCTGTCGAGGTTGACTACAAGACACTGCGTTATTCAGGCAAGGAAATGGATGTCAGCGGTTTGTATTACTACGGTGCGCGGTATTACGCGCCGTGGTTGCAACGCTGGGTCAGTGCGGATCCGGCGGGAGATGTGGACGGGCTGAACCGGTATGCGTACGTCGGCAACAATCCGCTGCGCTATGTGGATCCTGACGGAAACAACAGAGCGGAAAGTGTGATCATGCTGTATTCAGCATTTCTTTCGAGCGTCCAGGGCCACTCCACGCAGGTTGTGGGGCAAATTCACAACATTCTCCATGAGGAAGGTGTGGCAATGAATCTGGCACTGAACATGGTAGGCGAAGTCGTGAGAGGGGTCGTCGGCTATGAGGGCGGTGCCGCAGGCGGCGATCTGCTTGACCTGGTCATTCCCAATATGCCTGACACCACACCCTACACCACGACCGGAGGGGTGATCGGCGGCAATATTGGCGGCGATTCCGCCACGGCCATGATAGATCCGATAGCCAACAGCGCCGGCATCGGAATGGGTCCACTGATTCCGCAGACCTCGCGGATCTCGGTCAACGCGATTGATCATGGGCTGGGCATCAGAGATGCCGTCAAGGAAATCAGCTCCTGGCGAGACGTGAAGGATGAGCTGATTCATCCAGGCCTTGATGCGGTACTCAACCCCTCCTTCATGATGGGCCGGCTCATGGCTTCGTGGATATCGATCATTCCCGCAGCACTGAATATGTTTGCCCGGGCAATAGAGGCAGAAGACATCAAAAACCGCCTTGATCCGGTAAAGATCCAGAAAATAGACAAAATGCTCGAGGACTGGAAATCGGCGGTAGAACAACGTGCCGGCTGGGCTGAAAATGCATTCGATGCACTGGGCACGGACATTGTGTACCCGGCCGACTCGCTGCCAAATATCAACCATATGACATCGGCAGAGACCCTGGCCCCCATCTCTCGCTCAGACTTGCGCCGGTTGACCAATTTTACTCTTTCCAACATCAAGCGCTCTCAAGACATGATGACGTCGTACAAAGAGATGGGGACTACCGACAATCAGTTCTTGCTGGCGCAGCGCCGAACCCGGAAAAAGGCAGCCTGAATGATCCGCTTCACGGAAGTGCGGGCATGAATCCTTCAGTGCATTGGCGTACTCCTGCTCTGTCGGCTCACGATCCCAGAGGGCTGCCGGTCAGAAACGTGGCTTATCTGCGGGCGGTGGTGGGCGCCGAAGTCGAATGCCAGATCAACCGTCAACGCCACGACTCCAACGGCCGCCTGATCGAACAATGGGACCCGCGCCTCCCCGTGCCCTGCCTGACCACGGCTTACCGTCTGGACGGCGACCCACTGAAAATCGACAGCGTCGATTCCGGCTGGCGCGTAAACCTGCCCGGTCTGGCCGGTGAGGTGTTGCAACGCCACGACCAGCGCGGCAAGCAATGGCGCAATCGCTACGATCCGATGATGCGGTTGATCGCCGTCGATGAAAATGCGCAAGTCGATGTCGAGCGCTACACCTATGCCGACCACAATGCCGACCCCGGGCATAACCTGCGCGGTGAACTGAGCGAAAGCGCCGACCCGGGCGCCACGGTGGTGGTCGACGGCTACAGCCTGCAGGGCAAGGCAGTGAGTGAAACCCGTACGCTGTCGGGCGAGACGGCGGCTTTCATCACTCGTACGGATTTCGACGCGTACGGCAATGTGGTGCAAGTCACCGACGCCGGTGGTCACCGGCAACGCTCGAGCTACGATGTCGCCGGCCAGTTACATAAGGTATCGCTGTGGATAGCCGGGGCTGACGCGGCACAACCGGTGGTCGACGCTGCCACGTACAACGCCTCCGGCCAACTGCTCGAACAACGGGCCGGCAATGGTGTGCGCAGCCGCCGCGTGTACGATCCCGCTGACGGTCGCCTGCTGAATCAGCTGGCCTGCAAGGATCAGGAAAAACCGCTGCAGGACTTGCACTACACCTATGACCCGGTCGGCAATGTCCTGCGTATCGAGGATCGCACCCTGGCCACGGTGTATTTCGCCAATCAGCGCGTCGATGGTGATCGTCATTTTGTCTACGACTCACTGTATCGGCTGAGCGAAAGTCGCGGCTTCGAAGGCCAGATCCCGCAACAGTC
Organism: Pseudomonas sp. MWU12-3103b; assembly: GCF_023100615.1. Lineage (NCBI taxonomy): Bacteria > Pseudomonadati > Pseudomonadota > Gammaproteobacteria > Pseudomonadales > Pseudomonadaceae > Pseudomonas > Pseudomonas sp. MWU12-3103b. The sequence continues at coordinate 125,339 of NZ_JALMEY010000007.1, forward strand.
GCCAGGTTTGCCGCAACCGATTGAGCCCATCGACCCGGGGCGGCGTTTCAACTACAGCGAGCAATATCACTACGACGCGGGAAATAACCTCGTTGAACTGGTGCATGTGCGCAAGGGCCACAACTTCACGCAACAGATGAAAATCGCCCCTGACAGCAATCGGGGGCTGCGCTGCCAACCCGCTGACCCCGAACCGGTGTTCGGCGACTACTTTGACCGCCACGGCAACCAGCTGAAACTGCAGCAGGGCGGCCTGCCTCTGGCGTGGGACAGTTACGATCAACTGGCCCGCGTCACCCTGCTGCAACACAGCAACGGCCTGCCCGACGACGATGAAATCTATCGCTACAGCCAGGGTCAGCGCGTTTACAAATGCACGCTGAGGCATACGCCGTCGATCACCGATCGCCGCGAGGTACGTTACCTGCCAGGGCTGGAAATCCACAGCCGCAGCGACGGCCAGCAACTGCATGTCATCGTGCTGCCGGGCGCGCGTTGCCTGCATTGGCTCAGCGGTCAACCGGCGGATATCGAGGCCGATCAACTGCGCTTCAGCCTCGACGATCACCTCGGATCCTGCTCGCTGGAACTGGACCGCCACGCTGGCGTGATCAGCCTGGAGCATTATTACGCCTTCGGCGGCACGGCCTGGTGGGCAGCCCGTTCAGCTGTGGAAGCGGATTACAAAACGATCCGTTACTCGGGCAAGGAAATGGATGCCAGCGGTTTGTACTATTACGGCGCGCGATATTACGCGCCATGGCTGCAACGCTGGATCAGCGCCGATCCGGCCCGGGACGTGGACGGACTGAACCTGTACGCTTTTGTCGGCAACAACCCGGCGATTCATGTCGACCGGAGGGGCAACTACAAGGTTATTTTCGATCTGGCCAAACGAGCGATCGGCCTGCTCGACAAAGCCGAAACAGCGGCCGATCAATTACACAACCTGAGTCGCGAGTTCGACGACTTGATCCCCGAAGGCGCAGACATCGAAGACCTGCGCAAAACCATGACGTTCGGCAAATTTCTCAAGTCCCGGCAGGGCATCAAATCGGTTCTTTACGGTGCGGGGAAAGGGCTCGCCATCGGTGGACTTATAGGCACGGCACTACCAGGAGTTGGCAATGCCATCGGCAGTGGTGTGGGGACGCTGGCGGGCATGGTCGTTTTCCCGTTGCTGCGCTATTACTTTTTCAAGAAAGGCTTGAAACTCGCGCAAACGCTGCGCACCCAGGAACTCAAGAATGGCCTGCAAACCCTCGGTGATACCGTCACCCGCGTGGTTGATGGCACCACTGATCTGCTCAATGGCGGCACGGAGGTGCTGGAACGCATCAAAAACATGACCAATACCCTCAACGCATATCACGAGCGGACTCAGGCGCTGTTCCACGACCAGTTGCAGACCCTTGCCGGTGACAAACAACGCGAGGTCATCAAACTCATGAGAAGCGGACTCGACCCGTTCGACGCCATCAGCAAGGTGCTGGAGACGGCCCAAGCGGTCATGGATGACGCCCCCGACATCGGCGCAGACGTGAACAATCGCCTGCAACAACTGCAGAGCAAAGTCACTGAGAATTCAAGGCTTAAACCCATCCCCAAGCCGCGGACGAAATACATCCAGCGGGTCTCTGCCGGCGAAACGTACGTGTGACGTCGAAGGCCGTTCGAACAGTGCGCCGAGCCACTTCGGCGCATGCTATCGTGCCCGCCCGTCCCTCTATCCATTAGCCCAGCATGCTGCCGACTTCCCGTACCCTGCGTTTGTCGTTGTACACCCTGCTGATCATTGCCGGTGCGGCCATCGCCGCGACCCTTGCCATCCGCCACGCCGAACGTCAGGCGCTGGAGGAAGACGCCACTCGCGCCAGCCAGCAATTGGCGCTGTATGCCAACTCGTTGCACACCCTGATCGACCGCTATCGCGCCCTGCCCGCCGTGCTGGCGCTGGACCCGCAATTGCGCAGCGCGCTGGCCGGGCCGGTGGGCGCGGAACAACAGAATGTGCTGAATCTGAAGCTGGAGCAGATCAACGGCGCGGCGCAGTCCTCGACCCTCGAGCTGCTTGATCACAGCGGCCTCGCGGTGGCCGCCAGCAACTGGCGCCTGCCGAGCAGTTACGTCGGCCACAACTACGGTTTTCGTCCGTACTTCAGCCAGACCCGCACTCAGGGCAGCGGGCGCTTTTATGCGGTGGGGGTGACCAGCGGCATCCCCGGCTATTTTCTGTCCAGCGCGGTGCTCGGCGACAATGCCGAGTTCCTTGGCGCGATGGTGGTCAAGCTGGAGTTCCCCGAGCTTGAGCGTGAATGGAGCCAGGGCAGCGACACGCTGCTGGTCAGCGATGCACGCGGGATCATCTTCATCGCCAACCAGCCCGGCTGGCGCTATCGCTCGTTGCGGCCGCTGGACAGCCGCGACATGGACGAGATCAAGCGCACGCGCCAGTACGACAAACAATCGCTGATCCCGCTGACGCATTTGTCGCTGCGTCACTTCGACGACAACAGTGACCTGCGCCGGGTCGAAGGCCCGGACGGAACGGCGGACTACTTGTGGGAATCGCTGCCGCTGGCCACCGAAGGCTGGACCCTGCACCTGTTGCGCCGCCCGCAAGTGGCTTTCGAAGACTTACGCAACGCCGGGCTGGCCGCCGCAGGTGTATGGCTGGCGCTGGTGTTTTTGCTGCTGTTCCTCAATCAGCGCTGGCGCCTGTCGAAAGTCCGTCAGCGCAACCGCGAAGAACTCGAACAACTGGTCGAAGAACGCACCCGCGATCTGCGCACCGCGCAGGACGGTCTGGTGCAATCGGCCAAGCTCGCGGCGCTGGGGCAAATGTCCGCCGCACTGGCCCACGAGATCAATCAACCGCTGACCGCGCAACGCATGCAGTTGGCGACGCTGCGCCTGCTGCTCGAACATGGCCGCGTCGATGATGCGTACAAGGCGCTCAAACCGGTGGACGACATGCTCACGCGCATGGCCTCGCTCACCGGTCACCTGAAAACCTTCGCCCGCAAAAGCCCCAGCGGCCTGCGCGAACGGCTGGATCTGGCGACCGTGGTCGATCAATCGCTGCAACTGCTCGATGCGCGCCTACGCGACGAACAGGTCAGCCTGGTGCTGCACCTGACGCGTCCGGCCTGGGTGCGTGGTGATGCAATACGCCTCGAACAGGTGCTGATCAATCTGCTGCGCAATGCCCTCGATGCAATGCAGGGCAAACCGTGCAAGCGCCTGGAAATTCGCCTGGAGGTGGACGAACAACTGTGGCGCCTGAGCGTGATCGACAATGGCGGCGGGATTGCCGAACAGCACCTGAATCAGGTGTTCGACCCGTTCTTCACCACCAAACCGGTGGGTGACGGACTCGGCCTCGGGCTGGCGGTATCCTTTGCCATCGTGCATGAATCCGGCGGGCGTCTGAGCGTTGAAAATGGCGAAGCCGGCGCGGTGTTCAGCCTGACCCTGCCGATCGATCTGGAGGCACACATCTGATGCTCAACTCAGTGATGGTGGTCGATGACGAGAGCAGCATTCGCAGCGCCGTCGAGCAATGGCTGAGCCTGTCGGGGTTCGCGGTGCAGCTGTTCAGCCGCGCCGAAGATTGCCTCGCCGCGCTGCCGGCGCACTTTCCCGGGGTGATCCTCAGCGATGTGCGCATGCCTGGGCTCAGTGGTCTGCAGTTGCTGGCCGAAGTGCAGCGCCGTGACAGCGATTTGCCGGTGATACTGCTGACCGGTCACGGCGATGTACCGATGGCGGTCGAAGCCATGCGCGACGGCGCCTACGACTTCCTCGAAAAACCGTTCAGCCCGGAAACCCTGCTCGGCAGCCTGCGCCGGGCGCTCGACAAGCGGCGGCTGGTCCTGGAAAACCGTGCCCTGCACGAGCAGGCCGACCACCGCGCCCGCCTCGATGCGACGCTGCTCGGCGTGTCCCGTGGCATGCAGACTTTGCGTCGACAGGTGCTGGATCTGGCGGCGCTACCGGTCAACGTGTTGATCCGCGGTGAAACCGGCAGCGGCAAGGAACTGATCGCCCGCTGCCTGCATGATTTCGGCCCGCGCGCGGACAAGCCTTTCGTGGCGCTGAACTGTGCGGCGATCCCCGAGCAGTTGTTCGAAGCCGAGTTGTTCGGCCATGAAAGTGGCGCGTTCACCGGCGCGTCCGGCAAGCGCATCGGCAAACTGGAATATGCCGATGGCGGCACGTTGTTCCTCGATGAAATCGAAAGCATGCCGCTGGCTCAGCAAGTGAAATTGCTGCGGGTGTTGCAGGAGCAGAAGCTGGAGCGCCTCGGCTCGAACCAGAGCATTCGCGTGGATCTGCGGATCGTCGCCGCGACCAAGCCTGATCTGCTGGATGAGGCCCGGGCCGGACGTTTTCGCGAAGACCTGGCGTATCGCCTGAACGTCGCCGAGCTGCGCCTGCCGCCGCTGCGCGATCGCCGCGAAGACATTCCGCTGCTGTTCGAATCGTTCGCCTTCAGCGCCGCCCAGCGTCTGGGCCGCACGTTCCCGCCGTTGAGCGGGGCGCAATTGAGTCACCTGCTCAGCCACGACTGGCCGGGCAACGTGCGGGAACTGGCGAATGTCGCCGAGCGCCAGGTGCTGGGGCTGGATGAGCCGGTGCAGGGCATCGATCCGGGCCAGTCTCTCGCCGCGCAGCAGGAAGCCTTTGAAGCGCAATGCCTGCGCGCGGCGCTGACCCGGCACAAGGGCGATGTGAAAGCGGTGCTGGAAGAGTTGCAACTGCCGCGCCGGACCTTCAATGAAAAGCTGCAGCGGCATGGGTTGAGCCGGGAGATGTTTGTTCCGGGCAGCTGAGTTTTGCAGTGTCTGATCGGGCCTCTTCGCGAGCAAGCCCGCTCCCACAGGGTTTTGTGCTGAACACAGAATGTGTGAACACCACCGACCACTGTGGGAGCGGGCTTGCCCGCGAAGAGGCCCGCAAAGGCAACATTTATCCATCCGCCTGAATGAGCAATTTTCCGCTCACCACAATCCAGCCATAAGCGGATTTCCGCTCATTTAATTTTTCCGCCCCCTCTAAACCGGCCCTCCCCCCGTTGGCACAGCTCCTGCTATAGCCCAGACAGGCTGCGTTCCAACGCGCTCCACAAAAACAATTAAACGAAGGATCCTTCAATGGATAACTCCAACGCCCTGCCCCTTGGGTCGGCTGCCGCGCCCGCCAAAGAAAGAACCACCGCCAGCCGGATCAAATCGATCTTCAGCGGCTCGGTCGGCAACATGGTCGAGTGGTACGACTGGTACGTCTACGCCGCTTTCTCGCTGTACTTCGCCAAGACCTTCTTCCCCGCCGGTTCCACCACCGCGCAACTGATGAACACCGCCGCGATCTTCGCCGTGGGCTTCCTGATGCGTCCGATCGGTGGCTGGCTGATGGGCCTGTACGCCGACAAGGTCGGTCGCAAGAAAGCCTTGATGGCCTCGGTCTACCTGATGTGCTTCGGCTCCTTGCTGATCGCCCTCAGCCCGAACTACGAAACCATCGGCATCGGCGCGCCGATCCTGCTGGTCTTCGCGCGCTTGCTGCAAGGCCTGTCAGTCGGCGGCGAGTACGGCACCTCGGCCACCTACCTGTCAGAGATGGCGACCAAGGAACGTCGCGGCTTCTTCTCCAGCTTCCAGTACGTGACCCTGATCTCCGGCCAGCTCATCGCGCTGGGCGTGCTGATCGTGCTGCAGAACATGCTGACCACTGAACAGCTGTACGCGTGGGGCTGGCGTATTCCGTTCGCCATCGGCGCACTGTGCGCGATCGTCGCGCTGTACCTGCGTCGCGGCATGGAAGAGACCGAGTCGTTCACCAAGAAAGAGAAGTCCAAGGAAAGCGCGATGCGCACCTTGATGCGCCACCCGAAAGAACTGCTGACCGTGGTCGGCCTGACCATGGGCGGCACGCTGGCGTTCTACACCTACACCACCTACATGCAGAAATACCTGGTGAATACCGTCGGCATGAGCATCTCCGACTCGACCACCATTTCTGCCGCCACGCTGTTCCTGTTCATGTGCCTGCAACCGATCATCGGTGGCCTGTCGGACAAGATCGGGCGGCGTCCGATCCTGATCGCTTTCGGCGTACTCGGGACGATCTTCACCGTGCCGATCCTGATGACCCTGCACACCATCCAGACCTGGTGGGGCGCGTTCTTCCTGATCATGGCGGCACTGATCATCGTCAGCGGCTACACCTCGATCAACGCCGTGGTGAAAGCCGAACTGTTCCCGACCGAAATCCGCGCGCTGGGCGTCGGCCTGCCGTACGCACTGACCGTGTCGATCTTCGGTGGTACCGCCGAATACATCGCGCTGTGGTTCAAGAGCATCGGCATGGAAACCGGTTACTACTGGTACGTGACCGCGTGCATCGCGGTGTCGCTGCTGGTGTACATCACCATGAAAGACACGCAGAAACACTCGCGGATCGTGACTGACTGAGGAATGAGTCAGTTCAGCCATTGTGATGGTGGCTGTTATGGCCTCATCGCGAGCAGGCTCACTCCTACATTGATTGGTGTACGCCGCCCTTTGTAGGAGTGAGCCTGCTCGCGATTGGGGCGACTCGGTATCAGGACAATTCAGCAACTACCGTTGGCTTGCCATAACGCTTCTGCGCATACGACGCGCCGACAATCATCACCAGCAGAATCCCCGCCAACACCGCCGACGAGCCGATGGTGCCGAAGTCCAGGCCGCCCTTTTCATGGGACTTGGTCATCAGGTCACCCAAGGTCGCACCGAACGGCCGGGTCAGCACGAACGCCACCCAGAACAACAGCACCGACGAAATCTTCGTGAAGTATTTGAGCGCCACGACCACGGCAATGGTCGAGCCGATCAGCAGCGCGCCACCGGCAAAACCCAGGCCCGAATCATCGGCCAGGTAGTCACCGAGCGCCGTGCCCAGGGTGTTGGAAAACAGAATCGCCATCCAGTAGAACATCTCGCCACGGAAGGTCTGCACCTTGCTGACGTTCAACGAGTCGCCGCTCAGGCGCCAGGCCGTGAAGATCGCCAACAGAATCGCAATCAGGATCATCGATCCGGTGGCGTAGCCCAGTTCAAGGGTGCGATCCATGAAGTCGGACATGGTGGTGCCGGCGGTGCTGGTCGACAGAATCACGATCCAGTACAGCAGCGGCTTGTAGGTCTTGGCCATCAGTTGGCTGATCAGCGTCAGCACGAACACGCTGATCAGGATCAGCGAGCTGAGGGCGTACCCGACGTTGAGGGTCATCGACAGCAAGTCCCCCGCGGTTTCCCCCAGGGTCGTCGCGCAGATTTTCATGACCCAGAACGCCAGGGTGATTTGAGGCAGTTTGTTCATCGCAAGCAAAGCTCCAGTGTGGGACGGCCGGTTCTTGGTTTTCTGGCCGTGGGCAGACTGGCGTCGCACCGGTGAAAAACCGGTCGGCAACAGATGAAAAATCCGTCATATCGCGAAAAACAGCGATTAATCCCCCATTAATGCTGCCCCGGCATCCTGCCACTACCTGATCGATGACCCGCGCGGCGTTCGCTCCCGACAGTGGAAGCCCATTCAATGCGCCGCCCTTAATATCAAGTTAATCGATTGTTTTTAGCATTTATTTGCGCTTTTTTATCAATTTAGTTGGCGTAGCATTAAACCCATGCAAGACATACCCGCCAACGAATCTGGAGTCACTCACATGAAAACCAAACTGATCCTCGCTTTCGCCTTGTCCGTAATGGCCGCCAACACCTTTGCTGCCGACGGTTTTGATCGCACTGGCTCGGCCGTCGCTGCCGATGGTTACGACCGCACTGGCTCGGCCGTCGCTGCCGATGGTTACGACCGCACTGGCTCGGCTGTCGCTGCCGATGGTTATGATCGCACTGGCTCGGCCGTCGCTGCCGATGGTTATGACCGCACTGGCTCGGCCGTCGCTGCCGATGGTTACGACCGCACTGGCTCGGCCGTCGCTGCCGATGGTTACGACCGCACTGGCTCGGCCGTCGCTGCCGATGGTTACGACCGCACTGGCTCGGCAACTGTCGCCGAGGATGGCTACGACCGCACCGGTTCGGCGACCTTTGCTGAAGACGGCTACGACCGCACCGGTTCGGCTGCCTTCGCCGCTGACGGCTACGATCGCACCCAATCCGCTTCGATCAGCTGATTGCAGTTGTAAAGCGCACAGCCCGGCTTCGGCCGGGCTTAGTCATTTCTGGGACATGGCAAATATCCCCTGTGGGAGCGGGCTTGCTCGCGAAAGCGCCGGGTCAGTCAACCACTGTGGCAACTGAAAGATTGCATTCGCGAGCAACCCGCTGCCACAAAGGGGATTGCATCAACTGGAATATCTTTGTGTGACTGGAAAATGCTGTTTCAGACTTGCACTATTGCCTTCTACAAACACCCTCCAGGAACCTCCAGCCATGTCCGATGACATCCACTTCTACGAACCCGCCAACGGCCACGGTCTGCCCCACGATCCGTTCAACGCCATCGTCGGCCCGCGTCCCATCGGCTGGATTTCTTCGCAGGATGCCGACGGCCAGCTGAATCTTGCGCCTTACAGCTTCTTCAACGCGTTCAACTACATTCCGCCGATCATTGGTTTTTCCAGCGTCGGGCGTAAAGACAGCCTGAACAACATCGAGCAGACCGGCGAGTTCGCCTGGAACCTCGCCACCCGGCCACTGGCCGAGCAGATGAATCAGAGCTGCGCAATGGTCGCGCCTGAGGTCAACGAGTTTGAACTGGCGGGGCTGACGCCCGTGGCGTCGAAGGTGATTGCGGTGCCACGGGTAGCCGAAAGCCCGGTGTCCTTTGAGTGCAAGGTCACACAGATCATTCAGTTGCAGCGCGCCGATGGCGAAACGGTGCCGAGCTGGCTGGTGCTCGGCGAAGTGGTCGCCGTGCATATCGCCAAATGGCTGTTGAAGGACGGGATCTACGACACCGCCGCGGCAGAACCCATTCTGCGCGGCGGCGGGCCGGCGGATTATTTCCAGTTGGGGCCTGAAGCCCTGTTCAAGATGTGGCGCCCGGGTGCGGGCAAGTAAGCGCAGTTACCAGATCAACTCGGCGTCATCGGTGACACCCTTGAGGCGGTCCAGCTCCTGGGTCGCCGCGTCATCGGCAGCGATGGCGCCGGGAAACACCTGATCACCCAGCAGTTTGTGGAAGCGTGGCGCACCGCCATCGACCAGGGCCTTGACCGCGATTGCCGCGTGGTAACCCTTGTTGCCGCCCAACTCGACGGGGACGACTGCGGAGACTGCTTCGAAGTGTTCAAACTCTTTACGTGCCATGGCACACATCCTGGCTCAGATGAATAAGCCGGACATTAAACCCTCAACCGGCGAGTTTGTGTATCGGTGCCGGGCATTGTCCGAGCGCCTGCGCCGCCGACACCTCTTTGAAGGTGTGGAAATCCAGGCTGTTGACCACCAGATCCTGAACCAATTCGGCAAAGATCTGCATCGACGGGCTGTTGAAATACGCGGTCATTGCCTGTTGATGGCTCCAGAAACCGGAAACCAGCCACAGCTCCGGATCGCATTGCGAATGCTGCAGGGCGAAGTTCAGGCAACCGGGGGCGTTGCGTGACGGTTCGATCAAGGCACTGAGGCGTACACCCAGTTCGGCGGAGCGTCCGGCGCGCGCTCGAACGAAGGCCATATGACTGACGGGAATCTGCTTGGACATGTTCAACCCTCCCAGGGAGTCGCGTGGCAGCCGGGGGACGGGCTGCGACAGGATCAAAGGTTAAGGGCCGGGCGCAAGGTGCCGTTAGTCGATTCCTGCCGCTGCGTTGCACAATCCTGCGAGACTGCACAAATGTCCGGCAACCACCGGTAAAACCCTGTCACACCGCTGTCATACGAGTTTCAAGCAAGTTTGCCGCCGCGCTCCCTGCTATGGCTGGGCCCGCCGGCAAGCCCATGCAGAATCAGGCAAGCATTTGACAGGATGTGTCTACCGCTGACGCTTGCACAAACATATGCTCTGCCCCATTCCAGATTCCTTGCCGAGGATGCCGTGCATGACGTCATTCGATCGTTTCCAGTCTCCGCCCGATGCCGACATGGAAAAACAGCGTGCAGAACTCGCGGCGATCATCCGCCGCAACACCACCGACGACGGCAGTTATCAGACCGCCATCGGCTCGCTGTTCATGTCGCGCCATACCCAGTCCCATGACTTCGCCCCGGTACTTGCGCAACCGGCGCTGTGCATCATGGCTCAGGGCCGCAAAGAGGTGCGCCTGGCCGATGAGTTCTTCAATTACGACCCGCTGAATTATCTGGTGGTCTCGGTCTCGATGCCGCTCAGCGGACGGGTGGTGAATGTCTCGCCGGAGGATCCGATTCTCGCCGTGCGCCTGGACATCGACCCCGCGGAAATCACTGCACTGATCGCCGACGCTGGGCCGATGGGCGTGCCGACCCGACCGACCGGGCGCGGCCTGTATGTGGAAAAGATCGACAGCGCGATGCTCGACGCGGTGTTGCGTCTGGCGCGACTGCTGGATGCGCCGAAAGACATCGCCATGCTCGCGCCACTGATTCGCCGGGAGATTCTCTATCGCCTGCTGCGCAGTCCGCAGGGCCATCGCTTGTATGAAATCGCGATTGCCAACAGCCAGAGCCACCGCATCAGCCAGGCCATCAAATGGCTCAACGGCAACTTCGAACAGCCGCTGCGCATCGATGATCTGGCGAAAGAAGTCAACCTCAGCGTTTCAACCCTGCATCACCGCTTCAAGGCGATGACCGCGATGAGTCCGTTGCAGTACCAGAAGCAATTGCGCCTGCAGGAAGCGCGGCGCCTGATGCTGGCCGAAGGGCTGGAAGCGTCGGCGGCGGGCTATCGCGTGGGCTATGAAAGCCCGTCGCAGTTCAGCCGCGAGTACAGCCGCTTGTTTGGTGCGCCGCCGTTAAGGGATCTGGCGCGGTTGCGGCAGTCGGTCTGATCCGGCATCTGCGGTGGGGCTTATGGCCCTATCGCGAGCAGGCTCACTCCTACAGTTGGAATGCGTTCCCCTGTAGGAGTGAGCCTGCTCGCGATGGCATCGGCAAGATCACCATCAAATCCTGATCAAGCCCCCAACACCCGACACGCCTCGCTCGGCAACGTCACCGACACCGGATGCCCGATCCCCAAACCGATCCCCTGACACGGCGTACTCAACGCGGTGAACGTCACCCCGGAACACTCCACCGTGGTCTCGATGGTCGCGCCGATATCGCGCACGAACGTCACCTTGCCGAGCAAGCGATTGCCCGCCGTGGCTTGTGGCGCGGACAGTTGCAGGTCCTCCGGACGAATCAGCATCTTCACCTTCTGCCCCGCTTCGATGCTGCTGCAGATCGGCACTTGCAGCGCATCACCGCCCGGCAAACTGACCTTGCCGTCACCCAGCGCCGTGGCCGGAAAAATGTTGCCCGAACCGATGAAGTCGGCGACGAATTCGTTGGCCGGGTGCCGGTAGATTTCGATCGGCGTGCCCACCTGCTGTACCTTGTGCTCGCCCAGCACCACGACGATGTCGGCCATGGTCATGGCTTCGCGCTGGTCGTGGGTGACCATGATCGTGGTGATGTTCAAGCGCTGTTGCAGCTGACGTATTTCCACCTGCATCGACTCGCGCAGCTTGGCGTCCAGCGCCGACAACGGTTCGTCGAGCAGGAGGATTTTCGGCCGCGAGGCGATGGCCCGGGCAATCGCCACCCGCTGCCGTTGCCCGCCGGAGAGTTTCGCCACCGGTCGGTCGATCATCGCCTGCAACTGGATCAACTCCAGCAATTCCACCACCCGCGCCTGCTGCTCGGCCTTGCTCACGCCGCGCAGTTTCAGCGGGTAGGCGATGTTTTCGCCGACGGTCATGTGCGGGAACAGCGCCAGCGACTGGAACACCATGCCGAAGTTGCGCAGGTGCGCCGGGGTGTGGCCGATGTTCTCGCCATCCAGGCGAATCTCGCCGCCGGTCAGGGTTTCCAGCCCGGCGATCATCCGCAGCAAGGTGGTTTTGCCGCAGCCCGAGGGGCCGAGAAAACACACCAGTTGGCCTTCCGGCAAATGCAGATTGACGTCCTGTACCGCGCAAGCCGAGCCGTAGAATTTCTCGACGTTTTCCAGAATCAGACCAGTCATGTTGCACCTCAAATCAAAAGGAAACGCCGCCCTCGCCCACCAGTTTCTCCAGCGCCCAGATCAGGACGAAGTCGATCAGCACGATCAGCACGGCAAACGAGAACACGGTAGGGTCGAGCGATGACACGGTGCGGCTGTACATCCAGATCGGCACGGTCATGACGTCGATGGTGTAGAGGAAATAGGTCACGGTGAATTCGTTGAACGAGACGATGAACGCCAGCAGCATCCCCGCCAGAATCCCCGACTTCATCAACGGCACCACCACGTCGACAATCGCCCGCAGCGGTGAAGCGCCGAGCATCCGCGCGGCTTCCTCGACTTCACTGCCGATGGAGAGCATGGCGGCGGTGCAGTTTTTCACCACGAACGGCAGCGCCAGAATCACGTGGGCAATCACCAGCCGCGAGGTGGTCAGGTGAAACGGCAGGCTGTCGAACACCAGCAGCAACGCCAGTCCCAACACCACCATCGGAAACACCAGCGGCAACGACATCAGTTGCAGCGCCACGGCTTTGCCACGGAACTCGCAACGGGTCAGCGCATAGGCGGCAGGCACCGCGATCAGCGTGGCGAAAACCATGGTCAGGCACGACACCAGCAGGCTGGTAGCCATGGCCTGACCGAGACTCAGCACGTCGCTGGCGTCTGGCGAGACGAAGGTGTGCCAGGCCGCCTTGTACCATTGCAGGCTGTAGCTGCTCGGCGGGAAGTCGAGGTTCGACGCACCGCTGAACGACATGACGATCATGGTCAGGATCGGCAACACCGCCAGCAGCAGAATGAACCCGGAGAGGATCCCGGCGAACTTGCCGGTGTCGCCAGGCAGCAGCGCCATGCGCTTGTTGATCAGGGTACTCATTGCGAAGCCTCCAGCAGACGCCGACGACGGCCGGTGATGTATTCAGACAGGGTCATGATCGCCAGCGTGGTGACGATCAGCACCACCCCGGCCGCCGACGCGGCGGGCCAGTTCATCAGCGGCGCGATCTGGTCATGCACCATCACCGCGAGCATCGGCACACGGCGGCCACCGAGCAGCAACGGCACGACAAAACTGCTGGCGTTGTAGGCGAACACCAGCGTCGCCCCGGTGATGATCCCCGGCAGACTCATCGGCAACACCACCTGACGGAACACCTGAAAACGACTGGCGCCCAACGTCGCGGCGGCTTCTTCGTAGGTACGCGCAACACCGCGCATGGCGCTGGCAATCGGCAGCACGGCCAATGGGAACGCGGTCTGCACCAGGCCCATCAGCACGCCGTTCTGGTTGTACAGCAGCATGATCGGACGCTTGATCAGGCCCAGGCCCATCAGCGTCTGGTTGAGCATCCCGCCCGGGCCAAGAATCACCAGCCAGCCGTAGCTTTGCAGCAGCAGGTTGACCAGCAGCGGCAACAGCACCGCCGCGAGAAAAATCCGCCGCACGAACGGCGAGGTCAGCCGTGACATGGTGTACGCCACCGGGATCGCCAGCAGCACCGCGATCACTGCACTGATCAGCGCCAGACGCAGGGTCAGCAGCAGGGATTTGAGGTAATAGGGTTCGAGCAATTGCGCGTAGCTGGCGAGGCTGAACCCGCTCCATTCCGCGCCTTTAGTGCCGACGCTCATGCGCAGCACCAGCAGGCTGGCCGCGATCAGCACACCGAGAAACAGCATCGACGGCGTGAGGAAAAACCACGCCCGGGCGGTCGGCGAAATACCGCGCGCCGGGCGCACGTCAGCGGCGCCAACCGGTTGGGTCAGGGATTGATGTTCCATAGCAATGATCTCGTCAATGGAAAGCTAATCTCGCAAACACCTCAATCTCCTGTGGGAGTGATTTTTTGTGGTGAGGGGATTTATCCCCGACCGGCTGCGAAGCAGTCGCAAAACCATCGTGCGCGGTACATTTGATGCACCGTATTTGCTGATCTTGAGGCAGCTACGCTGCCCATCGGGGATAAATCCCCTCACCACAGGACTCGCTCCCACAGGGGGCCCGTGGTGTTCGGGAGGCCGGCGTCAGGAAGAAAAAATTTCCGTATAGCGACGAATCCATTGGTCATGCACGGTGGCCAGGAAGGCGTTGTCGTGCATGATCGCCTTCTCGGCAATCTGCTCCGGAGTGAGGATGTACGGACTCTTGCGCGCTTCGGCGGAGATGATTGCCTTGGCGTTGACCGGGCCGTTGAAGATGTCTTCGGCCATCTTGCCCTGCACCAGCGGGTCGAGAGAGTGGTCGATGAAGGCATAGGCCAGATCGGTGTCGCCCGGACGGTTCTTCGGCATCACCGAGAGCATCAGGTCAGTGTAGAAACCTTCCTTCATGCCGAACGTGGCACCGAGACCGTAGTTCGGATCGCGGATCTGCTTGGGGAAGAATGCCGGGGCGTACAGCCCACCCATGTCCAACGACCCGGTGCGGAACAGTTCGGCGATCTGGTTCGGGTTCTCGCCGAGGGTGACCACGCGATCCTTCAGCTCGGCGAGTTTCTTGAAGCCCGGCTCGATGTTGTGTTCGTCACCGCCGGCCAGTTTCGCGGCGATGATGATCAGGTCCATGGCCTCGGTCCAGTTCGGCGGCGGCAGGAAAATGTTCGGCGCCAGCTCGGCGTCCCACAACGCGGCGTAGCTGTCCGGTGCCTGTTTGAGGGTGCGGGTGCTGTAGACCAGACTGTTGCACCACAGCAGGTAACCGATGCCGTGCCCGTTGGCGCCGGTGCGGTATTTTTCCGGTACGTCGATCAGGTTGGGAATGCGGTTGAGGTCGGGCTTTTCCAGCAGTCCGGCGGCGGCCAGACCTTCGGCGCCGACCCCTGCCAGGGTGATGATGTCGTACTGCGGACGGTCACCGCCGGCCTTGAGCTTGGCGACCATTTCCGAGGTGCTGCCGGTGCGGTCGGCGATGACCTTGGCGCCGGTCTTGGCCTCGAAGGTGGCGGCAATGTTGCGCAGTGCGGCGAGGCCGGTGTCATCCGACCAGGTCAGCAAACGCAGAGTCTTGCCGGCGAACCGAGTGTCGCTGGCGCTGGCCCGGATGAAGGGCATGCTCAGGGCCGCCGCCGCTACCGAGGCGACGCCCACGGTTTTAATGAATTGACGCCTGTTCAGATCGTGCTCGCCCATGACGGACTCCCTTTGTTCTTTTAAGTATGAGGTTGGTCGCAACCGTTGCATCCGCGCGGCCGGATCCGCTGCAGGCCTTGTATTAAAAGGCCTGCAGCGCTGCCGACGGGTTCATCCTGAGGTCGTGCAATACACCTGACTATCGATAAAAACTCATCGAAGCCATGACTCCGACGCATGCCTCGTTGCGAGGCATGCACTCACCGTTTTCGGGCGTTCAGAGCGCCCGGATCACGTGTTTGATTTCCTGAAACGCAGCCAGGCCCCACGGCCCCAATTCACGACCGATGCTGCTCTGCTTGTAACCGCCCCACGCCGTCTGCGGGAAGATCACTTGCGGCGCGTTGAGCCATACAAGCCCCGCCTGCAGGGCGTTGGCGACGCGGTCGGCGGTCTCGGCGTTACGCGTCACCACACTGGCGACCAGCCCGAACTGGCTGTCGTTGGCCAGGGCAATCGCCTCGGCTTCGCTGCTGAAACTGCGCACGCAGAGCACCGGGCCGAAAATCTCTTCACACCACAACGCACTGTCGAGGGGCACGTCGGTGAACACTGTCGGCTGCAAAAAATAGCCGCGCGGCAGATGCGCCGGACGATTACCGCCGCACACCAGCTTCGCCCCGGCACTCAAACCGCGGTCGATGTGGCCGAGCACGCGCTGGTATTGCGCCTGATTGACCAGCGCGCCCATCTCCACGTCCGGGTCGAACGGATCGGCCACGCGAATCGCTTGTGCGCGCTTTTGCAGACGCTCAAGAAACTCATCTGCCAGCTCATCGGCGACCAGCACCCGGCTGGTGGCCGAGCACATCTGCCCGGCGTTGAAGAAACCGCCGCCGCAGGCCAGTTCCACCGCCAGTTCCAAATCGGCATCTTCAAGCACCAGCAGCGAAGATTTGCCACCCAGTTCCAGGCTCACGCCCTTCACCGTTTCGGCGGCGCGCTGCATCACCTGCACGCCGACGGCATTGCTGCCGGTGAAGGAAATCTTGGCGATGCGCGGGTCCGCCGACAGCGGTGCACCGACCGCCAGACCGGTGCCGCAAACCAGGTTGAACACACCGTCGGGCAAGCCGGACTCGGCAATGATCGCCGCCAGTTCCAGCTCCGGCAGCGGCGTGACTTCCGACGGTTTGAGCACCACGCAGCAACCGGCGGCCAAGGCAGGCGCAAGTTTCCACGCGGTGGTGACCATCGGGAAATTCCACGGCACGATCAGCCCGACCACACCGCACGGTTCACGACGCAGACGCGCGCTGAAGTCATCGCTGGGCAGCGCCACGTTGCTGTCGAGTTGTGCGTCGAGGCCTTCGGCCAATTCGGCGTAATACTCGAACGTGGCGATCACATCATCGACATCGATCGCCGCTTCGAATTGCGGTTTGCCGTTGTTGCTCGACTGCAGCTTCATCAGATGATCGCGGCCGTTGCGCACGCCATTGGCGATGTTGCGCAGGATCGCACCGCGCTCGGCACCGCTGGTTTTCGACCAGCGCTTGAACGCTTCAGTGGCCGCGCTGACGGCCAGATCAACCGCGCGTTCATCGCCGCCATTGACCGTGGTCAGCAGCGCTTCGGTGGCCGGGTTGATCACCCGCAAATGCTCGCGACCGGCCGACCATTGGCCATTGATGTACAGGCCATCGAGTGTGGTTGGGAAATTGATCATAGGGCCACCGCCTGCATCCATTGGTTCTGGTCGATTTCGATCAGGGTCGGGCCCTGACGATCAGTGGCGGCACGCAGCGCGCCGCGCAGCTGTTCAACCGAACTGATCGCTTCGGCGGCGCAGCCCAGGGCCTTGGCCACGCCGATGAAATCCGGGGTGTAGATATCGACGCCGACCGGTTCGATGGCGCGGTTGACCATGTATTTTTTGATCTCTTCGTAGCCCTGGTTATTCCACAGCAGGATGATCACCGGCGTGCGCGCTTCGACCGCGCTGGCCAGTTCCGGCAGGGTGAACTGCAAGCCGCCGTCGCCGATCAGGCACACCACTGGCGGACGAGCGCCACCCTCAATGCCGCCACCGAGCCACGCGCCAATCGCCGCCGGCAGGGCGTAACCGAGGGTGCCGTAACCGGTGGACGAGTTGAACCAGCGTCGTGGTCGTTCCGGGTTGAACGTGAGGTTGCCGGTGTACACCGGTTGTGTGGAATCGCCGACGAATACTGCGTCCGGCAACTCGTGCAGTACGGTTTCCAGAAAACGGGTCTGGGCCAGGGTTGGCACGTCCCAGGTCGCGGCCAGCTCATCGCGCAGACGTGCTGCCCGCACCTGACCCCAATCATTGCGCCGCTCGGCCAGCGCCTGCTGCGACAGTGCGCCGAGCAGCGCTTGTGCGGCGTTGCGCGAGTCGGCGACCAAGGCCACGTGCGGCGGATAGTTGCGCACGGTCTGATCGGCGTCGATGTCGATGCGCAGCAACTTGCCGGGGATTTCAAAGCCGCCGGCGAAGGTCACGTCGTAATCGGTTTCGGCCAGTTCAGTGCCGATCGCCAGCACCACGTCGGCATCGGCGACCAGTGCGCGGGTCGCGACCAGGCTTTGCGTTGAGCCGATCAGCAGCGGATGGCTGGACGGCAACATGCCTTTGGCGTTGATGGTCAGCGCCACCGGGGCGTCGAGCAGCTCGGCCAGCTCAGTCAGTTCGGCGGCGGCATCGATGGCACCGCCACCGGCGAGAATCAGCGGACGCCGAGCGCCGGCCAGCAACTCAGTCATGCGCCGTACTGCAGCCGGTGCAGCCCCGGCGCGGTCGATGTGCACCGGAACGCTGGCGAGCAGCTCATCAGCCTCTTCTACCAAAACATCCAGAGGAATCTCGATGTGCACCGGACGCGGACGCCCGGCCTGAAACAGCGCGAAAGCACGGGCCAGCACGCCCGGCAATTCCGCAGCGGACATCAGGGTGTGGGAGAACGCCGCGACGCCACCGACCAGCGCGCTCTGGTTCGGCAGCTCATGCAGCTTGCCACGACCGCCGCCCAACTGGCTGCGGGTTTGCACGCTGGAGATCACCAGCATCGGGATCGAGTCGGCGTAGGCCTGGCCCATCGCGGTGGTGATGTTGGTCATGCCCGGGCCGGTAATGATGAAACACACACCCGGTTTGCCGCTGGTGCGCGCATAGCCGTCAGCCATGAATCCGGCGCCCTGCTCGTGCCGTGGAGTGACGTGGTTGATGCTCGAACGGGCCAGCCCGCGATACAGTTCCACGGTGTGCACCCCGGGAATACCGAACACCTGCTCGACCCCATAATTCTCGAGTAACTTGACCAGTACTTCGCCACACGTCGCCATGTCGATTGCCCTTCTCGTTGTTCAATACGCCGTGCCAGTGTGGGAGCGAGCTTGCTCGCGAAAGCGGTGTATCAGCCACATTGATGCTGAATGGAAAACCGTATTCGCGAGCAAGCTCGCTCCCACATCGATCCGGGTGGAATGAGCTCATTGAACGGGCGGCAGGTAGCGGCAACAATCGATTAAAAGTCATACTAGCCATGTCCTCACGTCATACCTTGGATCCACATGAAACGACTGCCTCCCCTGCCCGCCCTGCACACGTTTCTGATTACTGCGCAGTGCTGCAACTTCACCCGGGCGGCCGAGCAGTTGCACATCACTCAGGGCGCGGTGAGCCGGCAGATTGCCGGGCTGGAGGATCATCTGGGGTATGAGTTGTTCATCCGTCTGGCGCGAGGCCTGGAGCTGACCGCCGAAGGACGTGAATGGCTGCCCCGGGTGGAGAAGATCTTCGGCTTGATCAGCGAGGCCACCGAGCAGATCGGTCGCAAGCGGCAAACCCTGCAACTCAAGGCGCCCAGCTGCGTGATGCGCTGGCTGGTGCCGCGCCTGCTGCAATGGCAAAAGGAACGCCCGGACGTGCCGGTCAAACTGACCACCACGCTGGCCCATGGCGTCGACTTTCAGCGCGAGCAATTCGATGCGGCGGTGATCTACGGCACGCCGCCGGACAACTCCTCGACCGCGCTGCATCTGTTCGATGAGCAACTGACACCGGTCTGCTCGCCAGCATTATTGAAAGGCCCACCGGCGCTGAGCGAACCGGCCGATCTGCAACAGCATCTGCTGCTGCATCCGACCCGCGACACCCAGGACTGGACGGTGTGGCTGACCGCCGCCGAATTGCAGTTGAGCAACGTCAACATGGGGCAACATTTCGAGACGCTGGATCAGGCGATGTCGATGGCGTCGCATGGGACGGGGGTGGCGATTGGCGACTGGTCGCTGATCGGCGATGACCTGCGCGCCGGACGGCTGGTGATGCCGTTTGATCTGAAGGTGAAGACGGGGCTGGGCTACTACGTGGTGATGCCACAAGGCGGCGAGGCGTCGCCGCAATTGGAGGAATTGATGATCTGGCTGGTGGAACAGGCGCATTTGCGCTGAGGCTTTTCCCCTCACCCTAACCCTCTCCCGGAGGGAGAGGGGACTGATTGGGGATTGCTGAAGAAATCTACCGACCAGAAAGGACGGCACCGGATCCATAATCGACTCGATCACTCAGGTCGACGTATACCGCAAGCCCCCGCGGTCAGCTCCCTCTCCCTCCGGGAGAGGGCTGGGGTGAGGGGCGAGGATTCACTCAATACCCGACCGTAAACCGCTGACGCGAAT
Organism: Pseudomonas sp. MWU12-3103b; assembly: GCF_023100615.1. Classification (NCBI taxonomy): domain Bacteria; kingdom Pseudomonadati; phylum Pseudomonadota; class Gammaproteobacteria; order Pseudomonadales; family Pseudomonadaceae; genus Pseudomonas; species Pseudomonas sp. MWU12-3103b. The sequence continues at coordinate 145,256 of NZ_JALMEY010000007.1, forward strand.
GCTTCGGCGTCTCCACTTCGTCAATCAGCGCAATCGCGTAATCGGCGAAGGTGATCCAGCTGCGACCTTCAGCACTGAACAGCAAATGATCCTTGCCAACGCGGAAGGTACCGGTGCGCTCACCTTCGACGAACTCTGCCGATGGCGAGAGGAAAGTCCAGTCCAGATCCTTCTCCTGACGCAAGGCATCAAGAAACGCCGCGCCAGCACTGGCCTCGGTTTTGTACTCAGCGGGGAAACCGACGCTGTCGATCACTCGGGTGTCGTCCGGCAGCAACAGCGAACCGGCACCGCCAACCACCAGCAGACGCTTCACACCCGCCTGCTTCACCGGGCCGACCAGAGCACTGGCCGGTACCGTGGCGAAGTGCGCGGCGCTGATCACCACGTCGTGACCGGCGACTGCGGCTTGCAGCGCCGCCGAATCCAGCACATCGACATTCTTGCTGACCACACCGGCACGCGAGCCGATCTTCGAGGTGTCGCGGGCGATGGCAGTGACGCTATGCCCGCGACGCAGGGCTTCTTCCAGCAGTTGGCTACCGGCACGGCCGGTGGCACCAATGATTGCGATCTTGCTCATGACATTCTCCAGTTGGCTTGAGAGTTTCAACGACGGCATAAATCTAATCTTGAAGCGGTATTCCCTGTGGCGAGGGAGCTTGCTCCCGCTGGAGGGCGAAGCACTCCCCGCCTGTTTCAGATACAACGCATTGGCAGGTTTTACGCCTGCTGCGCAGGCGGGCGGGAGCAAGCTCCCTCGCCACAAAAGTCCTCTCGACCTCTGTTTCAGATCAATCGGGTTACCACTTCATCTCGCCCTTGGCGACTTTGGCGCTCAGCTCCAGCGAACTTTCTTCGCCGAGTGTCGGGTAGCGCTTCTGCATGGCCTTGATCAGTGCGGCGGAATCCTTGGCCTTGGCGGTTTCTTCATCGAAAGCCTTAATGTAGTCGGCGGTGAATTTCACGCTGGCCAGCGAGCGGCTGCTCTCGCCCAGGTAGTGACCCGGCACCACGGTTTTCGGCTTCAGGGTTTCGATCGAGTGCAGGGTTTGCAGCCAGTCGGCGTGGGATTGCGCGGTCTGGGTATCAGCCATCCACACATGAATGTTCTCGGCGACCACGACGCCACCGACCACAGCCTTGAGCGACGGAATCCACACGAAGCTGCGATCCGGTTGTTTGCCTTCAAGACCGACCACCTGCAACTTCTGCCCTTCGAGCATCAGGCTGTCGCCCCTGAGCACGCCCGGCACGATGGTTTTGGCCGGTACGTCGGCGCCCATTTTCGGGCCCCAGAAGGCGAGTTTGCCGGCGACGGTTTTGTTGATGTGATCCACGGTCGGCTGCGAGGCCAGCACTTCGGCGTCGGGGAAAGCCTGGGTCAGGGTGTCGAGGCCGAAGTAGTAATCCGGGTCACCGTGGCTGATGTAAATGGTGGTCAGGTGCTTGCCGCTGGCGCGGATCTTCTCCACCACCTGCTCGGCCTGGGCCTTGCCGAATTGTGCATCGACCAGAATCGCGTCTTTCTCGCCGCTGACCAGCACCGAAGTCACCGGGAAGATCGCATTGGTGCCCGGGTTGTAGACATCCAGGGTCAGATTGGCGGCAGCGGCGTGGGCCGCGAAACCGAGGGTGGCGGTGGCCAGTAAAACGCGCTTGAGGGTAGTGAAGCCGATCATCTGTTGCTCCGTGGTCCGAATGCCGTGTTTGGCGATGGGACAGAGCTTAGTTGCCTGACTCGGTACAAAAAATGCGATGCTTGGACATAGTTTGTTTCTGAAAGCGGGCAAATCATGGATCGTCTTCAAGCAATGCGCGTGTTTGTCACGGTGGTCGATCTGGGCAGCCAGTCGGCGGCAGCCGATCATCTGGACCTGTCACGGCCAGTGGTGTCGCGCTATCTGGCGGAGCTGGAAGACTGGGTCGGCGCGCGCCTGATGCACCGCACCACGCGCAAGTTGAGCCTGACTGCCGCCGGCAGCGAAATCCTGCCGCGCTGTCGGCAGATGCTCGAACTCTCGACCGACATGCAGGCCGCCGTCAGCGAACCCGACGAGGCACCGCGCGGACTGCTGCGCATCAGTGTCAGTACGTCGTTCGGTCAGGCGCAACTGGCCGATGCGATGGCGGCGTACGTCAAACGTTACCCCGGGGTCAGCATCGATCTGCAGATGCTCGACCGCACGGTGAATCTGGTGGATGAACGCATCGATCTGGCGATCCGCACCAGCAATGACCTCGATCCGAACCTGATCGCCCGGCGCCTGACCGTGTGCCGCTCGGTGGTCTGCGCCGCACCGGCTTATTTGCGCGACAACCCGCCACCGCAACGGGTCGAGGACCTGAGCCGACACAACTGCCTCACCCACTCCTACTTCGGCAAGAGCCTGTGGCATTTCGAGGAGGACGGCGAGCCCGTGTCGGTTCCGGTGCAGGGCAACATCAGCGCCAACGAGGCCAGCACGTTGTTGCGCGCGACGCTGGCCGGCGCGGGGGTGGCGATGCTGCCGACCTATCAGGCCGGGGTGCATGTGCATGCCGGGGAACTGGTGCGCCTGCTGCCGGATGCCGAGCCACGGCAGATGAACATCTACGCGGTGTACGCCTCACGCAAGCACATGCCGGCGGCGTTGCGCAGCATGCTGGATTTTCTCGTCGAACGATTCCCGGAAAATCCCGAATGGGATATGGGCCTGTAAATCCGATGCCCCTGTGGGAGCGGGCTTGCTCGCGAAGGCGGTGTATCAGTCTGGATTCTCATCGACTGACACCACGCCTTCGCGAGCAAGCCCGCTCCCACAGGGGGATGTCACATAGGCCGAATCCGTGGCTGGCAACTCTATGCCGCTGACCTATGCTGAAAGTAATACCGCAGGGTATGCGTTCAGAGGTCTACGCCATGAACATCAGAACAAGAAGGTACTTCGCGATTTTCATCACCTGCGCTGCCACGCTGGCGCTGTACGGCACCGCGGCCTGGCGGGTCGAGCAACTGCGACAACTGCCGCGCGAATACGCCAGCTGCAATTTCGAGCGCTGTATTCCGCATAACGCGACGCTCAATGCGTTGCGCTGATTGACCTGAGTTGCAGTGCGATCCTGTGGGAGGGGGCTTGCTCCCGAATGCGGTGTGTCATTCAGCATTGATGCAAACTGATAGACCGCTTTCGGGAGCAAGCCCCCTCCCACAGGAAAACGCAGCGTTTACCAGATCACTGCTCGGCCTTCAGCCGGTCGCGGAAGGCCTTTGGCGATATCCCCACCCTGCGCCGGAACAGGCGCGTGAAGTTGGTCGGATCGGAAAATCCCAACAACTCCGACATCTCGTAAATGGTCATGCTGGTGTAGGTCAGCAAACGTTTGGCTTCCAGTAACTGGCGTTCGTGCATGATCTGCAGCGCTGGCTGCCCCGCCAGTTCGCGGCAGGTGCCGTTGAGGTGCGACACCGAAATCCCCAGGCGGTGGGCGAGGTCTTCGACCTTCACATGCTGGCGGTAAGTCTCCTCCACCAATTGAATGAACCCGTTGAGATATTCGCGCTGGCGTTGCGGCCGCTGGCTGGCGTTATGGCGCACGAGCGCCTGACGGCTGACCCAGACCATGATCACGCTGACCAGCGAATGCATGAGCATTTCCCGCGCGGGTTGATGGCCGTTGTACTCGGCCTGCAACGCTGAAAACAGACTGTTCAGGTACTCCGCGTCCTTGCCCGCCGGGTAGTGCTCGGCCTGGGCCAGTGCGTGCACCGTATTGCCCAGTTGCGCCTGCAAGTGATTGATCAACGGATTGGCGAGGGTGACGACAAATCCTTCGACGTCCTCGGAAAAGCGAAAGCCATGCACCGACAACGGTGGCAGGACTTGAATCGCGGGTTGGTTGAGCTGCGTGCGTTGACCTTCGATTTCAAGCTCTGCCTGACCTTTGAAGACGAAGAGCAACTGGCACAAATCGGCGTGGCGGTGGGGTTTGATTTCCCATTGATGTTCGCGGCTGCGTTTGGAAATGGTTTCACAGTGCAGCAAGTCAGGGGTCGGCCAGTCCAGGCTTTCACCGTAGAGCTTGAACACCGGAATCGAAGGCAGGTCAGGCTTGTTCATCACTTCAATCCAGGCCTCGAGGTTGCGTGCGATAATCGCACCGATTGGCAGAATGTACAGGTATCGGCTCAGTTTTCACCTTCAATTGACAGACCCGCAAGGGAAAAATGCAAGCACTCGATCCATAAAAATCATTCACCGGCGCCTGTCGCGTGAAGCTTGCGAGTCATAAAAACAATGAAAACGCTGAAAACCCAAGTCGCCATCATTGGCGCCGGTCCGTCCGGATTGCTCCTCGGTCAGTTGCTGCACAACGCCGGCATCGACACCCTGATTCTCGAACGCCAGACACCCGATTACGTACTCGGGCGGATTCGCGCCGGCGTGCTTGAACAAGGCATGGTAGAGCTGTTGCGCCAGGCCGGCGTAGGCGCGCGCATGGATGCCGAAGGGTTGGTGCACACCGGCTTCGATCTGGCACTGGATGGGCGTCTGGCACACATCGATCTGCAGGCTTTGACCGGCGGCAAAACCGTCATGGTTTACGGTCAGACCGAAGTCACGCGCGACCTGATGGCCGCTCGTCGGGAGGCTGGCGCACTGTCGTTTTATGAAGTGAGCCATGTCGCTCCTCACGGCATGAAAAGCGACGAGGCTTTTGTCACCTTCGAAAAGGACGGCGAAACCTGGCGCGTCGATTGCGATTACATCGCCGGTTGCGACGGCTTCCATGGCGTGGCCCGGCAGTCGATTCCCGAGGACTGCCTGAAGATCTTCGAACGGGTCTATCCGTTCGGCTGGCTGGGGATTCTCGCCGACACCCCGCCGGTGCACGAAGAGCTGGTCTACGCCCGGCACGAACGCGGCTTCGCCCTGTGCAGCATGCGTTCGGCCACCCGTACCCGTTATTACCTGCAAGTGCCGGCCGAGGAGAACGTTGCCGACTGGTCCGACGAGCGCTTTTGGGCTGAGCTGAAAACACGTCTGCCCGCCGCGCTTGCCGAGAAACTGGTGACTGGCCCGTCGATTGAAAAAAGCATCGCGCCGCTGCGCAGTTTTGTCGTCGAGCCGATGCAGTACGGACGGATGTTTCTGCTCGGCGATGCCGCGCACATTGTGCCGCCCACCGGCGCCAAAGGCCTGAACCTGGCCGCCAGCGATGTCAGTACGCTGTTCAACATTCTGCTGAAGGTTTATCGCGAAGGGCGCACCGATCTGCTGGAGAAATACTCGGAGATCTGCCTGCGCCGGGTATGGAAAGCCGAACGTTTCTCCTGGTGGATGACCTCGATGCTGCACCGCTTCGACGAGCACGACGATTTCAGCCAACGGATCAGCGCCTCGGAACTGGACTACTTTGTCAGTTCAGAAGCGGGTCGAAAAACCATTGCAGAAAATTACGTCGGACTTCCGTACGAGGCTATCGAATAGCCTGCTACCGACTTACACTGGCGAGCATCCACCCGCGCGCAATGGCCGTGCGGGTCCATCACTGCCCGCAGGCTCGCCCGTGACCAATCTCAATCACCCTGAAACGCCCAAACCGGCCATTCGCAGCGTGCTGGTCGCGTTGATGATGGCGATTTTTCTCGGCGCGCTGGACCAGACCATCGTCGCCGTCTCGATGCCCGCCATCTCCGCACAGTTCAAGGACGTCAGCCTGCTGGCCTGGGTGATTTCCGGGTACATGGTGGCGATGACCGTGGCGGTGCCGATCTACGGCAAGCTCGGAGATTTGTACGGGCGACGCAAACTGATGCTGTTCGGCATGGGCCTGTTCACCCTCGCCTCGCTGTTCTGCGGCATGGCGCAAAGCATGGAACAACTGGTGCTGGCGCGGATTCTCCAGGGCATCGGTGCCGGCGGAATGATTTCGGTGAGTCAGGCAATCATCGGCGACATCGTTCCGCCGCGCGAACGCGGGCGTTATCAGGGCTACTTCAGCAGCATGTACGCGGTGGCCAGCGTCGCCGGGCCAGTGCTCGGCGGCTATATGACCGAATACCTGTCGTGGCGCTGGGTGTTCCTGATCAATCTGCCACTGGGGCTGGGCGCCTGGTGGGTAGCCAATCGCAATCTGCGCGGGCTGCCGATTCCGCAGCGCAAACCGATCATCGACTACCTCGGCACGCTGCTGATGATCATCGGTTTGACCGCCCTGCTGCTGGGCATCACTCAGGTCGGTCAGGGCCATTCGTGGCGCAGCAGCGAAGTGCTCGGTTTGTTCGCCTGTGCGGTGCTGGTGCTGGCGGTGTTCGTCTGGCATGAACGCCGGGCGCGTGAGCCGCTGCTGCCGATGCACCTGTTCACCAACCGCAACGCGTTGCTGTGCTGGTGCACGATTTTCTTCACCAGTTTTCAGGCGATCTCGCTGATCGTGCTGATGCCGCTGCGCTTCCAGAGCGTCACCGGTGCCGGGGCCGATGCGGCGGCGTTGCACTTGCTGCCGCTGGCAATGGGGCTGCCGATCGGCGCTTATTTCGCCGGACGTCGGACGTCGGTGACCGGTCGCTACAAACCGCAGATTCTGACGGGCGCACTGTTGATGCCGATCTCGATTCTCGGCATGGCGTTCAGCCCACCCGATGCGACGCTGGTCAGCAGCCTGTTCATGCTGCTCAGCGGGATTGCCGGCGGCATGCAGTTCCCGACTTCACTGGTGGGTACGCAGAACTCGGTGGAGCAACGCGACATCGGCGTCGCCACCAGCACCACCAACCTGTTCCGCTCGCTGGGCGGCGCGGTGGGGGTGGCGTTGATGTCGGCGCTGTTGCTGGCCTTTTTGCAGGACTCGAGTTTCGCCCATCTGGCGAGCAACTCGCTGCTCAGCGAAGGTCATTCGGGCAATGTGCTGCTCGACGGTTTGAACGCCGCACCGGGCGATGCGCAGAACGCCTTGCGCGCCGAACTTTCGGTGACGTTCCGGCATCTGCTGTGGGTGAGTACGGCGGTGTCGTTGCTGGGGCTGGCGGCGGCGATTGCGATGCCAAACAACCTGCTGCGCGGGCGCGAGCACGGCGCCAAATAACAGCAACACCTTAAAACCCTGTGGGAGGGGGCTTGCTCCCGAAAGCGGTGGATCAGCCAACATCTTTGTTGAATGACAAACCGCTTTCGGGAGCAAGCCCCCTCCCACAGTAGCGAATGTTTCAATTAGGGGCTGTAGTAACCCACCGCCACCAGAAAATGCCCGACCTTCTTCAGGTAGGCATGCTTGTCCTCGACCTTGCCGGTCACCGGGTTTTTCCAGCGGTATTCGTATTCGCCGTCATCCTGCTTGGCGATCAGCGCCAGAATCGGCTCGCCCACCGGTTTGCCTTCCGGGTCCTTGATCTTGCTGAAATCGGTGTTGATCAACCGCAGGTTGGTGCCGTGGGCAACGTAGCGTTGGGTCTCCAGATCGACCACGAACACGTACAGGTCATCCTGCAGATACCCGCCCTTGAGCGAGTTGATGGCCGTCAGCGTGCCCTTCTCGTTTTTCCCCAGATCGGTAGCAGCCTTGTCGAGAAGTGCCTTGGCCTGCTCGGCTGAAGCACGCGGCAGGTAATAACCGACGGCCAGAATGCGCTCACCGATGCGCTGGTAATACACATGTTTGCGCTCGACCTTGCCGTCCGCCCAGTTCTGCCAGCGGTATTCGGCCTGTTGAATGCCGTTGCCTTCCGGCACTAGCAAGGCGTCCTTGAAGGCCTTCTGCAAATCCGGCGCAAGCACTTCGCTGACGTCACGGCCGATCAAGGCTGAGGACGGCCCGCCGCTGGCGAGCATCACGCCTTTGGTGTCGACCACGAACACGTAGCGATCCTTGTCGACGAACTCGCCCTGACGGCTGAACGCGGCGAAGGCCTTGTCGCCATTGTCGTGGTAATAGGCCAGCGCCTTTTCCAGCAAAGCAATGGCAGCCTTGCTGTCGTCCTTTTGTGTAGTGGCGGCGTTGACCTGCCCTGCCCCCACAAAAAGCATCACCCCGAGCCACGCCACTTTATGCAAAAACCCCATAACGCATCCCTCGTTCTTGTTGGTGTTTCAAGAGCGTAGACGGCTTGGGGTCGGACGGAGCGCCGAATCCTGTAGCGAGGGGATTTATCCCCGATGGGCTGCGCAGCAGCCCTGATGGAGAGAACACATATTTTCTGACACACCGAGCTAATGGTTTGGGAGCTGCTGTGCAGCCCCATCGGGGATGAATCCCCTCACCACAAAGGTCCCTGGCTACAGTTCATCAGGCCCTATGGCCGGGCATTGATCTGCTGTTGCAGGTTCTGGATCTGCGCCTGCAGGGTGTTGAGGTTGCGGGTCATCTGCCCGCGGAATGCGTCGAACTCGGCGGTATTGCCGCCACCCTGCGCAGCGGCCGGACGGTTGTCCTGCTCACTCTTGAGAACGACGATTTCCTGCTCCAGACGCTCGATCGCCGCGCTCGGATTGCCTTGCTTTTTCAGCGCGGTGATATCAGCGCCGAGGCTTTTCAGCTGCGCGTCATAACTCTTGAGCTGCGCATCGACCTTGCCGGTGTCGGCCGGGGCGCTTTTCAGGGTCGCCAGTTCGGCGCTCAAGGCTTTGACCTGAGCCTGCAACTGGGTATTGGCGTTCTGTTGCTCGGTGGTCTGCGCGGTCATCTGCGCCAGACGCTTGTCCAGATCGCTGGCCTGACCGACCACGCCTTGCTGCTGTTTGCTCTGATCCAGCAACTGGGTTTCCAGCTGTTTGATCTGCAGCTTCAAGGCTTCGCTGTCACTGTTGACGTTGCTCTGGCTGGCGACGACCTTGCCGGAAATGTCCTGCAGGCGCCCCGCCGCTTCCTCGCTGATGCGCGCAAAGCTTTCCTGGGTCGCGACCAATTGCTGCTCCATCAGCGAAATCTGCTGGAAGCTCCACCAGGCCAGACCGATAAAGGCGAAGAACAGCGCGCCGACCAGTGCCCACAGCGGCCCGGTACTCGCGGCCTTGACCTTGACCACCGGCGGCGTGCGCGAGTGCACCGAGGTGCGGGCGGAGGGCGGAATGTCATCGTCGTCAAAGGTGTCGGCCCGCAGGCTCGGTACATCGTCGAAATCGTCGTTGGCATCGTTACGCATGGACATTGAGGCAACCTTTGTGGAACGCGGTGATGGCTAAATGCTGCGAAGTATAACCGCCGCAGCCGCAGGGATTGACCCTCAAGCGGCAGTGCGGTTCATTGCCGGCCGGGCGACTTGTATCAACGGATGTCCTGAGCTTTCCACCAGCCACAGAACTCGTCGAGGGCCGACCACAGGCTGACTTTCGGATCGTAGTCCAGATAATGCCGGGCGCGGCTGATGTCGAGGGTGAAATTTTTCTTCATGACTTGCATGCCCAACCGCGACAGGGTCGGCTCCGGGCGGCCCGGCCAGAGTTTGCACACGCCTTCGTTGAGCGCAGCAACGCTGTAGGCCAGACCGTACGAGCGGTATTTGCTGACCTGCGGCACTTCCATTTTGCGCATCACATAATTGACCACATCCCACAGCGGCACCGGCGCGCCATTGCTGATGTTGTAGGCCTTGCCCAACGCGGAACCGGCCGCCAGCAGGCTGCTGAGCAGCGCTTCGTTGAGGTTCTGCACGCTGGTGAAGTCGACCTTGTTCAGACCGTCGCCGATGATCGCCAGACGCCCCTTGCGCTGCATGTTCAGCAGGCGCGGGAAGATGCTCATGTCGCCGGCGCCAGTGACGAAACGCGGGCGCAGGGCGATGGTTTCCAGACCGAATTCCTGCGCGCCAAAGACCTTTTGCTCGGCCAGGTATTTGGTCGCCGCGTAGTGATGTTTGAAGCGCTTGGGCACTTGCTCTTCGGTCAGGCCGAGGTGATCGCGGCCATCGAAATAGATCGACGGCGACGACAGATGCACCAGCCGCCGCACGCGCTGCTTGAGGCAGGCTTCGACGACGTTTTCGGTGACCTGCACGTTGCCCTGATGAAAGTCCTGATAGCGCCCCCACAAGCCGACGGCACCGGCGCAGTGCACCACGGCTTCGACGTCGGCGCAGAGGTCGCGCACCAGATCCGCATCGGTGAGATCGCCCGGGACGAACTCGGCGCCACGGCGCACCAGATGCTCGACGCTTTCGGCCCGGCGACCGTTGACCCGCACGTCCAGGCCCTGCTCCAGGGCGAAACGCGCAAAGCGTCCGCCAATGAAGCCGCTTGCGCCGGTGACCAGAATTTTCATGTAACGCTCCGATGTCTTTCGTTTACCTGATACATCTTTCTTGACGCTGACCATCAGCCCAAGGGCACCAGCCAGCGCGGTGAAGAACGTAGCAATTGCTCGGTCAGCAAGGCCAGCAGCTGACCGCCATTGCGCCAATGATGCCAGTACAACGGCACATCGATCGGTTTATCTGGCAACAGTTCGCGCAATACGCCGCGTTGCAGCTGATCACGCACTTGCAGTTCCGGCACCAGGCCCCAACCAAACCCGGCTTCGGTCAGACGCACAAAACCTTCGGAGGACGGGCACAAATGATGCTCGAAACCACCATCGACACCGAGCGATGCGAGGTAGCGATGCTGGAGAAAATCGTCCGGGCCGAACACCAGCGCCGGGGTGCGCGGCAGCTGCTCGGCGCGCACCCCGTCGGGGAAATGCCGCTCGATAAACGCCGGACTGGCCAGCGCCCGATAGCGCATCGCCCCGAGCAACACGCTACGCGCACCGGCCACCGGGCGCTCGCTGGCACAGACACACGCCGCCACTTCCCCGGCACGCATGCGCTTGAGGCCGACGGTCTGATCTTCCACCACCAGATCCAGCAATAAATGCTGCTCGGCGCAGAAATCGCCCACGGCTTCGGCCCACCAGGTGGCGAGGCTGTCGGCGTTGATGGCGATGCGCAAACGCTCCGGCAGGCCTTCTTCGTCGAGCGCCGGCACCAGGGTCTGCAAGTCACGTTCGAGCAGGCGCACCTGCTGCACATGGTTGAGCAGCCGCCGGCCAATCTCGGTCGGCGATGGCGGCGTGCCGCGTACCAGCACCGGTTGGCCGACCCGCGCTTCCAGCAATTTGATCCGCTGGGAGATCGCCGATTGCGACAAGCCCAGCACCTGCGCGGCGCGCTCGAATCCAGCCTGCTCGACCACGGCGGCCAGAGCGGAAAGCAATTTGTAGTCGAACATCAGTTTTCCTAATGAGCGATCAGCACTATTGGTTTTTCTTATACCGCTTTCGACCGGAGAATAGCCAGCAAGCACTCTTTATCAAGGAACACAGCAATGGCTGGCGAAACCTCACTCACAACTCTGCTGCGTAGCATGAGCCCGCAGCTCAATGCCGGTGAATACGTGTTCTGCACCCTGCGTGACGGCCAGTTGCCGAGCGGTGTGGAGATTGTCGGCAGCTTCCGCGAGCAGGAAGGCCTGACCGTGATCCTCGAACGCTCTCAGGCTGAACACGCCGGGTTCGCTTTTGATTATGTGGCGGCGTGGATCACCCTCAATGTGCATTCGGCGCTCGAAGCCGTTGGCCTCACCGCCGCGTTCGCCAGCGCGCTGGGCAAGGCCGGAATCAGTTGCAACGTGATCGCCGGTTATTACCACGACCATTTGTTTGTCGGTCAGGCCGACGCCGAGCGCGCCATGCACGTGCTGCGCGATCTGGCAGCCAACGCGGAGTAAATCTTATGTGGCAAAGCTATGTGAACGGCCTGCTGGTGGCCTTGGGGCTGATCATGGCGATCGGTACGCAGAACGCTTTTGTGCTGGCGCAGAGTCTGCGCCGTGAACATCACCTGCCGGTGGCAGCGCTGTGTGTGGCGTGCGATGCGCTGCTGGTGGCGGCCGGGGTGTTTGGCTTGGCCACCGTGTTGGCGCAGAACCCGACATTGCTCGCGGTGGCACGCTGGGGCGGCGCGGTCTTTCTGATCTGGTATGGCAGTCAGGCGCTGCGCCGGGCGTTCTCGAAACAGAGTCTGGATCAGGGCGAAAACCACACCGTACGCTCGTTGCGCGCGGTGATGCTCAGCGCGCTGGCAGTGACACTGCTCAACCCGCACGTTTATCTGGACACGGTGTTGCTGATCGGCTCGCTCGGTGCGCAGCAGTCGGTGCCGGGGGCTTATGTCGTGGGCGCCGCGAGCGCGTCGCTGCTGTGGTTTTTCACCTTGGCGCTAGGTGCCGCGTGGCTTGCACCATGGCTGGCTCGGCCGAGTACCTGGCGGATTCTCGATCTGGTGGTGGCGTTGATGATGTTTACAGTCGCAGGGCAATTGATATTGGCGCAGTGATTTATTCCAAACGGCTCTGGAACCTCTATCCCACACAGTTGTTGCGTGGTTAAGCCTTGACCCCGGTGCTATGATCCGAACCCTGCGCCGCAAAGAGTAAAAACTCGTCGGTGCATTTCTGGCCGCCCGTGATCGGCCTTGCGCTCACCGCAACAGACCTGATTAGGAGAATCATCATGGCTTTCGAATTGCCGCCGCTGCCTTACGCACACGATGCCCTGCAGCCGCACATTTCCAAGGAAACCCTGGAATTTCACCACGACAAGCACCACAACACCTATGTCGTGAACCTGAACAACCTGGTGCCAGGCACCGAGTTCGAAGGCAAGACCCTGGAAGAGATCGTCAAGACTTCCTCGGGCGGCATCTTCAACAACGCCGCTCAGGTCTGGAACCACACTTTCTACTGGAACTGCCTGGCGCCAAACGCCGGCGGTCAACCAACCGGCGCACTGGCTGAAGCCATCAACGCGGCTTTCGGTTCGTTCGACAAGTTCAAGGAAGAGTTCAGCAAAACCTCGATCGGCACCTTCGGTTCCGGCTGGGGCTGGCTGGTGAAAAAGGCTGACGGTTCCCTGGCCCTGGCCAGCACCATCGGCGCCGGCAACCCGCTGACCAGCGGCGACACCCCGCTGCTGACCTGCGACGTCTGGGAACACGCTTACTACATCGACTACCGCAACCTGCGTCCGAAGTACGTTGAAGCGTTCTGGAACCTGGTCAACTGGAAGTTCGTCGCTGAGCAGTTCGAAGGCAAAACCTTCACCGCTTAAGCTACGCGCCAGATAAAAAACCCGGCTACGGCCGGGTTTTTTTATGCCTGCTTTTTTTTCACGATGAACGATGGCTCCGGCCGCTTGCCGGTGCAGCACAGCGGGCTACCATCAAATCAGCGAAAATTTGTTCCAGACTGCTCAAGTTGAGGGCCGAAACTACCGACACAGTACAAATAGAGCTGAGACTCCAGACAGCAGTATTTCGGCCAAGGCCACGGGCAAATGTTCCGAGGCTTGATTGTCCCTTTGACTGCCAACACGGGATTGCCAATACTCATGGCAACTTGACGCTACCCGCACGGAACAAGGAATAACCCTTTGAAGCTGGAACTCAAGAACAGCTTGTCGGTGAAGTTGCTCCGGGTCGTGCTCCTTTCGGCATTGATCGTCGGCGTGGTCTTGAGCTGCGCCCAGATTGTTTTCGATGCCTATAAAACCCGCCAGGCGGTGGCCGGCGACGCTCAGCGCATCCTCGACATGTTCCGTGATCCCTCGACTCAGGCGGTCTACAGCCTGGACCGGGAAATGGGCATGCAGGTGATCGAAGGCCTGTTCCAGGACGACGCCGTGCGCCAGGCTTCCATCGGCCATCCCAACGAGGCGATGCTCGCGCAGAAGTCCCGTGAGTTGCAGCACTCCAACAGCCGCTGGCTGACTGACCTGATTCTCGGTCAGGAACGCACCTTCACCACTCAATTGGTCGGTCGCGGTCCCTACAGCGAGTATTACGGCGACCTGAGCATCACCCTCGACACCGCCACCTATGGCGAGAGTTTCATCGTCAGTTCGGTGATTATTTTCATTTCCGGCGTCTTGCGCGCCCTGGCCATGGGCCTGGTGTTGTATCTGGTTTATCACTGGCTGCTGACCAAGCCGCTGTCGCGGATCATCGAGCACCTGACCGAAATCAATCCCGATCGCCCCAGCGAGCACAAGATTCCACAGCTCAAGGGTCACGAAAAAAATGAACTCGGCATCTGGATCAACACCGCCAACCAGTTGCTCGAATCGATAGAACGCAACACCCATCTGCGCCACGAAGCGGAAAACAGCCTGCTGCGCATGGCCCAGTACGACTTCCTCACCGGCCTGCCGAACCGCCAGCAATTGCAGCAGCAACTGGACAAGATTCTGGTCGACGCCGGCAAGCTGCAACGCCGGGTTGCGGTGTTGTGTGTGGGGCTGGATGATTTCAAAGGAATCAACGAGCAGTTCAGCTACCAGACCGGCGACCAGTTGCTGCTGGCGCTGGCCGACCGCCTGCGCGCCCACAGCGGTCGCCTCGGCGCCCTCGCCCGGCTGGGTGGCGACCAGTTCGCGCTGGTGCAGGCCGATATCGAGCAACCTTACGAAGCGGCGGAACTGGCGCAAAGCATCCTCGATGATCTGGAAGCGGCGTTTGCCCTCGACCATCAGGAAATCCGCCTGCGCGCGACCATCGGCATCACCCTGTTCCCCGAGGATGGCGACAGCACCGAGAAGCTGTTGCAGAAGGCCGAGCAGACCATGACGCTGGCCAAGACCCGCTCGCGCAATCGCTATCAGTTCTACATCGCCAGCGTCGACAGCGAGATGCGTCGGCGTCGTGAACTGGAAAAAGACCTGCGCGATGCGCTGATTCGCGACCAGTTCTACCTCGTCTATCAGCCGCAGATCAGCTACCGCGATCACCGCGTGGTCGGGGTCGAAGCGCTGATTCGCTGGCAGCACCCGGAACACGGTCTGGTGCCGCCGGACCTGTTCATTCCGCTGGCAGAACAGAACGGCACGATCATCGCCATCGGCGAGTGGGTGCTGGATCAGGCCTGCAAGCAATTGCGCGAATGGCACGATCAGGGCTTTGTCGATCTGCGCATGGCGGTCAACCTGTCCACCGTGCAACTGCACCACGCCGAGTTGCCGCGAGTGGTCAACAACCTGCTGCAGATCTACCGCCTGCCGCCGCGCAGCCTGGAGCTGGAAGTCACCGAAACCGGCCTGATGGAAGACATCAGCACCGCCGCCCAGCATCTGCTGAGCCTG
Source organism: Pseudomonas sp. MWU12-3103b (assembly GCF_023100615.1). Classification (NCBI taxonomy): domain Bacteria; kingdom Pseudomonadati; phylum Pseudomonadota; class Gammaproteobacteria; order Pseudomonadales; family Pseudomonadaceae; genus Pseudomonas; species Pseudomonas sp. MWU12-3103b. The sequence continues at coordinate 160,343 of NZ_JALMEY010000007.1, forward strand.
CGCCGCTCCGGCGCGCTGATCGCCATCGACGACTTCGGCACCGGCTACTCATCGCTGAGTTATCTGAAAAGCCTGCCGCTGGACAAGATCAAGATCGACAAGAGCTTCGTCCAGGATCTGCTGGATGACGACGACGATGCGACCATCGTTCGCGCGATCATCCAGTTGGGCAAGAGCCTGGGCATGCAGGTGATCGCCGAAGGCGTTGAAACCGCCGAGCAAGAGTCCTACATCATCTCCGAAGGCTGTCACGAAGGTCAGGGCTACCACTACAGCAAGCCGCTGCCTGCCCGGGAGCTGACGGCCTACCTCAAACAGGCGCAGCGTAGCAACGCGGCGATCCTTTGATGCCGCGCATAACAAGCGGCTAAATAAGAAATATTTCCAGCCACAGCCCTTTACACATAATGCGAAAGATTTGCATTATGTCGCAGCTTTGCGCACCCCCGCGCCCTGTCCATTCCATTACCGAAGCAGGATGTTCGCCATGATTCGTATGCCTCTGGCTACCGCCAGTCTGCTGGCCATCGCTATTTCCCTCGCCGGTTGCGGCGAAGGCAAAGACAAGGCTGCCGCCCCGGCCGCGCCGACGCCGGCCGCCAGCACCGCTGCCGCGCCAGCACCTGCCGCTGCCGGTAAAGTCGATGAAGCCGCCGCCAAGGCTGTGGTCGCGCACTACGCCGACATGGTCTTCGCCGTCTACAGCGATGCCGAATCCACTGCGAAAACCCTGCAAACCGCGGTCGACGCGTTCCTCGCCAAACCGAACGCCGACACCCTGAAAGCCGCCAAGGCTGCCTGGGTCGCTGCGCGCGTGCCTTACCTGCAGAGCGAAGTGTTCCGTTTCGGCAACACCATCATCGACGACTGGGAAGGTCAGGTGAACGCCTGGCCGCTGGACGAAGGCTTGATCGACTACGTCGACAAATCCTACGAGCACGCTCTGGGCAACCCGGGCGCCACCGCCAACATCATCGCCAACACTGAAGTGCAGGTCGGCGAAGACAAGGTCGATGTGAAAGACATCACCCCGGAAAAACTCGCCAGCCTCAACGAGCTGGGCGGTTCCGAAGCCAACGTTGCCACTGGCTACCACGCCATCGAATTCCTGCTCTGGGGCCAGGACCTGAACGGCACCGGCCCGGGCGCCGGCAACCGTCCAGCCTCGGACTACCTGGAAGGCGCTGGCGCCACCGGCGGTCACAATGATCGTCGCCGTGCCTACCTGAAAGCCGTGACCCAACTGCTGGTCAGCGACCTGGAAGAAATGGTCGGCAACTGGAAGCCGAACGTGGCTGACAACTACCGCGCCACTCTGGAAGCCGAGCCGGCTGAAAGCGGCCTGCGCAAAATGCTGTTCGGCATGGGCAGCCTGTCCCTGGGCGAACTGGCGGGCGAGCGCATGAAGGTTTCCCTGGAAGCCAACTCCCCGGAAGACGAACAGGATTGCTTCAGCGACAACACCCACAACTCGCACTTCTACGATGCCAAAGGCATTCGTAACGTGTACCTGGGCGAATACACCCGCACCGATGGCACCAAAATGACCGGTGCCAGCCTGTCGTCGCTGGTGGCCAAGGCCGACCCGGCTGCCGACACCGCGCTGAAAGCCGATCTGGCCGCTACCGAAGCGAAAATCCAGGTCATGGTCGATCACGCCAACAAGGGTGAGCACTACGACCAGTTGATCGCTGCGGGCAACACCGCCGGCAACCAGATCGTGCGTGACGCCATCGCCGCACTGGTCAAGCAGACCGGTTCGATCGAAGCCGCCGCCGGCAAGCTGGGCATCAGCGACCTGAACCCGGACAACGCTGATCACGAGTTCTGATCACGCGCGTTCGACTGAAAAAGGCGACCTGCGGGTCGCCTTTTTCATGCCTGCCGTACACAAAACCCTGTGGGAGCGGGCTTGCTCGCGAAAGCGCTGGGTCAGACACAGATGAATTGATTGACACACCGCTTTCGCGGGCAAGCCCGCTCCCACAGGGGGGACTGCGTTTCTCCAAATCACTGCGCCATATCAAGCAAACGATAATTCCTCTTATTCAAACTCACTCGCCCTGTTAGACTTTGCGCCTTTGTTTTCGCCCGTCCGCAGGATGTCTGATGCCCTCGCTGCCGCTTCGCTTGTCCGCACTGTTTCTGGCCCTGGGCCTGAGTGCCTGCGATGACGCCCCGCGCTTTACCAAGGCTGAGCCGGGTGAAGCGCGTTCGGGCGGGGCGGCGACCGTGCGCAAGACCGATCAGAATGCGTTCTCGTTGCCTTCGGCCAATCTGCCGCCGTCGCGCCGGGTCGACTTCAGTGTCGGCAACAGCTTCTTCCGCAGTCCGTGGGTGATCGCCCCGTCGACCACCACCGCGCGCGATGGCCTCGGCCCGCTGTTCAATACCAATGCCTGCCAGAACTGCCACATCAAGGACGGTCGCGGACATCCGCCCACGCCGGATGCGGCGAACGCGGTGTCGATGCTGGTGCGTCTGTCGATCCCCGATTCGCCGGCCTATGCCAAAGTCATCGAGCAAGTCGGCGTGGTGCCCGAGCCGGTCTACGGCGGCCAGTTCCAGGACATGGCCGTGCCCGGGGTCACCCCGGAAGGCAAGGTGCGCGTCGAGTACACCCCGGTGCCGATTCGTTTCAAGGACGGCACCGAAGTCGAGCTGCGCAAACCGGTTCTGCAATTCACTCAGTTGGGCTACGGCCCGATGCACCCGGACACGCGTTTCTCGGCCCGCGTCGCACCGCCGATGATCGGCCTCGGCCTGCTCGAAGCGATTCCCGAAGAAGCGATCCTCGCCAACGCTGCCGCGCAAGCCAAAGAAAACAACGGCATCAATGGTCGACCGAATCAGGTCTGGGATGACGCATTGCAGAAGACCGTCATGGGTCGATTCGGCTGGAAAGCCGGGCAACCGAATCTCAATCAGCAGAATGTCCATGCGTTTTCCGGAGACATGGGCCTCACGACCAGTCTGAGGCCGTTCGATGACTGCACCGACGCGCAAACCGCGTGCAAGCAGGCGCCGAATGGCAATGGCCCGGACGGCGAGCCGGAAGTCAGCGACAACATCCTGCGTCTGGTGCTGTTCTACACACGCAACCTCGCAGTGCCGGCACGTCGTGGCGTTAACGACGAACAAGTGCTGGCCGGCAAGAACCTGTTCTTCCAGGCTGGCTGCCAGTCCTGCCACACACCGAAATACACTACCGCCGCCAACGCCGCCGAACCTGAACTGGCCAATCAAGTGATTCGCCCGTACAGCGATCTGCTGCTGCACGACATGGGTAACGGCTTGGCCGACAACCGTACGGAATTCCAGGCCTCCGGCCGCGACTGGCGCACTCCGCCATTGTGGGGGATCGGTCTGACGCAGGCAGTCAGTGGTCACACCCAGTTTCTGCATGACGGCCGCGCCCGCAACCTGCTCGAAGCCGTGCTCTGGCATGGCGGCGAAGCGCAGCAGGCGCAGCAACAGGTTTTGTCTTTCAACGCCGAGCAGCGTGCTGCGCTGCTGGCGTTCTTGAACTCACTTTAAACACTTAAAAGAATCGGGAGCCCGACATGTTCCGTCCCAAGTTGTTGTTCACCAGCCTTGCCGCACTCGCCCTCGGCGCCTGCTCGCCGCAGGACCCGCAAGCGGTCACGTCGGCGGCCATCGCCAAATCGGTGATCCTGCCGACTTACACCCGTTGGGTCGAAGCCGACAAGCAACTGGCGGTCAGCGCCCTCGCCTACTGCCAAGGCAAGGAAACCCTGGAAACCGCTCGCGCCGACTTCCTGCACGCGCAGAAAGCCTGGGCCGAGCTGCAACCGCTGCTGATCGGCCCATTGGCCGAGGGCAACCGTTCGTGGCAGGTGCAGTTCTGGCCGGACAAGAAAAACCTCGTCGGCCGTCAGGTCGAGCAACTGGTGGTCGCCCAGCCGCAAATCGACGCCGCCGCCCTGGCCAAATCCAGCGTTGTGGTGCAGGGCCTGTCGGCTTACGAATACATCCTGTTCGATGAAAAACCGGACGTCGCCAACGCCGAGCAGAAAGCCAAATACTGCCCACTGCTGATCGCCATCGGCGAGCGCCAGAAGCAACTGGCCGAAGAGATTCTGCAGAGCTGGAACAACACCGACGGCATGCTCGCGCAAATGAGCAAGTTCCCTAACCAGCGCTACGCCGACTCTCACGAAGCGATCGCCGATCTGCTGCGTGTGCAGGTCACCGCCCTCGACACCCTGAAGAAAAAACTCGGTACGCCGATGGGCCGTCAGAGCAAGGGCGTGCCGCAACCGTTCCAGGCCGATGCGTGGCGCAGCCAGTCGTCGCTGACCGCGCTGGAAGCCAGCCTCGCTGCAGCCAAAACCGTCTGGGAAGGCGTCGACAACAAAGGCCTGCGCAGTCTGCTGCCGGCCGAGCAGAAACCGTTGGCGGACAAGATCGACGCCGCTTACGCCGCGTCGCTGAAACTGTTCGACAGCAGCCAGCGCTCGCTGACCGAAATGCTTCAGGACGACGCCGGTCGTCAACAACTCAACGATCTCTACGACAGCCTCAACGTCGTCCATCGCCTGCACGAAGGCGAACTGGCCAAGGCGCTGGGTATCCAACTGGGCTTCAACGCCAACGACGGTGACTGATGAGGGCAAGTGCCATGCTGCGACGCCAGGCTCTGACTTTAGGTAGTTTGCTGCTGGGAGCAGTGACACTGGGCGGCTGGACGCTGTTCAAGCGCAAGGATCAGAGCCCGCTGTTGCTCTCGGCGCGCGATGACACCGACGGCAAGCATTACGCCGTCGGTTATCGGCTGGACGGTACGCAGGTGTTCGCCACCGAGGTCGGCCAGCGCTGTCACGACATCATCAACCACCCGACGCTGCCGATCGCGCTGTTCGTCGCCCGCCGCCCGGGCACAGAGAGCTACCTGATCGATCTGCGCGACGGGACGTTGCTGCAAACCGTGACTTCGCAGCCGAACCGGCATTTCTACGGCCACGCCGTGGTGCACAAGGACGGCGAATACCTGTACGCCACCGAGAACGACACCACGGATCCGGGGCGTGGCCTGCTCGGGGTGTACAAGTTCGAAGGCGAGCGGCTGGTGCACAGCGGTGAGATTTCCACCCATGGCCTCGGCCCGCATCAGGTCTCGTGGATGCCCGATGGCGAAACCCTGGTGGTGGCCAACGGCGGGATCCGCACCGAGGCCGAAAGCCGCGTCGACATGAACCTCAACGCCATGGAACCGAGCCTGGTGCTGATGCAGCGCGACGGCACCCTGCTGAGCAAGGAAACCCTTTCCCAGCAGATGAACAGCGTGCGTCATCTGGGCATTGCCAGCGACGGCACCATCGTCGCCGGCCAGCAGTTCATGGGCGCCTCGCATGAGCGCTCCGAGCTGTTGGCGATCAAGCGTCCGGGCCAACCCTTCGTGGCATTCCCGGTGCCAGAGCATCAGTTGCAGTCGATGGGGCATTACACCGCCAGCGTCGCAGTGCACAGCGATCTGCGTCTGGTGGCGCTGACCGCGCCGCGTGGCAATCGCTTCTTCATCTGGGATCTGGACAGCGGCGAAGTGCGCCTCGACGCGCCGCTGCCCGATTGCGCCGGCGTTGGTGCGGTGCAGGACGGTTTCGTCGTGACCTCGGGTCAGGGCCGCTGCCGCTACTACGATTGCCGCCAGGATGAGCTGCTGGCCAAGCCGCTGGAATTGCCGGCAGGGCTCTGGGACAACCATCTGCACTTGATCGCATAATCCACCTGTTCTGAGTACGACTCATAACCTGTGGCGAGGGGATTTATCCCCGATCGGCTGCGCAGCAGTCGCAAAACCATCGCACACGGTTCAATTGACAGACCGCGGTTTCAGGTTTTGGGGCGGCTTCGCCACCCATCGGGGATGAATCCCCTCACCACAGGTTCAGTGTTTAGACTTCTTCACTCCGCCCTCCCCTGTAAAAACTGGCAGTTGGAATCCCCACCTGACTCGGAGTAATGTGCCCGCCTGTCTCACCTGATTTATCCAAGGAACTGGAAATATGCTGCGTCGCCGCATGCTGATCATGTTGGGTGTTGTCTTGCTGGTCGTCCTGGTATTGGGCGGGTACAAAGCCTTTTCGATCTACACCATGATCCAGGGCTTCTCCAAACCAAAACCGCCGATCAGTGTCGCCGTGGCCCGTGCCAGCGAACAGCCGTGGCAGATGCGTTTGCCCACCGTCGGCTCGCTGAAGGCCTTGCAAGGCGTCGAGCTTAGTCTTGAAGTCGCCGGCACCGTCACCGAACTCAAATTCGAATCCGGACAGAAGGTCAAGGCCGGGCAACCGCTGCTGCAGCTCGACAGCGCGGTCGAGACCGCCCTGCTGGAAACCGCCAAGGCTGACCTGGGACTGGCGCAACTGGATTTCGGTCGCGGCAGCCAACTGGTCGACAGCCGCGCGATCTCCAAAGGTGAGTACGACCGTCTCTCCGCCGTGTTGCAAAAGAACAAGGCCACGGTCAATCAGCTCAACGCTTCGCTGGCGAAAAAACGCATCCTTGCGCCGTTCAGCGGCACCATCGGCATCCGTCAGGTGGATGTCGGCGACTACCTCGCCAGCGGCACCAAAATCGCCACCCTGCAGGATCTGAGCAGCCTCTACGCCGATTTCTATGTGCCGGAGCAATCGGTGCCGAAACTGGCCATCGGGCAACCGGTGCAGATTGGTGTCGCGGCCTATCCCGGGCAGAACTTCCCCGGCGCCATCAGCGCGATCAACCCGATTGTCGAGAGCACCACGCGCAATATTCTGGTGCGCGCGACCCTGGCCAACCCCGACGGCAAATTGCTGCCGGGGATGTTCGCCAGCCTCAACGTGTTGCTGCCCGATCCGCAGAAACACGTCGTGGTGCCGGAAAGCGCGATCACCTACACCCTCTACGGCAACTCGCTGTACGTGGTCGGGCAGAAAAAGGCCGAGGACGGCAGCGTCGAAAAAGACGACAAGGGCCAACCGGTACTGATCGCCGAACGTCGCTTCATCGAGACCGGTGAGCGCCGCGATGGCCTGGTGATGATCAACAAGGGCGTACAGAGCGGCGAACAAGTGGTAACCGCCGGCCAGATCAAACTGGACAACGGCGCACACATTGCCATCAGCGACGACAAGACCCTCGGCGAGCAGAACAGTCCGCCTCGCGCCGACTGATCAAGGAATCCCCATGGCTTTTACCGATCCGTTCATCCGCCGCCCGGTGCTCGCCACCGTGGTCAGCCTGCTGATTGTGCTGCTGGGTTTCCAGGCCTGGAGCAAGCTGCCGCTGCGCCAGTACCCGCAAATGGAAAACGCTCTGATCACGGTGACCACCGCCTACCCCGGGGCCAACGCCGAAACCATTCAGGGTTACATCACCCAGCCGATGCAGCAGAGCCTGGCCAGCGCCGAGGGCATCGACTACATGACCTCGGTCAGTCGCCAGAACTTCTCGGTGATTTCGATCTACGCGCGCATCGGTTCCAACACCGACCGTCTGTTCACCGAACTGCTGGCCAAGGCCAACGAGGTCAAGAACAAGCTGCCACAGGACGCCGAAGACCCGGTGCTGAGCAAGGAATCGGCCGACGCCTCGGCGCTGATGTACATCAGTTTCTTCAGCAAGGACTTGAGCAACCCGCAGATCACCGACTACCTGTCGCGGGTGATCCAGCCGAAACTGGCGACCCTGCCGGGCATGGCCGAGGCGGAGATTCTCGGTAATCAGGTATTCGCCATGCGCCTGTGGCTCGACCCGGTGAAGCTCGCCGGTTTCGGCCTCAGCGCCAGCGACGTGACCAACGCCGTGCGCCAGTACAACTTCCTCTCCGCCGCTGGCGAGGTGAAGGGCGAATATGTGGTCACCAGCATCAACGCCAACACCGAACTGAAATCCGCCGAAGCCTTCGCGGCGATTCCGCTCAAGGTCAGTGGCGACAGCCGCGTGCTGCTCAGCGATGTCGCGCGGGTCGAGATGGGCGCGGAAAACTACGACTCGATCAGCTCGTTCGGCGGCACGCCGTCGGTGTACATCGGCATCAAGGCCACACCGGGGGCCAACCCGCTGGACGTGATCAAGGAAGTGCGCAAGCTGATGCCGGAGCTGGAAGCGCAATTGCCGCCCAACCTCAAGAGCGAGATTGCCTACGACGCCACCCAGTTCATTCAGGCCTCGATCGACGAAGTGGTGAAAACCCTGTTCGAAGCGGTGCTGATCGTGATCGTGGTGGTGTTCCTGTTCCTCGGCGCGTTGCGCTCGGTGGTGATCCCGGTGGTGACCATCCCGCTGTCGATGATCGGCGTGATGTTCTTCATGCAGATGATGGGCTACTCGATCAACCTCCTGACCCTGCTGGCGATGGTGCTGGCCATCGGTCTGGTGGTAGATGACGCGATTGTGGTGGTGGAGAACATTCACCGACACATCGAGGAAGGCAAGACGCCGCTGGAGGCCGCACTGGAAGGTGCGCGGGAAATCGCCATGCCGGTGGTGTCGATGACCATCACCCTGGCGGCGGTGTATGCGCCGATCGGCTTCCTCACCGGGCTGACCGGGGCCTTGTTCAAGGAGTTCGCCCTGACCCTGGCCGGCGCCGTGGTGATCTCCGGGATCGTCGCCCTGACCCTGTCGCCGATGATGTGCGCCCTGCTGTTGCGCCACGAAGAAAACCCCAGTGGCCTGGCGCACCGCCTCGACCGCATTTTCGACGGTCTCAAGCGCCGCTACCAGAGCATGCTCCACGGCACATTGAACACGCGGCCGGTGGTGCTGGTGTTCGCGGTGATCGTGTTGTGCCTGATCCCGGTGTTTCTCAAGTTCACCAAGTCGGAACTGGCGCCGGACGAGGATCAGGGCATCATCTTCATGATGGCCACGGCCCCCCAGCCGACCAACCTCGATTACCTGAGCACTTACACCGACGAATTCATCAAGATCTTCAAGGAGTTTCCGGAGTACTACTCCTCGTTCCAGATCAACGGCTACAACGGCGTGCAGGCGGGCATCGGCGGCTTCCTGCTCAAGCCATGGAACGAGCGCAGCCGCACGCAGATGCAGATCCTGCCCGAGGTGCAAGGCAAACTGGCGAGTATCCCCGGCCTGCAGATTTTCGGTTTCAACCTGCCCTCCTTGCCCGGCACCGGTGAAGGTTTGCCGTTCGAATTCGTGGTCAATACCGCCAACGACTACGAATTGCTGCTGCAAGTGGCCGACCGGATCAAGAAACGTGCGATGGAGTCCGGCAAATTCGCCTTCGTCGACCTCGACCTGGCGTTCGACAAGCCGGAAGTGGTGGTCGATATCGACCGTGCCAAAGCCGCGCAGATGGGCGTGTCGATGCAGGATCTGGGCGGCACCCTGGCGACGCTGCTGGGTGAGGCGGAAATCAACCGTTTCACCATCGAAGGCCGCAGTTACAAGGTGATTGCCCAGGTCGAGCGACCGTACCGCGAAAACCCTGGCTGGCTGAACAACTACTACGTGAAGAACACCCAGGGCGAGCTGCTGCCGCTGTCGACGCTGATCAAGGTCAGCGACCGGGCGCGACCGCGCCAGCTCAACCAGTTCCAGCAACTCAACGCGGCGAAGATTTCCGGATTCCCGTTGGTCAGCATGGGCGAGGCCATCGACACCGTGCTGCAGATCGCCCGGGAAGAAGCGCCAGCCGGGTTTGCCTTCGACTATGGCGGCGCCTCGCGCCAGTACGTGCAGGAAGGCAGCGCTCTGTGGGTCACCTTCGCCCTGGCGCTGGCGATCATTTTCCTGGTGCTGGCGGCGCAGTTCGAGAGCTTCCGTGATCCGCTGGTGATTCTGGTGACGGTGCCGCTGTCGATCTGCGGTGCGTTGATTCCGCTGTTCCTTGGCTGGTCGAGCATGAACATCTACACCCAGGTCGGACTGGTGACCCTGATCGGGCTGATCAGCAAGCACGGGATCCTGATCGTCGAGTTCGCCAACCAGCTGCGCAAGGACAAGGGCCTGACCGCGCGCGAAGCGGTCGAGGAAGCGGCGGCAATCCGCTTGCGCCCGGTGTTGATGACCACGGCGGCGATGGTGTTCGGCATGGTGCCGTTGATTCTGGCGACCGGTGCGGGCGCCGTGAGCCGGTTTGATATCGGCACCGTGATTGCAACGGGGATGTCGATCGGCACCCTGTTTACGCTGTTTGTGCTGCCGTGCATCTACACCCTATTGGCGAAACCCGATCCGAAATAACAGCGATTTACCTTTGTGGGAGCGGGCTTGCTCGCGAAAGCGTCAGGTCCGTCAACAGCAATGCTGAATGTGCCGGCCTCTTCGTGAGCAAGCCCACTCCCACCCTTGATCGCGGCCAGCCCCCCAATCCTTCATCCACCACAGTCCCCTGTGGGAGCGGGCTTGCTCGCGAAAGCGTCGGGTCAGCCAACAGCAATGCTGAATGTGCCGGCCCCTTCGTGAGCAGCCACTCCCACCCTTGATCGCGGCAAGCCCCCCCAATCCTTCATCCACCACAGTCCCCTGTGGGAGCGGGCTTGCTCGCGAAAGCGTCGGGTCAGCCAACAGCAATGCTGAATGTGCCGGCCCCTTCGTGAGCAAGCCCACTCCCACCCTTGATCGCGGCAAGCCCCCCAATCCTTCATCCACCACAGTCCCCTGTGGGAGCGGGCTTGCTCGCGAAAGCGTCAGGTCAGTCAGCAGCAATGCTGAATGTGCCGGCCCCTTCGTGAGCAAGCCCACTCCCACCCTTGATCGCGGCAAGCCCCCCCAATCCTTCATCCACCACAGTCCCCTGTGGGAGCGGGCTTGCTCGCGAAAGCGTCGGGTCAGCCAACAGCAATGCTGAATGTGCCGGCCCCTTCGTGAGCAAGCCCACTCCCACCCTTGATCGCGGCCAGCCACAAACCTGCCATCCATCGCCGATCCCACAGGGGAATGGTGTGATCCCTGGAACACGCGCAATAAAAAAGGCCTCGCATCTGCGAGGCCTTTCATTTTGGCTTCAATCGGTTCAACTCTGTGGCCTCATCCCTTGAGAAAGTCCGAACATGAACAACAACAGATCATGGTCAGGTTGAGTCGCCACGGAGGCTTTCGCCACCCGTGGTACTGCGCAGTGAGCATCGCCCGTGGTAGCACCGATCACCTGCATGCGGGGCTGCTCCCAGGCCGCCACCGCCAATGAAGCAACTGCCAAGGCTCCAACCAAAAACAAACCTCGTGCAATTTCGAGTTTCATCGCTATAAACCTTTGATAGCGCTGCCAAACGCCGTCTCATAAAAGTAGACGAGTTTTTTCCAGTCCGTGTCGCTGAACGACGAATGGCGACGCAATTGCTTCATGTCATGGGAGGCCGCGCGATAAGCGGTCAGACGCTGACGGCATTTCTCCAGATCGATCAATGCCACTTCGACCTGAGCCGAATCACCTTCGCCGGTCACCCGTACAAAAACGTGTTTGATGTAGATACAGCTGTGCTGCCAACGGCCCTTGTGCATGCGCGCGAGGTTTTCGGCCAGGTCTTTGAGGACGCGCTCGAAAACCGCTTCGCCATATTGGGCACGGCCACCGGCGGCTTCCCACTTCTCGAGTTCGTCGAAACCGTCCAGCGACTTGGTCACCAGCAGCGCACGCCACTTGTGTTGCGGATCGGGCTGCGCACCGCAGAAGACGATTTGCGGGACGCGTACGCCGAGGCGACTGACACCGGTCAGGGCATCCAGCTCTCGCAAGACTGTCGGCCGGCCGAAAGGATGCAGCCAACTGCGATAGATATGTCCGGTCTGGCGCTTGGCATACAGTAACTGGCCGTCACGGCCCACGACTCGTTGCACACCACTTTCCCCGCCACGGCGCACGTTGGGTTCTTCCACCCATTCACCGCGCTGGTTCCAGTAGTAGTCGAAGCGATCCTGGGGAGCGACTTCCGTTTCTGCTGCTATTTGCACCGCCATCCTGTTACCTCTTGCGTAATACGTAAACCCGCCACATGGCATAGAGCGGAATGAAGTCCAGTTGTTCCTGAATGCGAAAACCTGCCTCTTCGAACTCTTTTTCTACTGTCACAGCCGGTAACACAAACCGGTTTTGGTAACCTTCCTGCCCGCGCCGCTGTTCAGCGCGTTTGCGTTTCCAGGCCTTGAAATTACCGTCCACCCACAACGAAATGATTACGCTGTCACGGGTGACACGCTCGAATTCGCGCAAAATCGTCCGTCGATGTTCGGCTTCACCGATGTGATGCAGCAAACGCATACAGAAAATGCTGTCGACGGCGTTATCCGGCAAGGCAATGTCGAACGCTGACGTGTGCAAAGGTTGTACCCGTTTCACCACATCAGCCGGCTGCGCCTGCATCGCGGTCTTGATCATAGACTCGGAATTGTCCGCGCCAATGATCACCCGATTGGGTTTTTCCGCCAGCAACGGCCAGAAACGCCCTGCACCACACGGCAGATCCAGAACCAGCCCCGGCTCGCCCGCCAGCGTCAACGCCTTGCGGGCCAGTTGCTCGTCCCGCCAATGTGACAACCGACGACCGAGACCGTCCTGATGCTTGCGCAAATATTTTTGTGCATGCTGGTCATCATACTTTTCGGAAAAATCGAGCTTGATCGGTCTGCTCATTTTCAGGACTCCTGAATAACTGATGCCCCTACCATAGGTAGTGGCATGTCAGCGTCAGGTCGTTCCTTTGTGAAAATTACGTCAGGTAAACCGGCAAACTATTACAGGGTTTTACAGGGAGAAAGCAATAGCGCGGGGCCATCAGCGACCGTCAGCACGGCCCAGCGTCACCTCAAAGCGGCAACCATTGGGCTGCATGGTGCTCAATGTCACCTCCCAGCCCTGGTTTTCACAGATCCGCTGCACCAGCGACAAGCCCAGGCCCAGGCCTTCGCCGCGCTTCTCATTGCCGCGCACGAAGGGCTGGAACATGGCCTCACGTTTTTCCTCGGGAATGCCGACGCCCGAATCTTCGACGACGAATCCATTGTCGTTGAGCGTCAGGCGGATGAAGCCCTGCTCGGTGTAGTGGCAGGCATTGCGCAGCAAATTGCCCATGACCGCGCTGAGCAGAGTCGCGTTGAAGCGAGTGTCCGGCGGATTGCCCGGCTCGAACATCAGCCGCAGCCCTTTCGATTCGATCGGTTCACGCCAGATACTCAACAAGCCATCGGCCACCTGACTGATGTTCTGCTGCGGTGCCGAACCGGCGTCTTCACGCTGGGCGCGGGCGAGCATCAGGAAGGTCTGCACCAGTTCACGCATTTCTTCGCTGGCGCGGGCGATGCGCTCGACCTGGGCACGACCGCGTTGATCCAGCCCCGGATTTTCCAGCAGCAGTTCGCAGGAACTGGCCAGCACCATTAACGGCGTGCGCAGTTCGTGGCTGACATCGCTGGTGAACAGCCGCTCGCGGGTCAGCGCCTGACGCAGACGGCCGAGCGTGGCATCGAACGCCACCGCCAGTTCACCGACTTCGTCAGCCGCATAGTCCGGCGCCAGTGGCGGCGCCAGACCGAGCAACTGATCGCGATGCCGTACTTGCCGTGCCAGGCGCACCACCGGCGCCATGACCTTGCGCGCCAGCACCCAGCCGAGGAATACCGCCAGCGCCAGACTGAGCACAAAGCCCACCAGCACCACGGCGAACAGCACGCGCTCGCGTTCTTCGAAATCGCTTTGATCCTGCAGCAGCACGTAGCGGCGACCGTCGACGATCTCGACCATCGCGTGATACGACAGCTGCTCGCGGAACACTTCGTGGAACCCCGCATCGAGGTGACGCAGATCCTTGGGCAGCTCGAAATCACCCGGTCCGCCGCTGAAATAGAACAACTGGTCCGGTTCCGGGCGATGGCTCCAGTCCGAGACGTTGTCCATCAGCAGCAGACGTTGCAGGTCGCCGCCCAGCCCCGCCGAAATCAGTTTTTCCTCCACCAGGTGCACGGTCGCCACGATGCCCATGGCGAAGGCCCCGGCCACCAGCGCACTCATCAGCGCAAAGGCGATGATGATCCGCTGGGAAAGGCTTTGCTTAAACTCCATCACGCCCCTCGGCCAGGCGGTAACCCACGCCGTGCACGGTTTGCAGCAACGGCTTGGCGAATGGCTTGTCGATCACCTGACGCAATTGGTGGACGTGGCTGCGCAGGCTGTCGCTGTCCGGGCAGTCATCGCCCCACAGCGCTTCTTCGAGAATTTCCCGACGCAGGACATGCGGACTCTTCTGCATCAAGACTGCCAGCAGCTTCAGCCCGACCGGGTTGAGCTTGAGCAGCTTGCCCTCGCGGGTCACTTCCAGCGTGTCGAGGTCGTAGGTCAGGTCACCGACCTGCAGCGCGCGACGGCCGCCGCCCTGGGTGCGACGCATCACGGCTTCGATGCGTGCCGCCAGTTCCGACAGGGCAAACGGTTTGACCAGGTAATCATCAGCCCCGGACTTGAAGCCCTGCAGGCGGTCGTCCAGTTGATCGCGGGCGGTGAGCATGATCACCGGCGTATCGCGTCGGGCGTCTTCACGCAGGCGCTTGCACAGGGTGTAGCCGTCGATCCCCGGCAGCATGATATCGAGCACGATCAGGTCGTAATGCTCGGTGGCAGCCAGATGCAGGCCCGACAAGCCGTCCTGGGCACAATCGACGGTATAGCCTTTGAGCCCCAGGTAATCGGCCAGGTTGGCCAGGATATCGCGGTTGTCTTCGACCAATAGAATTCGCATTGGCATCTCCTCCGTACACAGTTACGGCCGTCATGGCCCGCGCAGCTTAAGGCCAACGCCGTTTCAGGGCTAGGGCCGGCAGGCACGCCGATCCATTTGCCTAACCAAATTAAATATTTAACAAAGTTTTCACTATGGATTCACAACCTGATTACAGTGGCGCCGTGACACTCGCGCGCCATTGATATAAGGAAAACGAGACAATGGACCCTTTCAAGACTGCGCCCATGCGCTTTCTGCTGCTCATCACCGGCGCCTGGCTGGTCATCTTTCTTCTGACTCGAGCGGTACTGCTGCTGACTCACCTGGATGAGGCCGGCGGCTTCGCCCTGTCGATGTTCGGCATCGGCGCGCTCTACGACCTGGGTTTCCTGGCCTATGCGGCATTGCCGATGGGCTTGTACCTGCTGCTCTGCCCGCCGGGCCTGTGGCGGCGTCGTGGACATCGCGGGTTCCTGCGCGCCCTGCTGACCATCAGCCTGTTCGCCATGCTGTTCGTGGCGGTGGCTGAATGGCTGTTCTGGGACGAGTTCGGCGTGCGCTTCAACTTCATCGCCGTCGATTACCTGGTGTATTCCGACGAAGTGCTGAACAACGTCCTCGAGTCGTACCCGATCGGCAAACTGCTGAGCCTCCTCGCGGTGCTGGCCGTGGTGATCAGCTTTGCCTTGGGCAAGCCGTTCAATGCTGCCATGAATGCCCCGCTGCCAGCGCTGCGCGGGCGTCTGCTCAGTGCCTTGGGCCTGTTGATCGTCGCGGGCCTCAGCCTGCAACTGCTCAGCCAGGACGCCCCGCGTGCCCAGGGCGGCAACGCCTACCAGAACGAACTGGCCAGCAACGGTCCGTATCAGTTCTTCGCCGCGTTCCGTAACAATGAACTCGACTACACCCAGTTCTACAAGAGCCTGCCGGCAGAAAAAGTCGCCAGCCAGATCCGCGCCGAGCTGAGCGAAAGCGACGCGCGTTTCATCGGCAAGGATCCCCAGGACATCCGCCGGGTGATCGACAACCCGGGCACCCCGCGCAAGCCGAACATTGTGCTGGTGACCATCGAAAGCCTGAGCGCCAAGTACCTGGGCAGCAATGGCGACGGTCGCAACCTGACGCCAAACCTCGACGCCTTGCGCAAGCAGAGCCTGTACTTCAACAACTTCTACGCCACCGGCACCCGCACCGACCGCGGTCTGGAAGCGATCACCCTGGCCATCCCGCCGACGCCAGGCCGCTCGATCGTCAAGCGCATCGGCCGTGAAAGCGGTTTCGCCAGCCTTGGCCAGCAGTTGAGCGCGGTGGGTTACGACAGCGTGTTCGTCTACGGCGGACGCGGCTACTTCGACAACATGAACGCGTTCTTCAGCGGCAACGGCTATCATGTGGTCGATCAGAGCAGCGTCGATGAAGCCGAGATCCACTTCAAGAACGCCTGGGGCATGGCCGACGAAGATCTGTACCGCCAGACCCTGAAACTGGCGGATGCCGACTACGCCAAACAGCAGCCGTTTCTGCTGCAACTGATGACCACCTCCAACCATCGCCCTTACACCTACCCCGACAACCGGATCGACATCAAATCCGGCAACGGCCGTGATGGTGCGGTGAAGTACACCGACTATGCGATTGGTCAGTTCCTGGAGCAGGCGCGGCAAAAGCCATGGTTCGACAATACGATCTTCATCTTCGTCGCCGACCACACCGCGGGCAGCGCCGGTAAAGAAGACTTGCCGATCGCCAACTATCAGATCCCGCTGTTCATCTACGCGCCGAAAATGATCGAAGCCCGCGAAAGCGCGCAACTGGCCAGTCAGATCGATCTGGCGCCGACGCTGCTGGGCTTGCTCAACCTGGATTACACCTCGACGTTCTTCGGTCGCAACCTGTTGCAGGACAACCCGCTGCCACCGCGCGTGGTGGTCGGCAACTACCAGCATCTGGGCCTGTTCGACGGCAAGGATCTGGCGATCCTCAGCCCGCGCCAGGGCTTGCGCCGGCATGACGATGCGTTGACCGAAAGCCGCGAGTCGCGGGTCAGCAGCGACGATCCGCTGGTCAGCCGGGCCATTGCGTATTACCAGGCGGCCAGTTATGGCTTCAAACAGCAGTTGCTGAGCTGGAAGCCGGCGAAGGACAGCACTGTCCAGGTCAGCGAACAGTAACCGTCAATAGAAACGCCCCGGGCTGATGCACCGGGGCTTTTTTTTTGCGCAACCGGTTATCACAGGAAATCCAGATCCCAATGTGGGAGCGAGCCGGCTCGCGAATGCTGTGCATGCGTCACAGCTGTAGTGACGGGGTGATTGCTTTCGCGAGCAGGCTCGCTCCCACAGGGGACGGTGTGAAGCTTGAAATCCGGGCAATAAAAAACCCCGCCTGCTCATCGCAGGCGGGGTTTTTCGTTACAGGGGTAAGGCTGGCTTACATCATGCCGCCCATGCCACCCATGCCGCCCATGTCTGGCATACCGCCGCCAGCCGAGCCTTCTTTCTTCGGTGCATCAGCAACAGCCGCTTCGGTGGTCAGGATCAGACCGCCGATCGAGGCTGCAGCTTGCAGAGCGGAACGGGTTACCTTGGTTGGGTCCAGGATGCCCATTTCGATCATGTCGCCGTATTCGCCCGAAGCAGCGTTGTAACCGAAGTTACCTTTGCCGTTCTTCACTTCGTTGACGACTACGCTTGGCTCGTCACCGGAGTTGGCAGCGATCTGGCGCAGCGGCGCTTCAACAGCGCGACGCAGTACAGCGATACCGACGTTCTGGTCAGCGTTGTCGCCGGTCAGTTCGGTCAGGGCTTCCAGAGCACGGATCAGCGCAACGCCACCGCCAGGTACCACGCCTTCTTCAACGGCTGCACGGGTTGCGTGCAGGGCGTCTTCAACGCGGGCCTTCTTCTCTTTCATTTCAACTTCGGAACCAGCGCCAACCTTGATCACTGCAACGCCGCCGGACAGCTTGGCCAGACGCTCTTGCAGTTTTTCACGGTCGTAGTCCGAGGAAGTCTCGGCAACCTGGGCGCGGATCTGAGCGATACGGGCTTCGATGTCGCCTTGTACGCCAGCACCGTCAACGATGATGGTGTTTTCCTTGGACAGGGTCACGCGCTTGGCGTTACCCAGGTGCTCCAGGGTGGTGCTTTCCAGGCTCAGGCCGATCTCTTCGGAGATTACGGTACCGCCGGTCAGAACGGCGATGTCCTGCAGCATGGCCTTGCGACGGTCGCCGAAGCCTGGAGCCTTGACGGCTGCAACCTTGACGATGCCACGCATGTTGTTCACGACCAGAGTCGCCAGGGCTTCGCCTTCAACGTCTTCGGCAACGATCAGCAGTGGACGGCCGGCTTTGGCAACGGCTTCCAGCACTGGCAGCATTTCGCGGATGTTCGAGATCTTTTTGTCGACCAGCAGGATCAGCGGGCCGTCGAGCTCGGCAACCATGGTGTCCGGCTTGTTGACGAAGTACGGGGACAGGTAGCCACGGTCGAACTGCATGCCTTCTACAACCGACAGTTCGTTTTCCAGGCCCGAGCCTTCTTCAACGGTGATCACGCCTTCTTTACCGACTTTTTCCATGGCTTCGGCAATGATGTCGCCGATGGAGTTGTCGGAGTTGGCGGAGATGGTACCTACCTGAGCGATAGCCTTGGTGTCAGCGCATGGCTTGGACAGGGCTTTCAGCTCTTTGACGATCGCGATGGTCGCTTTGTCGATACCGCGCTTCAGGTCCATCGGGTTCATGCCGGCAGCGACGGCTTTCAGGCCTTCGTTGACGATCGATTGAGCCAGAACGGTAGCGGTGGTAGTACCGTCACCAGCGTCATCGTTGGCACGGGAGGCAACGTCTTTGACCAGCTGCGCGCCCATGTTTTCGAAGCGATCTTCGAGTTCGATTTCCTTGGCGACGGAAACGCCGTCCTTGGTGATGGTCGGAGCGCCGAAGCTCTTCTCGAGAATCACGTTACGGCCTTTCGGGCCCAGGGTCGCTTTTACCGCGTCAGCCAGAACGTTGACGCCTTTGAGCATCTTGGAGCGAGCGGCATCGCCGAACTTAACTTCTTTAGCAGCCATGATCGATATTCCTTAAATACTTTGTAGTAACGGGAAAATGAACGGGGGGTATCAGCCTTCGATAACAGCGAGGATTTCGTTCTCGCTCATTACCAGCAGGTCTTCGCCGTCGACTTTCACAGTGTTGCTGCCGGAGTAAGGACCGAACACAACCTTGTCGCCTTCCTTCACGGACAGTGCACGCACTTCACCGTTTTCCAGAGCCTTGCCCGGGCCTACAGCGAGAATCACACCGTGGTTGGCTTTTTCAGCAGCCGAACCTGGCAGGACGATACCGCCAGCGGTTTTCTTTTCTTCTTCGCTGCGACGGATGACGACGCGGTCATGCAGAGGACGAAGCTTCATTGTCGATCTCTCCTAATTGTGGTTTTCATCGGCCGGTGTAGTCCCGGCGGGTTTAACAAATCCGGCCTGCGCCGGTTGCGGTTCGTCGAGCAAACCGCGGAAGTCTGTCCGGCTTGAATGCCGGAAACCTTTCGGTGACCGATACATAAGGGCGCATAAGCTTATTACAAGGGCGGGGGCAGAAAATTTTTCATCAATTGCCCCTTGAATGCCGCGCATAAACAAACGGCACCCGAAGGTGCCGTGTCGAAGCAGGGGTTACTTGCTGTCGCGATGTTCGAACTCGCCTTCGATCACATCACCCTCGCGGCCCAGAGGCTGGCGCGGTGCAGGACCGCCACGGGGTTGCAGGTCGTCGGCGAAGGCCCGCTGACGGATCGCCTGTTCTTCGGCGCGCTGACGCATTTTATTGGCCAGCAGTCGACGGGTGAACGGCAGCAGCATCACCAGACCGACCACGTCGCTGATGAAGCCCGGCAGGATCAACAGGCCACCGGCCAAGGCGAGCATCAAGCCTTCAAGCATGGTCTGTGCGGGCAACTCACCGCGATTCAGGCTTTCACGGGCACGCAGTGCCGTGGCCAGACCGGCGACGCGCAGTACGAACACACCGAACATCGAGCCGAGAATGATCAGCAGCAGGGCCGGGAAAAACCCGATCGCCCCTGCCACTTTGACGAATACGAACAGCTCCAGCACCGGAAACAGCAGAAAGAGCAACAAAAAAGGGCGCATCAAAGATTCCTCAACGCAAGAAATGCCTTGCAGTAAGCCTTAGATGACGTCGCCCTTTCGTGAATTCAAGCGTCAGCCACCGCATTTTTTGGCCAGACCTCGGCGTGAGCCAGAGAAACCAAGGCTTCGCGCACTTGTATCGGCGTATGACAAGGCGCTGGAAACGGCAGCCAATACAGTGCCTGACCGATGCGCAAGTGCATGCCTTCGCTGTCGATTCCGGCCAGTTGCGCCGGTACGGTTTTCGGCAACCCGCTGAGCTCCACGTAGTGGGCAATGGCTTTGGCGTGATCGCTGTTCATGTGCTCGACCATGCTGATTTCAGCCTTGCCGGCAAACGGGTTGGCCAGGGTCAGCTGATCGACCCAGTGAATCGCGCCGAAACCGCCGATGTAGCGGTGACGCACCGGGTTGAGCACCCAGAAATCAAAGTCGTGGGCCTTGTGGTAGTTCTGCGAGTCGGGGAAATACCGGTAATAACGCTCGGCGGCGGCTTCGATGGCAGCCGGGTCTTCGAGCTTCTGCGCTTCGGCCAGATAGGTCAGGCGACCAACGGCCTGCACGTCGTCGGCCTCGCGCTCGCCCACCAGCAGTGAACATTTCGGGTCCTTCTGCAGGTTGTGGGTGTGCTGGGCGATGCGGCTGATCAGGATCAGCGGGCGACCCTGCTCATCCAGGCAATACGGCACCACCGAGCCAAACGGGAAACCCGGCATCGATTTGGAGTGGGTGGACAATACGCCACGGTATTCCTTGAGAAGCAATTCTCGGGCATTCTTGGCCGCTTCAACGCTCAATTTATGACTCCTTAAATAGAATCCGTCGAAAAAACGGACAGGCGCCTGGGGATAAGTCCCGGTCACGCCATCGGGCAATGCTCATGTGCAATCCGGCCATAATCGATTCGGATCGAGCGTCGCCAATAACAAAAACCACTCAGACCGGCTATCGGGGCATGCGAATGCAACTCAACGACAAAGTAATCATTATCACCGGCGGTTGCCAGGGTTTGGGCCGTTCCATGGCCGAGTATTTCGCCGGCAAAGGCGCGAAGCTCGCGTTGGTCGACCTCAATCAGGAAAAACTCGATGACGCGGTCGCAGCCTGCAAGGCCAAAGGCGTCGAGGCGCGCAGCTATCTGTGCAACGTGGCCAATGAAGAACAGGTGGAGCACATGGTCGCGCAGGTTGCCGAAGATTTCGGCGCGATCCATGGCCTGATCAACAACGCCGGGATCCTGCGGGATGGTCTGCTGCTCAAGGTCAAGGACGGCGAAATGACCAAGATGAGTCTGGCCCAGTGGCAGGCGGTAATCGACGTCAACCTGACCGGCGTGTTCCTGTGCACCCGTGAAGTGGCGGCGAAAATGGTCGAGCTGAAGAACAGCGGCGCGATCATCAATATTTCTTCGATCTCCCGTGCCGGTAACGTCGGCCAGACCAACTACTCTGCCGCCAAGGCTGGCGTGGCCGCAGCCACTGTGACCTGGGCCAAGGAACTGGCGCGCTACGGCATTCGCGTGGCAGGCATTGCGCCGGGCTTCATCGAAACCGAGATGACCCTGGGCATGAAGCCGGAAGCGTTGGAGAAGATGACTTCGGGTATCCCGCTCAAGCGCATGGGCAAGCCGGAAGAGATCGCCCATTCGGCGGCGTATATCTTCGAGAACGACTACTACACCGGGCGGATTCTGGAGATGGATGGCGGGTTGCGGATCTGACTGGCAATACAAAAACCAGTGTGGGAGCGGGCTTGCTCGCGAAGGCGGTGGGTCAGACAACATTTTCGTCGACTGACACACCGCCTTCGTCGGAACGCCGCCCGGAGCAAGCCCGCTCCCACAGTTGATTGTGTTTCTGCTTATCAATCGTCACTGATGCTGATGTTAGGCATCGCCGGCGTCGCCGCTTCCTGCAACACAATGCGCGCGCCGACGTGGCGGGCCAGTTCCTGATAGACCATGGCAATCTGGCTGTCCGGTTCGGCGATCACCGTTGGCTTGCCGCCATCGGCCTGCTCGCGGATCAGCATCGACAGCGGCAGCGAGGCCAGCAGTTCGACGCCATATTGGGTCGCCAGCTTTTCGCCACCGCCCTCACCGAACAGATGCTCGGCATGTCCGCAGTTCGAGCAGATGTGCACCGCCATGTTTTCCACCACGCCCAGCACCGGAATGTTGACCTTGCGGAACATTTCCACGCCTTTGCGCGCGTCCAGCAACGCCAGATCCTGCGGGGTAGTGACGATCACCGCACCGGCCACCGGGACTTTCTGCGCCAGGGTCAGTTGGATGTCGCCGGTGCCTGGCGGCATGTCGATCACCAGATAATCCAGGTCACCCCACGCGGTTTGCGTAACCAGTTGCAGCAGTGCGCCGGAGACCATCGGCCCGCGCCAGACCATCGGCGTGTTGTCGTCGGTCAGGAACGCCATCGACATGACTTCGACACCGTGGGCCTTGAGCGGCACGAACCACTTCTGATCCTTGACCTCGGGGCGGGTGCGCTCGGGGATGCCGAACATGATGCCCTGGCTCGGGCCATAGATGTCGGCGTCGAGAATCCCCACCTTGGCGCCTTCACGGGCCAGCGCCAGCGCGAGGTTGGCCGCCGTGGTCGACTTGCCCACACCGCCCTTGCCCGAAGCCACGGCGACCACGTTCTTGACGTTGGCCAGCCCCGGGATCTGCGCCTGGGCCTTGTGCGCGGCGATCACGCTGTTGACCTCGACCTTGGCGATCGTCACCCCATCGAGGTTTTCGATGGCCAGCTGCAGCAACTGTGCCCAGCCGCTCTTGAACAGACCGGCGGCGTAGCCGATTTCCATCTGAACCTTCACGCGGTCGCCATCGATCTCGATGTGCTTCACGCAACCGGCGCTGACCGGGTCCTGGTTCAGGTAGGGGTCGGTGTATTGGCTGAGGACGGCTTCCACCGCTGCGCGAGTGACGGCACTCATGGGCAACTCCGATAACAAGACTGGGAAAAGATGGCGGGTATCGTACGCTGGACGCAGATTTGTGGCGAACTGATTACTTGAGCAAGTCAGCACCTGTGGCGAGGGGATTTATCCCCGATCGGCTGCGCAGCAGTCGCAGAACCATCACCCGCGGTGTACCTGATAGGCCCTGATATCGGGTTTGGGGGCGGCTTCGCCACCCATCGGGGATGAATCCCCTCGCCACAAATGCTCTCAAAGTTCCCAGGTGCACAGGGTGAAAAATATGCGCCAGCGCTTTATAGTGGCCGACCTCCGTTTCATCAAGTAGCGAAGCCCCACATGTCCGAACCACGCAAGATCCTCGTCACCAGCGCCCTGCCCTACGCCAACGGTTCGATTCACCTTGGCCATATGCTGGAATACATCCAGACCGATATGTGGGTGCGCTTCCAGAAGCATCGCGGCAATCAATGCATCTATGTCTGCGCCGACGACGCCCACGGTTCGGCGATCATGCTGCGCGCGGAAAAGGAAGGCATCACCCCGGAACAACTGATCGCCAACGTGCAGGCTGAACACAGCGCCGACTTTGCCGAGTTCCTGGTCGACTTCGACAACTTCCACTCCACTCACGCCGAAGAAAACCGTGAGCTGTCGAGCCAGATCTATCTGAAGCTGCGTGACGCCGGGCACATTGCCCAGCGCTCGATCACCCAGTATTTCGACCCGGAAAAGAAAATGTTCCTGGCCGACCGCTTCATCAAGGGCACCTGCCCGAAATGCGGCACTGAAGACCAGTACGGCGACAACTGCGAAAAATGCGGTGCGACCTACGCCCCGACCGATCTGAAGGATCCGAAGTCGGCGATCTCCGGCGCCACCCCGGTGCTCAAGGATTCCCAGCATTTCTTCTTCAAACTGCCAGACTTCCAGCAGATGCTGCAGACCTGGACCCGCAGCGGCACCTTGCAGGACGCCGTGGCCAACAAGATCGCCGAGTGGCTGGACGCCGGCCTGCAGCAGTGGGACATCTCCCGCGATGCGCCGTACTTCGGTTTCGAGATCCCGGGCGAGCCGGGCAAGTACTTCTACGTGTGGCTGGACGCGCCGATCGGCTACATGGCCAGCTTCAAGAACCTGTGCGACCGCACGCCGGAGCTGGACTTCGACGCGTTCTGGGGCAAGGACTCCACCGCCGAGCTGTACCACTTCATCGGCAAGGACATCGTCAACTTCCACGCCCTGTTCTGGCCTGCCATGCTCGAAGGCGCCGGTTTCCGCAAGCCGACCGGGATCAACGTGCACGGCTACCTGACCGTCAACGGCCAGAAGATGTCCAAGTCCCGTGGCACGTTCATCAAGGCGCGTACCTACCTGGATCACCTGTCGCCGGAATACCTGCGTTACTACTACGCGGCCAAATTGGGCCGTGGTGTCGATGACCTCGACCTGAACCTCGAAGACTTCGTGCAGAAGGTCAACTCCGACCTGGTCGGCAAAGTGGTCAACATCGCCAGCCGTTGCGCCGGTTTCATCCACAAGGGCAACGGCGGCCTGCTGGTCGACAACAATGCCGCGCCAGAGCTGACCGAAGCCTTCCTCGCCGCGGCGCCAAGCATTGCCGACGCCTATGAAGCGCGCGACTTCGCCCGCGCCATGCGTGAAACCATGGCCCTGGCCGACCGCGCCAACGCCTGGATCGCCGACAAGGCCCCATGGTCGTTGAACAAGCAGGAAGGCAAGCAGGATGAAGTCCAGGCGATCTGCGCCACTGGCATCAACCTGTTCCGCCAGCTGGTGATCTTCCTCAAACCGGTGCTGCCGCTGCTGGCCGCCGACGCCGAGGCATTCCTCAACGTCGCCCCGTTGACCTGGAACGACCACACCACGCTGCTGGCCAACCATCAGCTCAATGAGTTCAAGCCGTTGATGACCCGCATCGACCCGGTGAAAGTGCAAGCCATGACCGACGCCTCGAAAGAAGACCTGACCGCCAGCCAGACCGACACCGGTGCCGCCGCGCCTGCGGGCAACGGCGAACTGGCCAAGGATCCGCTGTCGCCGGAAATCGACTTCGACACCTTTGCTGCCGTCGACCTGCGCGTGGCTTTGATCGTCAAGGCTGAACACGTGGAAGGCGCGGACAAGCTGCTGCGCCTGACCCTGGACATCGGTGACGAGCAGCGCAACGTATTTTCCGGGATCAAGAGCGCTTACCCGGACCCGTCGAAACTCGACGGTCGCCTGACCATGATGATCGCCAACCTCAAGCCGCGGAAAATGAAGTTCGGTATTTCCGAAGGCATGGTGATGGCCGCCGGCCCTGGTGGTGAGGAAATCTACCTGCTGAGCCCGGACAGCGGCGCCAAGCCGGGTCAACGCATCAAGTAAGACCCAGCGCTGAAACGATCCCACAGGCATGTTCTGCAGGCCTGTGGGATTTTTCATATCTGGCCCACCCATCGCGGGTGCCGGATAATGCCTAACCTTAAGTGACACTCGCCCGTTGCTGCCGGCAGAATCATGACCGAACTTGCGCTTACGCTGATCAGTGCCGCCCTGCTCAACAACTTCGTGTTGCACTGGCCGCTGGGTGTCGATCCGCTGCTGGCCGGCAGTCGGCGCCAGGTGCATGCGCTGGGGTTGGCGACGGCGTGCCTGATGCTGAGCGTTGGCATCATCGGTTACCTGATCTGGCACTGGCTGCTGGTGCCGCTGCAATTGCAGGCACTGCAGCTGTTTGTATTCTTGCCGCTCAGCGTGCTGCTGATCGCGCCGCTGCTGAAGCTGTTGGCTCGTGCGCTGCCAGACTGGCCGTTCGACGGACTGTGGCCGCTATTGCTGGGTAATGCCGGCGTACTGGGGCTGGCCTTGATCAACGCGCAAAATGATCGCGGCCTGCTGCAAGCAACAGCGCTGAGCCTGGGGGCCGGGCTGGGTTTCTGGCTGGTGCTGAGCCTGTTCAGCGACTTGCGTGAACGCACAGCGGACAACGACATTCCCCTGCCCTTTCGCGGCTTGCCGATCGACCTGATCGGCGCCGGACTGATCGCAGTGATTTTTCTCGGATTCAGTGGACTGATCAAAACATGAGTCTGATTCAACTCATCGATGCCCTCCTGCCGCAGACCCAATGCGGCAAATGCGGCCACCCCGGGTGCAAGCCGTATGCGCAAGGCATCGTCGATGGCGAACCGATCAACAAGTGCCCGCCCGGCGGTGACGAAACCGTCGCCGCCCTGGCTGAACTGTTGAACGTGCCGGTGCTGGAACTGGACGTCAGCCGTGGCTCGGCACCGCCACAAGTGGCGTACATCCGCGAGGCCGAGTGCATCGGCTGCACCAAGTGCATTCAGGCCTGCCCGATCGACGCCATCGTCGGCGCGGCGAAACTGATGCACACCGTACTGATCGACGAATGCACCGGTTGCGACCTGTGCGTGGCGCCGTGCCCGGTGGACTGCATCGAAATGCATCCACTGCCGCTCGGCACCTTGCCGGTGGTCGGTGGCCTGGCTTCCAGCCTTGAAGAACAACGCGCACGCGCGGCCAAACGCGATCATGCGCGCCAGCGGTTTGAACGCCGCAACGCCCGCCTGCAGCGCGAAGAACAGCAGAAACAGGCTGAGCGCGAAGCCCGGGCGCAGCGTGCAGCGCAACCGGCGGTGGCCACCCTCGATCCAGTGCAAGCCGCTCTGGAACGAGTGCGCGCGCAGAAAGCCGCAACCGCCGACGCGGCATTGAAAAAAGCCAAGATCGATGTCGCCATGAGCCGCGCGCAATTGCACAAATCGCTGAAAGCCTTCGGCCATCCGCCGACCTTCGAACAGCAATCGCAACTGATCGTGTTGCAACAGCAGTTCGAAGCCGCCGAACAGGCGTTGGCGAAACTCGAAAGCAGCGCCGCCACCGCTCCAGCCGCTGCGGCCCCGGTTCCGGCGAAAGACGCCGACCTGAAACGGGCGAAAATCCAGTTGGCGATGCGGCGCGCCGAATTGAAAAAGGCCCAGACCGCCGAAGCGCCAGCCGAGCAAATTGCCACGCTGGAACAGGCACTGCGTGATGCCGAGCAAGCCCTTCACGCCGCCGAGACGGCGAGCGAGCAGCCTGCGCCTGACCTGGTGCGGGTGGAAAAGCGCCCGATCGACAATCAGCTCCGCCAGTTGAAAACCGAACTGGCCTACGCCCGCGCCGACCTGAACAAACTCGAACGCCGCGCCGACACGCCGGGCGAAGTCCTCGACAAGGCCCGCGCTCGCCTGCAGGCCGCCGAGCGTCAGGTGCAAGATCATGTCGCCCCGTGAAGCACCGGATGATCGCCTGCAACAGGCGATGAAGCGGGTGCTGCTGGCCACGCTGCCGGGGCTGTTGGCGTTGTTCTGGTTCTACGGCTGGGGCGTGTTGATCAACCTGATCCTGGCGGCGAGCACCGCGCTGCTGATCGAGGCCGGCGTCGCCCGCCTGCGCCGACAGCCACTGCAACCAACGCTCAGCGATGGCAGCGCACTGGTCAGCGCAACACTGCTGGCCGCCGCCATGCCACCTTATTGCCCATGGTGGCTGACAGTTACGGCGGTGGCTTCGGGCCTGCTGTTCGGCAAACATTTATACGGTGGCATCGGCAAGAATCCGTTCAATCCGGCCATGCTCGGTTTCGCCCTGGCGATGCTGCTGTTCCCGCAGCCAATGACCCACTGGCCGGCGCATGGCATGAGTCTGCAGGCCGCTTTTGCACAGGTCCTGAATCTGGGTCAGGCCCCGGATGCCTGGGTTCAAGCCACCGCGCTGGACAGCCTGCGCATCAACAAAAGTCTGACCATGGATGAATTGTTCGCGGCCAATCCGGCGTTCGGCCGTTTCGGTGGACGCGGCGTGGAGTGGATCAATCTGGCGTTTCTCGCCGGTGGACTGTTTTTATTGCAGCGCCGGGTGATTGCCTGGCAAGCGCCAGTTGGCATGCTGACCAGCCTGTTTGTCGTCAGCCTGCTCTGTTGGAACGGTGCGGGCTCGGATTCCCACGGCTCGCCGCTGTTTCATCTGCTGAGCGGCGCGACCATGCTCGGTGCCTTTTTCATCATTACCGAACCGGTATCCGGCGCCAAAAGTTCGCTGGCCCGACTGCTGTTCGGCGTGGGTGTCGGCTTGCTGACCTACCTGATCCGCACCTGGGGTGGCTACCCGGACGGTGTCGCGTTTGCCGTGTTGCTGATGAATCTGTGTGTACCGGCTCTGGAACGTTTTGCCGCTGCCCGCCAGACGCAGGTGCAATCATGAGCCGCGCAGCTGCTTTCGTGGCGCTTGTGCTGCTGGCCGGTGCCGGTCTCGGCCTGACCTATGTCGTGCAGCGCGCCAGTGCGCCGCAGATTGCCAGCGAGCAACGCCTGCTCGACAGCCGCAAATTGCTGGATCTACTCGCGACCGATGCCTACGACAATCAGCCGCTGGAGCAGCCGCTGGCGCTGACTGATACAACGTTGAGCCACAGCACGCTGCTGGCTGGTTACCGCGCAAGCAAATCCGGTCAGCCAGTGGCAGTGTTGTTGCGCACCCAGACCGAGGGCTATGCCGGCGCTATCGAACTGCTGATCGCCATCGATGCCAACGGCAGACTGCTGGGGGTAAAAACCCTGCGGCACAACGAAACCCCGGCGCTCGGCGGACTTATCGGCGACTGGCCGAACCAATGGCTGGCGACTTTTACCGGTAAATCACGCAACGCACCTGACGACGCAGGCTGGGCGCTGAAAAAAGATCAGGGACAGTTCGATCAACTGGCCGGGGCAACCGTCACTTCCCGGGCCACCGTCAATGCCATTCATGACGCCCTGCGTTACTTTGATGAGCACCGCGCAACCTTGCTGGGGAGCGGATCATGATCCGGCCAACGAATCTGACAAACACGTTGATGCTGATGCTGCTGCTTGGCACCAGCGCGACATTGGCTGGCGCGCTGGGCATGCTGTTGATGTCGAGCGTTGTGGTGGTGGTTTACGGCGCATGCATCGGCCCGCTGCGCTCACGGTTGTCTGGCAACAACCTGATGCTGGCCAGTCTGCTGCTGGCCGCCACCCTGACCAGTTGCGCCAATATCCTCGCGCAGCGCTGGGCGTTGCAGTGGCAACAGTCAATCGGAATCTATGCCGGGCTGATCGCCTTGCAATGCGTAGTGCTGGAATACAATGGATTCTTTCGTCAGGCATTTGGCCTGCGCCTGACGTTTTTTGGCCTGTCGAGCGGGCTGCTACTGGCGCTGGCGGTACTGCGTGAACTGTTCGGTCAGGGCCACATCGGCCGTGGCCTGTCGGAACACTGGCAAGGCCTGGTTCTGCTCAGCGACGGGCTGCACTTGCTCACCCTGGTTCCCGGCGCCTTCATCGTGCTCGGACTACTGCTCGCCGCCCGCCAGGCCTGGACCCGCTCGACCGCTCTCTCCAAGGAAACACATCACCCATGAATGCCGCCAAACGTCTGGAAATTTTCCGCAGACTTCATGAAGACAATCCCGAGCCGAAGACCGAGCTGGCCTATTCCTCACCGTTCGAGTTGTTGATCGCGGTCATTCTTTCGGCGCAGTCAACCGACGTCGGCGTCAACAAGGCTACGGCCAAACTGTTCCCGGTGGCCAATACCCCGGCGGCGATCCACGCGCTGGGCGTCGAAGGGCTGTCCGAATACATCAAGACCATCGGCCTCTATAACAGCAAAGCGAAAAACGTGATCGAGACCTGTCGTATGCTGGTCGAGTTGCACAATGGCGAAGTCCCGCAGACGCGTGAAGAACTGGAAGCGCTGCCCGGCGTCGGTCGCAAGACGGCCAACGTGGTCCTCAATACCGCTTTTCGGCAACTGACCATGGCGGTCGACACGCACATTTTTCGCGTGAGCAACCGCACCGGCATTGCCCCGGGTAAAAATGTGGTTGAAGTGGAAAAGAAGCTGATGAAGTTTGTGCCAAAAGACTACCTGCTGGACTCCCACCACTGGCTGATTCTGCACGGTCGCTATGTGTGCCTGGCGCGCAAGCCACGCTGTGGCAGCTGCCGCATCGAAGATTTGTGTGAGTACAAACACAAAACCTCGGACGATTGATTGGCTATTGGAATAATTGATTCTTCGATTGAAAAAATCTTTTTTACCCGCAGCAGGAATATCGATATAAGGGGCGCCAAAGGCAGTCTTAGCCTGGAGTTCACCTTATGACTGACAGCAAAGAACAACTGGACGTAGATGAAGATTTTACCGTTGTGGATACCGACGACGCCGAACCGGTGGTCGAGGTCGCCAAGACCAATCTGAGTAAACGTCGCACCATCGATAACCTGCTTGAGGAGCGCCGACTGCAAAAGCAATTGGCCGATTACGATTTTGATCTGTGACACTTGAAAGCCTCCCGAACCGGAGGCTTTTTACTTTCTGCTGAATCCGACACTGAGCGGCCCATGCCCCATCGGTATTTCTGATCATCAGACCAGTCCGTTGCGTTGTGCCAATTCAATCAGGTCCACCAGCGAGCGGGCATTGAGCTTCAATAACAGACGCGTCTTGTAAGTGCTGACCGTCTTGTTGCTGAGAAACATGCCGTCGGCGATTTCTTTGTTGGTCTTGCCACGCGCCAATTGCTGCAACACCATCATTTCCCGCCCGGAGAGGCGATCCACCATATCGGCCTCACTGGCATTACCAAGACTGGTACGCACGGTGTGCAGGGCCTGGTTTGGAAAATAGCTGTAGCCGGACAGTACCGCTTTGATCGCACTCAGCAACTCAGTCAAATCCTGTTGCTTACACACATAACCCGCAGCACCTGACTGCATGCAGCGCATTGAAAAATGACCCGGTGCCTGGGAGGTCAACACCAGTACTTTCAACGGCATGGGTGTCGAGTTCAGACGCGCAATAACTTCAAGACCATCGAGTTTCGGTATTCCAATATCCAGAATAACGATATCCGGCATCTGTTCACGCGCAAGTTGCAAAGCATCCACACCATTATCCGTTTCTGCAATGACTTCGTAGCCATGACGCTCCATCAGCATACGCACAGCAAGACGAATGACGGGATGATCATCCACGATCAGCACTTTATTCATGGGCAAGTCCAGTTTCGCTGTTCGAATTTTTAGAGCACGCACAATAGCCCAGTCACTTCTGACATGGCACAAGAGAGTTTCATTGCAATCCCAGCAAAAGACATTCCCTACAGCAAATAAAGATTATTCCTACAAAAAAACCCATACGGCCGACTTTCAAATGGGATGACGTATCTTCTGGCCTTCACATCGACGCAAAAAACATGTCGTCCTGAAAGCCACGCGAACTCTACTTTCGAGGCAGACGGCTCAGCGAGCGGCTGAAAAAACGCGATAATCCATTGACTGCACATCGCTACACAGCGCCAGCCCCGGCAGCTTACAAGTTGAAAAAAACAACGTAAAACCAATCAAAAACACTTTGATAAATCAACATCTGAAACAAGATACTTCTATCCAAGCGTTATCATTTAATATAAAAATTATCTCGACCAGCAAATTGCAACGCCCCATACAAAACAACTCAACATACGTATTGGAAATACATAATTAATGAGCACATCCCATGATAAAAATCAGAAGAAAAATAACCAACCCCATGACTGTAATTGCGATATTTGCATTTATTTCCGAATCATCGGCTGCCATTTCCTTACCCTTTCTTGATAACGCCGAAAGAGAAGTCTACATCTGGTTCCTGATCAGCTTTCCGTTTTACTTGCTATTGCTATTCTTTTTAACGCTGAACTTCAACTACCGTTCGCTCTATGCGCCCTCGGACTTCGATAAGGACGATAGTTTTCTAAAAAGTTTCGAGGAGTTGAAACAGCCCGAGCCCCACTCCTGTTCGCCTCCAGCAAGAGCGTCTGTGGTAGGCGAAGTATCAGCTGCCAACGGATTGGAGTGGACGTTGTCTGTACATAGCGTTGACCTCAGGCAACTCCCTCCTTGCAGCGCTGACGAATCCTGCCCGGAGCGACCGTGGATTGAGCACAACATTCAGCTGCCTAAATCCATCGGCACATTGTGCGCCATAGACGTACGTCGGTTGAGTAGCGCACAGGCGTTCAATGCGCTGGCAGAACACTTTCCGCATCTTGGCAAACACTCAGCCAAAGCAGTGGTATTTTTGACCGACTCTGCCTGCGACGTTTTGCTCAAGCAAATTATCCCGAGCCTTATCAAACAGTCGAAAAAAAGCGGAGGCGCCAAACTTCTCGTTGCTTACAACGTGAGCACACAAAGCACCACGGTTTTGAGAGGAGCATGAGCGCAGAGTAGATGCCTGAAGTGGACATTCAAGAAAATGCTGGAGTTGGCGGCAATGACCAAAGCTCTGGATTAACGTCAGACAAACAAAGAATAGAAAATGGCGGCATTGTCATTGAGACAAGCCGCCATTTTTACAGCCCTGCAAGGCTTAGAACAGCTTGCGGCCTTTGTTGGCAGCAATGCGCATGCGCAGCGCGTTGAGCTTGATGAAGCCCGCCGCGTCGGCCTGGTTGTAGGCGCCGCCGTCTTCTTCGAAGGTCGCGATATTAGCGTCGAACAGCGAATCGTCGGACTTGCGGCCGGTAACGATCACGTTGCCCTTGTACAGTTTCAGGCGAACCACACCGTTCACGTTGACCTGCGAAGCATCGATCATCTGTTGCAGCATCAGACGCTCCGGGCTCCACCAGTAACCGGTGTAGATCAGGCTGGCGTATTTCGGCATCAGCTCGTCTTTGAGGTGAGCGACTTCGCGATCCAGGGTGATCGATTCGATGGCGCGGTGCGCGCGCAGCATGATCGTGCCGCCCGGGGTTTCGTAGCAGCCACGGGACTTCATGCCCACGTAACGGTTTTCAACGATGTCGAGACGACCGATACCGTGAGCGCCACCGATCTTGTTCAGCGTTGCCAGTACGGTGGCCGGAGTCATTTCGACGCCGTCCAGCGCGACGATGTCGCCGTTGCGGTAGGTCAGTTCCAGGTATTGCGGGGTGTCGGGAGCCTTCTCCGGGGAGACGGTCCAGCGCCACATGTCTTCTTCGTGCTCGGTCCAGGTGTCTTCCAGCACGCCGCCTTCATAGGAGATGTGCAGCAGGTTGGCGTCCATCGAGTAAGGGGACTTCTTCTTACCATGACGCTCGATCGGGATCGCGTGCTTCTCGGCGTAGTCCATCAGCTTCTCGCGGGACAGCAGGTCCCACTCGCGCCAAGGGGCAATCACTTTCACGCCAGGCTTGAGTGCGTAGGCACCCAGTTCGAAACGCACCTGGTCGTTGCCCTTGCCGGTGGCACCATGGGAAATGGCGTCGGCGCCGGTTTCGTTGGCGATTTCGATCAGGCGTTTGGCGATCAGCGGACGTGCGATGGAAGTACCCAGCAGGTACTCGCCTTCGTAAACGGTGTTGGCGCGGAACATCGGGAACACGAAATCACGCACGAATTCTTCGCGCAGGTCGTCGATGTAGATTTCTTTGACGCCCATGGCCTGAGCCTTGGCGCGAGCCGGCTCGACCTCTTCGCCCTGACCCAGGTCAGCGGTGAAGGTCACCACTTCACAGTTATAAGTATCCTGCAGCCACTTGAGGATCACCGAAGTGTCCAGGCCGCCGGAATACGCCAGAACGACCTTGTTTACGTCCGCCATGCCATCACTCCACGGGGTTCTACGGAAAGCCGAGGAGTCTACCGCTCAAATCCGATAATTTACAGAGGCGCGACAGCTTAAGACGACAAAGCGACAGAATCTGTCGACAGCGCGACGATGACCGGCGGGTCAGGAAGTCGCCGCGGCGTTGGCAGGTGTGCTGGCTTGCGGTGCTGGCGCGGTAGTCGGAGCGACTCGCGCCAGCTTCACGCTGACCCGACGATTCTTCGCCCGGTTGGCCGCATTGTTGTTCGGCACCAGCGGGTATTGCTCGCCGTGGAAACGCACGGTGATCTGCGATTCGGCGATGCCGTTGGCCTTGAAAAAGTCGACCACCGCCAGCGCGCGACGACGCGACAGCTCACGGTTGGTCAGACGGTTGCCGCTGTTGTCGGAATAGCCATCCAGTTCGATGTGATTGACCGTCGGATCGGCCTTCATGAACTCGAGCATCACCTGCAGCCTGGCCTTGGCGGCGGCATCCAGATCGGTGCCTTCGCCGGGGAAGCCGATCTGCGATTGCTTCACCTGATCGAAATTCTGCGGCAGCAACTTCGCCACACACGTCTGGTAATCATTGAACGCTTTGCTGAACTTCACCGGCAGCAGACGCACTTCCGAAACCCGGCCATCGCCGGACGCACGGCGCACCACCGGACTGCGGCCGTCCAGCAAACCGCTGATCAGCCCGCCGGCCTGCGATTGCGAACTGTTGAACAGCACGTTGCCGGTGCCGATCCTGACGCTGCCCAAATTGATGTCGTTGCGCCCCGGCTGCCATGGCGCCGCCGCCGCAAGCAACGTCGCCGAACCGCCGCCGAGCATGGCGTTGTAGGCATTGAGGCGGAATATCGCTTGTTCGCCGGCCTTACGCACGAACTGGCCCGAGCCGAAATCGGTGATCGGCTGGGTCAGGCGGCACTCGAACTTGTCGCCCTCGACCGTCCACTCAATGTTCTCCAGACGCGTCTGGTAGGTCAGCGCCATCGCGGGGAGGCTGGCAAACACACTGAGCAAGGCTAAATATCGCTGGCGCACGGGAGGCTCCATTGGCTTCTGTAACACAAAGACCGATTCACACTATGTTTACGGCATACCTACGGGATATCGGAAGGTTCCTGCAAAACTTGATAGCGGGTGCCTGCAAGAGTCTTTTCCGGTAGCATTCCCCTCAGTTTGACCCGCCTGGAATCCCCTCATGTCCGACCGCCTGACCCTGCTGCGTCCCGACGACTGGCACATTCATCTTCGCGATGGTGCCGTGTTGACCAATACCGTTGCCGATGTTGCGCGCACCTTTGGCCGCGCCATCATCATGCCCAACCTGGTACCACCGGTGCGCAACGCCGCTGAAGCCGACGGCTATCGCCAGCGGATTCTCGCTGCCCGCCCGGCCGGCAGTCGCTTCGAACCGCTGATGGTGCTGTACCTCACCGACCGCACCCAGCCCGAAGAAATTCGTGAGGCCAAGGCCAGCGGTTTCGTGCACGCCGCCAAACTGTACCCGGCCGGCGCCACCACCAACTCCGATTCCGGGGTGACCAGCATCGACAAGATCTTCCCGGCGCTGGAAGCCATGGCCGAAGTCGGCATGCCGCTGCTGATCCACGGCGAAGTCACCCGTGGCGATGTCGATGTCTTCGACCGCGAAAAGATCTTCATCGATGAGCACATGCGCCGTGTCGTCGAGCGTTTCCCGACGCTCAAAGTGGTGTTCGAACACATCACCACCGGCGACGCGGTGCAGTTCGTCAATGAGGCTTCGGCCAACGTCGGCGCCACCATCACCGCGCATCACCTGCTGTACAACCGCAACCACATGCTGGTGGGCGGGATTCGGCCGCACTTCTATTGCCTGCCGATCCTCAAGCGTAATACCCATCAGGAAGCCCTGCTCGACGCCGCCACCAGCGGCAGCGCGAAGTTCTTCCTCGGCACTGACTCGGCGCCGCACGCCCAGCATGCCAAGGAAGCCGCCTGCGGCTGCGCCGGCTGCTACACCGCGTACGCCGCCATCGAGCTGTACGCCGAAGCGTTCGAACAGCGCAACGCGCTGGACAAGCTCGAAGCGTTCGCCAGCCTCAACGGCCCACGCTTCTACGGCCTGCCGACCAACACCGATCGCATCACCCTGGTTCGCGAAGAATGGACCGCCCCGACCAGCCTGCCATTTGGCGAGCTGACCGTTATTCCGCTGCGCGCCGGTGAAAAACTGCGCTGGCGCCTGCTGGAGGAACACGCGTGAGTGAAGACCATTTCGACGACGAACTGGACGGTCAAGGTGGTGGCGGCGGTTCCCGTCACCCAATGGCAGCGCGTTTTCGCGGTTACCTGCCGGTTGTCGTCGACGTAGAGACCGGTGGCTTCAATTCGGCCACCGACGCTCTGCTGGAGATTGCCGCGACCACCATCGCCATGGACGAAAAGGGTTTCGTTTACCCGGACCACACCTACTTCTTCCGTGTCGAACCGTTCGAAGGCGCCAACATCGAAGCGGCAGCGCTGGAATTCACCGGCATCAAGCTCGATCACCCGCTGCGCATGGCCGTCAGCGAAGAAACTGCGCTGACCGACATCTTCCGTGGCATCCGCAAGGCGCTGAAGGCCAACGGCTGCAAGCGCGCGATTCTGGTCGGCCACAACAGCAGCTTCGACCTCGGCTTCCTGAATGCCGCGGTTGCGCGTCTGGACATGAAGCGCAACCCGTTCCACCCGTTCTCCAGCTTCGACACCGCGACACTGGCCGGTCTGGCTTACGGTCAAACCGTCCTGGCCAAAGCCTGTCAGGCAGCGGACATCGATTTCGATGGCCGTGAAGCGCATTCGGCGCGTTACGACACCGAAAAGACCGCCGAGCTGTTCTGCGGCATCGTCAACCGCTGGAAACAGATGGGCGGCTGGGAAGACTTCGACGACTGATCCTCGTCGGGTATTTCCCGCGCATAAAAAAACCGGCCACATGGGCCGGTTTTTTTGTACCGCGACGTTGCGCCTTACAGGGCAGCAGCGTTCTCGGTCAGGTAAGCCGCAACGCCTTCTGGCGAAGCGTTCATGCCTTTGTCGCCTTTTTTCCAGTTGGCAGGGCAGACTTCGCCGTGCTCTTCGTGGAATTGCAGAGCGTCGACCAGACGGATCAGCTCTTCCATGTTACGGCCCAGCGGCAGGTCGTTGATGATCTGCGAGCGGACAACGCCCTTGTCGTCGATCAGAAACGCGCCACGGAAAGCCACGCCGCCTTCGGACTCAACGTCGTAGGCCTTGGCGATTTCGTGCTTCATGTCGGCAGCCATGGTGTATTTCACCTGGCCGATGCCGCCATTGTTGACCGGAGTGTTGCGCCAGGCGTTGTGGGTGAAGTGCGAGTCGATCGACACGGCAACCACTTCCACGTTACGCGCCTTGAAGTCAGCCATGCGGTTGTCCAGAGCGATCAGCTCGGACGGGCAGACGAAGGTGAAGTCCAGTGGGTAGAAGAACACCAGGCCGTATTTGCCTTTGATGGCCGAGGACAGGGTGAAGCTGTCAACGATCTCGCCATTGCCGAGTACGGCCGGGACGGTGAAGTCTGGGGCTTGTTTGCCTACGAGTACGCTCATGGATATCTCCTGGTGAATAACTTGAAGTTCAGGGCCCGGGCCAGCCTGCCACCTTGAGGCGACAGCCCTGTGACACGAACCCTCTTCGCAAGGGCCGACCATCATACACTGCGTTTTTCGCCTGTCCTTAACGGTTTTTTGCCCAAGGCGGATAACGGACCAGCATTTTCGGGGCCAGGCAATTCGCCATTAATCACCGTTCGTCAGTGACCGGCCTTTCGATCGAAAACCATTCAGAAAGCACTTTGACAATCATTCTCGTTAACATTAAGATCCATCGCAATTGAGTCACAACCAGCGACGGTTCTCACTTATGTATGTTTGTCTCTGCACTGGCGTCACCGACGGACAAATCCGCGAAGCGATCTATGAAGGTTGCTGCAGCTACAAAGAAGTCCGCCAGGCCACCGGCGTCGCCAGCCAATGCGGCAAATGTGCCTGCCTTGCCAAGGAAGTGGTTCGCGAAACCCTGATCAAGCTGCAAACCGCTCAGGCTGCGATACCCTACCCCGTAGAATTTACCGCGGCATAATCACCCCTATTTCAAAAAACCGGACATATGTCCGGTTTTTTTATGCCCGCAAATCAAGCGCTTAGGCGCTAGACGCGGAACACAAACATTCTTATTCAGATTTAATTTCATTTATTATTCAATAACTTAGGTTTGACACTTATAAGTACCAAGCTCAAACTCCGCCTTATATACAGCTAATACAGGGCAGGACTCCCATCATGAAAGGCGACATTACAGTCATCCAGCATCTCAACAAGATCCTTGCCAATGAACTGGTCGCGATCAATCAGTACTTCCTGCATGCGCGCATGTATGAAGATTGGGGCCTGAACAAGCTGGGCAAGCACGAGTACCACGAATCCATCGACGAGATGAAACACGCGGACAAGCTGATCAAGCGCATTCTGTTCCTCGAAGGCCTGCCGAACGTGCAGGATCTGGGCAAGCTGCACATCGGCGAGCACACCCAGGAGATGCTGGAATGTGACCTGCGTATCGAGAAGACCGGCCACGCCGATCTGAAAGCCGCCATCGCCCATTGCGAATCGGTTGGCGACTTTGGCAGCCGTGAACTGCTCGAAGACATTCTCGAATCCGAAGAAGAGCATATCGACTGGCTGGAAACCCAACTGGGCCTGATCGATAAAGTCGGTCTTGAGAACTATCTGCAATCGCAGATGGGCGAAGAGTAAATAAGCGCCCGCTGAATTCGCGACACTAAAAAGCCCCGCCCTCTTTCGAGGTGCGGGGCTTTTTATTGGCAAATCCCGGATCAGATGCAGATCCCTGTGGGAGCGAGCTTGCTCGCTCCCACAAAAACCGGATCAGGCTTCGGACTTGGCCGCAGCAGCCTTGGCCGATGCTTCCTTGACCAGAGTCTGCAGCTCACCGTTGGCGAACATTTCAGCCATGATGTCGCTACCGCCGACCAGCTCACCGCCGACCCACAGTTGCGGGAAAGTCGGCCAGTTGGCGTACTTTGGCAGGTTGGCGCGGATTTCCGGGTTCTGCAGGATGTCGACGTAGGCGAACTTCTCGCCACAGCCCATTACGGCCTGCGCAGCTTTCGCGGAGAAGCCACACTGCGGGGCATTCGGCGAGCCTTTCATGTAAAGCAGAATGGTGTTGTTGGCAATCTGCTCTTTAATCGTTTCGATGATATCCATGGAGCACCTCGGCTGAACTTTCCGACTCATGGGTCGGCACGGTGACGCATTGTAACGGAATCCCGAGCGCCATGCTCGGTCTCCCCGACGGTCACGTTCAGGCCGCCGCCACCGTCACCGGTACGCCATTGAGCGCGGCGTTACCCGACAACTCGTCGAGCTGGCATTCATCGGTCAGGTCGTTGGCACTCGATCCCGGCTGCCCACTGGCGATTGCCATTTGCACGCCCGGCCGAGCATGTCCCCAACCGTGCGGCAGACTGACCACGCCCTTCATCATGTCCAGACTGCCGAGCACCTCGACCTCGATCTGCCCAACCCGCGAGCTGACGCGAACTAACTGACCATCGTTGAGCCCACGGCTGGCGAGGTCATCCGGGTGCATCAGCAATTGATGCCGTGGCTTGCCCTTCACCAGACGATGGTAGTTATGCATCCACGAATTGTTGCTGCGCACATGACGCCGGCCGATCATCAGCAGCTCATCGGCCGCCGGCGCCTGCAAGGCCGCAAAGCGTGCGAGATCAGCGAGAATTTCCGGCGGCGCAGCCTGCACCCGTTGATTCGGCGTCTTGAGGCGAGCTGCAAGATTCGGTTTCAACGCCCCTAGATCAATCCCGTGCGGATGATCGAACAATGTCGCCAATGACAGCTTTTGCTCGGACGCATCGCCATACAGGCCCATGCGCAGCCCCATATCGATCATCTTCGCCGGCGGCATCGTCGGTTTCAGCTCCTTGCCGGTCTTCTCGGCAAACACCTTGGCCAGACCGACAAAGATCTCCCAGTCGTGTAATGCGCCCTCGGGCTTGGCGAGAATCGCGCGGTTGAAGCGAGTGACGTTGCGCACCGCGAACAGATTGAAAGTAGTGTCGTAGTGATCGTTCTCCAGCGCCGAGGTCGACGGCAGAATCAGATCGGCGTAGCGCGTGGTTTCGTTAATGTACAGGTCGATGCTGAGCATGAACTCCAGACCATCGAGCGCCTGCTCCAGTTGCCGGCCGTTCGGAGTCGACAATACCGGATTGCCGGCCACGGTGATCAGTGCGCGAATCTGCCCTTCGCCTTCGGTGAGCATCTCTTCGGCCAGCGCCGACACCGGCAACTCGCCGCCGTACTCGGGTCGCCCGGAGACCCGGCTTTGCCATTTGTTGAAATGCCCGCCCGAGGTCGATGCCACCAGATCCACCGCTGGCTCTGTGCACAAGGCACCGCCGACGCGATCGAGATTGCCAGTCACCAGATTGATCAACTGCACGACCCAATGGCATAGCGTGCCGAAGGCCTGAGTGGAAACGCCCATCCGGCCGTAGCAAACAGCGCTTGGTGCAGCGGCGAAGTCCCGGGCCAGTTGGCGGATCTGTTCAGCGGGAACGGCGCACAGCGGGCTCATGGCTTCGGCAGTGAAGGTTGCGACGGCTGCGCGCACTTCATCAAGGCCATCAACCGGCAAGTGGCTGTCACGGGTCAGCCCTTCGCTGAAAAGCGTATTGAGTAAGCCAAACAACAGCGCCGCGTCGCCACCAGGCCGCACGAACAAGTGCTGATCGGCGATGGCTGCGGTTTCGCTGCGCCGCGGGTCGACTACCACCACTTTACCGCCGCGCGCCTGAATCGCCTTCAGGCGTTTCTCGACATCCGGCACGGTCATGATGCTGCCGTTCGATGCCAGCGGGTTGCCGCCGAGGATCAGCATGAAATCGGTGTGATCGATGTCCGGGATCGGCAGCAGCAAGCCATGGCCGTACATCAGGTAACTGCTCAGGTGATGCGGCAACTGATCGACCGAAGTCGCCGAGAAGCGATTGCGCGTCTTCAGCAGGCCGAGAAAGTAGTTGCTGTGGGTCATCAGCCCATAGTTGTGCACGCTCGGGTTGCCCTGGTAGACCGCCACCGCATTCTGCCCGTGACGCTCTTGAAGAGCCGCCAGACGCTCGGCCACCAGCGCAAAGGCCTCGTCCCACTCGATCGGCAGCCATTCGCTGCCGACCCGGCGCATCGGCTGGCGCAGGCGGTCGGGATCGTTCTGGATGTCTTGCAGGGCTACGGCCTTGGGGCAGATGTGCCCGCGACTGAACGTGTCGAGCGCGTCGCCCTTGATCGAGGTGATCGCGACGTTGCCATCGGTTTCGGTGGTCTCGATGGTCAGGCCGCAGATGGCTTCGCACAGGTGGCAGGCACGGTGATGGAGAGTCTTGGTCATGGCCAGTCTCTGTCTTGTTCTGGGCAGGCAATCAGGCCCGCGGGAACAAAACTATGGCCCCGGCGCAGATCCTGCGCCAGCGACGTTCGTCTTGTGAATCGACGGTTATCAGGCGAGCCGATACACCGCCATGCTCAGTTCGACGGCAGCTGCGGCGGCGCGGCCAACTGAATTTCCTGAATGGTTTCGATCTGCTCGTGGGCAACGTGCACGCCGGTGAGTTCGCCGATCAACCGCCAGTGCTCGTCGAGCCCGGCACTGATGGTCGCCATGCGGTCGATCATCTGGCGACTGGCAGCCTTGACCACTTCGTCCTCGCTGCGCAGCAGCTCGAAAGACATCGAAGTGACCGACGCGGTGAGATGGGTCAGTGAGCGAGCTGTGTGGCCCAGCAGTTCCATTAACAGTTTTTCTTTCGATTCCATGCGGAAGCTTCCTGCGTCGCTCGAAACTTATTTATAACCCAGCACTTTGCTTTAGCAAATGTTTCAGTCTGAGCATCCGACCAAGTGATGGCATGGCGCCACGCTCGTAAACCGACCTGGTCGAACGTGATCCCCGCCACGCCGCATTGCCAAGCCCCGCGAGGCCGGTGTACAAAGAGGCTCGCTGTTGTCCTGAACCCGGCTTCACATGCGCACTGCAACATCCCGTGCGCCCTCCGAATCCCGCAAAAACCGTAGCCTATTGGCGTAACGCGACATTTAGTGTCAATATCGCGCCTTCCCCAATTTCGTCGCCCCGTGCGGCTTACGCCGCAGGTCTCGCCCGTTGTTCCGTTAAACAAGGCTTTGAGCATCTGCGGTCTGTAGCAAAAAGGTAGTCAATGATGAGCGCAAGGCACTTTCTCTCCCTGATGGATTGCACGCCCGAAGAGCTGGTCAGCGTGATCCGTCGAGGCGTTGAGCTCAAGGACCTGCGTAACCGCGGCGTACTGTTCGAGCCGCTGAAAAACCGCGTCCTGGGGATGATCTTCGAGAAATCCTCGACCCGTACCCGGATTTCCTTCGAGGCCGGCATGATCCAGCTCGGTGGCCAGGCGATCTTCCTGTCGCCACGTGACACCCAACTGGGCCGTGGCGAGCCGATCGGCGACTGCGCCATCGTCATGTCGAGCATGCTCGACGCGGTGATGATCCGTACCTTTGCCCACAGCACCCTGACCGAATTCGCCGCCAACTCGCGCGTGCCGGTGATCAACGGCCTGTCCGATGACCTGCACCCGTGCCAGTTGCTGGCCGACATGCAGACCTTCCTCGAACACCGCGGCTCGATCCAGGGCAAGACCGTGGCCTGGATCGGCGACGGCAACAACATGTGCAACAGCTATATAGAAGCGGCGATCCAGTTCGACTTCCAGTTGCGCGTTGCCTGCCCGCAGGGCTACGAGCCTAATCCGGAATTTGTCGCCCGCGCCGGCGATCGCGTGACCATCGTCCGTGATCCGCAGGATGCCGTGCGCGGTGCGCATCTGGTGAGCACCGATGTCTGGACTTCGATGGGTCAGGAAGAGGAAACTGCCAAGCGCCTGAAGTTGTTCGCTCCGTTTCAGGTGACCCGCGCCCTGCTCGATCTGGCGGCCGAAGATGTGCTGTTCATGCACTGCCTGCCGGCGCACCGCGGTGAAGAAATCAGCCTCGACCTGCTTGATGACCCGCGCTCCGTCGCCTGGGATCAGGCAGAAAACCGTCTCCACGCACAGAAGGCCCTGCTCGAGTTCCTCGTCGAACCGGCATATCACCACGCATGAGCCATGAATTACTGCTGAACCTGCGCAACCTCGCTTGCGGCTATCAAGATCAACGCGTGGTGCAGAACCTCAATCTGCACCTCAACGCCGGTGACATCGGCTGCCTGCTCGGCTCGTCCGGCTGCGGCAAGACCACAACCCTGCGCGCGATTGCCGGTTTCGAACCGGTGCATGAAGGGGAAATCACGCTGGGTGGCGAAACCATTTCCAGCGCCGGTTTCACCCTGGCACCAGAGAAACGCCGGATCGGCATGGTGTTTCAGGATTACGCGCTGTTCCCGCACCTGAGTGTTGCAGACAACATCGCCTTCGGTATCCGCAAGCACCCGAACAAGGAGCGCGTCACCGAGGAGCTGCTGGAACTGGTCAATCTGAAGAATCTAGGCAAGCGCTTTCCCCACGAGTTATCGGGTGGCCAGCAACAGCGTGTTGCCCTAGCCCGGGCACTGGCGCCGGAGCCGCAACTGCTGCTGCTCGACGAGCCGTTCTCCAACCTCGATGGCGAGCTGCGCCGCAAGCTCAGCCACGAAGTGCGCGACATCCTCAAGGCCCGTGGCACCAGCGCGATTCTGGTGACTCACGATCAGGAAGAAGCCTTCGCCGTCAGCGATCACGTTGGTGTATTCAAGGAAGGTCGCCTGGAGCAATGGGATACGCCCTACAACCTTTACCATGAGCCGGCGACGCCGTTTGTCGCCAGCTTCATCGGTCAGGGTTATTTCATCCGCGGCCAGCTCGGCAGCCCGGAGTCGGTGCAGACCGAACTCGGCGAACTGCGCGGCAACCGCGCCTACACCTGGCCGGTGGGCGGTGCGGTGGATGTATTGCTGCGTCCGGATGACATTGTTTATGCGCCTGACAGTGGGTTGAAAGCGCGGATTGTCGGCAAGACGTTCCTTGGTGCCTCGACCCTGTATCGCCTGCAACTGCCGACCGGTGCGCAGCTGGAATCGATCTTCCCGAGCCATGCCGACCATCAGGTGGGTGCGGAGGTGGGAATTCGGGTCGCCGCCGAACACCTCGTCCTGTTCCAGGCCAGCGGCAGTACCGCGGCACAAATCCCGGCGGTGGAAAACGGCGTTCGCCGCTACAGCGCTGCACTCTGATCCGCCCCGGATCAAAACTGTGGGAGCGGGCTTGCTCGCGAATGCGCTGTGTCAGTCAACGAAGAGGTCGTCTGACACAGCGCATTCGCGAGCAAGCCCGCTCCCACAATTGGTTTAGGGTCAGCCCAAAATCAACGTACCGCTGGCCACCAGCGTCGCATTCCCGCCGATCTTCACCCGCTCCCCCTCCAGCCGACAGAACAACTCCCCGCCCCGCGCCGAACGCTGGCACGCGGTCAAACTGGATTTGCCCAAACGTTTCGACCAATACGGAATCAGGCTGCAATGCGTCGAGCCGGTCACCGGATCTTCGTTGATGCCGATTGCCGGGGCGAAGTAGCGCGAAACGAAATCGTGCTGATTGCCGCACGCCGTCACGATGGCGCCGAGCCACGGCAGTTTCGCCAGCGCTACCATGTCCGGCTTGCAGTCGAGCACTGCCTGCTCCGACTCCAGCACCACAAACAATTCGTTGGAACCGAGCACATCCACCGCCTCGACGCCCAGCGCGCGCTCGACATCCAGCGTCACGCCAATTTCTGA
This sequence comes from Pseudomonas sp. MWU12-3103b, assembly GCF_023100615.1. Taxonomy (NCBI): domain Bacteria; kingdom Pseudomonadati; phylum Pseudomonadota; class Gammaproteobacteria; order Pseudomonadales; family Pseudomonadaceae; genus Pseudomonas; species Pseudomonas sp. MWU12-3103b. Next base: position 204,670 of record NZ_JALMEY010000007.1, read on the forward strand.
CGGCAAAATCGACGGGAAGTCCAGCCACAGGCAATCGCCCTCGCGGCTGACGCTCAGCGGCCCGGACTTGCAGGTGAAGTCCAGCCGCTCGGTAGTTTCCTTGTAGACCTCGAACAACACATAGGCACTGGCCAGCGTCGCATGCCCGCACAATGGCACCTCGGTGGTCGGGGTGAACCAGCGGATGTGCCACGCCGCGCCTTCGCGCACCACGAACGCGGTTTCTGCCAGATTGTGTTCGGCGGCGATCTTCTGCATCAAATCGTCCGCGAGCCATGCATCGAGCCGATACACCATCGCCGGGTTGCCACTGAACGGCCGATCACTGAACGCATCGACCTGATGAAATTCGAGCTGCATAACCTTCTCCCTGAGTGAGTCGGCAGAGCATGCAGCCACGCTGCGCTCAGCGCCAGTGACAGAACCGGGCAATTTTCTTCATACAGAACGCAAGTTCATGCACGACCGATGTCGGCAAATTTGGCTTGGGTGTGTTCAGCCAGAACCGCCGGCGCCAATTCGACTTCCAGGCCACGTCGGCCAGCACTGACATAAATAGTCGCAAAGCCTTGGGCCGAGTTATCGATGAAGGTGCGCAGACGCTTCTTCTGCCCCAGCGGACTGATGCCGCCCAACAGGTAACCGGTGGAACGCTGTGCCGCAGCCGGGTCAGCCATTTCGACTTTCTTCACGCCCGCCGCGTGTGCCAGACCTTTGAGATCAAGACTTCCGACGACCGGCACCACCGCCACCAGCAATTCACCTTTTTCGCTGGCAGCGAGCAGCGTCTTGAACACCTGCGCCGGCTCCAGCGCCAGTTTCTCGGCGGCCTCCAGCCCATAGGACGCGGCCTTGGGATCATGTTCGTAACTGTGCACGCGATGTTCGGCACGAACTTTTTTCAACAAGTCCAACGCAGGGGTCATGGCAGCTCCAGGTTCGGCATCAACAGAAAAATCCTGCGCCGGATTCTAGGCCATCACATCGCAAAAGGCTCTGGCGCAGGCCCCGTTTTCCGGGCGTTGCAGGTGAATCACCGGGCTATCGCCGCCGTCCTCCGCAGGATCATTCAGCAGGCTGATAGTTTAATTGTGACCGATGGTTCACTTTCGACCTTTGACAGGTTTGTTTCTTGTCTATATTTTTTCGAATCTGAATAATGTAAGAATTATCATCACCGCAGCACCCAGCAGTAAAGCGGGAACAGGATGGGGATCCTGCCCCGGCGAAAATCGCGCCTTGCCCTGACGGCAAACGCGCCAGACAACAACAAAAATCGAGGTTTTCAATGACAACTGCTTTACAGCAACCATCGCTTTCCGGCCAATGCCTGGCCGAGTTTCTGGGGACTGCACTTCTGATCTTTTTCGGCACTGGCTGTGTCGCCGCGCTCAAAGTCGCGGGCGCCAGCTTCGGTCTGTGGGAAATCAGCATTATCTGGGGCGTCGGCGTGAGCATGGCGATCTACTTGACCGCCGGGGTTTCCGGCGCGCATCTGAACCCCGCCGTGAGCATTGCCCTGAGCATTTTCGCCGACTTCGAAAAGCGCAAACTGCCGTTCTATATCCTGTCGCAGATCGCCGGCGCGTTTTGCGGTGCGCTGTTGGTGTACACGCTGTACAGCAATCTATTCTTCGATTACGAACAAACTCACCACATGGTGCGTGGCACCGCCGCCAGCCTTGAGTTGGCCTCGGTGTTCTCGACCTTCCCCAATCCGGTACTGTCCACCGCTCAGGCATTCCTGGTCGAGATGATCATCACCGCGATCCTGATGGGCGTGATCATGGCCCTGACCGATGACAATAACGGTCTGCCGAAAGGCCCGATGGCACCGCTGCTGATCGGTTTGCTGATTGCCGTCATCGGCAGCTCGATGGGCCCGCTGACCGGTTTTGCGATGAACCCGGCGCGTGACTTCGGTCCGAAACTGATGACTTTCTTCGCCGGCTGGGGTGAAATTTCCTTCACTGGCGGCCGCGATATTCCGTACTTCCTGATTCCGATTTTTGCACCGATTGTCGGTGCCTGCCTCGGCGCTGCCGGGTATCGCGGGCTCATCGCCCGTCACCTGACCGGCGCCACACCTGCTACAAAGGATGCAGAACCGGCCATTGACGGCAAACCAAGAACTTCTTGAAACAGTCGGCGCGGGCTCCTGCCCTTTTAGAGCCCGCGCCACGGCCCACTCTCCCTTATTTCGTCCAAGGCAATCGACATGACCGACATTCAGAATAAGAACTACATCATTGCCCTCGATCAGGGTACGACCAGCTCCCGCGCGATCATTTTCGACCGCGATGCGAACGTGGTCTGCACCGCCCAGCGCGAATTCGCCCAGCACTACCCGCAAGCCGGTTGGGTCGAACACGATCCAATGGAAATCTTTGCGACCCAGAGCGCGGTGATGGTCGAAGCACTGGCCCAGGCCGGTCTGCATCACGATCAGGTCGCCGCCATCGGTATCACCAACCAGCGTGAAACCACCGTGGTCTGGGACAAGACCACCGGTCGTCCGGTGTACAACGCCATCGTCTGGCAGTGCCGCCGCAGCACCGAGATCTGCCAGCAGCTCAAGCGCGATGGCCACGAAGAGTACATCCGCGACAACACCGGCCTGGTCACCGACCCGTACTTCTCCGGCACCAAGCTGAAGTGGATCCTCGACAACGTCGAAGGCAGCCGCGAGCGTGCGCGCAATGGCGAACTGCTGTTCGGCACCGTCGATAGCTGGCTGATCTGGAAATTCACCGGCGGCAAGGTACACGTCACCGACTACACCAACGCCTCGCGCACCATGCTCTTCAACATCCATTCGCTGGAGTGGGATTCGAAGATGCTGGAAATCCTCGACATCCCGCGCGAAATGCTCCCGGAAGTCAAAGCCTCTTCGGAAATCTACGGTCGCACCAAGAGCGGCATCGCCATCGGCGGTATCGCCGGTGACCAGCAAGCGGCACTGTTCGGCCAGATGTGCGTCGAGCCGGGCCAGGCGAAAAACACCTACGGCACCGGCTGCTTCCTGCTGATGAACACCGGCGACAAAGCGGTGAAATCGCAACACGGCATGCTCACCACCATCGCTTGCGGCCCGCGTGGCGAAGTGGCTTACGCCCTGGAAGGCGCGGTGTTCAACGGCGGTTCGACCGTGCAGTGGCTGCGCGATGAACTGAAGATCGTCAACGACGCTCACGACACCGAATACTTCGCCAATAAAGTGAAGGACAGCAACGGTGTGTACCTGGTACCGGCCTTCACCGGTCTGGGCGCTCCGTACTGGGACCCGTATGCCCGTGGCGCACTGTTCGGCCTGACGCGCGGCGTGCGCGTGGATCACATCATCCGCGCCGCGCTGGAATCGATCGCCTACCAGACCCGCGACGTACTCGACGCCATGCAACAGGACTCCGGCGAACGCCTCAAGGCCCTGCGCGTGGACGGCGGCGCGGTCGCGAACAACTTCCTCATGCAGTTCCAGGCCGACATCCTCGGCACCCAGGTCGAGCGTCCGCAAATGCGCGAAACCACCGCGCTGGGCGCAGCGTATCTGGCCGGTCTGGCGTGTGGTTTCTGGGGCAGCCTCGACGAACTGCGCGGCAAGGCCGTGATCGAGCGTGAGTTCGAACCGAGCCTGGACGAAGCCGAGAAAGAGAAGCTGTACAAAGGCTGGAAAAAAGCCGTCAGCCGCACCCGTGACTGGGCGCGTGAAGACGCTGAATAAGCCAGTCTGAAGACTGACTTAAGCTGTCCAAACAGCGTGAAAGCGTAGCGAGCGAAGGCAAGACAAGGCAAAAACAGGCGAGGACGCGGAGTTTACGGGTTTGTAAATGAGCAGTCCGAGCCTGTTTTTAACGCAGGATTGCCGAGCGCAGTAGCTTTCACGTTGTTTGGAAACTGGTCGGGAGGAGATTCCTGCGTCATCATGGGCAAATTTTGCACGGCAGCCCAAAGGAAGCCCCATGAATCTGCCTCCCCGTCAGCAGCAAATCCTCGAGCTGGTCCGCGAACGCGGCTATGTGAGCATCGAGGAAATGGCTACGCTGTTCGTTGTTACCCCGCAAACCATCCGCCGCGATATCAATCAGCTCGCGGAAGCCAATCTGTTGCGTCGCTACCATGGCGGCGCGGCCTATGATTCCAGCGTCGAAAACACCGCCTACGCGATGCGCGCCGACCAGATGCGCGACGAAAAACAACGCATCGGCGAAGCCATCGCCGCGCAGATCCCCGATCACGCCTCGCTGTTCATCAACATCGGCACCACCACCGAATCGATTGCCCGCGCCCTGCTCAATCACAACCATCTGAAGATCATCACCAACAACCTGCACGTCGCCTCGATGCTCAGTGCCAAGGATGATTTCGATGTGCTGCTGACCGGCGGCAACGTGCGCCGTGACGGCGGTGTGGTGGGTCAGGCGAGCGTGGACTTCATCAACCAGTTCAAGGTCGATTTCGCACTGGTGGGTATCAGCGGCATCGACGAAGACGGCAGCCTGCTCGACTTCGATTATCAGGAAGTGCGCGTGTCGCAGGCGATCATTGCCAATGCGCGGCAGGTGATTCTGGCGGCGGACTCGAGCAAGTTCGGGCGCAATGCGATGATTCGTTTAGGGCCGATCAGCCTGATCGACTGCCTGGTGACCGATCAGCAACCGGTGCCGGCGCTGGCGCAACTGCTGAGCCAGCACAAAATTCGTCTGGAAGTCGTTTAAACCCGTTCAACATCCCCTGTGGCGAGGGGATTTATCCCCGATGGGCTGCGAAGCAGTCCTAAAACCACCCAATGCGGTGTGCCTGAGACTCCACGGTAGTTGATTGAGGGGCCCCTACGCGGCCCATCGGGGATAAATCCCCTCGCCACAAAGATCATCTCCGCCTCAATAATGTTCGAAAATTTTCTTTTAGCCGCCCTTCGATGAGTTTTTTCAATCGAACGCGACTGGCTGCGCGCGTCTTTATGGGCTACCATTTTCGCAAATGAACATTTATGTTCGATTTCCAAGACAGAAAATCAAAAGAGCCCGAGGCCAGCCGATGTCCACCTCTACCTTGCGTACGCCCCCTATCTCCGAGATCTACGACGTTGCCGTGATTGGCGGCGGGATCAATGGCGTGGGGATCGCAGCGGATGCCGCCGGTCGCGGTCTCTCGGTGTTCCTTTGCGAAAAGGATGACCTGGCCAGCCACACCTCGTCGGCCAGCAGCAAGCTGATCCACGGCGGCCTGCGCTACCTCGAACATTACGAATTCCGTCTGGTGCGTGAAGCGCTGGCCGAGCGCGAAGTGCTGCTGGCCAAGGCGCCGCACATCGTCAAGCCGATGCGCTTTGTGCTGCCGCACCGTCCGCACCTGCGTCCAGCCTGGATGATCCGCGCCGGCCTGTTCCTTTATGACAACCTCGGCAAGCGCGAAAAACTGCCAGGTTCGAAAAGCCTGAAGTTCGGTGCCGACAGCGCGCTGAAAAGCGAAATCACCAAGGGCTTCGAATATTCCGATTGCTGGGTCGATGACGCCCGCCTCGTCGTTCTGAACGCCATGGCCGCCCGGGAAAAAGGTGCCCACGTACACACCCAGACCCGTTGCGTCAGCGCCCGCCGCGCCAAGGGCCTGTGGCACCTGAATCTGGAACGCGCCGACGGCAGCCTGTTTTCGATCACTGCCAAAGCCTTGGTGAACGCCGCCGGCCCGTGGGTCGCCAAGTTCATTCGTGACGACCTGAAAATGGAATCGCCGTACGGCATCCGCCTGATTCAGGGCAGCCACATCATCGTGCCGAAACTGTACGAAGGCGATCACGCGCACATCCTGCAAAACGAAGATCAGCGCATCGTCTTCACCATTCCATACCTGAACCACTTCACCCTGATCGGCACCACCGACCGTGAATACACCGGCGATCCGGCGAAAGTGGCAATCACCGACGGCGAAACCGATTACCTGCTGAAAGTGGTCAACGCGCACTTCAAGAAGCAGGTCAGCCGCGACGACATCCAGCACAGCTACTCGGGCGTGCGTCCACTGTGCAACGACGAATCCGACAACCCGTCCGCCGTGACCCGCGATTACACCCTGGCATTGTCTGGCGGAGGCGAAGAAGCACCGCTGCTGTCGGTGTTCGGCGGCAAACTGACCACCTACCGCAAACTCGCCGAGTCAGCGATGGCCCAGTTGATGCCGTACTTCACCCAGATGCGCCCGAGCTGGACCGCCACCGCGACCCTGCCCGGCGGCGAAGACATGACTACTCCGCAAGCCTTGAGCGCGCAGATCCGCGACAAGTTCGACTTCGTCCCGACCGAGATCGCCCGCCGCTGGGCCACCACCTACGGCAGCCGCACCTGGCGCATGCTCGAAGGCGTGGAAACCCTCGCCGACATGGGCGAACACATGGGTGGCGGGCTCTACACCCGTGAAGTCGATTACCTGTGCAGCGAAGAATGGGCCACCACGGCGCACGACATCCTGTGGCGTCGCAGCAAACTGGGCCTGTTCACTACCCCGGCCGAGCAAGAGAAACTGGCGGCCTACCTGGGCAAGGTCGAGCAGAACCGCAAGATTGAAGCGGCGTGATTTGAACATCGCTTAAACGAAAGCCCCTGATTTGAGAGATTCAGGGGCTTTTTGCTGCGTGACTTACTTTGCCTGCCACTAACCCTGTGGCGAGGGGATTTATCCCCGATGGACTGCGAAGCGGTCCTCGCCTTGCGCTGAAAGAAGGCCGCTTCGCGACCTATCGGGGATAAATCCCCTCGCCACAAGGGAATGTGGGCTCGAACGATCATCAATATGAGGGCAGCGATTAAAAGATCGTTCGGTTTTCCGAACGCGACCTCCCGGTCAATTCGGATAACCGGATCAGTTCCAGCCAAAAACACCGACACAAAACTTTAATCACCTTATAAATCAAGCCATTAGCCACTATCGACTGCTCTGGCACGACTCATGCTCTACACTCTCTCGACGAATGCCTGCCGTGCCAACACTTCAGGAGCCGTCAGGCATTCGAAGCACAAAAAGGGCCGACGAACTGGCCCCATAAAAAAAACAATTCGAGGAAAATTTGATGCGCATCGTTCCCCATATCCTGGGCGCAGCCATTGCGGCCGCTCTGATCAGCACTCCAGTTTTCGCCGCCGAACTCACCGGCACCCTGAAGAAAATCAACGATTCCGGCACCATCACCCTCGCTCACCGCGACAGTTCCATTCCGTTTTCCTACATTGCGGATGCTTCCGGCAAGCCAGTGGGCTACTCCCACGACATTCAAGTGGCCATCGTTGAAGCCCTGAAAAAAGACCTGAACAAGCCAGACCTGCAGGTCAAATACAACCTGGTGACCTCGCAAACCCGTATCCCGCTGATCCAGAACGGCACCGCGGATATCGAGTGCGGTTCCACCACCAATAACGCCGAACGCGCCCAGCAAGTCGACTTCACCGTCAACATCTTTGAAATCGGCACCCGCCTGCTGGTCAAGAAAGACAAGGATGGCAACCCGTCCTACAAAGACTTTGCCGACCTCAAAGGCAAAAACGTCGTGACCACCGCTGGCACCACGTCCGAGCGCATCATCAAAGCGATGAACGCCGACAAGCAGATGGGCATGAACATCATCTCCGCCAAGGACCACGGCGAATCCTTCAACATGCTGGAAAGCGGCCGCGCCGTTGCCTTCATGATGGACGACGCCCTGCTGGCCGGCGAAGAAGCCAAGGCGAAGAAGCCGGACGACTGGGTCATCACCGGTACTCCGCAATCGTTCGAAGCCTACGCGTGCATGGTTCGCAAAGACGACCCGGCCTTCAAGAAGGCTGTGGATGACGCCATCGTCGGCCTGTACAAGTCGGGCAAGATCAACGAGATCTACAAGAAGTGGTTCGAAACCGCGATTCCGCCAAAGGGCCTGAACCTCAACTTCCCGATGAGCGACAAGGTCAAGGAACTGATCGCCAACCCGAGCGACAAGCCGGCGCCTGACGTAAAAATCTGATTCCTGACTAACCTTATCCCCTGAGGGAGCCACCCTCCCTCAGGCGTCTGTTACCTGCTGGTTTTACAGTGGAACACTCGACCTGGCGGTTTTCGAGCCGATCGCGTGTGCCCGGCGTTCAACGTCGGACGGGAAAGGATCTTCCCCAAGCGGGTGCTTGTACATCGATCGATTTCGAGGGGAGACCCTAATGAATTACAACTGGGACTGGGGCGTGTTCTTCAAGTCCACCGGCGTGGGCAGCGAGACTTATCTCGACTGGTACATCGCCGGCCTGGGCTGGACCATTGCCATCGCCATCGTGGCATGGATCATCGCCTTGCTGCTGGGCTCCATTCTGGGGGTCATGCGCACGGTGCCGAACCGCCTCGTATCGGGCATCGCGACCTGCTACGTCGAACTGTTTCGCAACGTGCCGCTGCTGGTGCAGCTGTTCATCTGGTACTTCCTGGTGCCCGATCTGCTGCCGCAAAACCTGCAGGACTGGTACAAGCAGGATCTGAACCCGACCACCTCGGCCTACCTGAGCGTGGTCGTGTGCCTGGGCCTGTTCACCGCCGCCCGGGTCTGCGAGCAAGTGCGCACCGGCATCCAGGCGCTGCCACGGGGCCAGGAATCCGCCGCCCGCGCCATGGGTTTCAAGCTGCCGCAGATCTACTGGAACGTACTGCTGCCCCAGGCCTACCGCATCATCATTCCACCGCTGACCTCGGAATTCCTCAACGTGTTCAAGAACTCCTCCGTGGCGTCCTTGATCGGCCTGATGGAACTGCTGGCGCAAACCAAACAGACCGCCGAGTTCTCGGCCAACCTGTTTGAAGCCTTCACCCTGGCCACGCTGATCTACTTCACCCTGAACATGAGCCTGATGTTGCTGATGCGCATGGTCGAGAAGAAAGTCGCAGTGCCCGGCCTGATCTCCGTGGGGGGTAAATAATGGACTTCGATTTCAGCGGCATCATCCCCGCGATCCCGGGCCTGTGGAACGGCATGGTCATGACCTTGCAACTGATGGTCATGGGCGTGATCGGCGGCATCGTGCTGGGGACGATCCTCGCACTGATGCGCCTGTCGTCCAGCAAACTGCTGTCGCGCGTCGCCGGCGCCTACGTGAACTACTTCCGCTCGATCCCGCTGCTGCTGGTGATCACCTGGTTCTACCTGGCGGTGCCGTTCGTGCTGCGCTGGATCACCGGCGAAGACACCCCGATCGGCGCGTTCACCTCCTGCGTCGTGGCTTTCATGATGTTCGAAGCCGCGTACTTCTGTGAGATCGTCCGGGCTGGCGTGCAGTCGATCCCCAAAGGCCAGATGGCCGCCGCGCAAGCGATGGGCATGACCTATGGCCAGACCATGCGGCTGATCATCCTGCCCCAGGCGTTCCGCAAGATGACCCCGTTGCTGCTGCAACAGTCGATCATCCTGTTCCAGGACACCTCGCTGGTCTACACCGTGGGCCTGGTGGACTTCCTCAACTCCGCCCGCTCCAGCGGCGACATCATCGGTCGTTCCAACGAGTTCCTGATCTTTGCCGGTGTCGTCTACTTCATCATCAGCTTTTCCGCCTCGCTGCTGGTCAAGCGTCTGCAAAAAAGGTTTGCCGTATGATCTCCATCAAGAACATCAACAAGTGGTATGGCGACTTCCAGGTGCTGACTGATTGCAGCACCGAGGTCAAAAAAGGCGAAGTGATCGTGGTCTGCGGCCCGTCGGGTTCGGGCAAGTCGACCCTGATCAAGTGCGTCAACGCGCTGGAGCCGTTCCAGAAAGGCGACATCGTCGTCGACGGCACTTCGATTGCCGACTCCAAGACCAACCTGCCGAAACTGCGCTCGCGCGTCGGCATGGTGTTCCAGCATTTCGAGCTGTTCCCGCACCTGACCATCACCGAAAACCTGACCATCGCGCAGATCAAGGTGCTGGGCCGTAGCAAGGAAGAGGCGACCAAGAAAGGTCTGCAACTGCTGGAACGCGTCGGCTTGTCGGCGCATGCGCACAAGCACCCGGGGCAACTGTCCGGCGGTCAGCAGCAGCGTGTGGCGATTGCCCGTGCACTGGCCATGGACCCGATCGTCATGCTGTTCGACGAACCGACCTCGGCGCTCGACCCGGAAATGGTCAACGAAGTGCTCGACGTGATGGTGCAACTGGCCCACGAAGGCATGACCATGATGTGCGTGACCCACGAAATGGGCTTCGCGCGCAAAGTGGCTGATCGCGTGATCTTCATGGACGCCGGCAAGATCATCGAAGACTGCCCGAAAGAGGAGTTCTTCGGCGACATCAGCGCCCGCTCCGAACGCGCGCAGCACTTCCTCGAGAAAATCCTGCAGCACTAAAAGCAACACACCGAACTCTGTGGCGAGGGCGCTTTGTGGCGAGGGGATTTATCCCCGATGGGCCGCGAAGCGACCCCAGCATTTCAAAATCAAACCGCATCTGCCGGTTTGACGACTGCTTCGCAGCCGATCGGGGATAAATCCCCTCGCCACAGGTTCCGCGCTCGAACAAACCAGGATGCTGTTAGCCATGCTGGTTGACCCAAGGCAACTGTGATGAAATGCGACCCCAATCTCTATCGCGCAGCGCCGCCATCACTTGCCGTGAAGCCCCGTCTGATTCGCCATCTGTTCCTGCCGCCGCTGATCATCATCCTGATGATCGGACTGGGTTACATCGGCTTCTGGACCAGTGAACATTTCGGCATCCGCAGCCTCAGCGAAAACGGCCAGCGTCAGCTCGAACTGCACGCGCGCACGGTCGAAAGCGAGATCAGCAAATACACCTACCTGCCCAGCCTGCTGGAACTGGAAACCAGTGTCCCGCAACTGCTGGCCGACCCGACTCCGGAACACCGGCAAACGGTCAATGCATACCTTGAAGGCCTGAACCGGCGCAGCCGCAGTCGGGCTATCTACGTCATGGACACCACCGGCCGGGTGATGGCTACCAGCAACTGGCGCGACGTCGACAGTTACCTCGGCGAAGACCTGTCTTTTCGCGCCTATTTCCAGAACGCCGTGCGCGGCGAGCCCGGACGTTTCTACGGGATCGGCAGCACCAGCGGCGAGCCCGGTTACTACCTCGCGCATGGCCTGGAAGAACACGGCAAGATCATCGGCGTCGCCGTGGTCAAGGTGCGCCTCGAAGCCCTGGAAGAGCGTTGGCAGCGCGCCCGCCTGGAAGCCTTCGTCAGCGATGAGAACGGCATCATCATTCTTTCCAGCGATCCGGCGCGACGCCTCAAGTCCGTAGTACCGCTGAGTGATGAAACCAAAGAAAAACTCGCGCGCAGCCTGCAGTACTACTGGTTCCCGCTCAACGAACTGCAACCGCTGGCCCGCGAAACCCTGGCCGACGGTGTGGAGAAACTGACCTTCCCGGCCAACAGCGAACTGAGCGCCGATGACGACAGCATCAGCTATCTGGCGCAGACCCGGCCGTTGAGCGACACGCCATGGAATTTCACCCTGCTCACGCCGTTGCAGGACTTGCGCCGTGAAGCGATCAATCAGGGAATCCTGGTGGCCGTGGCCTTCGCGCTGGTGGCGTTCCTGCTGATCGCCTGGAACGAACGGCGCAAGGTCATCGCCACCCGCCTCGCCGCCCGCGAAGCCCTGCAGGAAGCCAACAATCAACTGGAGCGTCGGATTACCGAACGCACCGGCGATCTGCGCGCCAGCAACGAACGGCTGAAGAGCCAGATCCGCGAACGGCGCCAGGCCGAGGAAACCCTGCGCCGCGCTCAGGACGAACTGGTGCAGGCCGGCAAACTCGCGGCCATCGGCCAGATGTCGACCAGCATCGCCCACGAACTGAACCAGCCGCTGGCGGCGATGCGCACCCTGTCCGGCAACACCATTCGTTTTCTGGAACGCGGCCAGCTCGACGTCGCCAGCACCAACCTCAAGACCATCAACGACCTGATCGACCGCATGGGCCGGATCACCGCCAGCCTGCGCTCGTTCGCCCGCCGTGGTGACGACAAAGGCCAGGCCAGCCTCGGCAAAGCGGTGGACGCGGCCCTGCAACTGCTCGGCGCGCGGGTCGAGAGCATAACGCTGCAACTGCATCGTCAGTTCAGCGACGTACAGGTGCAGATCGACCAGACCCGCCTCGAACAGATTCTGGTCAACCTGATCGGCAACGCCCTCGACGCCATGCAGACGCAACCTTCACCGCAGCTGTGGCTGGAAGGCGAAGAGTTCAACGGCAAATATCGCCTGCGGGTGCGCGACAACGGCCACGGTGTCGACGCCGAAGCACGCAAGCATCTGTTCGAGCCGTTCTTCACCACCAAACCCGGCGAACAGGGTCTGGGCCTCGGCCTGACCCTCTCCGCCAGCCTCGCTGCCGCCACCGGCGGACACCTGGGTGTCGAACACCCGGCCAGCGGTGGCACCACCTTCGTCCTCAGTTTACCGTTGGTAAGCCCTACTCCTGCCGAGCCAATATGAACCACGACCTTAGTGTGCTGATCGTCGAAGACGACCCCCATGTGCTGCTCGGCTGCCAGCAGGCGCTGACCCTGGAAGACATTCCCTGCATCGGCGTCGGCAGTGCCGAAGAAGCGCTGGAGCGGGTCGGCGACAACTTTGCCGGGATCGTCATCAGCGACATTCGCCTGCCCGGCATCGATGGCCTGGAACTGCTGACCCGCCTCAAGGCGCGCGACCGCAGTCTGCCGGTGGTGCTGATCACCGGTCATGGCGATATCTCCATGGCGGTCGGCGCGATGCAGAAAGGCGCCTACGATTTCATGGAGAAACCGTTCTCGCCGGAGCGCCTGGTGGACGTCGCTCGTCGCGCACTGGAACAACGCAGCCTCGCCCGGGAAGTGTCTTCGCTGCGTCGGCAACTGGCCGAACGCGACTCCCTCGAAGGCCGGATCATCGGGCGCTCGCCAGCCATGCAGAACCTGCGCGAGCTGATCGCCAACGTCGCCGACACCTCGGCCAACGTATTGATCGAAGGCGAGACCGGCACCGGCAAGGAACTGGTCGCCCGTTGCCTGCACGACTTCAGTCGTCGGCATGCCAAGCAGTTCGTCGCGCTGAACTGCGGCGGCCTGCCGGAAAACCTCTTCGAAAGCGAGATCTTCGGCCACGAGGCCAACGCCTTTACCGGTGCCGGCAAACGGCGCATCGGCAAGATCGAACACGCCGACGGCGGCACGCTGTTCCTCGATGAAGTGGAAAGCATGCCTCTGCCCTTGCAGATCAAACTGCTGCGGGTGTTGCAGGAACGCACCCTCGAACGCCTCGGCTCGAACCAGAGCGTGGCGGTGGATTGCCGGGTGATTGCCGCAACCAAATCCGACCTCGACGACGCGAGCAAGGCCGGCGAGTTTCGCAGCGACTTGTACTACCGCCTCAACGTGGTGACGCTGGAGCTGCCGCCGCTGCGCGAACGCCGTGAAGACATCCTGCAACTGTTCGAACACTTCACCCAGCAGTCGGCGCTGCGTTTCGACCGGGTATTGCCCGAGCTGGACAACCAGACCCTGTCGAACCTGATGAGCCACGACTGGCCGGGCAATGTGCGTGAGCTGCGTAACGTCGCCGAGCGCTTTGCCCTCGGCCTGCCGGCGTTCAAGAAGTCCGGCGCCAGCAGCGGCGGTCAGGGGCTGGCGTTCGCCGAAGCGGTGGAAGCCTTCGAGCGCAACCTGCTCAATGACGCCTTGCAACGCAGTGGCGGCAACCTGACCCAGGCCAGTCAAGAACTGGGCATGGCCAAGACCACGCTGTTCGACAAAGTGAAAAAGTACGGGTTGAGCCACTGATGGATCTGATACTCAAAGCGGCACTTGGCGCGGCAGTGGTGGTTATTCTCGCCGCGCTGTCGAAGACCCGAAACTATTACATCGCCGGACTGGTGCCGCTGTTTCCGACCTTCGCCCTGATCGCCCACTACATCGTCGGCAAGGGCCGCTCGATCGACGATCTGAAGGCGACGATTGTGTTCGGCATGTGGTCGATCATTCCGTATTTCATCTATCTGGCGACGCTGTACGTGATGGTTGACCGCATGCGCCTGGAGGCGTCACTCGCCGTGGCCGTTGTCGCGTGGCTGATCGCCGCCACCGTGCTGGTCTCGGTGTGGGTGCGTCTGCACGCCTGAGACAACGGCTGGCCCGTCCCTTGCATTTACCCCCGAAAGCCCTGCCCGGCTGGCGCTCATGCTCGATGAGGCCGGTGTCTGGCAGGGTCTGCCAAGGGTAAATAGCGACCTTGAATATTTTAGATCTCGACCACAGCCTGACCGCCCAGGCGCCGATTGCGCGACTGCTCGACAGTGGCCGCGCCAGACGCCTGGACCTGCTCGACCTCGGCCCGAAACTCCGGCTCTGGTCCAGCGAACGCACTTGGCGACGCTTCGCCGAACGCTTGCAGCAACGGCCACGGCACAGCGGCCCGGCACCGGAAATCTTCTTCGTCGGCTCCGGTGACTATCACCACCTGACCCCGGCGTTTCTCACCGACCTGCCCGAGCCGGTCAGCCTGATCCATTTCGACAATCACCCTGACTGGGTGCGGTTTGCGCCGCGTCGGCATTGCGGTTCCTGGGTCAATCAGGCCCTGAAACTGCCGGACATCCGCCGCATCGTCACCCTCGGCCCGTGCAGCGATGATCTGCGAAACCCGCAACTGAAGGGCGGCAACCTCGCAGCGCTCAAACGCGGGGTTCTGCAGCTGTTTCCGTGGCAGCACGCACCCTCCCGAGTCTGGGGGCGTGTCGGTGACGGCGCCGGCCATGAACAGCAGGAAAACATGCTGCACTGGCGCAATTTGTCCGAAGTCGACTGGACGCTGTTCCTCGACAAAATGATCGCCAGCCTGCCGACCGATGCGGTGTGGATCACTATCGACAAGGACGTGCTCGCCAGCGAAGACGCCGCGACCAACTGGGATCAGGGCGGCATGCGCCTGAGCCATATGCTTCAGGCCCTGCGCGCGCTGGCGGCGAGCAAGCGAATCATCGGCATCGACATCTGCGGCGAATACGCCCGTCCGGCCTTCAGCAACGTATTCAAACGCTGGGAGGCGAAGACCGATCAGCCGCCGGCCGAACGCTGGAGCGACACCGATATCCTGCGCAACTCCACCACCAATCAAGCCTTGATCGACCTGTTCGAGGAACTGTTTCCATGACTTTCACCGTGATTGTGCTGGTGGCCCTGTCCATCGTTCTGGATGTGATCGGCCAGCTGTGTTTCAAACTGGGCCTGGATCGATTACCGGAGCTGGAGGGTGGTTTTCGGCTTCAGGTGTTCTGGGGCCAGGTGTTCAACGCACCGCTATTGTGGTGCGGGATAGGCGCTTACGCGATCGAGTTTTTCGTCTGGCTCGGCGCTCTGTCGCGGGCACCGCTGAGTCTGTTGTTTCCGGCAGCCGCGCTGGCCTATTGCGGCGTGGTGCTGGCGGGCAAACTGGTGCTTGGCGAAACCGTCAGTCGGCGGCGCTGGCTGGGCACGCTGGTGATTACGGCGGGCGTGATGCTTGTGTGTGCCGGCCATGTCTGAAGCTCGCCTGGAACTGCAAAGGAACGACGCAATGCATTGGCTACACGGGCGCGTGGGCACCATCGTGCTCTGGGCGCTGTTGATTATTCTGGAAAGTGGCGGACAGATCGCGAGCAAGGTCGGTGGTGATCAACTGGGGCAGATGGACCTCAGCCTGCAATGGCTGCAAGGCATCGTCATGACGCCCGGCGTGTGGGTGGCGGTTGCCTGCTACATCGGCGCGTTTTTCGTCTGGATGCTGATTCTGCGACGCAGCAGCCTGTCACTGGCGTTTCCCCTGAGTTCGCTGGTGTTTGTCGGGGTGCTGCTGGGGTCGTGGCTGGGACTGGGCGAGCAGATCAGTCTGCTGCACTGGCTCGGCGTGGCGGTGATCATGGGCGGGATAGCCTTGCTCGCCGAAGGCGAAGAGCACTGAAATGCTCCGTGTAGGAGCTGCCGCAGGCTCGGGCCGCGATCGGACGATCTTTGCTTTTCAAGATCAAAAGATCGCAGCCTGCGGCAGCTCCTACACAAATCGGTCAGGCGTCAGGCTTTTGGTGGTTCAGCAGGAAGCCCAAACCGTGCGCCAGCGGAATATCCTTCACCCCCGCTTCCTGCTGTTGCCGGGCGATCTGCCGGTGATAGGCCTTGACCTGAGTCCAGTGCAATTTCGGCCGGTAGTGGTGCTCGGCGTGATAGCCGTTATTCATCCACAACAGGTTGTACAGCGGGCTGTAGGCACTCACGCCCCAGGCAATCGGCAAATCCGGGTTGCCGCCAAAATGCTCGTAGTAACCGTTGAGCGATGACAGCGCCTGGCCCAGATACCAGAACGGCAACAACACCAGCACCGCCTGCCAGTCATACACCGCCAGCAGCAGATAAAACGCCACCGTCACATAGATCTCGACCTGAACCCAACGCGCATCCTTCGGGCGTTTGCGGCGCATTTCGTTGTAGATCGGCTTGGGGTCGTCGCGGAAAAAACTCAGGAAGGTGTAGGCCCAGGGATTCTCCGGCTGACCGTTCTTGCCGCGCAGATAGATCGACAGCGGATCAATGGTCTTGCCGTCCGGCCCCGGCAGATCCGAGTTGCCGCGGTGATGGCGGTTGTGGATATCGCGATAGAGGGTTTGCGAAAAACCGATGGTCACCGACAACAACAGATCGAATGCCCGGTTCAGCCACGCCGGGGTGAAGTAGGCGTTGTGAATCTGGTTGTGGGAAATGCTGTTGATGCTCCACGACAGGCTGATTGCGTAGCCCAGCGCCAGCGGCACATAAGTCCACCAGGACAGGTCGTGAAAGGCCGCAACCAGCCACAGGACGAAAGCGAAATGGGCCAGGCCCAAAGCGACGGGGATCAGGTCCCACAATGAATGAGCCAGCAGACGGTTAGCAGGGCGAGCCATGAAGAACATCCTGAAGGAATGGATTCGACATGGCTGTCTGCAAACCGCAGACCAATTTGCCCGCGCGCGTAATCAGTCGAACTTGTAGGCGATGGCCGCCTGCACTTCGCCCTGATTGGTATCGCCCACCGCTTTGACGATGCTGCTGTCCGCCGCCGAGCGAGTCAGGTGAATCCAGCTCGCGCTGGTGACCAGCGACCAGTGTGGCGCCAGAGGGAACTCGAAGCTCTGGGTCAGCGCCACGTTCTGCAAACCGCCGCCGGCGTTGTAAGCGCGGATGCCCGAGGCCTGCGCCTCGCGATCACTGACACCGAAGAAGGTCTGGGTGCCCTGCGCATCGGCAAAATGCGCGGTCAGGTTGCTGCTGCCGATCACCCCGCCGCCCAGTGGATAGCCAATTTCACCGCCCACTTTGCCAAACACGCCGCCCTGCCCGCTGCCACCGCCGACGGCCTGGCCAACGAAGGCGAATACGCGCCAGAAATCGGCCGGAGCGTATTGCACGAAGCCGCCAGCCTCGGCCATGTCGGGCACATCACGCAGGCCGCGCAACTCGCCGTTGGCGGTGCGCCCGGAGAGGTAATTGACGTATGGCCCGGCGCTGAAACCGTTGCTTTTCAAGGCGCTCCAGGTCAGGCCATCGTCGGTACCGAGGCTGACATCGCCCCAGTCCAGATCCAGATACGGGATCGGTCGGGTTTCGTAGCGGCTGCCGCTCGGATCATGCGGTTGGTACCCCACCCCGATTCCTGCTTCACCTGTAATGCCATCCGCCAGGGCGGGCCCGGAAAAGCAGGCCAGTGCGGCCAATAACGCCAGTGTCTTCCTCTGCATGAGGTCATTCCTTTTCTGAACTTGCGCGCATCAATCCCCTGATACCGCCCTTGGCGCAAGCACTCATGTTGTTTGTAGCAAGCTACAAAAATTGTAGCTCCACTTTTCGAAAACCGCGCATCGCCCCCGCCAGCACGGGGCTTTGGCCAATTGGCACAGTCCCTGCTCCCACCCTTGCCAGGCGCAGACCGCGCACCCTGACAACTGCCTCGACCCAACAGGTACTGCAGATGATTGACTGGCATATCGTGTGTGATTTCGACGGGACGATCACCCGCACCGACGTAATCGACAGCATCCTTGAACGCTTCGCCGACCCGAGCTGGGAAGCCATCGAAAATGAATGGCTGGAGGGCAAGATCGGTTCCCGTGAATGCCTCAGCCGTCAACTGGCGCTGATCAAGGCCACGCCGGCACAACTGCTGGAATTCTTCGACAGCATCGACATCGACCCGGACTTCCCCGATTTCGTCGACCACGTGATCGGCCTCGGCGCTTCGCTGGAAGTGGTCAGCGACGGCATCGAACAAGGCATCGCGCGGATTCTGGCGCGCAACTACGTGACGCTGCTGCCGATCCTCGCCAACCGCCTGCGCCAGATCGACCACGACAAGTGGCGCATCGATTTCCCCTACGCCAGTGACGCCTGCCGCGCGGCCTCCGGCAACTGCAAATGCAAATCCACCCCCGGCAGCAAACGCGTGCTGGTGATCGGTGACGGCCAGTCCGACATGTGCGTGGCGTCCACCGCCGATTTCGTCTTCGCCAAGGATCGCCTGGCCGAGCACTGCGAGCGCAACGGCATCGCCTACGCGCGCTTCGACAGCTTCGCCGAACTGCCACAACTGCTGGCCCGCCTGCCGCTGGCCCCGGCCGCCAACGCCGTCACGTTCAGCAACGAATCCACTTCTGAAGCACAGGAAACCCTGCACCATGTCTGATATCCGCATCGCGACAGCCGAAGACCAGGTCCTTCTGGAAAAAGAAGCCAGATACTGCTCCTACGGCGACACCGTTCACTACATCGAACCGCCGCGCATCTTCAGCCGCTGCGAAGGCTCCTACGTCTGGGACACCGAAGATCAGGCCTACCTCGACCTGCAAATGTGGTACTCGGCGGTCAACTTCGGTTACGCCAACCCGCGTCTGAACAATGCGCTGAAACAACAGATCGACACCCTGCCGCAAATCGCCAGCCAGTACCTGCACAAGGGCAAGATCGAGCTGTCGGAGATGATCGCGGTCGACGCCAAGAAAAAATTCGGTCTCGACGGCCGAGTGCACTTCAACGTCGGCGGTTCGCAGTCGATCGAGGACTCGCTGAAAGTCGTGCGCAACGCCAGCAACGGCAAGAGCCTGATGTTCGCCTTCGAGGGCGGCTACCACGGGCGCACCCTTGGTGCTTCGTCGATCACCTCCAGCTACCGCTATCGCCGCCGCTACGGTCACTTCGGTGAGCGCGCGCAATTCATCCCGTTCCCGTATCACTTCCGCGGCCCCAAAGGCATGACCAAGGAAGAGTACGGCAGCCACTGCGTGCAGCAATTCGCGCGGTTGTTCGAGACTGAATACAACGGTGTCTGGGACCCGAAAGTCGGGCAGAGCGAATACGCCGCGTTCTACGTTGAGCCGATCCAGGGCACCGGCGGTTACGTGATCCCGCCGATGAACTTCTACAGCGAACTCAAGCACGTGCTGGATCAGCACGGCATCCTGATGGTCGTTGACGAAATCCAGATGGGTTTCTATCGCACCGGCAAGCTGTGGTCGATCGAACACTTCGACGTCAAACCCGACGTGATCGTCTTCGGCAAGGCGCTGACCAACGGCCTCAACCCGCTGGGCGGCATCTGGGCCCGCGAAGAGCTGATCAACCCGAAAGTCTTCCCGCCAGGCTCGACCCACTCCACGTTCGCCTCCAACCCGCTGGGCACTGCGGTGGGTCTGGAAATGTTCAAGATGACCAGCGAAGTCGATTACGGCGCAATGGTCATGGCCAAGGGCAAATACTTCCTTGAAGGCCTGCAGGATCTGCAAAAACGCTACCCGATCATCGGCGATGTCGACGGCCTCGGTCTGGCGCTGCGCTGCGAGATCTGCACCACAGACGGTTTCACCCCGGACAAGGCCACCCTCGACTTCATGGTTGAAGAAGGCATGAAGGGCGACATCGAAATCGACGGTCGTCGTCTCGGCCTGATCCTCGACGTGGGCGGCTACTACAAGAACGTCATCACCCTGGCACCGTCGCTGGAAATCAGCTATCCGGAAATCGATCTGGGCCTGGCCCTGCTCGACCGCCTCCTGCATCGGGCGATGAAACGATGATCGACGCTGAGATCGACATGGGCGAAGGCAACGCCGGTTTCGTTCTCGGTGACGGGGAGGTCGCGGTGCTGTTGATCCACGGCCTCACCGGCACCCCGACGGAGCTGCGTCGGGTGGCCGTGGGCCTGGCGAAAGCCGGACACACGGTCTATGTGCCGACCCTGGCCGGGCACTGCGGCGGCAATGCCGACCTGCAAGCCACCGGCTGGCGCGACTGGTACGAAAGCGCACGCAACACCTTCGTCGGCGTACGCCGCAAACACCGCAAAGTGTATGTCGGCGGCCTGTCCATGGGCGCCGTGCTGTCGATGTACCTGGCCGCCGAACACCCGGGACAGATCGAAGGTTTGCTGCTGTATTCGACCACCCTGCGCTACGACGGCTGGAGCATCAACAAACTCGCGTTCCTCACCCCGTTGCTGATGAAAATCCCGTTCGGCGTGCACCTGTGCAGTTTCGAAGAAAAGCCGCCCTACGGGATCAAGAACGAGCGCCTGCGCGCCATCGTCGAACGCCAGATGAAAGAAGGTCAGAGCAGCCAGGCCGGGTTGCTGACCATGGAAGGCGTCACCGTGCGCGAACTGCACCGGCTTAACGCCGTGGTGAAAAAACGCATGCCGTCGATCACCACGCCGGCGCTGGTGCTGCACTCCATCGAGGACGACATCACCAGCCGCTGGAATGCCGATTACGTCGAACGCACACTCGGCGGGCCGGTGACCAAGGTGCTGCTCGACGACTGCTATCACATGATCACCGTGGATTTGCAGTACCGCCGGGTCGTGGAGTTGAGCGCCGATTTCATCGAGCGCGGCGTCACGCAACCGGTCGCCGTAGCCGATACGCCATCACTGGAAACCCGGCAACTGGCTTGAGCAGTTGCAGTCCGACTCGCCGACACAAGGAACCGACGTGATCACCGCTCAAGCCTTTTCAACGATCGAAGCGATCGACCGCTGCGCCTGGAATGACTGCTTCGTCGATGAGCTGGAGGACTGGGATTACTACCGCGCCGTGGAACGGGCCGGCATCGACGGCTTTCACTGGCGCTATCTGACGCTGCACGAGGATGGCCGCCTGATCGCGGCCACCGTGGCGTTCACCACCGCCTATTCGCTGGACACCACCCTGCAAGGTGCGGGCAAACGGGTCAGCCAATGGCTGCGCCGGCGTCTGCCCGGACTGTTCGATATCCGCCTGTACGCCCTCGGCTCGCCGGTGGCGGAGCAATGCCATGTCGGCAGCGCTTCGCACATTGCCTCGACACAGCGCCCGGCACTGCTCAGGCAATTGCTCGAGCTGGCCCGGCAAGATGCCGAGCAGGCCGGGATCGGCCTGCTCGCGGTCAAGGACGCCTCGCATCGCGATCGACAATGGCTCGACGTCTGCCGCCAGGCCGGCCTGCAAAGCATGCCCGGTCTGCCCGGCGCCGAATTGCCGATCAACTTCGCCTCGGTGGACGCGTATCTGGGCAGCCTCGGCAAATCCACGCGCAAGGACCTGCGTCGCACCCTGCGCAATCAGGGCCCGCGCACGGAATGGCGGCGCTCGGTGCACGACCTGCTGCCGCGCATGATGGAACTCTACGAAGCCACTCTGGCCCGCAGTGATCTGGCCTTCGAATGCCTGCCTGCGGCGTATTTTCGCGAAGTGCTCAATCACCTCGATGACCGCGCAGCCTGTGTGCTCTATTGGGTCGAGGATGAACTGGTGGCGTTCAACCTGCTGTTGCTCGACGGGCAACGGATGGTCGACAAGTTTTTCGCCCATGATCTGGCCCGCACCCGCCAGTACAACCTTTACACTCGTAGCTGGCTGGAAAATGTCGACTACTGTATTGAACACAAACTGGCGATCTATGTGTGCGGGCAGGCCGGCTATGCCAGTAAGCTGCGTCTGGGTTGCTCGTTTGTCGGTAACACCGTGTTCTTCCGCCATCGCAATCCACTGTTCGACCAACTGTTGCGTCTGGTGAAAATATTCGTCCGCCCGGATCGCAGCGATCCGGCCCTGGCCGCTGCAATAAGCGAAATCCAATGATCAATGACCGACGCGCCACGCCCCGCCCTTTCGCCCTCTCCGGCTGGAGCCTGCAACGCAAACTGGTGCTGGCCTTCTGGCTGGTCAGCGTGATTCCGACCATGATCGCTGCGGAACTGGCGGCCACCACGCTGTCGCAGATCTTCGACAGCAACGTGCGCATCTGGCTGCAGGAATCCTCGAAGATCGTCGAGGATGAAATCAGTGAAATCCTCCGCGAAAACGCCCGGGCCGCGAAGCTGTTCATGCGCCACGCCCGCCCGCCCACCGACCGCCAGTCCGCCAGGCACGACAAGCTGACCGCCGATATCGCCGACTCCATGGGCATCGATGTGGTGACGCTGATCCGCAACAGCGATAACAGAGTGGTGTTCAGTACCGCCGCCGACGATATCGTCAGCCAGATCAGCACCGCGCCGAAGGCTGTGCTGCAGACCCTGCAAGTCGGCGGCGTACCCACCGGCACGGTGATTTCGACCTTCGAGACCGATCAGGGGGGCGTGGACTACAAGATGATCGTCGGCACTTATCTGGACAACAGCTTCCTGACCAGCGTCGCCGATGTGCACTCGCTGGACCTGCGCCTGTACCTGGCCAAGGGCGAGGACTTTTCCGAGATTTTCTCGACCCAGCGCTTCCAGGATCACCCCTCGCAAGTGCCGAAGAAAATCGAGCAGATCCTGCGCGAGACCAAAGGCCCCTACGAACAATTCACCAATAACTACAGCGGTATCTACCGGCCGATCTTCAATGAAAACGGCCAACTGCAAGGCGTCATCTTCAGCGGTCTGCTGCGCCACACCAGCCTGGTCGGCCTGGTCAATCAGAGCAACCTGTTCATTCTGATTTTCCTGCTCAGCTCGGCAGCGTCGCTGGCGGTTGGCTGGCTGGTCTCGCAACGCCTGACCAAACCATTGCGCGGTCTGGCCCGTGGCGTACAGGCGGTGATCGCCGGCGATTATCATCAGCGCCTGAGCGTGAATGGCGGCGACGAACTGGCAGAACTGAGCAGCACGTTCAACCACATGAGCGAACGTCTGGAAGAGTTGCAGCATCTGGAGTCGCAACTGCGCCGCCGTGATCGCCTGCACGCGCTGGGCGAAGTCGCCATGGGTCTGGCCCATGAAATTCGCAATCCGCTGGGCATCATCAAAACCGCCACGCAACTGCTGCATCGCCGTGCCGATCTGCCGGAAACCGACAAGCGTCACCTGGAATACGTGGTCAAGGAAGTCAGCCGTATCAACGACCTGATCACCGAGTTTCTCGACTTCGCCAAACCCAGCGCGCCGATCCGCGCTACGCAATCAGCACGCACCCTGGTCGACGAACTGGCCGGATTCTGCGAGCCGGAAGTGGCCAGCCACAACATCGATCTGCACATCGCCGATCACGCGCCGGGGGCAACGATCTACGCCGATGCCAAGCAACTCAAACAGGTGGGCCTGAACCTGATCGTCAACGCCATCGACGCAATGCCCGACGGCGGTCGCCTGACCCTGAGCATCGCCAACGCTGGAAAATTCACCATCATCGGCGTCGCGGACACTGGTCAGGGGATCGAAGCCGACATGCTCGAACGCATCTTCACCCCGTTCGTCACCACCAAGGCTTCGGGCACCGGTTTGGGTCTGGCCAAGGTGTTTTCGGTCATGGAAAGTCATAACGGGCGCGTAGAATGCGTCAGCGAAAAAGATGCCGGCGCCACCTTCAGCCTGTACATTCCGGCCAATGGCGAAGACTTCGACGAGAGCGACGATGACGCATAACATTCTGGTAGTGGACGACGAACCGAAACTCTGCGACCTGCTGGCCTCGGCCCTCGGGCAGAACGGCATCAGCGTGTTCACCGCCGGCAATGGCCTGCACGCACTCAAAGTGCTGGAAAGCGAAGACATCGATCTGCTGATCAGCGACTGGCGCATGCCCGGCATGGACGGCCCGCAGTTGCTGGCTGAGGTGAAGACCCGCTATCCGCAGTTGCCGGTGATCGTCATGACCGCCTACAGCACGGTGAAAAACGCCGTGGAATCGATGCGCAACGGCGCGTTCGACTACATCGCCAAGCCGTTCGACATCGACGAGCTGGACATCACCGTCAGCAAGGCCCTGCAGTTTCGCGACATCCTCAAAGACAACCAGCGCATGCGCGCCGAGCTCGACGAGCATCAGCAGATCGACAGCCTGATCGGTGACAGCCCGAGTTTTCGCAGCGTGCTGCAAGCGGTGGACTCGGTACGCGAAAGCGCCGCCACCGTGCTGCTCAGCGGCGAAAGCGGCACCGGCAAGGAAATGGTCGCCCGGGCCATCCACAAGCATGGCAACCGCGCCGACAAACCGTTCGTGGCGGTGAACTGCGCGGCCATCCCTGAAGGGCTGCTGGAAAGTGAAATGTTCGGTCACCGCAAAGGCGCGTTCACCGGCGCCGTGGCCGATCGCATCGGGCGCTTTCAGCAGGCCGACAAGGGCACGTTGTTTCTCGATGAAATCGGCGAAATGCCGCTGGCACTGCAGGCCAAGATCCTCCGTGCCCTGCAGGAGCGGGTGATCGAGCCGGTGGGCGATACCAAAGAGCGCAAGGTCGATGTGCGGGTGATCGCCGCCACCAACAAAGACTTGCTGCAAGCGGTGGCGAATAAGGAGTTTCGCGAGGATCTCTACTACCGCCTCAATGTCTTTCCCATTCCGCTGCCGGCATTGCGCGAACGGGTCGAGGACATCGCGCCGCTGGCCCGCCACTTCGCCCACACGCTGGGCGCCGCTGCCGGCAAACGCATCAGCGGCTTCAGCGCGCAGGCCTTGCAGGCCATGACCCGCTATTCATGGCCGGGCAACATCCGCGAACTGCAGAACTGCGTGGAGCGCGCGACCATCGTCGCCTCCGCCAACATCATCGAGGAGCACGATCTGCCGGCTTACCTGTTCGCCGCACAGGCCTCGGACAGCAGCGGCCCGCTGAGCGAAATCAACGGTGTCCCGGCGGATCTGGACGCAGCACTCGCCGAAGTCGAGAAGGCCTACATTCTGGCGGCCCTGCAACAGAGCAATGGCGTGCAGGCTGCCGCCGCGCAGTTGATCGGGATCTCCGAGCGCAGCTTCTGGTATCGCCTGAAGAAGCTCGGGATTCACGTCGACAAGATCGTGCGCTGACCCCGCAAGGTCAGTTGACGGTGCCGCCGCGGGCTTCACTGATGATCTGCCGGATCGCCCCGACAAAGGTGTCCACCGGTTGCCCGCCCGTGACCGCGTACTGACCGTTGAACACCACGGTCGGTACCGAACTTACGCCGCGTTGCAGCCACAGCTGCTCTTCTGCACGCACCTCATCGGCAAACTCGTCGGAGGCCAGAATAGCTTGCGCACGCTGCCGATCCAGGCCCACGCTTTCAGCAATCTGCGCCAGTTGCGCGTGATCGGACGGATTACCGCCATCAGTGAAATAGGCTTTGAACAGCGCCTGCTTCAACGGCAACTGCACCCCCTCAAGCCCGGCCCAATGCAACAGACGATGAGCATCAAAGGTGTTGTAGATGCGGCTGTTGCCATCGGTGCGAAAGGCAAATCCGACCTCGGCGCCACGGGCACGAATCGCCTCGCGGTTCTTCTGTGACTGCTCCGGAGTCGAGCCGTATTTTTCGCTGATGTGTTCGGTGATGTTCTGCCCGTCCGGGCCCATCTTCGGGTTCAGTTCGAACGGCTGGAAATGAATCTCGGCCTGCACTTCATCGCGCAGAATCTCCAGCGCCTGCAGCAGGCCATTCAGGCCGACGACGCACCACGGGCAGGAAACGTCGCTGACAAAATCGATTTTCAAAGCGGAATTCATCACATACCTCGCGGGCGGAAATCGTGCGGGAAAGTTTGCACGATACACCTGCCTGCTCTTGCGATGACAGTGATGGCCCCTTCGCGAGCAAGCCCGCTCCCACATTCGGAATACGGTTCCCCTTGTGGGAGCGGGCTGGATCGCGAAGAGGCCCGAATCAACACCGCCAAAACCTCAGCTACAGCAGGTTGCCGCTTGCCACCGGCTCAATCTGCGCCCAGTGCGAGGTGTCTTCACGGTGCTCTTGCAAATACGGCAACACCGCCGCCAGCAAGGGCGCCTTGAACGCCTCCTGAAAACGATGAGCCAGCCCAGGAATCAGCTTCAACTGACTACCGCGAATGTGCGCCGCCAGATGCACCCCGTGCATCACCGGCAACAGCGGATCGGCTGTGCCGTGCACCACCAGCGTCGGCACCCGCAGTTGATTGAGCAAGGCCACCCGGCTCGGCTCGGCAAGGATCGCCATGATCTGGCGCTTCACGCCCTCAGGGTTGAACGCCCGGTCGTAGGCTACCGCCGCCTGATGCAGCAACGCTTGCCGGTCATCGGTGACCGCCGGGCTACCGAGCGCCGCCAGCAGATCGGCCTGCTGCTCCAGCGCCACCTCGCGATTCGGCGCACCACGCCGCGCCAGCAATTGCACCAGCGCCGCACTGGGCGCCGGCAAACCTTCAGCGCCGGAACTGGTCATGATCAGCGTCAGACTCTCTACCCGCTGCGGTGCCATCGCCGCCAGATGCTGGGCGATCATTCCGCCCATGCTCGCGCCCAGTACGTGAAACTGGTCGATGTGCAACGCGTCCATCAAGCCCAGCGCATCGTCGGCCATGTCCGTCAGCGAGTACGGCGCCGACACTGGCAAGCCGAGCTTGTAGCGCAGCACTTCAAACGTCAGGTTGGCGTCGGCCGGGGCCTGTCGCCAGGTCGACAGGCCGACATCGCGGTTGTCATAGCGGATCACTCGAAAACCCTGCTGACACAGCGCAACCACCACCTCGTCCGGCCAGTGGATCAACTGACCACCCAGGCCCATGACCAGCAACAGCGCCGGATCCGAAGCACGGCCGATGCTCTGGTAGGCAATGCTCACTTGTTGCAGATCGACATGCGCGGTCGGCACATTCACATCGCAACGCGCCGCCGCGAACGCTGACGTACCGAATAAAAACGCGACCAAAACGGCCGCGAGCGAAAAAAATCCCTTGCTCATGAAAAACACCGAAACGCAGAACCCCAGTAGAGCGCGAGTCTGATGAAGTTTGTTCAAGCGCGCTGCCACAGTTGCGTGACAGTTTGATGAAGATTGCCGAGCGGTCATTTGTGCAGGCCGTTGAGCAGGCGGACACACTCTGCAAACAGACCAGCGCAAAGCGATACCCCAGTACCACACCTGCCTCCGACGTCTGACCTCTAATGGCTTGAAATCCGGCTCAGCCCGGTCTTTCAAGCCATTGGAATCCTTTCATCATGTTCGACCTCCCCACCCCCGCCACGGTCGATTTCGGCCTGCCCCATTCGTTGCCGAAAAATCTCGATCAGAACCTCCACCAGCAGTCCAGCGCGTGTTTGCGCGATTGTCATCGGCAGTGGCGGGCATTGATGGCGCAAGCCGCGCGCGACGATTGGGATCAGCGCGCAACCGGCACGCCGTTTTCGCGTCGGGATCAGGCGCTGCTTATCTATCGCCAGCACTTCGAGGCGAGCTGCCTGAATGCCCATGCACAAGGGACGCTGCAGGCCGCGCCCCTGCAGAGGCTGCTGACAAGCGTTGACCCGCAGACCACACACAGCGACGTTGCCATCCGCCAGCCACGACTCGCACGCCGCGATGACAGCCAGGTCACGTTGCCCGGTGCGCTGCTGATTCGTCTCGACCCGACGCGACATTTACTGTATCTGCCCTCGCACGACCCGGCACTGCAGCTGTTCCGGCAACACGTCGATCTGCAGGACTGGTTGATCAGTCATTGCCGGCAGAGCGGGCAATACTCACGGCTGGAGGCGGTGACACTGGTCGAGCCGGTGCTCGGTCAGGATCCGCTGCGCCTCAACCTGCAAATGCTGTTCACGGGTTCAGCGTCGACGAGTGACTTCCACGAGCTGATCGGCGCACCGTCCGAACTTGCGATCGACGCGTTGCCTGCCTCCGATGACGTCGCGCTGTTCGGTCTGCTGAGTCCGGACATTCCCTTCAACCAGCGCAGTCGGGCGCTTGATGTTGAGCAGCGGGCCCTCGAGCGCTTGCTCGGCGAAGCCGCTGCAGCAGAGCTGAACAACCCGCAACGCCAACAACTGGCGCAGCATTTCGACGCACTGAGTGAAGCCCGGCAAGCCAGCCACGCTGCCGCTTCAGCACTGCTTGAGAGTCGCGATCCGCTGAAAATGCTCGAGCTGCGTCATGCCACGAATGTCCATCACCACGCCCTGCTTCAGGCCCGTATCGCAGGGCTGCGCGCCGAGGTCGAACTGCAAAGGGCGCTGGATCAGCTGACCGTCGAGGAGCATCGGCGAATCATCGCGATGCTGGACGCACCGGGGCGCCATCTGCCGACAGCGGACGGGGTTATCGCCCGCCTATCGATGGCGGCGGCAGATCAGAACATGACCGCCGTCGAGGAGCTGCATGGCGTACTGATCATAGCGACGACCGCCGCACTGGAGCCTGACTCGAGCGACAGCCTGCTGCTTTACTGGCCGGGCGAGTTCGGCGGGCTGCAACGTTTTACTTCACGTACAGCGCTGGCACAGGATCTGTTCAAACATTCGCCGAACGACGGCGGGCTGACCCTGCACCTGACCCCGCTCACGGGGGACCCTCTGGCCTGGTCCCTTGATCGACAGCTCTATCAATGCGAACAGCAGGCCGCGCAGATCCTGCGTGACAACCCGCTGCCCGGCCGGGCCGACGAGCGCCGGGCCGAGATGGAAAAGCTGCGCGAACAATATCTGCCACGCCTGACCGTAGCGGTCGCGCAAGCCCGTGAACGGGCATTTACCGAACGTCAGGCGCAAGACCGCAGCGCGGCGCTGGCCGGCCACCTGCCTGCATGGTTTGAAAAGCTGGACGACGCGCCACGTGCACGGATCAAAACGCTGATCACCCAGTACCTCGGCGCCATGCAACGCGCTCATGCGTTGCTCGAACGGGAATTACCGCCGCGTCAGGCCTTCGCCGAACAACGCATCGACGCCCGCTTGCGCGCAGACTTCGCGCTCAAACAAAGCGTGAGCGTGAGCCTCGACCTGCCCGACTCGACCTTCTGGCAAAAAACCGTGATGGAAGGCGCCGCGCCTGGCACACCGCAACGCATTGTCCTGACCGCGAGCGACAAGCGCGGCGACCTCACCCTTGAACAACTGGCACAGGAAAACATCGATCAGGAGGTGCAGTGGCGCCTGTCCTTCATGCGGGCCAGGATCCGCGCCGAGAACCCCACTGATCGACAGCGCCTGGAAGCCGGGATCACCCCGGCCTATTTGCGCAATCTGGTAACAGAGCTGGATCTGCCCGGACGTTACGAAGAACTGATTCGCCAGGCATTTTTCGGCGCGCCGGGAGAACCGGCGTTTCAGCAGGCCTGGCGCCGTGAATGCCTGAGCGAACCGTGGCGGCTGATGCTCAGGTTGCAAGGTGAGTTCGCGCTGCTGCAACGGCACATCGACAATGCCGGCCATGCCGTGCTGAAAGTCGCCATCGAGGCGACTACACCTCAGGCGTATGCCGTGAATGGACAACGCATCGCGCTGCTGCCGGTGCACCTGACCGTCGGTGGAGAGGACACCGCGCATCAAGGACCGAGCACGCTCGCGGGTGTCACGTTCATTGTCGAGCAAACCAGTGGCCTGACCCTGCTCTACTTGCCCGACAGCCCCGACGCGATCTTCCTCCGTCAATACGAAACGCTGGAGCAGGCGCGGGTGGATCTGTTCAAGCGTTGTGTGGACAGCAAAATGGTCAGCTACTTGGCGGGACGCGCGGTAAGCGGCGAGTTTGCCAGCCATGTCAGCCGGATCAACCAGGCACAGCTGCGCAATTTCGATGCGCTGATCGGCGTCGGGATGGCCTGGCCGGCGACCACATCACTGGCCATTCATTTACTGAACGTGCACATGGGCCGGTTGCTGGAGGCCCATCGCAGCAGTTCACGTTCCAACGATGCGTTGTATCTCGAACGCTGTGCACTGAAGTCCGGGGCGTTGTTCAACTATCTGAAAATGGCCATCGGCATGCTGCCGTTCGTGGGCGCGGCCGTGGCCCTGTATGACGCCTGGAACAGTGCCAATCTGGCCGTCGCGGCGTTCTTGCGCGGCGAGCTCGGGCATGGGCTGGCGGAGGTAGAGGCGGTGCTGCTGTCGCTGATCGACGCGGCAATGGATGTGCTTCCCGGAACAGTTTCGGCACCCGCAGCCGCTCGTCTGGCCAGCCGCCAGCGGCAACGCGCGGCATTGGGCAGATCCGCCGCGATACCAACATCCTGGCAATATGCCAGGCAGTCGCTCGAGCGCTTCACGGGATACGAGTACGAATTCGACATCTCCCTCGCCGGCCTGCACCCGGCCACCCACGGTGTCTATCGCAACGTCTACCGCCACGCCGATGGTGACTTCATCATTCGTCAGGGCCGCATCTATCGGGTTCAGCTCAGCGACGCGCCACGTGGCTGGAGGCTTTACGGCTCACGGCTGCGCAGCTACAAACAACCGATCGCCCTCGACGAAAACGGCCAGTGGAACACCCATTACGCGGTGTACGGCACCGTTATGGACGGCGGCGGTGCTGGCGGCGGCGCCGTGCTTGGACATCTGGCCGACGGCATGGACCCGCTCTGGCCCGCGCCAATTCGCCAGTGGTTACCGCGCTGGTGGACCGATCGGCAACTGCGCCGGCAATTGACCCTGACCAACACCGCCGACGCCTATACCCGGCGCCTTGATACCCAGACACGCGCTTCCAACCAGTTGCTGGAGAACTACCAGAAACTCGACGTTGCCCAGCGCAAGCCACTACACACAGCAGTCGACGCAGCATGCCTGAATGACATCGACCTCGCGATCGCCCAATACGACAACCTTGCCGAACTGTTGCCCTTGAGCCATGGCCGCAAGCGTCTGCAGATCGAAGACATCCGCAGCCGCTGTGCCTGGATCGTGGCCGACCGCGCCGTGCAGCGCGTCACTGTTGCCCGCGACCGCTTGCTGGAACACCTGAACCGGATCGACGCACTGGTCGCCGAATCCGATGCCACCCCTTTCGGCAATACAGCGGCCCATATAAAACTCATGGCCCGGCGCAAGCAGGTACGCAAGGATTTCCTCAAGGAGTTCGATCAACTGCACGCAATCACCGAGCAGGCCAACCTGTGGAACAACCGCATCAGCAATCGCGCGCAGAAAGCCCAGATGGCGAAAGACATGACCGCGCTCAACCGCAACCTGGGCGACAACACGCACCACTACCTGAGAACTGCACATCTGCTGGAAATCATTACTCGCTACGATGCGGTCAGCGACCTGTCCTGGGTGTATTTTCATACCCAGCTCAAAGACGCCCGGGTCAAGGTCGGGCGCGCACTGCTGACCCAGCATCACCTGCCAGAAGTCAGCGCCAGCCTGGTCGAGCGCAAACAGGTGATCGAGGATTGCCTGCAGATCTATGCCGGTTTCCGTCGTCAGCTCAACGCCTGGACGCTGGGTTATGCGCAGCATCTGGATCTGGAACAGGTCGGGCCATTCCTCGATGGCCTGACCAAGGTCGAAGCACACGCGCGGCACTCGATCAAACAGCGCCCGCCGATCAAACCGCGAGAGCCGGGCGGCAGGCAACTGTTCGAAACCGAGGACAACCAGTTGCTGATCGGTACCGAAAGCATTGACCCCGGCACCCGGGAAAAACGCTTTACCGTCGAAGGCATCGACGGTTTCCGCGAAACCTGGCTGCCGCGCTCCAGCGGCAAATATCATCTGCAAGCCCGCCCCGCACCTGCCACAACACCGCTGCCGACCGATGTTCAACCATTGCTCGCGGAAGCGCGAAAACGTCTGGAGGCGGTTGCGGCCTACAGCGCCAAGGTGCAGGGCTACACCCGTCAGGACATGTTGCCGGTGGATCTGGAACACATGTTCAGCAGCGAAGCGACCGAGCTGAGCATCCGCGCCCAGGCCATCGAACGGTTATCGCCGACCGAACCACTGGTGGTGCAATTGCACGCCAAGGCCAGTGAGCTGCGACGTACCGGTCGTACCCTGCGCATTGATCAGTCACTGCGCAGCAAGACACCCACCGAAGGCTATCTGGACTATTTGCTGCAACAGCAAGTGGTGGATATCCGCCGCGAAGGTTCATTGCGGGCACTGGGCAAACGCGCTGACGGACGCAAGGATTTCCTTCAGGAATACCAAGTGCGCGACCTCACCAGCACCCCACCGCGCACGCTGTGGTTCGCCCACTTTCACTACACCTCGGACAAGGTGCCGTTCGCCGACTTCGTCAAAGCCCACCTGAAATTGCCGGAACAACGCAATCTCGGCATGCAATGGCAGCAGGCCCAGGCCGCCGGCGGTGCGCAGGTCGAAGCGATCTGGCGTGGCGATATCGGCAAACCGCTGGGCATTCGGCATTTCGCTGATCTCTAGAGCAAAACCAGCGGGGCACTGACTGTGCCCCGCTGCTATTTGAGCGGTCGACAGCGCCGTCAACATGAGACAAACTCACCGCTTTCGTCATAATCACAAATTTTCCTCATGGGGCCAGCAGTGCTTGAAATCCGTCATCTGAAAACCCTGCATGCCCTGCGCGAGGCTGACAGCCTGGTCGATGCCGCCGACCGTCTGCACCTGACCCAATCGGCGCTGTCGCACCAGTTCAAGGAACTGGAGGAACGCCTGGGCATGCCGTTGTTCGTGCGCAAGACCAAACCGGTGCGTTTCACCAGCGCCGGCCTGCGCCTGCTGCAACTGGCTGACGCGACCCTGCCGCTGCTACGCGCCGCCGAACGCGACATCAGTCGTCTGGCCGGGGGTACCGCCGGGCGTTTGCACATGGCGATCGAATGCCACAGCTGTTTCCAGTGGCTGATGCCGACCATCGACCAGTTCCGCGACGCCTGGCCGGAAGTCGAACTCGACCTCGCCTCGGGCTTCGCCTTCGCCCCGTTGCCGGCACTGGCCCGCGGCGATCTGGATCTGGTGGTGACCTCCGATCCGCTGGACATCGCCGGCATCACTTACGTGCCGCTGTTCACTTACGAAGCGATGCTCGCAGTCGCCAACCAGCACCCGCTGGCGAGCAAACCGTACATCGTTCCCGAAGACCTGCTGACTGA
Source organism: Pseudomonas sp. MWU12-3103b (assembly GCF_023100615.1). Taxonomy (NCBI): domain Bacteria; kingdom Pseudomonadati; phylum Pseudomonadota; class Gammaproteobacteria; order Pseudomonadales; family Pseudomonadaceae; genus Pseudomonas; species Pseudomonas sp. MWU12-3103b. Next base: position 237,929 of record NZ_JALMEY010000007.1, read on the forward strand.
AACGCTGATCACCTATCCGGTGGAGCGCGATCGGCTGGACATCTTCACCCGCTTCCTCGAACCGGCCGACATCGAACCGGCGCAAGTGCGCACCTCGGAGCTGTCGGTGATGATGATGCAACTGGTCGCCAGCGGCCGTGGCGTCTGCGGCATGCCGCACTGGGCGCTGCACGAATACAGCTCACGCGGCTACGTAAAGGCCAAGCGCCTGGGTGAGAAAGGTCTGTTTGCCACGCTGTACGCGGCGATTCGTGCGGACATGCTCGATGCGCCTTACATGCGCGATTTCCTGCTGACCGCCAAGGACACATCATTCTCGACGCTGGATGGGGTCAGCGCGGTTCGCTGACACCAAGGTGCCTCATGACTGACGGTAAACCGAGAACATTTGCGAGACAAAAAGATTCATTGTGGTGAGGGGATTTATCCCCGATGGGCTGCGCAGCAGCCCTGAGACCTGTGCACTCGGAGTTTCAGATAGCCCGCGTTTGTAGGATTTGGGGCTGCTTCGCCGCCCATCGGGGATAAATCCCCTCGCCACAAAAACCTCTCACTTAGGGGGACGATCAGAGTTGTCGCCACATGTGAATCTTGTCGAAGTAGTCTTCGCCGACCCGCACCGCCAGCGGCTCAAGGCCGAACTGGATGAAGCCGCAGCGCTGGTACAGGTTGAGCGCGGCGTCGTTGCCGGCGGTGACGGTGAGCTGGAGGACTTTCAGTTCGGGATGGGTTTGGGCTTCAGCGATGGCAGCCTCGACCAGCTGATGGCCCAGGCCGTGCTGGCGAAAATCGGCTGAGACGTACATGCCGAACAGGGTCGACTTATGGCGGGCCTTTTCTCGCGGCTCGAATGCCAGGCCGACGATGCCGGCCAGTGTGCCTTCCTCGAACGCACCGAGCACCACGTCGAGCTTGCTGGTCAGCCGCGCTTCCCACCAGCTCAGCGGCATCACCGCGCGCTCGCGCACGCTGGAGGTGAAGGCCTGCGGATGGCGGTCGTAGGCTTCGAGCATCAGCTCGCGATAAGCCAGGGCATGACTGGCGTCGAGGCGTTCGATCCACATGTTCAGGCCGTCCTGCGTTGTTCAAGCATCAGGCGCACCGCCAGACCGGCGAGTACAAATCCCATGAAGTAACGCTGCAGCGCCAGCCATGTCGGATTGCGCACAAACCACGACGCGATGCCCGCCGCGAACAGCGCGATCAGCAGATTGACGCTGAAACTGACGCTGATCTGGGTCAGGCCAAGAATGATGCTCTGGGTGAACACAGAACCGTGTTCGGGGCTGATAAATTGCGGAAACACCGAAAGGTAAAACACGGCGATTTTCGGATTCAGGGCGCTGGTAAGAAAGCCCATGGTGATCAGTTTGCGCGACGAATCCGCCGGCAGTTGCTGCGCTTCGAACGGCGAGCGCGCACCGGGTTTGACCGCTTGCCAGGCCAGCCACAGCAGATACAGCGCACCGGCCCACTTCAGCACTTCATAAGCCAGCGGCACCGCCAGAAACACCGCGGTCAAACCGGCGGCCGCGGCAAACATGTGCACGAAAAATCCCGCGACCACACCGAGCAACGAGGTGACTCCGGCCTTGCGTCCCTGACAGATCGAACGCGAGATCAGGTAGATCATGTTCGGCCCCGGCGTCAGTACCATCAACAGCGCGGCGGCGGCGAAGATCAGCAGGTCTTGAAGCGGGATCATGGCAATGTCCTTTGCGTGAATGATCAGGCGAGCGCCGTCAGTGAGCTGCGATAAAACGGCAGGATCAGGTCGCGTGTCAATGGCGCCAGAACCAGACCCGCGTCAGTGGCCGGATCGATCCAGATCACTTCCTCGATTTCGGCAGCGGGCATCACATCGGTGTTGATCGTCAGCTGAAAGATCTCCGCTTGCACCACAAATCCCGGCTCGTTGGCGGCCGGCGCCGAGAACTGGCCAAGGAAGCAGGCCTGCGTCGGGTCGATTTGCAGGCCCAGCTCTTCTTCCAGCTCGCGGGCCAGTGCGTGCACCGGTAACTCATGCGCTTCGATCTTGCCGCCCGGTTGCATGAACGCCGTGGTGCCGCGCTTGCGCACCAGCAGGGTCTGGCCTTCGACGTTGAGCAACAGCGCCGCGGCGATACGGATGAGGTTTGGAGCGACAACGGATGCAGAGGTCATGGGTCAGCCACCGGCCTGGAAAAACCGCAAGGATCCCATGCCCGGCCTGATTCAGTCACCTCATAGGTCACTCCCCCTGAGCCTTGAGCGCGGTTTCATCCTCCTCGGGCAGCTTGACGAATATCTTGTATTTGCCGCCCTCCATGGCTTCGAAGGCAATCAGCTTTTCCACCAGCAGCGCGCTGAGCACCTTGCCGGCGTTGAGCAGCAGCATGCCGTTATCGGCATTGAGATTACGCGCCAGAATCATCCCTGCTGCCAGGTCCCGGGTGGTCAGCACCTTGACCGACGGGTCGGCGAGGGTGACGTCGCCCAGAAATGCCGCGCACACCTGAATGAAATCCTCGACCAGCTCGGGATCATACAAACGCCCGGCGTACTGCCGCAGATAGAGCAACGCTTCGTCGCTGTTCAAATGCCGTTCGAGGATCAGGCCGCGTTGCAACTCGACGAAATCCACTGCCAGTTTCAGCAACCGCGACCCCAACGGAATCGCCTCGCCCTTGAGCCGGTCAGGAAAACCGCTGCCGTCCCAGCGCTCCTGGTGATGCAGGATCAGGCGCGCCGCGTCCTTCATCGGGTCAAGCGTCATCAACAGCGATTCGCTCTGCTTCGGATAGCTGCGATAACGCTCGCGATCGGTGTGACGCAGCAGATCCGAAGGCGTGGTCATCATGCCGTCGGTCCAGCTCAGTTTGCCGATGTTGTACAGCGCGGCGGCCATGGTCAGATCGCGGCTTGAGGCCTCGTCCAGACCGTGCTGTTTGCAGTAGCTGCGCACCAGTTCGATGATCTGCCGATTGGTCTGCTTCGCAGGTGGCAGACGCAAATTGGCCAGCAGCGAGAACACTTCGGTGCCGGTGACATAGCTGTGTTTGAGTTCTTCGTAGGCCAGATCGAGCATATCGGCGGTCTGCTGCAACTCGGCGGTACGCGCCGCGACGTGTTTTTCCAGGGTGCTGTTGAGCAGCTTGAGCTGGTCGTTCTGCACCCGGGTCAGACGCTCCAGACGTTGGCGCTCCTGCTCGGAATGCTGATGTTCGAGGGCTTGGCGCAGGATCAGCAGCAACTCCTCGTCATTCCACGGTTTGCTGATGTAGCGGTGAATCTGCCCGTCGTTGATCGCCTTGATGATTGCCGACGGGTCGGCATAACCGGTGAGCATGATGCGCACGGTTGCCGGATAGCGTTGACGGACATGCGCCAGTAACGAGGCGCCATCCATGTTCGGCATGCGCGCATCGCTCATCACCAGGTCCACTGGCTGTTGCTCCAGCATCTCCAGCGCCTGGGCACCGCTGGTCGCCAACAGGACGTCATAGGGTTGTCCCCGCAGCAGACGACGCAGGCTGTTGAGGATCGATTCCTCGTCATCGACCAGCAACACCTTGGGTCGATGTACCGGCAAAGGGGCGGATTGCTCTTCCATGGCTTGGCCTCAAGAAACAGGGTTAACGACACATCGACCGACCGCCTCACTGGCCCGCGCCTGAGTCCAAGGCTAGATGATTTTTGACTGCATTCACGCAAATCTTCGCTCACAGGCCACGGCGTCGCGCCGGGACGACTATGCTGAACACGGCGCAATACTCCATCGGTCGAACCGACAAGTTGCGAGGGAAAAGGATGCCCCGGATGACACCCGCCAGCGGCCTCATGGGCGGCGCGGCATGAACCAGCCAACAGCGCAGATCAATCGCCGAGTGCTCATCGTCGACGACAGCCCGTCGATCCATGGCGATTTCGCCAAGATTCTCTGCCCGCTCGTCCCCGCTGACGATGGCCTGGGCGAAACCGAGAATCTGTTGTTTGGCACCCCGTCCGCGACACCGTCCCAGCATTTCGAGCTGGACTCGGCCTTTCAGGGCCGCGAAGCGCTGGAAAAACTCGAAGCCGCGCTGGCTGAAAACCGCCCCTACGCCATGGCGTTCATCGACATGCGCATGCCGCCAGGCTGGGATGGCCTGGAGACCATCGAACGGCTGTGGCAAGTCGACCCCAAGCTGCAAGTCGCGCTGTGCACGGCGTATTCCGACTATTCCTGGGAAGACATCGACCAGCGTCTGGCACTCAATGACCGCTTGCTGATTCTGAAAAAGCCGTTCGACGCGATCGAGATCCGGCAGATGGCCAGCGCGCTCACGGTCAAATGGCAGATGACCGAAGACGCCGAGCTGAAAATGAACCAGCTGGAACAGGCGGTTCAGGCGCGCACCCGCGAGCTGTCCGACGCCAACATGATTGTGCAGAACAGCCCGACCATCCTGTACCGGCTGCGCGGCGATCCGTCGTTTGCCCTGATGTACATCTCCCACAACATCACCCGTTACGGCCATGTCGCCGCCGACCTGCTGCGCTCGCCCAACTGGGCGCAGGAACTGATTCACCCGGACGATCAGGCCAGCGTCGATGCCGCCATGGCGCGGGTGCTGGATCGGCATGCGTCGGGCGCGTCGATCGAATTTCGCCTGAGAACCGGCCAGGGCACCTGGCGCTGGGTGGAAAACCGCTATATCCCGGTGCGCGATGATGACGGCCGTCTGCTGGAAGTCGAAGGCATCATCCTCGACATCACCGAGCGCCGCGTGGCCGAGGAAAAACTGGCGTTGTTGGCGCGCTCCGACGGCCTGACAGGCCTGGCCAATCGCGCCACGCTGATCGAACGCCTGCATCAGGCCTTCGCCGCCGCGCGTCGGGGGGCCGCGCCGTTTGCGGTGTTTTATCTGGATCTTGACCACTTCAAACGGATCAACGACACCTTGGGCCACCCGGTGGGCGATCTGCTGCTGCAGGAAGTCGCCCGCCGCATCAAATCAGGCGTGCGCGAAAGCGACGTGGTGGCGCGCCTGGGCGGCGATGAATTCGCGATCCTGCAACTGGACGTCAGCGATCCGACCCAATCAGCCGCCATGGCGGCCAATATCCGCGACACGCTGCTGGCGCCCTACAACCTGGCCGGCAATGCGTTGCACATTTCGGTGAGCATCGGCATCAGCAGTTACAGCGAGCTCAGTCTCGACGCCGACAGCCTGCTAAGCCAGGCCGACATGGCGCTGTACCGCGCCAAGGAAATGGGGCGCAACCAGTATCACTTCCACTCCGAGGACATCTCGCGGGAAGTGGCCGAACGCATGACCCTGGTCGACGAATTGACCAGCGCCCTTCAGGGCAATCAACTGTTGCTGCATTACGCACCGGAGATTGACCTGCACAGCGGCAGGATTCTGGGCATGGAGGCGCAAATCCTCTGGCAACATCCGCGCCTCGGCCTGCTGCCGGCCTCCGCTTTCGTACCGATAGCGGAGAAAACCGGCGCGATCATTCCGCTCGGACGCTGGGTACTGAATCACGCCTGCCACCAGATGCACCTGTGGCGAAATGACGGGGTCGCCCCGCCGGTGATGGCGATCAAGATTTCCCTGGCACAGCTCAAAAGTGGCCCCGAACTGATCTACGACGTTCTGCGCACCACCGCACGCTGGGAACTCGCCCCCTGGGACCTGCGATTCGATGTCACCGAAGCCACGCTGGCCCAGACCAAATGGACCCACAACGATGCATTGCCACGCCTGCGTGAGCTGGGCGTGGCGATTGCCATCGATGATTTCGGCACCGAATATTCCTCGTTCGATTACCTGAAAACCTACCGGGTCAATCACCTCAAACTGGCCCAGAGCTTTATCGCCAGTGCGTCCCAGGATGTGGCCGGAGCCAACGCCCTGCGAGCGATCGTCAATTTCGCCCGGGATCTGGACATCGGCATCATCGCCGAAGGCCAGACACCCCTGAATCGACCCGATGTGCCCCGTGCCGAAGCACCGCTGCCCAGCGCACAGGGGTTGTATTTCAGCGAAGCGGTCAGCGCCGAACAGGCAGGCCGGCTGCTCCGGGACGTGCCCCGCGCGGCGCCCTCCCCCAAGGAGGATGAGGCATGAAAACGGCCTTCCCCCAGACCAACCGGCGCATCCTGATCATCGATGACACGCCAGCGATTCATGAAGACTTTCGCAAGATTCTGGCCCCGCAGGCGCAGGACGACGTCGACTTGCATCAGTTGGAGCAGACGCTGTTCGGTACCCGCCAATCGCCGCACCTGACCTTCCAGCTCGACTCCGCCTATCAGGGCCAGGAAGCCCTGGCCCTGGTCAAACACGCGCTGGCCAGCGGTAACCCGTATGCCCTGGCGTTCATCGACATGCGCATGCCACCGGGCTGGGATGGCCTGGAAACCATCGAGCAGCTATGGCGTGTCGATCCAAATCTGCAGGTTGCCCTGTGCACTGCGTACAGCGACTACAGCTGGGAAGCGATGGCCGAACGGCTGGAATTCGGCGACCAGTTGCTGATCCTGAAAAAGCCGTTCGACAGTCTGGAAATCCGCCAGATGGCCAACGCCCTGACCTGGAAATGGCAACTGGCGCAGGACGCGGCGCTGAAGATGCTCAGCCTTGAGCAGACCATCGAGGCGCGGGTTCACGAATTGCTCAAGGTCTCGCATCTGTTGCAATACGACAGTCTCACGGAGCTGCCCAACAGCACCCTGCTGGGTGATCGCCTGAGCCAGGCCATGGCTGTCTGCCGGCGCCATGACAAGCAACTGGTGGTGATGTTTCTCGGCCTGGATCGCTTCAAGCGCATCAACAACGCGTTGGGCCATCCAGCGGGCGATGAAATGCTCAAACGCACCGCCCGCCAACTGCTGTCATGCGTGCGTGATTCCGACTCGGTGTTTCGCTATGGCTCGGACGAGTTCGTGGTGATCCTCGGCGACATCAACCATCCCCAGCAAACCCACGGCGTCGCGGAAAAACTGCTGGCTGCCATTCGTCTGCCGCAGACGATAGCCGGGCATGACGTCAGCGTCACCGCCAGCGTCGGCATCAGCGTGTACCCCGATGACGGCCTCGAAGCCATCGAGCTGATCAAGAAAGCCGAGACGGCGATGCGCAACGTCAAGGAGCACGGCCCTGACAGCGTTGGCTTCTTCATCGAAGCCATGAACCAGCACGCCCGCGAGCAGCACAGCATCGAGTCGGGCATTCGCCGCGCTCTGCACGAGCACGAGTTTATCCTGCACTATCAGCCGAAAATCGACCTGCGCAGCGGCACCGTAGTCGGTGCCGAAGCACTGGTGCGCTGGCAGAAACCGGAACAAGGCTGGATCTACCCGGCGGATTTCATTCCAGTGGCCGAAGACACGGGGCTGATCGTTCCCCTGAGCAAATGGGTACTGGGCGAAGCCTGTCGTCAGACCCGCGCCTGGCAAACAGCCGGTCTGCCGCCGATCCGCATGTCGGTGAACATGTCACCCATCGATTTTCGCCAGCGTGACTTCGTTGCGGGCGTCGAACGCGTGCTTGAGCAGACTGGCCTGGCCCCTGACTGGCTGGAGATCGAGATCACCGAAGGTGTGCTGATGCAGAACGTCGAAACAACGATGGTAGCGCTCAATCGTTTGAAGGCGCTGGGCACCCGCCTGGCCATCGATGACTTCGGCACCGGCTATTCCAGCCTGAGTTACCTGCGCCGGTTTCCGATTGATGTGCTGAAGATCGACCAGTCGTTCATTCGCGGTCTGTGCAACGACAGCAACGATGCGGCACTGGTCAGCGCCATCATCAGCCTGGGCAGGAGTCTGGGGCTCAACGTCATCGCCGAAGGCATCGAAACCGCCGAGCAACTGGCGTTCCTCAAGGCCCACGACTGCGAAGAAGGTCAGGGCTACTTTTTCAGCAAGGCATTACCGGCTGACGACTTTGCGCACTGGCTGGCCAGCGCAGCCCCGCCACCGTGGACGGCGCGATGAACGCCTCGATACCGGCCTTGAGTCAAGGAGACGATTGCCGATGAACCTGTTCCGTCCCGCCATGACGCTGCTGCTGTGCGGACTCTGCGCCGGGGCCAGTGCCGACCCGCTGGACGAGCCGCTCAAACCGTTGCCCGCCGTGCCACAGCAGGACGCCCGGCGCGTGGAACTGGGACGTCGTTTATTCCACGAGCCACGCTTGTCGATCAACAACACACTGTCCTGTGCCAGTTGCCACCAACTGGACAAGAACGGTGCCGACAGCCGGGCGCTCTCGCTGGGGTTCGACGGCAAACCGGTGGCGGTCAACACACCGACCGTGTTCAACGCCAGCCTCAATTTCCGCCAGTTCTGGGACGGCCGCGTCGAGACGCTGGAAGAACAGAGCAATGTCGTCATCACCAGCCCCCATGAAATGGGCAGCGACTGGAGCACGGTCGTCGAGCGGATCGCCAACGACGCCGATTACCGCCGCGATTTCGCCGCCACCTACCCGGACGGCGTGACCAAGACCAACATCCAGCAGGCGCTGGCCAGTTTCGAACGTACCTTGCTGACCCCCAACTCACGCTTCGATCAGTACCTGCTGGGCAATACCGACATCCTCACGCTGGACGAAAAATACGGTTATCAGCGCTTCAAGGAGTACGGCTGTATCTCCTGTCACCAAGGGGTGAACATCGGCGGCAACATGTTCCAGAAGTTTGGCGTGTTCGGTGATTACATTGCCGATCGCGGCAACCCGACCGTGGCCGATCAGGGCCGCTTCAACGTCACTCGAGACGAAGCGGATCGTGAATTTTTCAAAGTGCCGAGCCTGCGCAACGTCGCGCTGACCGCACCGTATTTTCACGACGGGTCAGCGCCTACCCTCGAACGAGCCGTGGATGTGATGTTCCAGTATCAGTTGGGACGCACGCCGACCGAAGACGACAAACGGCTGATTGTTCTGTTTCTCAAGACCCTGACCGGCCAAAGGGAAGGCAAGCCATGATCAACATTTCCCGTCGCCGTAGTCTGTTGCTGCTCACACTGGTCGTCCTCGCGTTGGCCTCGATCCTGCTGTTTCTGTACTTCAAGTCCAGCTCCGACCAGACCATGACGTACACCGAATCGCGGGATCTGATCCGGCAGATCAAACAGCAGAATTCGCTGTGGGAAAACGAGATCCTCAAGGCGCGGGTGGCGCTGACCCACAACTATGATCCGCTGGTGTCGCCGATGAACGAGATGAACCGGCTCTGGGAGCGCTTCGACGCCATAGAGTCGGGGCATGGTCGAAACGATTCGACGCAGTGGAACGAGGCCTATGAGAGTTTCCTGCAAGCGATGCAGGAAAAAACCCGGCTGGTCGAACAATTCAAATCGCACAACGCCTTGCTGCGCAACTCTCTGGCGTTTTTGCCCACCGCCGAAGACGACATTCAGCAACAACTGGCCAACCTGTCGGACTTCGATAAATCCCAGTTGGAGAACATCACCACCGATACCTACGACCTGCTGCTCAGTGCGCTGGAGTTTGCTCAAGTCACCTCCGATGACCGGGCCGCCGACATCGAGGTGGGTCTGAACAAACTCACCGTCAACGCACAGCGCCTGCCGCAGGCGTTTCAAACCCCGGTCAAAATCCTCAGCAACCACATCAGCCTGATCGCTCGCGAGCAGCCACTGGTGAATCAGTTGCTCGAGAGCATCGAAAACATTCCCGTCGCCGAACGCCTGGACAACATCACCACCATGCTCGATCGCGATCAACAGCGTGTCGATCAGGTCGACCGCCAATACCATTTCTACCTGCTGCTGTTCTCGGTGCTGCTGATGTTGTCGCTGGTGTGGCTGGCCATCCGCCTGATCGGCAGTTTCGCCGAGATCAATCGGGTCAATACGGCCCTGCAAACCGCCAACGATGCACTCGAGCAACGCGTCGAGGAACGCACCCGGGAACTCAAGAACGCCCAGAGCGAGCTGCTCGACGCTGCACGTCAGGCCGGCATGGCGGAAATCGCCACCAACGTGCTGCACAACGTCGGCAACGTGCTCAACAGCGTGAACATTTCCAGCGATCTGATCGCGCGCAAGCTGCGCAGCAGCAAGACCCAGGGCCTGGGCAAGGCGATGCAACTGATCAACGAGCACCCGCACGACCTCGGCGCCTTTCTCAGCGAAGACGCCAAGGGCAAATTGCTCCCCGGTTACCTCAACCAACTGGTCGGAGCCATCGCCCAGGAACAGCAGGAAATGATCGACGAATTGAACCAGATGAACAAAAGCGTCGATCACATCAAGGACATCGTCGCCACCCAGCAATCCTACGCTGGCGCCAACAGCATGACCGAGCCGCTGTTCATCAACGAGCTGCTCGAAGATGCGTTGCGCATGAACGCCGGGGCCCTGACCCGGCATCACGTCACGGTGGTCAAGGAGTACGCCGAGGTGCCCCAGGTGATGGGCGACAAACACCGTTTGCTGTTGATCCTGATCAACCTCATCAGCAATGCCAAATACGCCATGTCCGACCTCAGCAACCGCCCCCGCACCATGACCCTGGCGGTAAGGATCGTCGATGACAACTTCCTCGAAATCAGCGTCAGGGACGACGGCGAAGGCATCGCGCCGGAAAACATGACGCGGATCTTTGCCCACGGTTTCACCACCCGCAAGGAAGGTCACGGCTTCGGTCTGCACAGCTGCGCGCTGGCGGCCATCGAGATGAACGGGCACCTCACCGCGCACAGCGACGGACCGGGCAAAGGCGCGCTGTTCACCTTGCAGATCCCCCTGATCAGCGTCACGGAGAACGCATGAGCGAGCTGTCGAACCGCCGCATTCTGCTGATCGACGACATGCCGTCGATTCATGAAGACTTCCGCAAGATCCTCGCGCCACCGGCAGCACAGTCAGTGGAACTGGACGAGATGGAAGCAGCACTGTTTGGCGCTCAGATTCGCGCCGAACGTCCGCCGTTCGAGCTGGACTCGGCCTACGGCGGCGAGGAAGGTCTGGGCAAACTGATGCAGGCCTTGCAGGAACAACGCCCTTACGCGCTGGCCTTCGTCGACATGCGCATGCCCGATGGCTGGGACGGCGCAAAAACCATCGAGCATCTATGGCAGCAAGACCCGCTGTTGCAGGTGGTGGTGTGTACCGCCTACTCGGATTATTCCTGGGATGAACTGCTCGAACGTCTGCAGGCGCATGACCGGTTACTGATCCTGAAAAAGCCGTTCGACAACATCGAAGTGCAGCAGATGGCCAACACCCTGCTGACCAAATGGCAGATGACCGAACGGGCCTCGTTGCAGATGCATCACCTGGAACATCTGGTGGATCAGCGTACCGCGCAGTTCAAGCAGGCCAGCGAAGAACTGCAGCGCGAAATAGATGAACGCAAGCAACTGGAAAGTCAGTTGGTGCAGTCGGAAAAGCTTGCTTCATTGGGGCAAATGGCAGCCGGCGTGGCCCATGAAATCAATAACCCGATCGGCTTTATCTCCTCCAACCTCGGCACCCTCGACGGCTACTTCAACCAATTGTTGAGCGTACTCGATGCCTGGCAGACGCTGGGCCCCACTCCAGACAGCGAATCCGTGGCCCGACTTGAGCAACTGCGCAAAGACGCCGATCTGGATTTTCTGCTCGAAGACATTCCGGTGTTGATCCGCGAATCCAAGGAAGGCATTGGCCGGGTCGGACAGATCGTCAAGGATCTGAAAGATTTCTCCCGGGTCGATACCCATCAGCAATGGCAGTGGGCCAATCTGCAACAAGGCATCGACTCGACGCTGAACATCGTCGCCAGCGAACTCAAGTACAAGGCCGACGTGATCAAGGAATATCAGCCGCTGCCGGACATCGAGTGCCTGCCGTCACAAATCAATCAGGTGATCATGAACCTGGTGGTCAACGCGGCGCAGGCCATGGGGCCCGAGCGCGGCACCATCACTTTGCGTACCGGGCAGCAGCAAGACACGGCCTGGGTGGAAGTCGCGGATACCGGCGCGGGGATCGCGCCGGACATCCTGCAGAAAATCTTCGATCCGTTTTTCACCACCAAACCGGTCGGTCAGGGCACCGGGCTGGGCCTGTCCCTGTCTTACGGCATCGTGAAAAAACACGGTGGCGACATTTCAGTCCGCAGCGAACCGGGCGTGGGCACAACCTTTCGCGTCGAGTTACCGATGCGCCAGAGCCGACCCGCAGCCTGAGGTGCCTCAGGTCGCTTCTTGAAAATCCATCTCCGGCGGCTGACGACGAAAGCCGCCCGTGAGCACCGCCAGATACACCACGCCAATCGCCAGCCAGCTCAGGCCCAGATACACCGCCAGGTGATCCAGGCTGACCATCAGCCACAAGTCCGCCACCAGCCCGATGAACGGGAAGATCAGAAACAGCACCAGCTCACGCGGGCCCTTTTTCTCGCCGCCGATCCAGTAATGAAAGATCACCGACAGGTTGACCAGACTGAACGCCAGGAACGCGCCGAAGTTGATGAACGAAGTGGACGTGGTCACGTCGAGTTTCAGCGCCAGCAACGCCACCACTGCACACAGCAGGATGCTGTTGACCGGTGTGCCGAAGCGCGCATGCAAGGCGCCGAAAAACGATTTTGGCAACACGCCGTCGCGGCCCATCGCAAACAGCAGACGCGAACCGCTGGCCTGGGCTGACAACCCCGAGGCGAACTGGCCGACGATCAAGCCAATGAGGAAGATCGAGACGAACAGATCGCCGCCGATGTTGCGCGCAATTTCATAGGCCGCCGAGTCGACGCTGTCGAATTCAAACGACGGATGTGCGATCTGCACAAAGTACGACACCCCGACGAAGATCAGCCCGCCAATCAGCGTAATCAACATGATCGCCCGTGGAATGGTGCGGCGTGGGTCGCGGGTCTCTTCGGTCAGCGTGCTGACCGCGTCGAAACCGAGGAACGAATAACAGGCGATAGCCGCGCCACTCATGATCAGCGGCATCTGCATGTCGCCGTTGAAAAACGGTTTGATCGACCACAACGGCGTGCGCGCATCGCCGCCGACGTAGTGCACGCACAGCGCGACGAAGGCGATCAGCACCAGAAATTGCACCAGCATCAGCAAGGCGTTGATGCCGTTGGCCAGTTTCAAACCGATGATGTTGATCGCGCTGGTGATGCCGATGAACGCCAGTACCCAGATCCACTGCGGGATCGACGGGAACGCCGAAGCGAGGTACGCCGCGCCGATCAGCCAGATCGCCATCGGCAAGAACAGATAATCGAGCAGCACCGCCCAACCGGCGATGAAGCCGAGCTTGGGGCTGATCGCCTTGCGCACGTAGCTGTAGGCGGAACCGGCGACCGGGAACGCGGCGGCCATGCGCCCGTAGCTCATGGCGGTGAAGAACATCGCCACCAGTGCCGCCAGATACGCGGCCGGGACCATGCCGGCGGTGGATTGCGCGAGGATGCCGAAAGTGCCGAGGACAATGATCGGCGTCATGTAGGCGATGCCGAACAGCACCACCGACCCTAATGACAGGGTGCGTTGCAAACGAGCCATGGGCGACTTACTCCGAATGTTATTGGATTTATGGCAGAGCCGAGTTCGGCGAATATTTCGGGTGTGGCTTTGTTGTTTTTTGGATCAAGCAGGTGTGTTGTCTGGACTGGTCTCTTCGCGAGCAAGCTCGCTCCCACAGTGACCGCGCTCCCCTGTGGGAGCGAGCTTGCTCGCGAAGGCGTCAGCCCGACCGACACAGAACCCGGATCAGCGCGCAGGAATCAGCAACTCACGCAATCCAGAAGCGTGCTCCACCACCTCCCCCGGCAGTTTCAAACGCTGATCATCCAGGTAGCGGTAATCCTTGCGCGCAACCTCCAACCGGTCGAAATCCAGCTCGACGCTGAACTGCCCCTCTTCCCGCCCCGCTTCGAACAGCAATTCCCCCAGCGGATCCACCAGCGCACTGCCGCCGGCAAACATCAAACCGTCATCCCCGGCCTCGACGCGGTTGACCATCAGCGCAAACGCCTGGTTTTCCTGGGCGCGGGCCATGATCGCGGTACGGTGAGTCGGGGCGTACGGGTCCATGTTGCCGTTGGTCACGATCAGCAATTCGGCCCCCAGTTGCGCCAGTGCGCGGGCGGATTCGGGGAACTCGATGTCGTAGCAGATCAGCAGGCCGACGCGCACACCGTTCCACTCGCAAGTGGCATAGCGGTCGCCCGCCTCGAACACGCCGCGATCCGAAGCCCAGAGGTGGGTTTTGCGATATTTCAGCGCGATGCCTTCCGGGGTGATCAGCAGCGTGGTGTTGTAGAAGCGCCCGTTGTCGCTTTCGGCCATGCCGATCACCACAGCGATATTGCGCTCGCGGGCGGCGGCCAGCACCGCGCGGACGGTCTGGCCATCCTGCGGCTCGGCGATCTGCGCCACGGTGTCGGCGCTCGGGAAGCCCATCAGGTGGGTTTCCGGGAACACGATCAATTGCGTGTCGGCCGCGCATGCGGCAATCGCCGCGAGGGCACGTTCGAGGTTGTACGCCGTGTCTTTGTCACGGCCCGCCAGTTGGGCGAGTTCGACTTTCATCGCGAGTCCTTATGGTCATGGCCGGGCGCTGAAAGATTGCCCGGTGGCTGTCTGTGGGCCAGTATGCGCAGCAAGCAACCGGCCAGGGAATCACGCGGCCGGGGTAACCCGATAGGGGTAGATCCATGACCGTTTCGTTTGATGACATCACCTGGCACCGCGCCGTCGGGCAACTGATCGACGCGCTGGACAAGCCGAATTTCTGGGCGCAACTGGTGCGCCTGCTCGACCAGTACGTGGCGTTCGATAGTTGGGTGGTGCTGCTGTTCAGTGCCGATCAGCACCCGCAGGTCTTCGCCGAATGCCCCGGCGAGGACGGCAGTCCCGACCCGCTGTTTCAGGATTATCTGCGCGGCTTGTACCTGCTCGACCCGTTCTACATCGCCTGCCGCGAGCAGTCGCGCACCGGGTTGTATCGCCTGTCCGAGGTGGCGCCGGAGCATTTCGAGCTGACCGAGTATTACCAGCGATACTTTCGTCTGAATGTGGTCGCCGACGAAATCCAGTTCAATTGCCAACTCGAAGGCGAGCGCACGTTGTGCCTGTCGCTGGGCAGTGAAAAACGTTTCACTGGCGAACAGATCGCTTTGCTGTCTTTGATCCAGCCGTGGGTGCTGGGCCTGTTGCGTCAGCGCCTGCCGTACGAGATCAACCAGACCGTGGCCCTCGCTGCCGCGCCAGCTGCGGCCGACTGGCGGGTGCAACTGGAAGCCTCGGTGCAACAACTCAAGGGTGCGCAACTGACCGCCCGGGAGCTGGATGTCGGGCGTTTGATGCTCAGCGGTTGCTCCAGTAAAGAAATCGCCCGTAAGCTGGAAATCTCCGTAGAAACCGTGAAAGTCCATAAGAAACACATGTACAGCAAGCTGGGGATCAAATCCCAGTCGGAGCTGTTTTCGATTTTTCTCCAGGCGCAGAACGCCTGATAACGCGTGGAAATGCTTTCCTGTGTCGACAGATTCTCTGTGGTGAGGGGATTCATCCCCGATGGGCTGCGCAGCAGCCCCAAGTCTACGCATGCGGTCTTTCAGTTAAACCGCAGTGAATGGTTTTGGGGCGGCTTCGCCACCCATCGGGGATAAATCCCCTCACCACAATAAATCTCATCAACAGGCCCGCCTGCTGCCACAGGTTTGCAAACCATTGAGTCCGAACCAAGGAAACCGTATGAGCCTGTCACTCCTGAGCCGCTACGCCTTCTTTGCCGTCTGCGTGATTTTCACCCTCGCCAGCCTGCCCTTTCTCGAACACGACTGGCTATGGCCGATCACCGCCGTCACCGGCGTGCTGAGCCTGCTTGGTCTGTTCGACCTGCTGCAGAGCCCGCACGCGGTGCGCCGCAACTACCCGATCCTGGGCAACATCCGCTATCTGGTCGAAGGCATCCGCCCGGAGATCCGCCAGTACCTGCTGGAATCCGACAGCGACGCCCTGCCCTTCTCCCGCGCCCAGCGTTCGCTGGTCTATTCACGGGCGAAAAATGAAAGCGCCGACAAACCCTTCGGCACGCTGATCGACGTGTATCAATCGGGCTTCGAATTCATCGGCCACTCGATGCGCCCGGCGCCGTTGAGCGACCCGAGCGGTTTCCGCGTCACCGTCGGCGGCCCGCAGTGCACCCAGCCGTATTCGGCCTCGGTGTTCAACATCTCGGCGATGAGCTTCGGCTCGCTCAGCGCCAACGCCATCCGCGCGCTGAATCAGGGCGCCAAGCTCGGCAACTTCGCCCACGACACCGGCGAAGGCAGCATCAGCCCGTATCACCGGGAACACGGCGGCGACCTGACCTGGGAACTGGGCAGCGGCTACTTCGGCTGCCGCACCAGCGACGGCCGTTTCGACCCGGAGCGCTTTGCCACCCAGGCGCAGAACCCGCAGGTGCGGATGATCGAAATCAAGATGAGCCAGGGCGCCAAACCGGGCCACGGCGGGATCTTGCCAAAACACAAGGTGACCCAGGAAATCGCCGACACCCGCGGCATCATGATGGGCGAAGACTGCATCTCGCCGTCACGCCACAGCGCGTTTTCCACGCCAATCGAAATGATGCATTTCATCCAGCAACTGCGTGAACTGTCCGGCGGCAAACCGGTGGGCTTCAAGTTCTGCCTCGGGCATCCGTGGGAGTTCATGGGCATCGCCAAGGCGATGCTGGAAACCGGCATCCTGCCGGACTTTATCGTGGTCGACGGCAAGGAAGGTGGCACCGGCGCAGCGCCCGTGGAGTTCACCGACCACATCGGCGTGCCGATGCGCGAAGGCCTGTTGTTCGTGCACAACACCCTGGTCGGCCTGAACCTGCGCGACAAGATCAAACTCGGCGCCAGCGGCAAGATCGTCAGCGCCTTCGACATCGCCAGCGTCCTGGCCATCGGCGCCGACTGGGCCAACTCGGCACGCGGTTTCATGTTCGCCATCGGCTGCATCCAGTCGCAAAGCTGCCACACCAACAAATGCCCGACCGGCGTCGCCACCCAGGACGCTCTGCGCCAACGCGCCCTCGTCGTCCCGGACAAGGCCCAGCGCGTCTACAACTTCCACCGCAACACGCTCAAGGCGCTGGCAGAAATGCTCGCCGCCGCAGGCCTTGAGCATCCGTCGCAACTGTCGGCCAAGCACCTGGTGCGCCGCATGTCGGCAACCGAGATCAAACTGTTTTCGCAGCTGCATGTGTTTCTGAAACCGGGGGAATTGCTCACGGGTGAGGTGAATGGCGAGTTCTATTCGCGGATGTGGCAGATGGCGCGGGCGGACAGTTTTGAGCCGCAGGAAGTGGCGGCAGCCTGAGCGTCGTCACCAACTGAGCAGGCGGTGAGGCGGCGGCTCTTTCATGACGATGAAACCGTAATCGCCAATCAGGTAAATCCGGTAATACAGGCTGTCCACCAGCGCTGGAAACCCCTGATAGCCGACGCGGGTGGCATTGCGCCGCTCGCGTTCGGCGACCACGTTGGTAATGCCTGCTGACGGCAGATTTTCCGCGAGCATGAAGTAGTCGACGTTGAGCAAATACTTCAGAACCGGTAGCCGTTTGAATGAACCGGTCGCACTGGCCAGCCAGCGCTCGGAGTAGCTCACCGAGAGATAGATCCGCTTGGCTTCACGCAACTCGCGATGGGCGGCGATGTCGTGGCTCAGGCTGTACAGCGCGCTGTTGGCGAAGGTTTTCTGCAGACTCAGCACCCGGCCATACGCGAAGGACAGCGAGAGAGTCGCCAGCAGCGCAATGATCAGCAGCAAGGGCAAGCGACGGTGCGCGGATGCCAACGCAACGTGAGACAGATAGAACAACCCCAGCAACAACACGCCGAACCCCATCAGGGTGCGCGCGCCCTCATTGAAATCACGGAACAGCAGCGTGATCCCCGGCACCAGCAAGACCAGCACTGGCAGCGTCAGCAAGCACAGCAACAGGGTTGACCAACGGTTCTGGCGGTACTGAATCAGGCGCACACTGCCAGCGATCGCACACAACACCAGCGCAGCGAAAACCCACGGGTAGCCGCCGTGAAACAGCAGCGCGACTTTCTCCAGGACCCGAGCGAAATTGATGCCGATCTGCAACAGCGGATCGGCGTCCAGGCTCAACAGATCCGTTTTTCGCAACGTTTCCATGAATGGGTACGCCGTGGCGCTGTAGATCAGGATGCCCAGGCCCGCTTGTGCGAGTTTCCAGCCCAGCATCCGCAGAATCTCCGGCCACTGCGTTCGCCGCTGAACAGCCCTGATCAACTCGACACAACACAGCCCGAGAAACACATTGAAGCTGATCTGATAAAGACCGATTGCCAGCGCCAGCAACGCCGCCGGCACCAGCCAGCGCTGCACCCGCGATGAACCTTCGAATGTGATGGCGTAGATCGCCGCGACCATGCTCAGGGCCATGATCGGGCCGTCGTATTGATAGGACAGATTCTGCAGCAGGAACGGGTTATACCAGAGCGGCAACGGCACCAGACAGCAGGCCAGCGTCGGTTCTGTAAAGTAGTGAAAGGTCAGGCGCGTCAGGGCCAGACTCATCGCTACGACGGCGAGCAACAGCGGCAACGGAAAGATGTTCGGCGCGGCGCCGGTGAACGTCAGCGCTTGATAAAACCAGTCGGCAAACAATCGCCCCTGCCCGGCCCAGGCATTGCCGGCGGCCAGCGTGCGCCAGTTATCGTCGATGTAGGGAAAGTCGGCGAGGATCAGGGGCAGGACGTACAACGCGGTAGCCAGCAGGAAAAACAGCGCGACCTGACGCTGACTGAGTTCTCGTTGGAGAAATGCGCTCGTTCTCATGTGCGCGCCTCGGTTCACTGCCGCGCGGGATTGCTGAGTGATACAGGTTTGAGCCTTGCTTCTGGGTTTGTATCGCTCTTTCAGACCGGCGGTAAAACGGCAAAAGATCGCAGCCTGCGGCAGCTCCTACAAGGTGAATACATGTCCCATGTAGGAGCTGCCGCAGGCTGCGATCTTTTGCTTTTGCTATCGCGCTACATCAAGTGGCCGAACGCACCGCACCCTGCGTTTCACCGGTCGGCTGCAGCTTGAACACGTAGAACAACACGGTCAGCAGCACCAGGAACACCGGCCCCACATATAGCGCCACGCGGGTGTCCGGGAAGTACGCCATCAGGCCGACCACCAGCACCAGAAACGCCAGCGCGAAGTAAGAGCTGACCGGGTACAACCACATCTTGTATTTCAGGCCGGCACGTTCGCTGGCGCTCAGGCCTTTGCGGAATTTCAGTTGCGCCAGCAGGATCATCACCCAAGTCCAGATCGCGCCGAAGGTGGCGATCGAGGTCACCCAGACGAAGACTTTCTCCGGCACCAGGTAGTTGAGCAGCACGCCGATCAGCAGCGCGAAAATCGACAAGAGCAATGCCCGACGCGGCACGCCGTTGGAGGTCTTGGCGAAACCGGCCGGGGCCTGGCCGTTCTGCGCCAGGCTGTAGAGCATGCGCCCGGTGCTGAAGATGCCGCCGTTGCACGACGACAGCGCCGCAGTGATCACCACGAAGTTGATGATGCCGGCGGCGGTCTTGATGCCCAGACGCTCGAAGGTCATCACGAACGGGCTGCCCTGGGTGCCGATTTCGTTCCACGGGTAGATCGACAGGATCACGAACAGCGCGCCGACGTAGAACAGCAGAATGCGCCAGAACACCGAGCCGATCGCATCGGGAATGGTCTTCTGCGGGTTCTTCGCTTCACCGGCGGTCAGGCCAATCATCTCGACACCGAGATAGGCGAACATGACCATTTGCAGGGACATCAGCACACCGGTCACGCCGTTGGGCATGAAGCCGCCGTGGGCCCACAGGTTGGAAATCCCCAGCGCCACGCCGTCGTTGCCGAAACCGAAAGCAATGATGCCGACGCCGCCGATGACCATGGCGATGATGGTGACGATCTTGATCAGGGCGAACCAGAACTCGAATTCACCGAAGGCTTTTACCGCGATGAGGTTGATCGAGCCCATGCTGATCAGCGCCGCGAGGGCCCAGATCCAGCGCGGTACATCGGGGAACCAGATGCCCATGTACACGGCGACGGCGGTGATTTCCGCGACGCAGGTCACCAGCCACAGGAACCAGTAGTTCCAGCCGGTGAGAAAGCCCGCGAGCGGGCCGAGGTAGTCCTGGGCATAGCGGCTGAACGAACCGGCCACCGGGTTGTGCACGGCCATCTCGCCGAGGGCGCGCATGATCACCAGGATCGCCAGGCCGCCGAGAATGTAGGAGAGCATAATCGCCGGGCCGGCCATTTCAATGGCCTTGGCCGAGCCGAGAAACAGGCCGACGCCGATACAGGCACCGAGTGCCATCAGGCGAATATGCCGTTCGCCGAGTTCGCGTTTAAGCGGGCCGCCGTGAGCGGTCTCGCCATGGGGCAGGTGATTGCCGACTGGCATAGGGATACAACCTCGTCTTGTTATTGGATATGACCACCGTGTGTCGAAGCCTCGACCGATAGGCCTCAGCTTACCGACACCGCGCCTGCTTCGTGGGCAGACACGTCATGCAGGACCCTGCCTGCAAGATCAGCGGGGCGTGCAGTATAGAAAGCTTGTCACAGGGCTTTTCACTCTATAAGTGACAACATTCAGCTAGAAGTCTCGGCAAAAAGCCGCTTTGCGGAGAGATATTACCTGATATGCGTAGGAATATTCACCACAAAAAATCCCGGCGAGTATTGCACGATGATGGTGCACCGTCATGGCCCTGCTTTGGTGGTCTTGAAGATTAAAGAGCTCTAAACCGGTACTCCTCAGTTCATATGGCCTATTGCGTTGAAAGCTTTCTGTGGTGAGGGGATTTATCCCCGATGGACTGCGCAGCAGGCCCAAGCTCTTAAAATGTGATCACCCTTGGTCAGGGCCGCTTCGCGCCCCATCGGGGGTAAATCCCCTCGCCACACGTGACGTCAATATTCCCCGCCCCGCCTGAAAAACGAAAATTCCTACGGCATTTACAGACCCGGCTCAAGTAATTCGCCACTAGCCTTCAGACCTGATTACTGAACGCAGGGAGCGAACATGCCAGTCAAACCAAATACTTACCGTCTTCGTTTAGGCCGACATTCCGAAACAGACCGAGCCTATTTCGTCACTTCAGTGGTGTATGACCGCCACCCCGTATTTTCCGACTGGCGCACAGGCCGATTATTGGTTACAGAGTTCCGCCACGCCCATGAACAAGGCTTAGTGGAGTCCATCGCCTGGGTGGTCATGCCTGATCACTTTCATTGGTTGATGCAGTTGAAAAGCGACAACCTTGGCACAGTCATTGGCGCGGTAAAGGCGCGCTGCACCCAAGCCGTTAACAGGAAAACCGGTCGGCGCGGTCGATTGTGGCAAACCGGTTTCCACGACCGCGCTATCCGTGATGGTGAGGACTTGAAACCATTCGCCCGGTACATCATCGCCAATCCGCTACGGGCGGGATTGGTAGAGCGGATTGGCGACTACCCGCTTTGGGACGCCTGCTGGCTCTAGGTCCATTACCTAAACTCAATCATGTCAATTCATCTGTGGTCAGGAGATTTGAATGTGGTGAGGGGACTTATCTGTGGCGAGGGGATTTATCCCCGATGGACTGCGCAGCAGGCCCAGCTATTAAAATGCGTAGCCCCTTGTTCAGGGGCCGCTTCGCGCCCCATCGGGGATAAATCCCCTCACCACAGTTAACCTCCACTCAAAATAGCCAGCGACTCCAGTTTTGTTCAGATGGCTTCACCGCACTTTTTTTTCCCCATCACCAACCACCGTCTAAGCTTCAGTCAAGTCCGATCAATCTGCGTGAATGGATCAATCGACTATGGGCGCTTTGTGGCAAACCGATTCGAGTAAAGCCGTGGTTCCGACTGAACGTGTGGATGAAGCGCCTGTTCCCCCCCAAAAACGCCGCAGCCGGCATGGCTGGAAGGCGTTCTGGTTATTGCTGCTGATTATCGCCATCGTGGTGGGTCTGGCCGCGAGCAAGGAGATGCGTACCTCGCGTTTCCAGTCCCGGGAGCTGAGCCAGTACGCCGCCTCGCTCAAATATCAGTTGGAGCCCGGCCCCAGCGAAGCGATCCGCTATCCGGGCAACGGGCCGTTCGATCTGCGTCTGGGCTACAGCTCTCTCGATGAATTCCTGCCACGCCTGCTCAAGCGCAATTACGTGATCACCGAGCAGACACGATTTTCACCCGCGCTGCTGAGCTACACCGACAAGGGCCTGTTCGTGCCCTATTCGGAAAAGATCCAGGCCGGGCTGTCGATCACCGATTGCCGCGCTGCGCCGTTGTATCAGTACAAGTACCCGCAGCAGCTGTATTCGAGTTTTGCGGCGATTCCGCCGGTGGTGGTCAGCAGTCTGCTGTTCATCGAAAACCGCTTTCTGCTCGACCCCAAGCAACCGCTGGCCAACCCGGCGGTGGACTGGCCGCGCTTCGGCATGGCCGCGTGGTCGCAGGTGGCGAAACTGCTGCACCTGCCGGGGCAATCGGCGGGGGGCAGCACCCTGGCGACGCAACTGGAGAAGTACCGGCACTCGCCCGATGGCCTGACGGTGTCTGGCGCCGAGAAGATCCGTCAGATGATTTCCGCCAGCGTGCGTGCCTATCAGCCCGGCCCGGAAACCCTCGGCGCGCGGCAGAACATCATCCGCGACTACCTCAACAGCGTGCCGCTTTCCGCTGTACCGGGGCACGGTGAAGTACACGGCATGGCTGAAGGTTTGCGAGTCTGGTACGGCAGCGATTTCAACCAGGCCAATGCACAGCTGAACAGCCCGGCCACCGATCCGAAAACCATGGCCGACAAAGGCCTGGCCCTGCGCGAAATGCTCTCGCTGATGATCGCCCAGCGCCGCCCTTCGCATTACCTGACCAAGGGCCGCGAAGAACTCGCCGACCTCACCGACAGCCACTTGCGCCTGCTCAAACAGGGCGGCGTGATCGACAGCGCGCTGGCCGATGCCGCACTGGCGAGCAAGGTCACTTACCGCGACTGGCAGACCCAGCCGACCCTTCAGCCGATCGAAACCAACAAGGGCATCAGCGTCGCCCGCAGCCGTCTGGCGAGTATGCTCAACCGTCCGCTGTACGACCTTGATCGCCTCGACCTCTCAGCCACCAGCACCTTGCAGGGCGAGTTGCAGACCCAGGCCACCGATTACCTGAAAAAACTCGCCGACCCCACGTTTGCCGGGCAGATCGGCCTGATTGGCGAACGCCTGCTCACCCCCACCAGCACCACCCAGGTGCGCTACAGCTTCACCCTGTTCGAACTGACCCCGGACGGCTCGCGGGTGCGCGTGCAGACCGACAGCACCGACCAGCCGTTCGACATCAACGAAGGCAGCAAGCTGGAGCTCGGCTCGACGGCGAAGATGCGCGTGCTCACCACTTACCTGCAGATCATCTCCGAACTGCACGACAAGTACGGCGCCATGAGCGTGCCGGAACTGAAGAAGGTCGAAGTGCCGGATCAGGACCGCCTCAGCCAATGGGTGATCGACTACCTGATCCAGAACAAGGATCACGATCTGTCGAAAATGCTCGGCGCCGCGCTCGACCGCAAATATTCGGCCAGCCCCGGCGAGGCGTTTTTCACCGGTGGCGGCCTGCATGTGTTCCACAACTTTCGCAAGGAAGATAACGGCCGCCTGCCGACCCTGCGCGATGCGCTGCGCGAGTCGATCAACCTGCCATTCATTCGCCTGATGCGCGACGTGGTGCGCTACGTCACCTACTCCGGCCCCAACAGCAGCGCCGAACTGCTCAAAGACGACCGCGATCCGCGACGTCAGGAATACCTGGCCAATTTCGCTGACCGCGAAGGCACCTCGTTCCTGCTCAAGTTCTGGAAGAAGTACAAGAACAAGGACACCCAGGCGCGCCTCGACACCTTCCTCGACAGCATGCGCCCGACCCCGATCCGCATGGCCGCGGTGCATCGTTATCTGCTGCCCAATGCCAGTCAGGAAGACTTCAACAGCTTCGTGCGCGCGCACCTCAAAGGCGCCAAGCTCACCGAGAAACTCACCGACGATCGCCTGATCCGGTTGTACGACGCCTACGGCCCGGGCACCTACGATCTGCCGGATCAAGGCTTCATTGCCAAGGTCCATCCGCTGGACCTGTGGTTGATGGGCTATCTGCTGCACAACCCGGACGCCACCTTCAGCCAGGTGGTCAAGGCCAGCCAGTTCGAGCGTCAGGAAGTCTATAGCTGGCTGTTCAAGAGCAAGCACAAGGGTGCCCGTGACAGCCGCATCCGCACCATGCTCGAGATCGAAGCGTTCCTGGAGATTCACCAGCGCTGGCAGAAAGTCGGCTATCCGTTCGACCATCTGGTGCCGTCGCTGGCCACCGCCATCGGCAGCTCCGGCGATCGTCCTGCCGCGCTGGCCGAACTGATCGGCACCATCCTCAACGACGGCGTGCGCATGCCGACCCTGCGCATCGACAGCCTGCACTTTGCTGCAGACACCCCGTATGAAACGCGTCTGACCAACGACCCGCATGTGGGCAAACGGGTGATGCCATCGGAGGTCGCCACGGCAATGCGCGAGGCGCTTTCACAAGTGGTGGACTCGGGTACGGCGAAACGGGTGTCCGGCAGTTTCAAAACCGCCGACGGCACCCCGCTGGTGATGGGCGGCAAGACCGGCACCGGCGACAACCGCATCGAAGCCATCGGCTCCGGCGGGCGCATCCTTAGTTCGAAGTCGATCAACCGTACCGCGACCTTCGTGTTCTACATCGGCAACAACCACTTCGGCACGCTCACCGCGTTCGTCCCCGGACGCTCGGCGGAGAACTTCAAGTTCACCTCGGCACTGCCGGTGCAAGTGCTCAAGGGCATGGCGCCGATCCTTTCGCCATACCTGCAACCGGGCACGCACACGATGTGCCAGGCGCCGGAGGTCACCGCCGCCCGCTAAGCCACGAAAGCAGCGTGGCGTGGTGGTAACTGTGTATTTTTCACTCCGTGTTTTTCGAAGGCTCCGTACGCAACCCCGGCGCTTTCAACCGGGTATTTGCGCTTTTTTCACCCTCGGTCCTTGCCTAGGCTGATCGTTCCATTTTTGATCAAGGACGATCCAGCAATGCCCACCCTTTCCCCGCAGGGGCAACCGCCACGCACGGCGCACCTCGTCTCACCGGATGTCAGTGTTCATTATCAGACGATCGAAAAAGCCATCCCGGCCTGGCTGCGCGCAAGCTCAGCAAAGCGGGTCAATGAATTGCAGCTGCACCGACTGAAACTGCCGGCCTGGTATCAAGAGGTATCGGACGCCGAACATCGGCGTCTGCAACAGCAGATGCAAAATGCCTGGAAAGCACAAAACGACGTGGACAAGGCCTTGAGCAGCCTGCAAGACGTCTACGCCTTCGCCAAACCGTTATTACAGCAGGCGTTGCGACAGCGCTTCGGCGTCGAGGACGACGTCGAGAACACCTGGCTGCGCCTGTACGCCCCCGTCAACAGCGCGTGGTGGGCCCATGACTTTGCCGGTGCAACCACCAGCCGGACCGTCTCGCTGCTCGACGCTGCATTGCATAATTTCTCCCGTGATGAAGCGTTCAGTTCGGACTCGGAGTTCATCACCCGCCCCGATGCCAACGGCCACTTCACGGTCAGGCCGCTCAAGCACAATCTCAGTATCGAGCAGTTCAAGTCACTGTGCCGCGAGCTGAATATCGGCGCCCGATACGAGCAGCATCTCAACGATTTTCTGCGCTCGGGCAACCGTGTGGCCCGCCAGGTTTTGCAGTACCGGGTCATCTTCAGTCAGAAAAGTACATTGAGCGTCTGTGCCCAGTTGGCTCTGGCAAAAAAGGACATTGACCGCGACGCCTACGAGGTCATTCAGGGCATGCTCGATGACCGGCGCAACCTGCGCTGGCGCGGGCGTGCCATCAACTACTACAACCTCGCCATGATGGATACGGCGCTGACCGGTATCACCCTCATCGCCCCCGACGTGGACACCGCCAACGCCCCGGTCCCGGTGATTGCCTATGTGCCCCACGACCCGGAACACCCGCTCAAACAATACCCCTCGGCGCTGGACTTCATGGCGGAACTGACGCGGCAACTGCGCGACCGCGACGCTGCCGGCAGCTATCAGCGGTTTTTCAGCCAGTTCGTCAACCATCAGCAACGCGGGCATTTTTTTGCAGGGTTGAACGCCCGCCTGAGCATCGTGAAATGGCACGCCGTACCGCCGGGAACCCACCTGCCCAGTTGGCGCGAAACGCCTGTGGATCACCCCGACCTGCGCTTTCGCCTGACAAAAATCCAGGACGACCGCGATACCCGTTACACCGGCAGTCTCTGGGCTTACTTCCACCAGCAGAAGCTCAACAAGATTTTCAATGACGCCCGGGAGATCGCCATTTCCACCGAGTACGCCGACCGCATGGCCCGCTGGGCCTGGTGGGACAATCTGGGGAAAATCCTCTCGGATATCTTCAACGTGGCGCTGCTGGTGGTGACCCCGCTGGTGCCGGGGCTCGGCGAATTGATGCTGGCCTACACCACGTATCAACTGCTCGACGGCGTCTTTGAAGGCATCGTCGACATGGCCGAAGGGCATTTGGCCGAAGCGGGTGAGCAAGCCATTGGCGTGCTGCAAAGCATCGTCCAGCTCGGCGCCTTCGCCGCTGGCGCCAGCCTGGGACGTGTCGCACGGGTCAAGCTGTCGTCGTTTGTCGAAGGCCTGAAACCGGTGCAGTTGGCCGATGGCCAGACCCGCCTGTGGAATCCGGATCTGGCGCCCTATCGCCTGCCGGAACAGACCCTGCCGAGCCCGGCCCGCCCCGATGCGCACGGCGTTCATACGCTGGGGGACAAACACCTGCTGCGCCTGGATCAACACCTGTTCGAGGTGACCAAGGATCCGGCTTCCGGGAAACACCGCCTGCGCCATCCGCGACGTCCCCGGGCCTACGCACCGACGCTTGCACACAACGCCGACGGGGCCTGGGTCTGTGAAACGGAAAACCCGCGTCTGTGGGACGGACCAAAACTGATGCGACGCATCGGCCATCGCACCGATGGTTTCAGCGACGCGCAACTGGAGCACATGCGCCTGCTGACCGGCACCGACGAGGACATGCTGCGCCGCATGCATGTGGACAACACCCCGCCGCCGCCATTGCTCAGCGATACGCTGGATCGACTTGGCCCGGCGCGGCCGGTGCAGCCCGACGCGCCACTGTCGCCGGCGGCCAGCCAGGTGCTGGTGGATTGTCCACAGTTGACGCCGGTTCTCGCCGAACGGGTGGTGTCCCATGCCCGGCCGCTGGAACAGCAGCAAGCCACGACGCAACGCCGTCTGCCCTTGCGTTTGCGCACGACCGCCCGCGAGGTGCAGTTTGAATTGCAGTCCGTGCGCGCCGCCCAGGGTTTGCAGCAGGAAGCCCTGAGCAATATCGACAGCGAACGGCTGATCCTCGGCGCGCTGCGGCATTACAGCGATACTTTCGGGGCGCTGCGGATTGAAATCCGTGAAGGCACGTTCGATGGCGAGTTGCGCTGCGAAGCCGGTGCTGCGGTCGCCGAGCGCGTCCGGGTGCTGGTGCGGGTCGCTGCCGATCGCTATCAAGTGCGCGATGGCGCGGACCTGCCGATCCACCCCGCCAGTGGCCTGTACGAGGCAATCCTGCAGGCGATCAATCACGAAGGCCGCAGTGCCCTGGGGTATCGAACCGACGACATCGAACCGTTCAAACAGTGGATCATCGCCAGAACCCAGGCCCCCAGCGAGCGGCGCACGCTACTCGCCAGTCCGCCGATCCGCCCGATCGCTGAATACAACACCCTGTTTCTGGTACGCGGGCCGGGCCTGAGCCGCAATGCCGCCACGCTGGAGCAACGCATCCAGGATCTGCATCCGCATTTCAGCCCGAGCGAGGTCGAAGCGTTTGCCAATGCCCTGACCGAACGCGGCGAGCCGCTCAAGGCCATCGAGGCACATGAAGATGAACTCGATGAACTGCGGGTCATCGTCCATCGCTGGCGCTATCAGCAACCGGAGAGCTGGGGGCCGGGCAGTCAGGGGTTCCGTGACGGTGGCGGGCTGCATATCTACGAAAGTCTGCTGAACTGCTTCGAACGCAAAAACGCGCACCTGGGCAACCGCACCGATTCGTCGGCCTATGCGCTGGACCTGTCGCTGGAACTGCTCTCCACGGATCTGGAAACCTGGTGGGCGAAACGTCCGCCGCTGAAGAAGTTTCTCGACAAGGTCACGCTGCTCAATCTCGACAACGCGCGGTTTTCCCCCGACGCCAACGGCCTGCTCAAAGACTTTCCGAACGTGGTCGAGCTGAGTGCCAAATACTGCGAGCTGACGCGCTTGCCGGAACGCATCGGGAGCACGATGCCCCGCCTCGAACGTCTGCGTCTGAACAATAACCACATTGTGCTGGACCGCGCCGCCGTCGAACGGCTGGGCAGCCTGACCTACCTCGAAGTGCTGAGAATGGACGACAACCCGCTGGGGCTGTCGCCTGATCTGTCGCGCATGCCGCGCCTCAAGGTGGTGGCGCTGAAGAACACCGGCCTGACCACCTGGCCTGACGGCATTCTGGCCAAGCCTCGGCCACGCGGTCTGCTGCTCGATCTGCGCGGCAACCCGCTGACGGTAATCCCCGACGTGCCGAGCGGTTCCGATGGGCAATGGCTGGTGGCGCGCACGCGTCTGGACGTCGCGGCCCTGTCTGATCTCAACCAGTTGCGTTACCAGGACAGTCGCCGTTCGATGGCACTGCCACCGGAGCCGATCATGCCGGTCGCCATCCCGGGCACCTCGATCATCTCCAACTATGGCGCCGATTACTGGTCCGACGTGCCGGGCTGGGGCATTGATCGCGAAACACCGTGGACAGAGCTGGTGGAAGATCCCATGGCCGCACCGTTCATGGCGACGTTGCTCAGCGTGCGTGAGTTTGCCGATTTCCGCGCTGGCGGAACGGCGCGCGAGCAGTTGATGCAACGCGTCTGGCGCATGCTCGACGCCGTGCACGTCGACAGTCGCTTGCGCGAAAAACTGTTCACCATGGTGGTGGCGCCGGTGGACTGCGCCGATGCCGGTACGCAGCTGTTCAACCACATGGGGGTGAACGTACTGGCCTACGAGGCGCATGCCTATTCGGTCGAGCCGAAGGAACTGGAACTGAAGCTGGTGACGCTGGCCAAAGGCGCGGCGCGCCTGGAACAGGTCAACGAAATCGCCCGGGCCGATGTCGCCAGCCGTGGCGGCAATCCCGACGACGTGGAAGTTTATCTGGCCTACCAGACCGGCCTGGCCAAACGTCTCGGCTTGCCCTGGCAGTCCGAGGGCATGCTGTACCGGGCGGTGTCCGGCGTCACTGACGCGATGATCGATCAGGCCTGCGACACGGTACTGGCGCTGGGTGAAGGTGATGGCCTGGTCAACCAGATGCTTGAGCTCGACTTCTGGAAAGAGTATTTGAGCGAGCGCTATCCCGTGCGCCTGGAAAGCAACAAGCGTCTGTTCCAGCACCGCTACGAAGCCCTTGAATCGCTGCGCGAGATCCAGCGCCAGTGGGTGCAATCGACCGTGGCCGAGGAACGCGCAGCCTTGCGCGAACAGCTCAAGACGTTGATGAACGATCTGCCGGCGCCGGCAACCGTGGTGTTCAATGAAGAACCGATCAGCGACGCGCTGTTCGAGCGGCTGCTGGTCGATCTGGCGGATGACGAAAAAGAGCTCGCGCGTCGCCTGACCCGTGAAGCCCTGACCCGCGCCGGGCTTTGATGACGGCGCGTCGGTCTGCCCGTTGCACATCGGGCAGGCCGGGCCACCTCAGGGCGCCGCCGCATTGAAGATCAGGTGCACGTTGCCATAGTAATTCCCCGGCTTATAGCCGCCGGCGGGCGTGATCGGCTGGATCTCCAGCGCGTAACGCCCGCCGGCCCTGGCCTGCTCTGCAGAAACCACCTGACGCGGCGTCTCGTGAGTCAGCACGGTATCGGCGAAGCTGACGCGCAGATAAATGTTCTGCTCCTCGCGACCATTGGACAGAAACGCTACGTTCTCCAGGCGGGCCTCGATGGCACTGGTGTCGTGCCTGAGGTCGAAGTGTTTGCGCAATCCGCCAAGGCTCTTGGTGCTGATATTCCACGGCAGAATCTGTTCACGATGAATCCAGTCCGTTTCGGCCGGTATCACATAAAAACCCAGCGTCGGAATATCCACCGACACCTCGAACCGGTGCTCTTCGCGTGCCGCAAACGATTCTGCACTGAACAGGGTCAGAACGCCCGCGCACAGGATCATCAACGATGGCTTGATCATTTCAGGCCCCCCCTGATGATTGGCCGGCTACGCGCAGGGGCTTCTTGCTCTCGCCCTCCACCAGATTGAAGCGGTATTCGCGTCCGGACTGCTTGTCGAACTCGAAACTGTTGCCTGCGCGGATGTGGTGTTTGGTGGTTGGCTGGCAGGCGGTTTCGTCTTTCAGCGCACAATTTCGGAACTCGTCGATCAGCACCACGGTGTTGCCGTTATTGCGCACTCGATAGGTTGTCCGGGTGTCTTCGATCACGCTGTCGAAACGGCTGTCTTTCGGGCGCACAAAGAACACCGTACCGAAACCGGTCATGACGTTGACCCCGGCCGACAAGGTGGTTTTGTATTGCTCACGCTCCTCGGCGGACACGGCGAATTCGTCTTCCTTTTCCGGGACAACGGGGATGAACCGCACGCGGAAATAGCGCTCCCGGTCACGCTCGCCCATCATCAACAGACGCGTACCCTGCATGCCGTTGGCCGGCACGATCAATCGCGCGGGGCTGGCCATCAGGCCGTCTCGACTGCTCATGTCAGCCTGGCTCCTGACCTCGATTTCCCGCGAGGTGCCGTCGGCGTCATAGAGGATTTCGAGAATGTTGACCTTGACGAATGCAGTGCTGTCGCCGCTGTTGAATACCCGTTTCAGGTACGTGCTCTTGTCACCGTCGAGATAGTCGTAGACCGTCCCGACATTGATCTGCGGGCCGGCCTGCAGGGCAAAGGGCAGCCCGCTCAAAACCATTGCTAACACCAGACGCTTCATCACCTTGATTCCTTGGTCGTTGAACACAGTGCCGATTCGACTCATCGCTGAATGGCCCATCAGATATCCGAATCCCAGATCACAATGACAGTGCCGGAATAGCTGTCGCTCACGCCGGGCTGCAGCATCTCTGCCATCGAATGCGGCCGAACTTCGAAATGCAGGGTTCCCGGTGCTCGATCCACATAAAAACCGGGCTTGAAATACAGGGCATTCCCGGCGCTGGGCTTCAATGGCATGCGCCGCACCGGCTGGCCGGCAAGATCGGTTATGCCGTTGGGCATGCTGACGCTGACGTACAGCTCGACTCGACGGTAATTATTACTGTCCTGCAATCCGCACTCGGCACCTACTCCGGGACCGCAATTGATCAGCATCTTGAAACGCGATGACGCCGAAATGTTGAAGGTCTGGTCGCGGAACAGCCCGACCGGCCGCCGTCCGGCCTGCAGCCAGCTCTGCCAGCCACCGTTGGGAACCAGGCGGACTTTTTCGCCACCGGGCGGGATGTCGACCTTGAGGGTGTGCTGCACATTCAGATTGAAATTCAAGGTCAGAGACGAACTCGACGGCAACATCACATCGCCAAAATCGAAATCCGCATTCGGCCCGACACTGTAGGTCAGCGAACCGCTGTAGTCCCCCGACGACATGCCCAGCGGATCGGGGGTGACCAGTTCATAGGCAAAATCGAGGTGTTCCAGACGCAACCACGGCACCTCGAACTTCGCCTGTTTGGTACAGGCAGCAGCCGCTGGCGTTTTCCAGAAAAACGAGTATGAATTGGGGGAGTACCAACCCACACCGCTGTACTGACAGGGCGCCGGAGCATAGACCCAACTTGAGCCCCACAACAGGTTGTGGGCGATGCGATCGTCTTCGGCGCCCTCCACCAGTTTCCTCACGTTCTCGGTCACATAGCGCGAGCCGATACCGACGATCCGCACCTTGACGATTTGCGGCTCGTGGGTGGTCTCGTGATAGACCGTCAGCTCACGCCACTGCACGGGTACCTGAAACGTTGCCCCTTGCCGCGGCGAAGGATGATTCGCCGCAATCGGCGCACGAGCGTTGAACTGAATCGGCACCTGCAAGCTGAATATTTCATGCTGCTCGCACTGCGCCGGGTCGTAGGTGCAGTAACCACTGGAGGGCGTGGTGTTCTGGAACTTGTTGCGGTGCGGATAAGACGAGTCCGGCTTGAACTCGGCGGTGATCGACACCTGTTCGGCGTGAGCCGCAGATACCGTGCCGGCGACCAGCACAACAGCGGCCAGCCCGCGACGCAGGTATGTAGCCAAGGGTGAGACGTTCATGTCTGCAAATCTCCTGAAGCAGGCCGGATCAACCCGCGGTGTGAGCCTTTTGGGTGACGTCGGCCAACGTGTCCGGCGAGCAGCGCAAATCGCCGATCATCAGCACGTTGTTTTCGCTACGGTGTTGGTCGGGGTCGAGCCGGAACTGGCACAGCAGTTGATCGGCGTAGCGCACTTCGAGGGTCGGTGAGCTGGCGTGCATTTCCATCGAGAAAAACCCGTCGACTTCGCTGACCCCGCGACTGGCGTGATTGATCACGTGATGGCCTTTGAGCGGCTGGCCCTGGGGGTCGAGCAGGCGCCCAAGTACGGTGACGGTTTTCATCACCCGCACCTTGCGGTACTCCACGCCGCCCTTGTTCAGGTGATAGCGGGCGCGAGACGGTTCGATGTTGGCGGCCGGAACGTGATTGCCTTCGAAATCGAAGCCCACCGAACTGTTGCGGTACGCCGTGAGCGGGATGAAATTGCGCCCCGGCCGCAGCGCTGAACTGCCGCCGCTGAGGTCGTCGGCGCGCAGGGTGATGTCGGCGATATCCGACTCGACATCGACGATCATTCCGGCGCCACGGCCCTGATGCTGGCTGGTCATGACCAGTTGCTGACCGCCGACGATCACGCTGCTGTCGAGGTTAACGCCACCGGTGAAGTTGCCGTTGTAGGACGAGCGCTGCACGAAGCCGTCGCCATTGACCCAGTCGGTACGGAAGTTGGCCAGGCTCGAAAGACCGACGCCGTAGGTGTCGGTCAGCGCCGTGACCGAAACGCTTTGCAGAATGTGATTCTGCAGATCCTTGCGATAGCCGATCGAGCCATTGTTGTCGCGCCCGCCATCGCGGGCGGTGCGGCTGCCGATGCTGCCGGAAATCTGCTGGCCCGGCCCGCCCAGCGCCATGTTGATGCTCAGGTCGATCCCTCGATTACGCGCCTCGCCACTGCTGTAGCTGCCCGGCCGGTCGAACAGCGACAGCCGCCAGTTGGCATCGCTGCCAAACAGCTCGGTGCGCTGCGTCCAGCCCAGGTCCATGCCGACGCCTTCGACGTTGCCTGTGCTGTGCGAGACCCGCGCACTCAGCGAATCCTTGCGGCTGATACGGTGGTTGAGCGCCAGCGACGAGTTGCTGGTTTCGCCGGTGAACACATTGCGCTGCCGCACCCGGGTGCCGTCGGGCAGCGTGTCGTAACTGTTGCGGGTGTCGAGCCAGCTGCGGTTGTGGCTGACCACCAGGCTGCCGGCGCCATAGTTGTACAGGCCCTGCACATCGGCGCCGGTGCCGTGGTCTTCGGTCTGATAGAGATTGGCGAAGAGGCTGATGCTGTCGGCCAGGCTCCAGTCGATCGAAGTGCCGTACTGCAAGGTATCGCGTACCTGACGCGCCGACAGGCCAAGGATCACCCGCGGGTGCAGCAGGTAGTTGAGCGCCGCGCCGGCGGTGAGATCACCGCTTTGCTGTTCCTCCCAATTGCTCAGCAGTTTGCTTTCCTGCCCGGCGAACACGTTATAGCGCCAGCGCTGGTCGAGGTTTTGCCAGTTCACCGGTTTGTAGACCAGCTCCTGTGTGGTCGCGGTGGTCTGGCCATCCTCGATCAGGCGCACTTCGACTTCATAGATGCCGCCGGGCAAGGGCCGGGTATCCAGCGTCTGCAACCCGGCCGGCACGGCTTGCGTATTGATCAGCAGGCCATCGCGATAGATCTCCACCGACGCCTGGCGATTGGCCGTGACGAAAATCGGGTAGACGCTGGGTCGCGGGCTGTCGATCGCCAGGCTGTCGGAGCTGCCATACATCACACCCACCGCCGTATCGGGGCTGGTGCCGAACGACCGGGGCTGGCGGGTCAGGCCTTCGGAATTGGGGGTGAAATAGCCCAGGCGGAAAAAACTGCCCTGCAGTTCGCGCTGGGTGTAGAGTTCGTGTACCGCATGATAGGTCTTGGTGTCCGGCCCGCCGAGGCGCGCCAGTTGCATATTGAAGGCCTGGCTCCAGTTGCCGAGACTGGCACTGGCTTCCAGACCGAAACGTCCGCCCAGATCCTGGTTCTGGCCGCCATTGAGGTTCAGCTGATTACGCAGCATCAGACCGCTGCTGCCCCCCTCGGGCTGCTCGTGGAAGCGTTGCGTCTGCAGATCGCGCTCGGCGTTTTCGGTGGCGATCGAGAGCAGTGAGTTTTCCAGGTTGTAATGCACCGCCAGCAGTTGCTCGGGGCATTGCCCGCTGCAGTTGCCCAGGGCTACGCCGGATTTGAGGAGACTGGCCCAGGTTTCGCGCTCGGCGGCACTGATACGGCTGTCACTGGTGTCGGTGAAGTCGAGCAAGGTAATGCGATCATCGCGCGACAATATAATCATCGCCTCACCCAGCGGTTGTTGATCAAGTTCGACACGAACCGCCAAAGGCACATCAAAGAAATGCTCTTCAAAGTCCGCCGGAAGACCTTTCGCCTGAGCCAGCAAACTTCGCGGGGTATTATCGACTGGAGGCGGCGCCGCCAGTACGCTGCTGCTCAAAAGCAATGCAAGCGCAGCCGCGATGGGCGTCATCGGATACATGGATTAATACTCTGATTACCGGAAGTAAAAGCCCGGCCGGGCAACTTCAAAGTTGCCGGCCGGTTACGTTACTGGACAAGTAACGTCAGGTATTGCCGTTATGACTCAAACCGAAGGTTCGACGACCAGCATGACCACACCGGTGTAATCGCCAGCGGCCGGTTTGGCACCGGTAGCGCTGATCTTGAAGGGCGCGCGATAACGCGTATTGGACTCGGTATCACCGACCACTTCCTGCGAAGTGGTGGTCAGCGTCTTGCCGTTGAGTTCGACTTTCAGGTCGATGGTGTTGTTACCGCCAATCAGCTTCGGCACACCTTCCAGACGTGCATGAACCTTGCCGGCCGTGTGCAGCACGTCGAAGTGCCCGTTGACTTCGCGCATCGAATTGGTGGCCGGGTTGTAGCTCATGTCCTGATCCTTGTTGACCAGATCGGCATCCACCGGCACCGCATAGAAGTCGTCAGCCGGCACGTGCGCCACGAGACTGATGGAGTGCTTGGCTTCAGTGGCGGCAAACGCCATCGAGGCGCTCATGGCCAGGACAGTCAGAGGGGCGGCAAAGGCGAGTTTCTTGAGCATCATTGAATACCTGTCTTATATAAATTAGTTGAGTCGTCGAGCAGTCAAGGTGAACTGAACAGTCACGAGCAGTCAGTGCTCACCGTTAACTTTCAACGCCGAAGAATGTTCAACCAATTTATCTTCAAAGTAAGCAGGCAACGTCCTGCGACCTTGTAGCCTGGACGCTATTAGATGAGAAAGAAAAAACCGCGAAATTCAGGAAAGTTCCTGTCCAACTGTAAGAAGCAGGCTACAGCGCGCCAGCCGAATGACTGCATGCGCCACAACTTGGTAGCAACTTCCGTAAGACATGTACCACACTTTCCCGGAAACAAAGGGCGAAACGGAATATTAGAGAATCTGCACTAATCTGCGCCTTTGCCGGGGGATTTAATACTGCGTTTTCTTGATCATTTTCCGTTTTTTTCGACCGCAGATTCGATCGGTCAGGTGAGCGCCGTTGGTCAGGAACCCTTGTCAACGCCTAAAGATATATCTTAAGTTGTATCTAAACACGACGAGAGAGCAGGAAAATGAGAGACCATCATTCCCCCCATCATCACCGCGAACACGGCGACGGCCGTGACGGCTTCGAAAAACGCCCCGGCCGCGAACGCGGTGGACGCGGCCCACGGGTCTTCGCCCCCGGTGATCTGAAATTGTTGCTGCTGGCGCTGATCGCCGAGCAGCCGTGCCACGGCTATGACCTGATCCGCCAGATCGAAGGCATGTTCGACGGCGCCTACAGCCCAAGCCCCGGCGTGATCTACCCGACCCTGACCTTCCTTGAAGAAAGCGACCTGATCAGCGGCGACGCCGAGGCCGGCAAAAAACGCTACAGCGTGACCGACGCCGGTCGTTTGTCCCTAATCGAACAAGCGGTAGCGCTGGACGGCGTGCGCATGCGCATCGACGTCAGCAAACGCTCGTTGCGCGGCCATGACCGGCCGCCGGAAATCCACGAGGCAGTGCACAACCTGCGTCACGCCTTGCAACTGCACCATGGACGCTGGAGCGCGGAAGAAATCCAGCGGGTTGCCGCGCTGCTCAACGACACCGCCAAAGCCATCGTCGACGGCCCCGCCGTTCAAACTGCCCCGGAGAAAGCCGAATGACTGCAGTCGATACGCAAACCATTCACCGCGTGATGCACGAAATCAAACGCCGCAAACTCGAAGTCCTGCGCGTGGTCGACCTGACCCCGCGCATGCGCCGCATCACCCTCGGCGGGCCAGAGCTGGCCGGGTTCATCAGCCTGGGCACCGACGATCACGTGAAATTGCTGTTCCCGCAGAATGCCGAACAAACCGCTGCGCTGGAGACCATGGTGCTCGGCGCCGGCAAGGACAACGGCCCGCTGCCCGAGATGCGCGACTACACCCCGCGCCGCTACGACCTGGAAAAACTCGAGCTGGACATCGACTTCGTCCTGCACGGCGACGGCCCTGCCTCGACCTGGGCTGAACAGGCCAAGCCGGGACAGTTTCTGCACATCGGCGGGCCGCGCGGTTCGATGATCGTGCCGGACATCTTCGA
Source organism: Pseudomonas sp. MWU12-3103b (assembly GCF_023100615.1). Lineage (NCBI taxonomy): Bacteria > Pseudomonadati > Pseudomonadota > Gammaproteobacteria > Pseudomonadales > Pseudomonadaceae > Pseudomonas > Pseudomonas sp. MWU12-3103b. The sequence goes on from NZ_JALMEY010000007.1 coordinate 274,997, forward strand.
CAGCTACCTGCTGATCGGCGACGAAACCGCCCTCCCCGCCATCGCCCGCCGCCTTGAAGGTCTGGCGGCCAATCGCAAGGCGCTGGTGGTGATCGAAGTGGAGAACGGTGCCGAGCAACAAGTGCTGGAAAGTAAGGCGCAGGTCAATGTGATCTGGGTCCTGCGTGAAGGCGGCAAGGACAACCTGCTGACCACGGTCAAAGAGCTGCAGGTGCCCAAGGGCAATCTGTATGCGTGGGTAGCGACCGAGACCAAGGTCTCGCGGCAGATCCGTCGGGTGCTGCTGGATGAGCATGGACTCAATGAGCAGTTCGTCAAAGCCGTCGGCTACTGGCGCGCTGAGGGTTCGGCAGAAGAGTGATTTACCCTTGTGGGAGCGGGCTTGCTCGCGAATGCGGTCGATCATTCAACCATGATGTTGACTGACCTGACGCCTTCGCGAGCAAGCCCGCTCCCACATTGACCTTTTAACTTCGTCCTGACTGCCAGCGGTCGATGCCGATCACCAACAACCCAATCAGCACAAACCCCACCAATATCCCTCCAGCATTGACGAACACCTGTGCATAACCCAGCAGCGCCACATCGATGAACGGATACGCATACGCGCCAAGCAGATGCCCGCGCAGCAACGCGTAAATGAAATACACCAACGGGTAAATCAGCCACAGCGGCAGGTGCCAAAGGCGCAACGTGCCTTTGGGTACGCAAAACCACCAGTAACCGAGAAACAGCAGCGGCATCACGTCGTGCAGCAGTTCGTCAGCGATAAACTGCCAGCCCTGCGGATGCCACAAATGCCGTAGCAGAATGCTGTAAGCCAGACCGACCACCGCAATGCTGACCGCAATCCCGCTGCTCACCCATGGCTGCAGAAACCAGCGCTGCGCAGCGGATTCACGCCCGGTGACAGCGCAGGTCAGCACGGTCACCACCAGGGTGTTGGTGAGTACCGTGAAGTAACTGAAGAAACTCACCAGCCCGCCCAGCAGGCTGGCGTCGACACTCAGCCGCGCAAGGAAAATCAGGTACAGCTGGATACTCAGCCCGGCCCAACCGAGCGTGGCGATGAGCGTGATCAGGCGTCGCCGCGTAACGGCGTCCATCTCAGAGCGGACGCTTGGTGCGCATCAGTTTCACGTACAAGCGCTCGACCTTCTCCCGCGCCCACGGGGTTTTGCGCAGGAAGGTCAGGCTCGACTTGATGCTCGGATCGCTCTTGAAGCAGCGGATATCGATGCGCTCGGCCAACCCCGACCACTCGTAATGCGCCACCAGCGCATTGAGGATCTGTTCGAGGGTTACGCCATGCAGCGGATCGGGAGTGTGGTCGTTCATGCCAGGCCTTTGGACGGAGGGAAAATGCACAAGCCGCGCACCTTAGCCGAGGGGCCGGTCAGGTGGAAGGCCTTGCATCAAATGTAGGCCAACCCGAGAAGATCGCAGCCTGCGACCATCGCCACAATGCGCCCGTTTGCCGCACTGTTACCAAATCAGAAATGCTGCATGTCTGCAAAAGCCCTTTGTCTTTTTGTTACAGATCATTATCCTGCCGCCCTTCAGCTGAATCGCTTCACTGCCTGCGTCAAATTGAAGCGCTCGGTTTACCCCCGTAAAACACCAAAAAAAGACTGACCCATGCCTGATTTTTCCTTCTCCCGAGACAGCGCTATCTCAGCCCTGCGCCTGCTCGGCGGCTGCACCGCGCTCGGCTTCGCCACCTACGCCCAGGCGGCCCCCGCCTTCGACAGCGACTCACCGTGGATGCTCGGTGACTGGAACGGCACGCGTACCGAACTCGCGGAAAAAGGCTACGACTTCAAACTCGATTACACCGGCGAAATGGGCAGTAACCTGCACGGCGGCTACGACCACGATCGCACCGCGCGTTACAGCGACCAGTTCGGTCTGGGCACGCACCTGGACCTGCAAAAAATCCTTGGCTGGGACGACGCCGAGTTTCAGTTGACCATCACCAAGCGCAGCGGCAACAACATCAGCAATGACCGCATCAACGACCCACGCGTTGGCGGCTTCACCTCGGCCCAGGAAGTCTGGGGCCGTGGCCAGACCACGCGCCTGACGCAGATGTGGTACCAGCAGAAATTCTTCGACCAGAAGCTCGACATCAAGGTCGGCCGCTTCGGCGAAGGCGAAGACTTCAACAGCTTCCCGTGCGACTTCCAGAACCTGGCGTTCTGCGGCTCGCAGGTCGGCAACTGGGTCGGCGGCATCTGGTACAACTGGCCGGTCAGCCAATGGGCGCTGCGGGTCAAATATCACCTGACCCCAGAGTTGTACGCGCAGGTCGGCGCCTACGAGCAGAACCCGTCAAACCTCGATCGCGGCAACGGCTTCAAACTCAGCGGCAGCGGTACCCAAGGCGCCGTGTTGCCGGTGGAACTGGTGTGGACGCCGAAGCTCAACGGTCTGCCGGGCGAATACCGTGCCGGTTACTACTACAGCAGCGCCAAGGCCTCTGACGTCTATAAAGACCAGAACGGCCAGCCCGCCGCACTGAGCGGCGAAGCCTACCGCAGCGCGTCGAGCAAACACGGCGTGTGGTTCGGTGCGCAGCAGCAAGTCACCAGCCTCGCCAGCGACCACTCGCGCGGCTTGAGCGTGTTTGCCAACGCGACGATGCACGACAAGAAAACCAACGCCATCGACAACTACGTGCAGGCCGGTGTGGTCTACAAAGGCCCGTTCGATGCCCGCGCCAAGGACGACATCGGTTTCGCCCTGGCCCGCGTCCACGTCAACCCGGCCTTTCGCAAAAACGCCGAAGCGAGCAATCAGGCGCACGCCGTCTACGACTATGACGACCCGTCCTTCCTGCCGCCGCAGGACACCGAATACAGCGCCGAACTGTATTACGGCGTGCACGTCGCCAACTGGCTGACCGTGCGCCCGAACCTGCAATACATCCGCCATCCGGGCGGTGTGAACGAGGTCGATGACGCACTGATCGCGGGGATCAAGATCCAGTCCTCGTTCTAAAGATTTACGCAAATCCCCAAGGTGGGAGCGGGCTTGCTCGCGAAGGCGGCGTGTCAGTCGATGCATCAGCCTTCTGACACACCGCTTTCGCGAGCAAGCCCGCTCCCACAAGGAGATTTATGAAATTCGTTAGCTACACAAGTTTTATCTGAACCATACCTGTGCCCAATCGTCATCTAAAGTGACTACAGCGCGGGACTACATAAACGTCACGGAGAATCACACTATGAGCACCGAAAGTGCTTCGAGTCGGGGCCGTCTGCTACCGAGCCTGCTCGGCATTCTGCTTCTACTGATGGGCCTGGCCATGCTGGCCGGGGGAGTCAAGCTGAGCATGCTCGGCGGCTCGCTGTACTACCTGCTGGCCGGTATCGGCATTGCGCTGAGCGGCATTCTGTTGCTGCTGCGTCGTCGCGCAGCGCTGGGCCTGTACGCCATCGTGCTGTTCGCCAGCACGGTCTGGGCCTTGTGGGAAGTCGGTCTGGACTGGTGGCAACTGGTACCGCGTCTGGCCCTGTGGTTCGTTCTCGGCCTCGTGATGTTGCTGCCGTGGTTCCGTCGTCCGCTGCTGCTCAATGGCCCTGCGCCGATGGGCACGGGTGGCCTGACCGTGGCCGTGGTGCTGGCCGGTGTGACTGCCCTGGCCAGCCTGTTCACCCACCCGGGCGAAACCTTTGGCGAACTGGGCCGCGACACCGCGGACATGACCAGTACCGCACCGCAAATGCCTGAAGGCGACTGGCAGGCCTATGGCCGCACCGAATTCGGTGACCGCTACTCGCCGCTGAAGCAGATCACTCCGGCCAACGTCGGCAAGCTGCAAGAAGCCTGGCGCATCCAGACCGGCGACCTGCCAACCGCAGATGACCCGGTCGAGCTGACCAACGAAAACACCCCGCTCAAAGCCAACGGCATGCTCTATGCCTGCACCGCGCACAGCAAAGTGCTGGCGCTGGATCCGGACACCGGCAAGGAACTGTGGCGCTTCGACCCGCAGATCAAGAGCCCGGTCGGCTTCAAGGGCTTCGCCCACATGACCTGCCGTGGCGTGTCGTACTACGACGAAGCCGCTTACGCCAAGTCTGAGAACGCTGCCTCGGCCGTTATCTCCGAAGCTGGCAAAGCCGTTGCTCAGGCTTGCCCGCGTCGCCTGTACCTGCCAACCGCCGATGCGCGCCTGATCGCCCTGAACGCCGACACCGGCAAGATCTGCGAAGGCTTCGGCAAAAACGGCGTGGTCGACCTGACCCAAGGCATCGGCCCGTTCACCGCCGGTGGCTACTACTCCACCTCGCCAGCGGCGATTACCCGTGATCTGGTGATCATGGGCGGTCACGTCACCGACAACGAGTCGACCAACGAGCCATCGGGCGTAATCCGCGCCTTCGACGTGCGCGACGGTCACCTGGTGTGGAACTGGGACAGCGACAAGCCGGACGCCACCGAGCCATTGGCGCCGGGCGAAACCTACAGCCGCAACTCGGCCAACATGTGGTCGCTGGCCAGCGTCGACGAAAAACTCGGCATGGTTTACCTGCCACTGGGCAACCAGACTCCAGACCAGTGGGGCGCCGACCGCACTCCAGGCGCCGAGAAATTCAGCGCCGGCATCGTCGCCCTCGACCTGGCCACCGGTAAAGTGCGCTGGAACTACCAGTTCACCCACCACGACCTGTGGGACATGGACGTTGGCAGCCAGCCAACCCTGCTCGACATGAAAACCGCCGACGGCGTGAAGCCGGCGCTGATCGCCCCGACCAAACAGGGCAGCCTGTACGTCCTCGACCGTCGTGACGGCACGCCGATCATCCCGATCAAGGAAATCCCGGTTCCGCAAGGCGCCGTGAAAGGCGACCACACCGCACCGACCCAGGCCCGTTCGGACCTCAACCTGCTGGCCCCGGAACTGACCGAAAAAGCCATGTGGGGCGCCAGCCCGTTCGACCAGATGCTGTGCCGCATCCAGTTCAAGGAACTGCGCTACGAAGGCCAATACACGCCTCCGTCGGAACAGGGCAGCCTGATCTATCCGGGTAACGTCGGCGTGTTCAACTGGGGCGGCGTCTCGGTCGACCCGGTTCGCCAGATGCTGTTCACCAGCCCGAACTACATGGCCTTCGTCTCGAAAATGGTGCCACGCGAGAAAGTCGCCGCCGGCAGCAAACGCGAGAGCGAAACCGCTGGCGTGCAGCCAAACACCGGCGCGCCATACGCGGTGATCATGCACCCGTTCATGTCGCCACTGGGCGTACCGTGCCAGGCCCCGGCCTGGGGCTACGTCGCCGGTATCGACCTGACCACCGGTAAAGTCGTGTGGAAACGCAAAAACGGCACCAGCCGCGACAGCTCGCCAATCCCGATCGGCTTCACCTTGGGCGTACCAAGCATGGGCGGTTCGATGGTCACTGCAGGCGGCGTCGGCTTCCTCAGCGGCACCCTCGACCAGTACCTGCGCGCCTACGACGTGAACACCGGTAAAGAACTGTGGAAATCGCGTCTGCCTGCCGGCGGCCAAGCGACCCCGATGACCTACACCGGCAAGGACGGCAAGCAATACGTGCTGCTCGTTGTTGGCGGTCACGGCTCGCTGGGCACCAAGATGGGTGACTATGTGATTGCGTACAAACTGCCGGAATAAGTTTTAGCGGCGGTAAAGGAAAGGCGATGCTCCGTGAGGGGCATCGCCTTTTTTGTGCCCACCCTTTCTGAGTCCACCGGACAAACCTGTGGGAGCGGGCTTGCTCGCGAAAGCGGTGTATCAACCAATGAGTTTGCCGGCTGACACATTGCCTTCGCGAGCAAGCCCGCTCCCACACTGGACGGTGTCCGTCCTACAGAAGCGCGTTATACGCGGGAGTTTTCCGACAAGTCGCGTCGGTTGTGCCTCGGAAATTGGCTGGATAGGCTCTGGTGGTCGCTGGAAATTCAGCGGCCGGGCGTCGCGGCCTGATAACTGATGCATAATCGCCAACCTGACAGCACCTCGGATGCCTGTTGGTTGTGTCATGGCGGCTGTGCGCGGGATACCTTCTTTGGGGGTATGCCGATTCCTCAGTTATCGGTCCGCGAACCCGCGTACAGCTGCCACCTCAGATTGCGTCGCGGCAATTGAAGGTAGTTCCACTTCACCAACTGAGAATTCATCATGATCAAACCCACACCCAATCCCCCCGAAACCTCCCCCTACGAATCCCTCGATTCCAGAAAACTCCACGACGCCGCCGAGCGTGCGCTGGATCATTACCTGAAACCCTCCGCCGCCGCTGTGAGATTCCACAAACCCAGCAGCATGTTCCAGGTCGCCCCGGACATGGACAACGAAAGCCTGCTGGTCCACGCCTGCGAATCACTGGCCCAAGCCAGCCTCATGACCAGCGACATCGCCGCGTACATCGACATCCCGCAGCGCCGGACGATACTGGCCATTCAGCAAATCATCATGCTCGCAGAACTGGCGGTGAATCGGGTGCTGGATAATGTGGAAATCACCCAATCTGCGGCACACAGCTGAGCCATAGTGGGAGCGGGCTTGCTCGCGAAAGCGTCAGCACATCCAACACTTGCGGTGACCGACACACCGCTTTCGCGAGCAAGCTCGCTCCCACAGTGGAATTGGGTGAGTCAGGTGGAGATGGGTCGGCTCGTAGGCCGCCATCGCGAGCAGGCTCACTCCCACAGGTAAATTGAGTGCATTCAGCCAGAACATGGTCGGCTGTCAGGCCGCCATCGCTGGCAAGCCAGCTCCCACAGTTTTGATTTGTGTACGCCCCATGCGGCGCAGCCGCCCCACTCAAAACAATGAGCGCAAGCTCGAGTACCGCTCTTGATCTTGATCCACGGGCGACGTCGGAAGGCTGAGTGGAGGGATTGATCCGGGGGTGGGAGCGCAGCGACCGTTTGGCGCAGCCAAACACAGCGAGAGGAGGTGCAGCGAAGCAAACCGGAGGCGCTGCCCCACGGATCAGTCCCGGAGCGAAGGAACCCCGAGCCCCAGCGAGCGGGCCGAACGCAGGAGCAAGCCTTTTCGGTTACCTTTTCGGCGTCTGGAAAAGGTGACTCGCCGTAAGGGCGAAACCGCCAGCCGCCACACCCAAAAAAACGGATATACCCCCAAAACCCCAAGAACCTGGTCGGCCCAAAGGCCGCCAAGTCCAAAGCGTGACGCCTGTCAAAACCCTGAACGCACAAGCAGAAACACCGCCCCCCATTGAAACCACCCAAAGCCTGCCCCATCTAAGACCCATACCCCATTGCGCAGGTGCCCCATGAGCGACCAGCAAGAATTCCCGGACAACCCCGACGACTACACCGAAGCAGAACACATCGAACACACCTCATCCGGCAAAGGCCTGGCCCTGCCCGGCCAGAACCTGCCGGACAAGGTCTACGTCATCCCGATCCACAACCGCCCGTTCTTCCCGGCCCAAGTGCTGCCGGTCATCGTCAACGAAGAACCCTGGGCCGAAACCCTCGATCTGGTGAGCAAATCCGACCACCACTCCCTGGCCCTGTTCTTCATGGACACGCCCCAGGAAGACCCGCGCCACTTCAACACCGGCGCCCTTCCCGAATACGGCACGCTGGTCAAAGTCCATCACGCCAGCCGCGAAAACGGCAAACTGCAATTCGTCGCCCAAGGCCTGAGCCGCGTACGCATCAAGACCTGGCTCAAACACCACCGCCCGCCGTACCTGGTCGAAGTCGAATACCCGCACCAGCCCACCGAGCCGACCGACGAGGTCAAGGCCTACGGCATGGCGCTGATCAACGCGATCAAGGAACTGCTGCCGCTCAACCCGCTGTACAGCGAAGAATTAAAGAACTACCTCAACCGCTTCAGCCCCAACGATCCGTCGCCGCTGACCGACTTCGCTGCCGCCCTCACGTCGGCGACAGGTAATGAGCTGCAAGAAGTGCTCGACTGCGTTCCAATGCTCAAGCGCATGGAAAAAGTCCTGCCGATGCTGCGCAAGGAAGTCGAAGTCGCGCGCCTGCAGAAAGAGATCTCCGCCGAAGTGAACCGCAAGATCGGCGAGCACCAACGCGAGTTCTTCCTCAAGGAACAACTCAAGGTGATCCAGCAGGAACTCGGCCTGACCAAGGACGACCGCAGCGCCGATCTCGAACAGTTCGAACAACGCCTGGAAGGCAAAGTCCTGCCGGCACAGGTGCAGAAACGCCTCGAAGAGGAAATGAACAAACTGTCGATCCTCGAGACCGGCTCGCCGGAGTACGCGGTCACCCGCAACTACCTCGACTGGGCGACCTCGGTGCCGTGGGGCGTGTACGGCGAGGACAAACTCGACCTCAAGTACGCGCGCAAGGTACTCGACAAACACCACGCCGGCCTCGACGACATCAAGGATCGCATCCTCGAATTCCTCGCGGTCGGTGCCTATAAAGGCGAAATCAGCGGCTCCATCGTATTGCTGGTCGGTCCGCCGGGCGTGGGTAAAACCAGCGTCGGCAAATCCATCGCCGAATCCCTTGGCCGGCCGTTCTACCGCTTCAGCCTCGGCGGCATGCGTGACGAAGCCGAGATCAAGGGCCACCGCCGCACCTACATTGGCGCGCAGCCGGGCAAGCTGGTACAGGCATTGAAAGACGTCGAAGTGATGAACCCGGTGATCATGCTCGACGAGATCGACAAGATGGGCCAGAGCTACCAAGGCGACCCGGCGTCGGCGCTGCTGGAAACCCTCGATCCGGAACAGAACGTCGAATTCCTCGATCACTATCTCGACCTGCGCATGGACCTGTCGAAAGTGCTGTTCGTGTGCACCGCCAACACCCTGGATTCGATTCCCGGGCCGTTGCTGGACCGCATGGAAGTGATTCGCCTGTCGGGCTACATCACCGAAGAAAAAGTCGCCATCGCCAAGCGTCACCTGTGGCCGAAACTGCTGGAAAAGGCTGGCGTGTCCAAGGGCAGCCTGAGCATCAGCGACAGCGCGCTCAAGGCCTTGATCGACGGTTACGCCCGCGAAGCCGGGGTGCGCCAGCTGGAAAAACAGATGGGCAAACTGGTGCGCAAGGCGGTGATGAAGCTGATCGACGACCCGAAAGCGGTGATCAAGCTTGGCCCGAAAGACCTCGAAGCATCGCTGGGCCATCCAGTGTTCCGCAATGAACAAGTGCTGTCGGGCACCGGTGTGATCACCGGTCTGGCCTGGACCAGCATGGGCGGCGCGACCCTGCCGATCGAAGCCACGCGAATTCACACGCTCAACCGTGGTTTCAAACTCACCGGGCAACTGGGTGACGTGATGAAAGAGTCGGCGGAGATCGCCTACAGCTACGTCAGCTCACACCTGAAACAGTTTGGCGGCGATGCGAAATTCTTCGACGAGGCCTTCGTCCACCTGCACGTGCCGGAAGGCGCCACACCGAAAGACGGCCCGAGCGCCGGCGTGACCATGGCCAGCGCCCTGCTCTCGCTCGCCCGCAATCAGCCGCCGAAAAAAGGCGTGGCGATGACCGGCGAACTGACCCTGACCGGGCATGTACTGCCGATTGGCGGGGTGCGCGAGAAAGTCATCGCGGCGCGGCGGCAGAAGATCTTCGAACTGATCCTGCCGGAGCCGAACCGGGGCAACTTTGAGGAGTTGCCGGATTATCTGAAGGAAGGGATTACCGTGCACTTCGCCAAGCGCTTTGCGGATGTGGCGAAGATCTTGTTCTGACAGAAAACCCCTCACCCCGACCCTCTCCCGGAGGGAGAGGGAGCCGACCGAGTTGTCTTGCGCTACGCATCGACCTGTAAGACCGAGTCGATTATGGATTCAGCGATCTATTTCAGGTCGGTGTATCTCTGGAATATCCCCCGGTCAGTCCCCTCTCCCTCTGGGAGAGGGTTAGGGTGAGGGCAGGCACTGTCACACTTTGTCTCATCTTCAGTTATGCTCGCCGTTCGTCGTCAACGCCGGAGCCACTGAGCCTATGTCCGCCACTCGCCTGTTTGTCCCTCTCGCCCTCTCTTTGCTGGCCGCCTGCGCCACGCAGCCAAAACAGAACGTGACCGTGGAAAACCAGAGCGAATGCCCCGTGCAGTTGACCAACGGACAAAACCTGATCGTGATGCTGCCGAGCAACCCGACCACGGGCTATCGCTGGGCAATTCAGGATTCCGCCGGCGGCGTGCTACATGCACTCAGTCCCGAGGTTTACAGCAGTCCGAAAGATTCCGGCATGGTCGGCGCGGGCGGTTTTTCCACCTGGCGCTTCCAGGCCTTTGCCACCGGCAACGGCCGCCTGCGCCTGACCTCGCAGCAGCCGTGGGAACCGGAAGTTGAACCGGCAGAAACCTTCGACTGCGCCATTTCGGTGAACTGATCGTGGGCTGGCTGATTCTGGCGCTGATGGGCGCGGTGACGTTTATCTACGGTGTGAGCACGCATGCGGCATTGCTCTGCCTGCTGGTCAAACCGTTACCGGTGCTGGCGCTGCTCGGCTGGCTGCACGATGCGCCACCCAGCGACTATCGACGCTGGATCAGTCTGGGGCTGATTTTCTCTGTGCTCGGTGACGTGTTGCTGGCGTGGCCGGGGGATTTGTTTGTGTTTGGTCTGGGTGCGTTTCTGGTGGCGCATCTGGCGTACCTCAAGGCTTACCTCAGCGATTGCAAGCGTTTGGCGCTCTTGCCGCTGGTGCTCGCGCTCGGCGTCGGCGCGGTGCTGCTGGGGATTTTGATTTCCAGTGGCCTCGGGCCGTTGCTAGTGCCAGTGCTCGTCTATGGCACCGCGATCAGCGCCATGCTCTGGCGCGCCCTCGCCCGCCTCGGCACCGATGTGCCCAAGCGTTCGGCGCTGCTGGCGGCGGCGGGTGCGCTGGCGTTCGTGTTCTCCGACAGTGTGATCGGCATTGATCGCTTTGTGGCGCCGTTTCATGCTGCGCCGTACGTGATCATCCTCAGTTACTGGCTGGGGCAGTGGGGGATTGCCGCTTCGGCGTTTTCCGTGAAACACCGCTAATTTTGTAGTGAGGGGATTTATCCCCGATGGGCTGCGCAGCGGCCCTGAAACCGGTCAATCAGGTATGTCAGACAGACCGCAGGCACAGATCTTGGGGCTGCTTCGCAGCCCATCGGGGATAAATCCCCTCGCCACGTCGGACAACCCAAGCATCCCGACGCCACTTTGGCTAAAATGCCGGCCTTTTCATCAACACCGCCGGAACCGCCGTGAGCAAAGAACCCGATCGCATTTTCGCCCAGCCGATGGCCCAGGTGCCTGACTTCGCCTTCAACGAGGACGTGGTGCGGGTGTTCCCGGACATGATCAAGCGCTCGGTGCCGGGTTACCCGACCATCGTCGAAAACCTCGGCGTACTCGCGGCGCAATTTGCCCAACCGAACAGCGTTCTGTACGACCTCGGTGCTTCGCTCGGCGCCGTGACTCAAGCCTTGCGCCGTCACGTGCGCACCGACGGTTGCCGGGTGATCGCGGTGGATAACTCGGCGGCGATGGTCGAACGCTGCCGCGAGTACCTCAACGGTCAGGATTCGATGTTCCAGGAGTTGTTACCGGTCGAAGTGATCGAAGGCGACATTCTCGCGCTCGAGTTCAAACCGGCCTCGGTGGTGGCACTGAACTTCACCCTGCAATTCATCGCCCCGGAGCAGCGCACCGCGTTGCTCTCGCGCATCCGCCAGTCGCTGCTGCCCGGCGGCGCGCTGATTCTGTCGGAGAAACTGCGCTTTAACGATGCGCAAGAGCACGCGCTGCTCACCGATCTGCACGTCGCGTTCAAACGTGCCAACGGCTACAGCGAACTGGAAATTGCCCAGAAGCGCAGCGCCATCGAAAACGTCATGAAGCCCGACAGCCTCGAAGAACACCGCGAACGCCTGTTGGCCGCCGGGTTCTCGAAAGTCGTGCCGTGGTTCCAGTGTCTTAACTTTGCCTCGTTGATTGCCTTGCCATGATTGATCTGTCCCCCCTCGCCCGCCGTCTGGCCGGCACCCCGCTGGCCGACTGGGCCAACACCCTGCAAGTGCAACTCGACAGGAAAATGGAGAAAGGTCACGGCGATCTGGAGCGCTGGCAGAGCGCGCTGGACGCGTTGCCGAAACTCCAGCCGACTGAAGTCGATCTGTTCAACGGCCTGAAACTCGACACCGACTGCGACGACGAAACCCGCGCGCAGATGCGCACCGCGCTGATGGGCCTGTCGCCGTGGCGCAAGGGGCCGTTCGACCTGTTCGGCGTGCACGTCGACACCGAATGGCGCTCGGACTGGAAGTGGTCGCGGGTCGCCCCGCATCTGGACCTGAAGGGCAAACGCATCCTCGACGTCGGTTGCGGCAACGGCTATTACATGTGGCGCATGCTCGGCGCCGGTGCCGACAGCGTGATCGGCGTCGATCCGAACTGGCTGTTCTTCTGCCAGTTCCAGGCCGTGCAGCGTTATCTGTCCGAGCCGAATGCCTGGCACCTGCCGTTCCCGTTCGAAGACCTGCCGCCGAACCTTGAAGGCTTCGACACAGTGTTTTCGATGGGTGTGTTCTACCACCGACGTTCGCCGATCGAGCATTTGCTGGCGCTGAAGGATTGCCTGGTCAAGGGCGGCGAACTGGTGCTGGAAACGCTGGTGGTTGAAGGCGACAAGCATCAGGTGCTGGTGCCGGAAGATCGCTACGCGCAGATGCGCAACGTGTGGTTCCTGCCGTCGGTGCCGGCGCTGGAATTGTGGCTGCGTCGGGCAGGTTTCACCGATGTGAAATGCGTGGACGTCAGCACCACCACCGTTGAAGAACAACGCGGTACCGAATGGATGAAGTATCAGTCGCTGAGTGACTTCCTTGATCCGGAAGATCACAGCAAGACCATCGAAGGGCTGCCGGCGCCGATGCGGGCGGTCATCGTCGCGAAGAAGTAATCCAACCTTTCAAACACCGCGGTGAACTCCCCCCTCACCCCAGCCCTCTCCCCAGGGAGAGGGAGCCGATCTTGGGGCTCTTCGAAACCTGAGTTCGACTCGATAACTCAGGTCGGCGGATCTCGCCCATCCAACCCGGTCAGTCCCCTCTCCCTCTGGGAGAGGAGGCCGATCTTGGGGCTCTTCGAAAC